>NZ_JBUZRD010000001.1:0-996397 GCF_055407145.1 Pseudomonas sp. c313 | reverse complement strand
TCCCCACTCTTGTCGTTGCTATTAGTCATAAACATAACCGTTTGCCTATCCCTTATCGTAAGGGGGAAACGGTGTCCTGTCTTTCATGGGGCTCGTCCAATCCCAGTGCAAGGGCTCTTGGTGTGCCTTAAGGGAGAGAGCAGGCCCAGCCCCCACGATACCGTCAAGACTGTCCACGATATCCACAAGGTCCTTTGAGTCGCCTTTAAGACGCTTAAGGGATGCTTCGAGAATCCTTTGCGCCCCAATGACCCCTCGGTGGTGATCCAGGTACAAAGTCATGTGGGCTGAAGCCAAGCTCACCTTGTCATGTAGGTCCCCATAGATCGACTCATAGGCTGATAGCGAAGCGTCTGTGTGGGGCAGCCAGAGAGCGTTGAGAGCCACGAAGGAGAGGCGTTCCTTGATGTCAGCCCATGAGGCTTCACGGTTGTCGAGGTGGAACACTGCGAGGGCTGCAAGGATGTCTTTGGTCAACTCTGTGGCCTGTGGTCGTTCAGTGGTTCGTAAGGATACCGTGAAGAGATTCTTTGTGGACCCTACAGGGCGCATACGCAGGTAGTAGACACCCTCCCTCCTGTACAGATAGGGACGGGCAAGGACAGTTTGTAACAGTGTTGTGTCTCGCTTGGTACACATAGAGGGTTCCGCCGAGCAATCATTGGGGTCCCTCACTGCCTGTATGGTTTACATAAAACTGTACCAGTGCCGTCGCAAGATCTGCCTGCAAGCCTTGTTCCAGACACCACTGTTCGGCATGAACGGTCACTTCCGGCCAGTGTTCAAGCAGCATTTTCCAACTTTTGGTCATATCGCCATCAGCGTTCCACGCCTGCCAAAGGTCAACCAGCGCGACTTTCGCGGCCGGCGACAAGCCTTCGGTGTACAGCGCCAGGAAAGCATCGAGCTTGTCCAGATGGATGTCTTCATCCTGGCGGTAGATATGCCACAGCAAAGGACGCCCGGCCCATTGCGCCCGCACGAAGGAGTCTTCGCCGCGTACGGCATTGAAGTCACAGCACCACAGCAGTCGATCGTATTGATCCTGTGGCACGAATGGCAGCACCTGAACCGTCAGAGCGCCGCGCGGGTGCACCGCCCCCACCGCCAAGCTATCCACGCCCAACCAACGCTGCACATCGCCGAGAATTCGCCCTTGCGGCACCAACAGATGGGTCGCTCGCCCATCGGCCGCCAACACGTCCAGCCAACTGGCCAGCCCGGCATTTTCATAGGCAAACAGCGACATCAGCCGCGCACCCGGCACAGGAAAAACCCCGAGCGCCTGCAGAAATTGTTGCCGGGCCTGCGGGTCATTTTGAAAGGCCCGACGCTGCTCCAGCAATCCGGCCTCACGCAGCAAACCGCCTGTCTGCGGACGAAACCCCGGAAAGAAGAAGTACTTTTGCACGCCTTTGAACTTCACTGACGGCAGGCCGTGACAACCGACCACCCAGTCCTCGGCGCTCAAGTAGTCCAGGTTCATCCACAGCGGTATGTTCTCGCGCTCGGCCATGGCCTCCATATAGTCAGCCGGCAACTGACAGGCGAAGGCGGCAATGACCACGTCTGCCGCATCGGTTGCTTGCCAGTCAGCTGGCCAATGGCGCACCTCGACACCTTCGCGCCATTGCTGATCCAACTGCACATCAATCTGAGGACACATGCGCTCAAATGCCCGCAGGTCGTCCACCCACAAACGCACGACGCAAGCATGCTCCGCCACCAATTGCCGGGCCAGGCGCCAAGTCACGCCGATGTCGCCGTAGTTGTCGACGACACTGCAAAAAATATCCCAGCGGGCTTTCATTCCGGGCTCCAACGCTCAAAGGCTCGATTGTCCGCATAAATGCTGCAATGCAGAAGGGTTGATAGCGATTATTCTGCAAGAGGGCTGTGCGACAATCCGCAGCTTGCCGCAAACGCCTGCCAGGAGGCCGCCATGTCAGACCGCCCGCTATCACCGTTCAAACTCAGTGTCGCCATTGCCCTGGGCCTGTGGCTGGGGTTTATCGCCATTGCATTGACCACTTGGCTGGCCTCGCATTATCTGTTCGAACAAACCCTGGCGCCCGTCGCCCAGGCTGTGCAGCAGTTAGGCAAACCCGCGGTGGTTGCACCAGAGCCACCTAACCGAATGTTCGAGCAGTATCAGGACAACCTGCGCAAGCAGGAACAACAGCAGGTCCTGGACCAGGCGCGCAACAACCCGCGTAACCTGTCCAACCCCAAATGCCAGTTCTGGCTGCAACAGGACCAGAATGCCCCCAGCGACAAAAGCCGAGCCAATGTCCTGCAATTTTGCGACTGATGATCAAGCAGACCCATGAATAAATACGCCGTCCACCAGTTGATCCTGGAAAAACTCATCGTCGACCTCGACGTCGCCCAACGCGCCGCGCAAACCGCCTACGAAACTGCGACCCACGAAGAAAATATCGCGGAAAACAAATACGACACTCTGGGGCTGGAAGCTTCTTATCTGGCGGCCGGCCAAGCCAAGCGTGTCGAGGAAATCAAGCAGGCGCTGACCTTGTGCCAGAACCTGAACCTGCGCCCCTACGATGATCAACGGGGGATTGAAGTGGGCGCGCTACTCGGCCTGGAGGACGACAACGGTCGCCAGCAATGGCTGTTTCTTGGGCCGGATGCGGCGGGCTTGAAGGTTTATGTGGTGGGGCAGCTGGTGACCGTCATCACCCCACGCTCACCCCTGGGCAAAAGCCTGCTGGGCAAGTTCGAGGGGGACGAGGTGGAGATTCTGGTGGCGGGCGCTCGGCAACAGTTTGCTGTTACCGAGGTTAAGTGAGCCGATCAGTGAACCGGTAGTTCAACGCCGTCGAACAAGTCTTCCAGTTCCTGCTTGTTATGGCACTGGATAGCCTTGGCCATGACTTCACGGGTCAGGTGCGGAGCAAACTTCTCAATGAAATCGCACATGAAGCCCCGCAGGAAAGTGCCACGACGGAAGCCGATCTTGGTCACGCTGGATTCGAACAAATCGCTGGCATCCAACACCACCAGGTCGCTGTCGAGTTTGGTATCGACCGCCATCTTGGCGACGATACCGACACCCAGGCCCAGGCGCACATAGGTTTTGATCACGTCGGCGTCGGCGGCAGTGAACACCACTTTCGGCGTCAGGCCGCGATGACTGAAGGCTTCGTCGAGCTTGGAGCGACCGGTAAAACCGAACACATAGGTAACGATCGGGTATTCAGCCAGGGCTTCGAGGGTCAGCTTCGGCAGCTTGGCCAATGGGTGACCTTGCGGAACCACGACGCAGCGGTTCCAGCGGTAGCACGGCATCATCACCAGGTCACCGAACAGCTCCAGGGCTTCGGTAGCAATGGCAAAATCGACGGTACCGTCGGCGGCCATCTCGGCGATCTGCATCGGCGAGCCCTGGTGCATATGCAGGGCCACGTCCGGGTACTGCTTGATAAAACTGCTGATCACCGGTGGCAGCGCATAACGTGCCTGGGTGTGCGTGGTGGCAATCGACAGGGTGCCTTTTTTCTCGTTGGAGAATTCCTGGGCGATCTGCTTGATGCTTTCAACCTTGCGCAGGATTTCGCCAGCAGTGTTGATGATGCGCTCACCGGCCGGGGTGACGCGGGTCAGGTGTTTACCGCTGCGCGCGAAGACTTCGACGCCCAGCTCGTCTTCGAGCAGGCGGATCTGCTTGCTGATACCCGGTTGCGAGGTGTAGAGGCTTTGAGCCGTGGCGGAAACGTTGAGGTCGTGGTGCGCCACTTCCCAGATGTAGCGCAGTTGCTGAAGCTTCATATGTATCCCTCAAAGCAGATAGACGCCACGGGTATCAGCGACGGTATATAACTATATTAAAGGTTAGATGGATAAATCTAGAACTTTTTATCGTTTTCTACCAATCACATGTCATCCCTGCGTCGACGTTGCAACAACGGCACCAAATACACCGGCACCTGGGACAGCTGCAACACTCGTGCAGCGGTTCGCCCCAGCGGCGTCGCCACCCCGGCGCCTTGGCTATGACTACCTACGATCAACAAATCCACGGAGAGTTTCTGCGCTTGGTCGAGAATCACCTGCGAGGGGTCGCCCTGAATTACCCGCACCGACTGGATCAACTTGAGGTCCTGCTCGCCCTCCCCAACCTCCTCGCGAAAACTGTCCAGCACCCGCTGCTCGATATTGGCCATCACGGTGCTCAGCCCCTGGCTCTGCCATTCACTCAGGGCCTGCTCATCAAGGTAACTTTGCAAGACGGATTCGGCGAACAGCCCAAGGGGCTCAACCACATGAATCACGTACAGCTCGGCCTTGAACGTTCGCGCCAGCGCCAGCGCATGTTGCATCACATAGGGCGCATACAGGCCAAGGTCAGTGGCATACAACATCGAGCGAATCATAGAACCTCCTGGAGTGCCAGGATGGCGAATATTGATTGAGCTTAGCAGCGCCTTTGCGAGTTAGGAGGCTTGCTCACTCAACCTGGATTTTCAGCTCGTTGCTGATGCCATGGGGTACATGTCCGGTGGCCACCACTTCCCGGGCTTTCTCGCAATGACCGGCCTGATCGTCGAAAAACACATCGGCGGCGAAGGCTTCAAGAAAGGCCGATTTTTCCAGGCCGCCGAGAAACAGCGACTCGTCCAGGCGGATGTCCCACTCGCGCAAGGTACGGATCACCCGCTCGTGGGAAGGTGCCGAGCGGGCGGTCACCAGCGCCGTACGGATCGGGCAGGCCTCGTCAGGAAACTCACGTTGCAACAGGTTGAGCGCCGCCAGGAACCCCTTGAAGGGACCGCCACGCAGCGGCTCGCGTGCCGACTCCCGCTCGCTGGCCTGGAACGCTTCCAGGCCACCTGACTGGTAGATACGTTCCGACTCGTCGGAAAACAGTACGGCATCGCCGTCGAAGGCAATTCGCAATTCAGCGCTGGATGCCCGACGGGCGCCGCCAGAAAGAATCGTCGCCGCAGCAAACCCGGCATCCAGGGCGCTGCGTACGTCTTCAGCGTGGGTGGAGAGAAACAAATGGCAACCAAACGCTGCCAAATAAGGATAAGGACTACGCCCTCCTACAAACGCAGCGCGGGAAATATCCAGCCCGTAATGCTGGATCGAATTGAACACCCGCAAACCGGTATCGGCACTGTTGCGTGATACCAGCACCACTTCGACCCGCGCCCGTCCAAGACTGGCGTTGAGGCTCAGCAGTTTCTTGACCAGCGGGTAGGCATCACCCGGTTCAAGGATTTCCTCCTCATGGTCAATCTGGTACTTGCGGTAGGCCTCGACACCTTGCGCCAGGTAGACCTTGTGGCTTTCGCTCAGGTCGAATAACGCCCGCGAAGAGATCGCCAATACGAGTTTTTCGCCCATACCCTTTGCCATGTTCTTTTCCCCGCTCAGCCGTTGCGTCGATCGATAAAACTCAAGGCCTGATACAGCGCCTGCATCCGTGGCAACTCACAACCTGCAGCCCTGGCGGCGGCCAATGGCCGGGCGTAGATGGCCGCCAGTTCCAGCGGGCGCTTGTGCAGGTGATCGTGATACATGCTCGGCCAGTAATCGGCCAGGCTCTCGGTCATCTGGAACATCTGCTCGGCATAGCTCGGCGCAATCTCATGGCCGCACGCCCGTGCGCCCTGCACCACTTCAGCCATCAATGCCTGGATCATTGCACGGCTCGCCTCATCAGCCATCAACTCCGTGGTCCCCGCACCGAGCAATACCGAAAGACCGTTATAGGGCACATTCCACACCAGTTTATGCCAGCGCGCCTGATGCAGATTGGCCATGGCCTGGGATTCAATACCCGCCCGGTGAAACAACGCGGCGCCTTCTTCGACAATCGCTTGCCGGCGGGTCTCATCGTTCGCGGCACTACCACTGTGATAGCCAAGATTGACCCGGCCCATCGCCTGATGCTCGACGATGCCAGGTGCTGAGCGATGCACGCAGATGTAACAAAGGCCACCCAACAGATGCAGCGAATCCGGCAGGTGTTCGCGCAAGCTGTCCTCGACGTCCAGACCATTTTGCAGCAACACCACCTTGGCGCCCGGCGCCGCTACTTGGGCGATGGTCGGTGCCAATTCGACATTACCGGTGGTTTTGGTCCCCACCAACAGCCAGTCGCAAGGCGGCATATCGGCCGCACGGGCGTAAGCCTGGACCGGGTTGAGGCTCAACACCCCATGGACCGCACTATTAAGCTTCAGGCCTCGCTCACTCACCGCCGGGAACTCGCTGCGCAACAGAAAGTGCACATCGAATCCGGCGCGCGCCAGCATCAAGCCGTAAAAGCCACCGATGGCGCCGGTGCCGATAATGCCGATTCGCGGCGCCTGGTCTGCAGCACTCATCATGGCAACTCCTCTGGTTTTCGCGTGAGCGCCTGCTCCACGCCATGAGTGAGGTCGCTGGCGGTCAGGCGCGCCTGCAAGGCTCCGTGGAATTGACCGTCGCACACTACAAACAGTGCCGGCAAATGAAAGATCTGGTAACGCTCGACGGCCCCACCATTATGGCCGGCATCAATCCAGCACACTCTGTCTACTGGCAAGGCCCAGCCTGGCAACTGCTGACGCGCCCAACGGCAACTGGAACAACCGACGCTGGTAAACACCAGCAATGACGTGCCCGGTAGCCCCAACAACTGCTGGTCGATATCCAGATCGGTCAATTCAAGCGCTTTCACTCTATCTCTACCACGGCCATAAACTGGACAGCAGACTATCAGGCCGGGCGACAGCGCGCGCAATTGCCCATTGTCGAGCAGGCTTGTTACGCGCTAAGGTTCGGCTCCCCGCTGCATCTAAATCATGCTGTGCTCCGCCGCACGGGGATCGCTGGCGGCCGGCACCCGTGACCCTGACGAGTAACACGATGGCTGATTTACCGATCAACGACCTAAACGTCGAATCCAACGAGACCCTGATCACACCTGATCAGCTCAAGCGCGAAATCCCTTTGAGCGATGCTGCCCTGCACACCGTCACCAAGGGTCGCGAAGTCATTCGTGACATTCTTGACGGCACTGACCACCGCCTGTTCGTGGTGATCGGGCCCTGCTCGATCCACGATCTCAAGGCTGCTCACGAGTACGCAGAGCGTCTGAAAGTGCTGGCTGCAGAAGTGTCCGACACCTTGTATCTGGTAATGCGCGTCTATTTCGAGAAGCCGCGTACCACCGTGGGCTGGAAAGGCTTGATCAACGACCCTTACCTGGACGACTCGTTCAAGATCCAGGACGGCCTGCACATCGGCCGCAAGTTGCTGCTGGAGCTGGCAGAAATGGGGCTGCCGACCGCGACCGAGGCCCTGGACCCGATTTCCCCGCAGTACCTGCAAGACCTGATCAGTTGGTCGGCGATTGGTGCGCGCACCACCGAATCCCAGACCCACCGGGAAATGGCCTCCGGTTTGTCTTCGGCCGTGGGCTTCAAGAACGGCACTGATGGCGGCCTGACCGTGGCGATCAACGCCCTGCAGTCGGTTTCCAGCCCGCACCGTTTCCTGGGGATCAACCAGGAAGGTGGCGTTTCCATCGTCACCACCAAAGGCAACGCCTACGGTCACGTGGTGCTGCGCGGCGGCAACGGCAAGCCCAACTATGATTCGGTCAGCGTGGCCCTGTGCGAACAGGCGCTCAACAAGGCGAAGATCAAGCCGAACATCATGGTCGACTGCAGCCACGCCAACTCCAACAAGGACCCGGCCCTGCAACCGCTGGTGATGGAGAACGTCGCCAACCAGATCCTCGAAGGCAACCAGTCGATTATCGGCCTGATGGTCGAGAGTCACCTGAACTGGGGCTGCCAGGCGATTCCCAAGGATTTGGCCGACCTGCAATACGGCGTATCGGTCACCGATGCCTGCATCGACTGGGCTGCCACCGAGACCACCCTGCGCAGCATGCACGCCAAGCTCAAGGACGTATTGCCCAAGCGCAAACGCACCTGAACCCACACTGCGCACACAAAAACGCCGGGCTAAGCCCGGCGTTTTTTATGGGTCTCTACTGCTCAGAGCTTCGCAGCATGGCGCTGGTGGCGCTCCATGTAGCGTTCAACATAAGAGCAGGATGGGATCACCGTGTAACCCATACTCTCGGCGTACTGCAGCGCCTGTTCGGTGAGCGCAGCGGCAATGCCGCGCCCCCGCAGGGCGTTGGGCACGAACGTCCGATAGATATCCAGGGTCTGCTTCCCGAGATCCATATAGGTCAGGTAAGCACGATGACCGTCCACATTGGTCTCGAACTGATGACCTGTCTGGTCATGGTGGATGGACAACGCCTCGCTCATCACTACTCCTCGCGGGTCTTGGTTTATGACCCTTACCTTACCGATGTTTTTCCGGCGAAGGAACATCTACGCCACCCCGTGCCAGGTTTCGACAACGAGAAAAGCCCTACAGCGCTCATAACCAGCACGTAGGAATAGTAGGCACCAATCCCGAAATTGCTCAAGGCGCACTCGTCATCCCCCGTCGCTGGCAGACATAGAAAGGGCCGATCGAGCATCCTTGGGTCGATGGCCTGAACATTGCCGGCAATTGAAGCTTGAGACGAACAGCCTCTCTTAAAGTCACCTCAACATGCACAAAAGATACCTGTCGGCGAAAATACAATCTGAAAAATAGTGTCAACACCAATATATAATTTGACTTCTCTTTACACCGCTTAACACGTGCCAGCCGGTGCTTTGCGCCTGGATCCAATTTTGCGCAGAACCACGAAAACTGGATGTTTTTTATACAAACTCGCTAAAGATTAGCCAAAATAGATTCGGCACAAGAATTTTTTTTGCTTCTTGCGCTACGTCAGTTTACTTACTACAAGTAATGGGTAGTATGTATGCCGGCTATTAGCTCACTCTGAGAAAGTAGCCATTTAATAGAAAGTCCTTGAAGGGGAACACGATGAACAACGTTCTGAAATTCTCTGCTCTGGCTCTGGTCGCAGTTATGGCTACCGGTTGCAGCAGCGTCTCCAAAGAAACCGAAGCTCGTCTGACTGCAACTGAAGACGCAGCAGCTCGCTCCCAGGCTCGTGCAGACGAAGCATATCGTAAAGCTGATGAAGCTCTGGCTGCTGCTCAAAAAGCACAACAGACTGCTGACGAAGCTAACGAGCGCGCTCTGCGCATGCTTGAGAAAGCAAGCCGCAAGTAATAATCCCTCGGGGTTATTATCAAGCCGATCCATTTTTGGATCGGCTTTTTATTGCCCGGGATCCGACTCCGAATCCCGGATAATAAAAAACCCGCTACAGCGCAACGCCGTAACGGGTCCTGGCTACTTCAACTACTGCTGCAGATCGATCGGCGCGCTCGAAACCATCGGCGCATCACCCGGCACCCCGATTTCTACCGGTAAGCCGTCTTCGGCCGCGACTACATCACGCACCTCATCCCAATTGACCCGCAGGTTCTTCGACAGGTCTTCACGCTTGAGCAAGGCATTGATCACCGCTGTGTGCTTGTCCACCACCGACGGCGTGCCATCGTCGTTCAGTGGCGTATGAGCTTCCAGGTAAACCTTGCCGCCGCTCATGCCGAACTTGTAGGCGTCGTTGATAATCCGCACGGACGTGCCCACTGGCACCATGCCCGCCATTTGCAGCACATTTTTGTTGAACATGCGAAAGCAACCGTGGCTGGTACGGGTACCGATGCCGAACTTCGCGTTGGAGCCGTGAATCAGGTAGCCCGGCGTGCCCAGGGTGAACTTGAACGGCCCCAGAGGGTTGTTCGGGCCTGCTGGCACCACGTTGGGCAGCGGATCACCGTTGGCAGCGTGCTCAGCCTTGATCGAAGCCGGCGGCGTCCAGGTCGGGTTCGGGGTCTTGGCGATGATGCTGGTGTGAGCGATCGGCGAGCCCCAACCTTCGCGACCAATCCCCAGGGGAAAGGTGTAAACGACGCTCTGGCCCTTGGGGTAGTAGTACAACCGGTACTCGGCCAGGTTGATCACAATCCCTTCACGGGGCCCCGGCGGCAAAATGAAACGGGTTGGCAGAACGATCTCGGTTCCCGCCCCCGGCAACCAGGCATCAACACCAGGGTTGGCCGCGACCATCTCTGAATAACCCAGGTCATAGGTGGTGCCCAGGTCGGCAAAGGTGTCTTCGTACTTGGCCTTGATCACCTGGACCTGGCCGACGATGTCTTCACCCGGTAGTGGCAAGGGCAACTGCAAGGCTGCAACAGGACCGGCGGCACAGAGTGCAGCGAGAGACAGGCAGCGAGTGACGGCAGGGAGGTGCGACAACATCCGGAAAATCCTTCGCAGATCGACGGGTAATAAAAAATTGATTGTACACGGGAGCCTCGCGGGCACCCACAGTCAAAGCTCGAAGCGCAGCTCGGGCCAGATCGGCGGCGTACCACGTTTTTGCGATTCTAGAATCGCCCGGCACAAGGGGCACAGGCGTTGATCCTGAAAAATCGTGCGATCCACTGCCGACCAGCGCGGTTGGGCAGGCAGCAACGTACCGCAGAGAGTGCGATCGATCGAGCCGCCCAACTCCAACTGACGCGGCACCAGGTGCACCCTGGCTTCCTGGCAGGCGAACAGGTCCAACTGTTCGTCAGGCTCGATCAGTTGGTAGGCAAACAGGGACCAGGCAGGACGCGACGACATCGGGGGCACCAAATCGGGGGGCGCCACCTTAGCCGAAAGACCGCCACTAGAAAAGCGTCATAGCAGCGGTTTTAGCGTCGGCCAGACATTTTCCAGCAACTTGCCCTGGGCACTGACCGCCGGGTGCAGTCCGTCGGCTTGCATCAGGTCGGGATGACCACCGATTCCTTCGAGGAAAAACGGCACCAGCGGGACCTTTTTCTCTTCAGCCAACTTGCCGTAAACCTCGGCGAAAGACTCGGTATAACGCTTTCCATAATTGGGCGGCAACTGCATGCCCAACAGCAGCACCTTGGCACCACTGTCCCTGGACTGGTCGATCATCGAAGCAAGATTTTGTTGCAATTGCGTTGGCAACTGACCACGCAGGCCATCGTTGCCCCCCAGCTCAAGGATCACCAGGTCCGGCTTATGCTCTGCAAGCGCCGCGGGTAGCCGCGCCAGGCCTCCGGCACTGGTGTCACCACTGATGGACGCATTGACCACCTTGTCGTCGAAACCTTCGCTCTTGAGCCGCTGCTCCAACAACGCGACCCACCCTTTGCTGGTATCCAGGCCGAAACCGGCACTGATACTATCGCCAACGATCAGGACTGTACCCGCCGCTGCGTTCTGGGCCATGCACATCAAGGCCAGGCCAGCACTCAAAAACCACATTCGCATCGGACTCTCCATGGGCGCAAGCATTCTCACTGCGCGGAACCTTAGCAAAGTGGTTCCCAGCGCGGAAGGTGAACTGACCATCCTGCACGAACTGAGCCTGGAACTGAACAAGGGCGATAGCCTGGCTATCGTCGGCAGCTCCGGTTCCGGCAAATCCACTCTCCTGGGCCTACTGGCCGGCCTCGACCTGCCCAGCAGTGGCGAAGTCACGCTTGCCGGGCTTGCCCTGAGCACCCTGGACGAAGACCAGCGCGCACGCATCAGGGCTGAACACGTTGGCTTTGTGTTCCAGTCGTTCCAATTGCTGGACAGCCTCAACGCCCTGGAAAACGTCATGCTGCCTCTGGAACTGGACGGCCGCAAAGATGCCCGCGAACGCGCCAGGCACCTGCTGGAGCGCGTCGGCCTGGGCCAGCGCCTGACCCACTCCCCGCGCCAGCTCTCCGGTGGCGAGCAACAGCGGGTCGCCATTGCCCGGGCTTTCGCCGCCGAACCGGACGTGCTGTTTGCCGACGAACCCACCGGCAACCTCGATAGCCACACCGGCGAGCGCATCAGCGACCTGCTGTTCGAACTCAATAAAGAGAACGGCACAACCCTGGTGCTGGTGACCCACGACGAGCGCCTGGCCCATCGCTGCCGACGCCTGATCCGCCTTGAAGCCGGCCTGATGGTCGCCCCCCTGGAGCCTTGATGGCACGTTTGCCGCTGTTGCGCCTGATCAGCCTTGCCCTACGCCAATTGCTGCGCGATGCCCGTGCCGGCGAATTGCGCGTGTTGTTCTTTGCCCTGCTGGTGGCCGTAGCCGCCAGCACCGCCATCGGTTACTTCGGTGCACGCCTCAACGGTGCGATGCTGTTACGCGCCACGGAATTCCTTGGCGCCGACCTAGTACTCGAAGGCAGCTCCCCGGCCCGCCCCGAGCAGATCAGAAGCGGAACCGAGTTGGGTCTGGCACATGCCAGGGTCGTGGAGTTTTCCAGCGTCATCGCCACCGATAACAGCATCCAGCTGTCAAGCATCAAGGCGGTCAACGAGCAATACCCGCTACGCGGTGAGCTTAAAAGCGCCGCCGAACCCTTCGCCGAGCAAATACCCGGCGGCGGGCCTAAGCCCGGAGAAGCCTGGGTCGAGGCGCGCCTGTTGACGGCGCTGGACATGAAGATTGGCGACAGCATCGACGTCGGCATGAAGACCCTGCGCATGGCCCGCGTGCTGACCTATGAACCAGATCGCGCCGGCAACCTGTACAGCCTCACACCACGGGTGATGATCAACCTGGCCGATCTTGAAGCCACGGGCGTGGTACAGCCCGGCAGCCGCGTCAGCTACCGTGAGCTATGGCGTGCGCCGCAAGCCAGCACTGCCCTGCAAACCTATCGCGACCTGATCAGCCCAGGTCTCGCTGCCAACCAGCGCCTGCAGGACGCACGGGATGGCAACCAGCAAATCGGCGGTGCCCTGGGCAAGGCCGAACGCTACCTGAACATGGCCAGCCTGGTGGCAGTGTTGCTGTCCGGCGTGGCGGTGGCACTTTCAGCAAATCGCTTTGCCAGTCGACGCTTTGATGCCAGCGCCCTGCTGCGCTGCCTCGGCTTGTCGCGACGGGAAACGATGCTGCTGTTCAGCCTGCAACTGACCGTACTGGGGTTGCTGGCCAGCCTTAGCGGTGCCCTGCTCGGCTGGCTGGCGCAATTGGGATTGTTTTATCTGTTGCACGACCTGCTGCCGGCAGACGTTCCGCCGGGCGGGCTGTTGCCAGCCATTGCCGGGATCGGCACCGGGCTCGTAGCCCTCGCCGGTTTCGCCCTGCCGCCCCTGGCCGCGCTGGGTCGCGTGCCGCCGCTGCGAGTGTTGCGCCGCGATTTACTGCCTATCCCGTCCAGCACCTGGATGGTCTATGGCGCCGCGCTGTTCGCCCTGGGCCTGATCATGTGGCGCTTGAGCCTGGATCTGGTACTGACCTTCGCCCTGCTTGGCGGCGGCGTCATTGCGGCATTGGTTCTGGGTGGCCTGCTCCTGCTGCTGTTGCAAAGCCTGCGACGGTTGCTGGCCCGCGCGTCCCTGCCCTGGCGCCTGGGACTGGGCCAGTTGTTGCGCCACCCACTGGCGGCAGCGGGACAATCCCTGGCCTTCGGCCTGATCCTGCTGTCCATGGGTTTGATCGCGCTGCTGCGAGGGGAGCTGCTGGACACCTGGCAGAACCAGTTGCCCAAGGACGCACCCAACTACTTTGCCCTGAACATCCTGCCCGCCGACAAGGAAGCCTTCGGCGCTCGCCTGCTGGAATTGCAGGCGCAGTCGGCGCCGTTGTACCCGGTGGTGCCGGGACGGCTAATCAGCATCAATGGCGAACCTGTGCAGCAAATTGTCAGCAAGGACTCCAGTGGCGATCGCGCGGTGCAGCGCGACCTGAGCCTGACCTGGGCCGCGGACTTGCCACCGGGCAACAGCCTGACGTCGGGCTCATGGTGGTCAAGCCAACCCACCGATGAGATTCCCGGTGTCTCGGTGGAAACCAAGGTCGCCGAAAGCCTGAAGCTCAAGCTTAATGACCACCTGGTCTTCACCATCGGCGGGGAAAACCGTGAAGCCCGCGTCACCAGTCTGCGGGAGATCAACTGGGACAACTTCCAGCCTAACTTCTTCATGATCTTCCAGCCGGGAACCTTGAAAGACCTGCCGGCCACCTACCTGACCAGCTTCTATCTGGCTCCCGGCCATGACCAGCAGATCGTCGACCTGTCCCGGGCTTTCCCGGCAGTAACCATCCTGCAGGTCGAAGCCTTGCTCGCGCAGTTGCGCAGTATTCTGGCCCAAGTCACGCTAGCGGTGGAGTACGTGTTGCTGTTTGTACTGGCGGCGGGCATGGCGGTGTTGTTCTCCGGCCTGCAAGCCACGCTGGATGAACGTATCCGCCAAGGCGCGCTGCTGCGTGCCCTGGGGGCGGAGCGCAAGTTGCTGGTCAAGGCCCGGCGTATCGAATTCGGCCTGTTGGGCGCGGTCAGCGGCCTGTTGGCGGCGCTGGGGACGGAACTGGTGACCCTGGTGTTGTACCGCTATGCCTTCGACCTGGCTTGGCAACCTCACCCCTGGTTGCTGGTGCTGCCGGTCATCGGGGCCGTGCTGATTGGTGGTGCCGGAGTATTCGGTACACGCCGGGCGTTGAATGCCAGCCCATTGACGGTGTTGCGCGAAGGCTAAAACGTTGATGGCCCGCCCTCCTTTCAGAGAGCGGGCCATCAATGCCTACTTCACGTACTCGATACCAGTGATCCACCAGCACACTTCACCGCCCGGGGTCTGCACGATAGCCTCATCGTCCACCTCCTTGCGCAGCAGCGCCCTGGCCATGGGCGAGTCGATGGAGATGTAGTCCATGCGCTCATAAATTTCGTCGTAGCCGACAATGCGAAAGCGCTTGGTCTCGCCCTGCTCATTCTCGATATCTACCCAGGCGCCAAAAAATACTTTGCCCTCCTGCTCGGGCATGTACTCAACCACGCGCATGTCTTCCAGGCGTTTGCGCAGGTAGCGCACACGGCGATCAATCTCGCGCAGCAGTTTCTTGTTGTACTGGTAATCGGCGTTCTCGCTTCTGTCCCCCAGCGAGGCTGCCCAGGTCACTTTACGGGTAGTGTCAGGACGCTTTTCTCGCCACAGGTAATCAAGCTCTTTCTTCAGCGCTTCATGACCTTCTTTGGTAATCAGCTTGGTACTCAAAAGCTTCGCATCCCCAGGAAATTTCCACATGTTCAGACAGCTGCCGCATCAGACATACGGCGATGGCTGACTGACTCCAGTTGATAGGGATCGATGATAAATGAACGGGGGAAAGTAGCCAGACCTGACGACGACGCCCCTCAGAAAAAGCCCCCATCAGACGGCTTCTGGATGCCCCGGCACGCCCTTATCCAGGGGTTGATCAGCCTCAGCCACAGGTTCCAGGGCTTCGTCCAGACGATGAAACACGTCCCTGAGACTGTCCCGCAAGACTGATAAATGCGCCAATCCGGTCGCCAGTTGCTCCGCTTTTTTGTGAGTCGCCACATCATCGGTCTGCAACCGGGTCGCAAGGCTATCCAGATGATGGGCCAATTCGTCCAGGCGGCGCTGCTCGGTCTGCTGCGCCTGCGCCCCATGGACCAGGTGTTCTTCACGGGCATTCAAGGTCTGGGTCAACTGCTCAAGCGCTTCTTCCTGCAGGAGTACGGCGAGTTTCTGTTGCGTCAACTCCTGAGCCACACGGGCAAGATTGGTCAGCGTACTGTCTACTTCAAACAGCGATGACGGGGCCTGCGGGGTTGGCGGCACCTCCTCATCTGGCAGCGTCGGTGCGGGGACGATCATGGGAGCCTGCACTACCGCCGGCAATGCGGGTTCAGGGCGGCTCGGAGTCTTTGGAGGAGACACCATTTTCGAAGAGAAACGAATAGAGGGGACGATCAGTTCTGTGCTTTCGATAGCAGGCAAACCGGTCACTGAAGTTCCCAGTGTGATGACCTTCATCACCAGCGCCTTCTTGATCACCAGCGAGTGGTGATCCTCTGGCCGGGCAGGTGGCAGTTTGCTGCCCTTCAGATCAATGAAATGGTAAGGCACCTGAGCCTCTGCCGCGTTCCCGGTTTTAATGCCAGATGCCGCCGCCAGGGTGAGGATTTGCTTGAAGACGTGCATCGCCACTTGCAGATCCTCCTTGGAATCAATGCTTCCAAGAAAATACCGCTCCGACTTTTTGCGCAACGCCGCGATGTACACCCGAGAACTTCCGGGCTCCATTTCTTCATCCAGGCTATAGGCAAGATAGTTTGAGGACGTCTTCGGTACAGCGAAACCACAGAGCAATGCACCATTAACCGGGGTGTCATGACCAGAGTGTTCAAGAACAAGAGTACGTAGAAGCATCATGAAATAGGGCTCCGTTACGGTAAAACTTCCTATACGTGCTAGATAAAAAACTGACAGTCATACAAACGCCAATAACAAGGCAATTGTTTCAGCGCATGATCGAGTCACATGTAGGACTTACCTTATTCAACCTCTTTGGCATTTCCAAGACCGTCTATTGAACGTACCATTTTTTAACAAACAAATACCTGACATCACCTGATCAAGACTTTTCAATCTTTTACTTTTCGACAATTCACAACCTGCCCCCACCCAGGTTAATCGAGGCTTCGTCAATGCAGCGATTTTTGCCAAGCTTACTCAGTAGAAAAGCTTAATGATCAAGATAACAAACCTAACAAAACACCTTGGCAGAAAAGCCGTCATCAGTGACTTTTCATTCTGCGCCAAAGGCCAGGAATGTGTAGGACTATTTGGAAACGATGGTGCTGGCAAAACAACTCTAATCAAATTATTGGCTGGCTCAATCCAGCCCTGTTTCGGCCATATAAAAATACTGGACGTGGATATTGGAACGCATCCTCTCCAGGTAAAAAAAATAATTGGCTATCAACCAGCGTCCACGGTCAGCCATAGCACCATGACAGTGAAAGGGTTCCTCAACTTCATTGCTGAAGTTCGCGGATTCCGTGGCATGGAAAAACGCAAGATGGTTGACCGAGCCGTCGCCCGACTGGAGCTTTGGCGAACACTTAAATGCCCGATTGAAACACTGTCCATAGGGTTGAAACGCAAAGTGGCCATTGCCCAGGCCATTGTGCATGATCCCAAACTGCTATTACTGGATGAACCTACAGAGGGCCTCGACGCTTATCAAAAAAACAAGGTCAGGATGCTCATCAAGTCGTTAACCAATGAGATGAGCGTGATCGTTGCCTCTCGCAACCCCGAAGAGCTGTCCAGCATCTGCAACCGCGCGCTGGTTATTGCTGGCGGCCGTTTGCTGACAGACATTCCCCTGCCCGAACTGCAGCGCAGTTCCCGCTACTACCAGGCAGTCACACTTGCAGCTGAAACCCCGCTGGACCTGCTGGCACTGGCGGTATTGCCTGGCGTAGCCGGTATCGAAGAGGACCGGTACACGCCTGGCTGCGTGACGGTACTGGCGATGCCGGGCCAAATAATTTACCCCCATGTCAGCGCGCTGATTGCCAATCGCCGCTGGAAAATCGACTCGTTGAGTCTGGAGTCTGGACGCCTGAATGACGTCGTTCAACAACTAAGCCAGGAGGCGTTAAAGTGAGACTTCTACCCGTAATGCTCAAGCGTCAACTCGCCAGTTATTTTTCCACACCGGCAACTTATTTCAGCATTTCAGCTTTCTTGACAGGCAACGCAGTACTCGGCTTCTATTCAGAAAACTTTCTTGATCAGCGAGTGACGGATCTGCATGTTTTTTTTAAGCTTCACACTTGGCTGTACTTATTCCTGATTCCCTTTCTCACCACACACCTTTGGTCAGATGAACGCAATGAAAACGCTATTGCTTTTATGAATACACTGCCGGTGACGGCCTTCGAGTTGGTTGCAGGTAAGTTTTTCGCCGCGTGGCTGGTTTCTGGGCTGGCCTTGTTATTGACCTTCCCGACAGTGATCACCATCAACTATCTAGGCACGGCGGACAATCTGGTTATCGCATCCCAGTACCTGGGCAGCTGGTTATTGGCTGGCGGCTACCTTTCGGCTGGTTGTTTTATTTGTGTACTGACACGTCACCGGCTTGTTATTTTCACCGTCACCATGGGTTTGTTGATCACCGCCAGTGCTTTATCTTCGGTGCTGGACGCCCTGAATCATCACACACCTGTCTGGATCATCGAAAGTTTGATTTCCCTGAACCCGCCGGCACGCTTTAGCACCATCGACAACGGCCTTATGACCTTGCATGACATGTTGTATTTCGCAAGTATGATCTTCGCTTTTCTCACCGCAACAAGCGTCACTTTAAATTTTAGAAAAGGTTGAGAAAGGAAAACCTTAATGCGCAACTCCATAAGCTTTAGCGTGACAATAATTGTCATACCCTTACTTTTCCTCGCCTTCAATCTGGTGTGGGCACTGAAACTTCCCAACCTGCGGCTGGATTTTTCAGAGCAAAAAATCCATAGCCTGTCCGACGCTACGAACACCCTGCTCACCTCGCTTGAGAGCCCCATGGATCTCTACTTTTTCAACTCAAGCAAACATCCCCAGAAAAGTGAAGCCTTGAAAAACCATGCCCAACGCGTTGCGATACTGCTCAGGGAGTATGAAAAGGTAGCGAATGGCAAGATCAACCTGCACCTGATTGACCCGACCCCCTTTTCCGAAGATGAATACAAGGCCGGGTTATTTGGCTTGGACAGTACACAAGGGTTTTTCGGCTTGATCGGCACCAGCGCGAACCATGGCACCCAAAGAATCGATTTTTTCAATCCTGAACAGGAGGCCTTTCTGGAGTATGAAATCAGCCATCTGATTCATAAAGTCGCTCACCCGGAACAGCCCATGATTGGACTGATCTCCGGGCTGCCCATGGATGGCAGTCGGGATGAACGTGGCAAGGCAACCACACCGCCCTGGCAACTGCTGCAAGAAATCCGTCGGCAGTTCAAGCTCATGAGTCTGGGCCAGGAAACCCGGCATATTCCTGAGCACGTCAACACCTTGATGCTGGTTCAACCCTCTCGACTGCCCGAGCAAACCCTGTTTGCGATTGATCAATTCGTGCTGGGGGGAGGCAAGCTGATGATGTTTATCGATCCATCCAGCGACCTGGACTCGAACGTCGAACCCCCGGCTTTATCTTCCAGCCTGCAAGGGTTGCTGGCGGCATGGGGCGTGCAGATGCCTGCGAATAAAGTGTTGGCCGACAGTCTCTACGCAACGCCGGCCGTTCTTGTTAGTGGGCAACTTCCCGTTCGCCACCCTGCGGCGCTTACCCTGCCCCGGGAGGCGTTGGCGCAGAGCGATGTCAGCGCCTGGAAACTGGACAATGTGACCGTATTGAGCAGTGGCGCTCTTATGCCACTCAAAAAAAGCCGTACCTCCTTCACCCCATTGCTCCAGAGTTCCGGGCAAGCCGCTCTGTTTGAAATTGAGCACTTCGCCGTGCATGGTGCGTTTGATTCAGTGCTCAGCGAGGCGGCCGCCCGTGGTCAACGCCACGTAATAGCGGCCCGTATCCAGGGGCCGGCGTATTCTGCGTTCCCTGACGGCTTTGACGGGCAGAAAGCCCAGTTGCAGAAAGCCACCGATATCCATGTAGTGGTAGTTGCCGACACCGATCTACTCAGTGATCGCGTATGGGCATCGGCACAAAACAGCAATGGGCACCAAGCGCCTCGCTCAGGTAACGCGACGTTTATCTTGAATACTCTGGATCAATTGTCCAGCCCCGGCACGCTGATGGAAATTCGTCCTCGTACAGGTAGTCGAGAGCCACTGCAGTTGTTGGGGAGATTACGCAGGGATGCCGCACGGTCTTACCAGGAAAAGGCCGCGTTCCTGGAACAACTCCTGGAGCAAACGGAAAAGGAATGGCAATCCCTGAACAACCCATTGCCGTCATGGGGCACCCAGCCCGTCAACACCCATTCGTTGCTACAAGCACTCAACAAGGAGCGCCTGCGTTTGCCCAGGGAGCTTCATGCGCTGAAAGTAGAGGCCTACAGGAAGGTCAACACCCTGGAACGAAACGTGAAGCTGCTCAATATCATTGCAGTGCCGCTGATGCTGAGTCTGATTGGCCTGGGGATTTTTATGTCGCGTCGGCGTATTCAGCATCCACCTTCAGCAGCGTTTTACTGATCGTTGGCAGTTTTCGAGTGGTGTCAGGTAAGGGCCGATTAACGTCGCGTGATCAGTCCTTGCCGTGCAATACGAGTCAAGTGGCGGATAACATCGACAGCATCGGCCGCGCAGGGAGCCTGAATCACCGCCAGGTCAAAGCTGTTGGTGGCAAAGCGGGCAAGTGACTCGCCGTCCTCGACAAACTGGATCAAAAAAGCCGAAGGCCGACCGGTGCGACGGGGCCAGCCATCCAGATAGCGCAATAGCGTCGGCTGGTGCTTACCACCCAAGAGGATTTTCGGGTTGCGCTGAGTCAGGCCCGCAGTGATCGGGGCCAAGCGTAAAAGAGGGTGTGATGCATTCATCGTGTCGTGTCTCTGCCTCAAAAGTCTGCAGGCAGGTGGGAGGCAACACCAAACCAGCGCTTTAGCGGTATTTCGAAACCTGGATCAGGTTTCTGTCGGGACTGTATTGAGTCACCTGTGGCGCCCCGCAATTAGCTGTTTAAATCGGCGCATGGGCAACATCCTAGAGAAGCCGATGGGGAGGTGTCAAGAATCCCGATCAACGAAAAGGCCCGCACGGGGCGGGCCTTTGGGGGACCTTGCAGCTTAATCAGTTAGCGATGGCGCGGTCGGCAGACAATTTGCCAGCACCTTCGAGCAGCACCGCAACAGTACCGCCCAACAACGCCAGGGCGAACTCGTAGCCATTGTTGGCCATGAACAAACCGTTATGGATATGCACCGAGAAGATCGCCACCAGCGAGACGATGGTAAGGCCCAACGCCGCCGGGCGAGCCAGGAGGCCGATGATCAGTGCCAAGCCTGCGAAGAACTCAGTACCGCCCGACAACAGCGCCATCAAGGTACCTGGCGCCAGGCCGATGCTTTCCATCCACTGCGCCGTACCGGCCAGGCCGCCACCGCCAAACCAGCCGAAGAGCTTTTGCGAACCGTGGGCGGCGAAGATGATGCCGACAAAAATCCGCAGAACCGTCAGACCGTAGCCGGCGCGAGTGGACAGAACGCTTTTGATCAATGGGCTCATGCTGGGAATCCTTTTCAATGTAGGGTGGGTTGGTCGCTATATTAATCAGTTTAATCAATGATAAAAGCCGAAATATTACCTTATTAATATCTAATTTATCGATTACTTGCGTGAGGCGATCTTCGGCGTTGGCGGTTCGAGGGAGTCCCGCTCCCGATCGAACGCCAAGTAGTACTTGTTAACGCTATTAACATAGCTGACACCGCCCATTCCTACCTGCTCCATGGCAATGCGCTCAACCTGGAAGAACCACTGGTTCGGGTTCAAGCCTCGGCGCCGCGCCTCGGCACGCATACCCTGTACTCGCTCCGGCCCCATGTTATAGGCCGCCAGGACGAAGGCCATGCGCTCACGCTCATTGAGCTTGGGGCTGGCAAAAAACTTGCGGCGGATCATCGCCAGGTAGCGCGCGCCCGCCTGCACATTGTTGTCCAGCGTCTGGATATTGTTGACCCCCACCCGCTGGGCCGCCGACGGAGTGATCTGCATCAGGCCAGTGGGGCCGCTGCCGCTTTTAGCGCCTGGATTAAGGGACGATTCCTTGAAGGCCAGCGCCGCCAGGTTCAGCCAGTCCATGCCCTGCTCGCGAGCGTGTTTTTGCAGAACCGGGCGCAGCTTCTCCAGACGCTGGCGATCAGCCCGCGCCAATGGGTAACGCACTTGATAAAGGCGCCGGTAGATGCGCTGGAACGCCACATCCTGATCGGACGGAGTCTTGTAGGTTTTTAGGAAGCGGTCGATGCTCGCCCGCAGCATCGAGGCGTCCTGCCGTACGAACCAGTACTCCTCGCCCGGCTCGCTGATTGCTACTTGCCGATCGAAACGCAGTTTGGGCAGGATTTTCGACCAGCGCTCGGCAATCGGCTTCTCGACGATAGTCAGGTGAAAGATACCGGCCTGGACCATCTCCAGCACGTCCTCCACCGCAAGGCTGGGATCAACCCACTCCACCTTGACCGGCGGCAGCTTGCGCAGTGCCAGCTTCTGGTTGATCTGGTTCACCGCCTCACCTGCCGCGCTGCCGGTGGTCAGGGCCAGGGTTCGGCCGGACAACTGCTCCAATCGGGTAAACCGTCGCTCGCCCTTGATCCCCACCAACCACAGCGGCACGTCGCTGACAATCGGCTCGCTGGTGCTGATCTTGTGCGCTGCAGTGGCGTCCAGTAGTTCGCCGGGCGCCACCAGGTCACCCTCGCCACGGGCCAGCGCGCCCAATAGTTGATCCTTGGCTTTGGGAATGATCTTGAGGTTGATTTCCTGACCGTCACGGGCGTGGCCGTTGAGGTATTGCTCGAAGGCCCGCAGGCGATGGTATTCGACACCAATGGGCTGGCCCTGGACTTCCCCGGAGCTGTTGCGGCTCTGGTTGACCAGCACCCGCAAGGTTCGACTGCTGCGAATCTCGGCCAGATCACGAACCTTGCTCGGTTTGGTCACTTCCAGCGGCCCGTCCAGACGCGCAACCGCCGCCGGGGGCAGCAGTAACGTCAGGCACAGCATGAGCAACACCGAGGGTCGGATCATCCGCTCTCCGCAAAGGATACTGCCCATTGCGTCGCGAAATACGAAGCGTTGGGGGACAGAAACAGAGCGCTGTGAGCGCAGGCTTTGGACGCAAGGGTGGCATAGTAGCAGGCACTCGGCCAACCACAGCGCCACTCACGACATTCAAAGACAGCTTTAACTCGTTGTAGTTCTTGGCTTTTCTTATAAATCTACAGCTCTGATATGCTTTCCGGCCGCAGGCGGAGATAGCACCATGCAACTCATTGATATTGGCGTCAACCTGACCAACCCAAGTTTCGACGACAAGCACCAGGCGGTACTCGACCGCGCCTACGCCGCCGGGGTGAGCCAACTGGTCCTCACCGGCACCAGCATCGAAGGCAGTGAGCAGGCCCTGGAATTGTGCCAACGGCTGGATGAAAGCGGCCAACGGTTGTTTGCCACCGCCGGCATTCACCCCCACAGCGCCAGCGATTGGAACGCCGATAGCGCGCAACAATTGCGCGGGTTGCTCAAGGAAAGCAGCGTGCGTGCCGTCGGCGAATGCGGGCTGGATTTCAACCGGGACCTCTCGCCACGCGCCCTGCAGGAAAAAGTCCTCGAAGAGCACCTGGCCCTGGCTGTAGAGCTGAAATTGCCGGTATTTCTTCACGAGCGGGACGCTAGCCAGCGCCTGCTGGAAATCCTGCGGGACTACCGCGATCACCTGACTGCGGCGGTGGTGCACTGTTTCACCGGAGAACAGCGGGCCTTGTTCAGCTACCTCGACCTGGACCTGCATATTGGCATCACCGGCTGGATCTGCGATGAGCGCCGTGGGACGCACCTGCATCCTCTTGTCAGGGAAATCCCAAGGGGTCGCCTGATGCTGGAAAGCGATGCGCCCTACCTGCTACCGCGCACGCTGCGGCCCAAGCCGAAAAATGGCCGTAACGAGCCGGCCTATCTGCCGGAAGTCTTGCGCGAGGTCGCCTTGCATCGGGAAGAAAGTGTGGAAGACCTGGCCCAACACAGCACCGCCTGCGCCAGGGACTTTTTCGGATTGCCTGTTGTTGACTTGCCTGTGCCGAATTGACGCGACGTCATTGACGCGGCCCATTGACCCATATCAAAACCCTTTCACTGAATAGCGGCATAATACTGGCACCTTGCCTATGCTATTTCCGCTATCAGAGAAAACCTTCCATGGGTGCCTGGCTTAGCAATATATCGTTGAAGTACAAATTCTGGGCCGTCAATGCCGTCGCCTTCATCACCACCCTGCTGCTGGTGTTGTACGCCGTGCAATTGGAGCAACAGGCACGCAGCCACGCCTCCCAGGCCTCGGCCCAGGCTCAAGGACGATTGTTCAGCGCCTGGCCCGCCGGGCAAACGCTGCCCAAGGGCGAACACTGGCTGACCTATCGCCGTGGCCACATCCCGGAATTGGCGGACCAGAATCTTTCAGCCCTGAGCACGGCCAGCGGTTGGGTCGAGTTCAGCCATATGCCGCTGTTCGGCGACAACTCATTGATAGGCGCCGAAGTGGTCGCTCGCCCGGACGGCCAGCAAGTGGCCGTGCTGGCCTATGGACCCAGCCTGAGCCAGGTGTTCACCGAGCGTTTCGCCAACTATGCGGTGGCGGTAATGATCCTGATGCTAGCGATGCTCTGCGCCTCGCAGTTGTTGATCCGCTTTCTACTCAGCCACCTCAACACCTTGAAAGACGTGATGCTGCACGTGGAAAAAACCGGCGACCTCTCGACCCGCGTGCCCTTGGCCTGCAAGGACGAGGTCGGGCAAATGGCGAGTGCCTTTAACGCCATGCAGGCGGGCTATCAACGGGTGGTCAACACCGTGGCGTACACCGCCAAGCAGTTGGACGACGGCGCCGCGCGCCTGGCCAGCAGCATGAATGACGTTCGTCACGGTATGCTTGGCCAGCAAAGCGAAACCGACCAGGCCGCTACGGCGATCAATCAAATGACCGCCACCGTGCATCACATCGCCCAGCACGCCGGTGCTACCCGCGACCTGTCCCAGGCCGCCGACACCCTCGCCGGCAGCGGCCAGGAAGTGGTGAGCCGTGTACAAAAGTCGATTGCCGGACTCTCCACAGGCGTACAGCAGACCGCCGAGACGATCCAGAAACTGGCCGAAGACAGTCAGAAAATCAATGCAGTGGTCGGCGTGATCCACAGCATCGCCGAACAGACCAACCTGCTGGCCCTCAACGCCGCCATCGAAGCCGCCCGCGCCGGGGAAATGGGCCGAGGCTTTGCCGTGGTCGCCGACGAGGTGCGCAGCCTCGCCAAGCGGGTGCAAAGTTCCACCGATGAAATCACCCGCATGGTCTCGGACTTGCAGGCCGGGACTCGGGACGCGGTGGACTTTATGCAGGAAAGCTCGTTCAAGGCCGATGATTGTGTGCAACAAGCTCAGGAAGCTGGCGTTGCGCTCGCGCAAATCACCAGGGCCGTGGCGCAAATGCGCGAGAGCAACACCCAGATCGCCGTCGCCGCCGAACAGCAAAGCCACGTCGCCGAAGAGATGAATCGGGCGATAGTGGGTATCCGTGATGTCACCGAAAACACCGTGCAACAGACGCTGGATTCAGCGACTACCAGTAATAAGCTGGCGACATTGGCCGGGGAATTGAACAAGGCGATTGGGCAGTTGAAGCTGTAACAGTTTCAAGGTTGGCGAAGCTTTGACATCCTCCCCCACCTCTCGGCCTGCTACGCAGGACCTCCCCAGACAAGCTGGAAAGGAGGGGAATCCCTACCGTGTTCAGCCTGTTAGGGCTGACTCACCTCGGCGGGTTCCTGCTGCTGACGGCCTGACAGCGCCGTTCACTTCACAGGCGAACCGGGCGTGTCCCGCCCTTAAAACATTGATCGCACCGACTACATCGGCGTTTTCCTCGAAACCACACTCGACACATCGGAACTGAGCTTGAGTCTGCCGGTTGTCCTTGCAAACATGGCTGCAGCATGGACAGGTCTGGCTCGTGTAGTGCGGTGGGACCGCAACGAGGTAGCCTCCATTCCACGCCAGCTTGTAGTCCAGTTGTCGCCGAAACTCGAACCATCCTTGGTCGAGGATGGATTTGTTCAGGCCAGACTTAGCCCGAACATTCTTTCCCGGTTGCTCGCTATCGCCTGCCGATGACTTGGACATATTCCGAGCCTGCAAGTCCTCGACACACACCATCGCGTGGTTTTTGCTGATAGTGGTTGTGGTCTTGTGCAGGTAGTCGCGGCGAGCGTTAGCGATATGGGCGTGAATACGCTGGACGCGGGCTTTAGCCTTCTTCCAGTTCTTGCTGAACTTAACCTTGTGGCTCATCGCCCGCTGCGCTGTGCTTAGGCGTTTCTCATGCTGCCTAAAGCTGTTGAGCGGCTTATAGAAAGTACCATCTGAAAGCGTGGCAAACCGCGTGATTCCCAGGTCGATGCCCACTGCGTTGCCTTGTGGGGATGGCTGCTCTACCTCACGCTCTGTCTGGATACTGACGTACCACTTGCCGCAAGACAGGCTGATGGTGATGTTCTTGGCCTTACCCAGAATGTCGCGGCTGTTGCGGTAGCGCATCCAGCCCAGCTTGGGCAGGAAAATACGCGTGTTGGCTTCGTCGATCTTGAATTGTTTGCTGTCCGGATAACGAAAGCTCTCGCTCTTCCCTTTGCGCTTAAAGCGTGGAAAGTCGGCACGTTTGGCAAAAAAATTGGAATAGGCCCGCTCAAGGTCTTTGAGGGCGTGTTGAAGTGCTTGGGATGGCGAGTCTTTCAGCCATTCAAAGCCTGCCTCTCGCTTCCATATGGGTAGCCGGGCAGCCATTTCAACATAGCCAATGAACTTGTTTTCGGCCTCATGGTTGGATTTCTGTAAAGCCAGCGCCTTGTTAAAAACGAACCGACACGACCCCGCAAAGCGGCGCATTTGCCGTTCTTGATCGCCGTCTGGCATCAGTTCGTACTTAAAGGCTTGGAGTCGTTTCATCACTCGACTATAGTTTGGCCTATGAGTGATGACAATGATGTAAGGCCTGGAAAACATTGAATTTTTTTGATACATGCTCACTTGGTCTTTGTAACAAAAAACCGCGAGAGGTGTTAGAACATTCAAAAGAAACTGTGGGGCGCAGCTTTGGGGTCCCCGTCCTACTTCGCCGGTAGCTGCGGTGGGGCCTCCATAGATGTTATTCGCCGATACATCGAGCAGCAGCGAACACCTCTTTAGGACGGCTTTGCCGTCCACGCTATCCATCCCCGCCGCGAAGCTATAACCCTCATAGCCAGCCTTGATTCGCCCAAGCCCCCCGCCCGACCTAAACTCTGTTCAAGTTGTTTCAACGGACAGAGGATTCACCATCATGGGTAAACGTCATCCCAATCTCCCCGCCTGGCAATGGCGCGCCTACCCGCAAAACCACCAGCACCCGACCAATCTGGTATTGCACCTGATTGCCGTACCGCTGTTCATCATCGGTTTTCTGCTGATTGTGTCTGGGGTGTTCAGCCTGAGCCTGGCCAGTTTTGCCATCGGCGTGGTCGGCGTGCTGGCCGGCCTGGCACTACAACGTCATGGCCACAGCCTGGAAGCCCAGGCCAGCGAGCCGTTCAGTGATCGCAAAGACGCCGCGCAACGTTTGATGGTCGAGCAGTTTGTCACCTTCCCACGCTTTGTCTTGAGCGGTGCCTGGTGGCAGGCCTGGCGTCAGCGCCACCGGCATTAACTGGACTTCAGGCGAACACCACCACGGTCTGGCGGCTCAGCGCGATCAACTGACCCTGCGGGCTCCACAGCGCGGCCGCGGCATGACCATAGCCGTCGCGTGCGTGTTCGATCTCAACGTGGTACTGGCACCAGTCCAGGGTGCTGACTTGCTGCAGCGGCTGGATAAACTCGATGGTCCACGTCAAGGTGCTGCCCGGCGCCGGTCTGCTCAGGTGCGGCAACAAGGCTGGCGGCCAGGCATCCACCAGCGCCAGGATATGCGCCTCGGTCAGCGGTTCCTCTTTCACATCCCCACGCAAGCGCACCCAGCCGCCCATGTCGCGGGACTTATTACCGGTGAACGGCAAGCCGCCGACGCTCCAACGCATTGCCAGATGACGCATGAACTCGGGTGTCACGCCTTTGATATAGGGCAACTCCTGGCATTCATCCCAGTGTTTGAAGGTGGGTGCAGGCTCGGCCACCACACTAATCTGCGACTCCCGCGAGGCGCCGAAACTGGCCTGCACCAGGGTCATCACTTCACCGTTTTGCACAACGCGGCCCAGCAACTGGCTGACCGCCTTGCCTTCACGCAGCACTTCGACTTCATAACGTGCGGATACATCCGGTGCCACAGGACCGACAAAGGTAATGGCCAACGATCGCAGCGGACGATCATCTGGCACACGAGCGCGCAAGGCTTCGTATTGCAAGGCGGCGACCAGTCCGCCAAAGGTGGCGCGGCCCTGGGCCCATTCGGCAGGGATCGACACGTCCAAGGGATTATGGCGGACGGCGTCAAGCAAATCACTAAAGCGCATGGCAACCTCAATCGACAGAAAAACGATTGAGGGATCTTAACCACCCAAGCTGCGCGGTACAGCACTTATTACGGCCAAAAACCCGGACAGATAAGCCGCGGACTAAGCCTTGCTCGAGAAACAGTCCGCACTCAGCTTATCCAACACCCGATCCGCGTGCCCTTCGGCCTCGGCCATAGTCCGGTGCCAAACCGCAACACAGGGCTGCAAATCTGCCTGGTGTTCGGCCTGGGCCAGCCACTGCCAACAGTCATGCCAATCACCCAATGCCCCTTGGGCGGACTTGAGGTGGGACATCGCCTTCGCAGGCAATTTGCCCAGTTGCGGGTACGCCTCGGCTGCATAGCGCACGCGCTTGATCAAAAGGCGCAGGCGATGGCGATCGTGGCTGGGGTCGTGTAATGCCTCGTCCAGTTTCTGCCATTGCTTGGCTAGGCGTTTTTCGATAAGCGGGCGCAGGCCCTTGAGCAGTTTCTGGCGTTGGGAAGCGCGGATAAAGCGAGGGAATGCATCAATGATCAACAGCAATTGCGCCAGTTCCGGGCCGTGGGCCACCTGACGATAAGCCGCCGGCTGTTGACGGGTGCGTCGGTCGGCCGCCTCGTGATGGCCGTGGAGGTGAAGATAGGCCGCCAACACCTCACGGTCCCGCAACGGTGTAGTCAGTTGGCCGATGCCGCTGGCGGCAGCTTCGAGTTGCTCAACACCGGGCAACCCGCGTAACGGCCGCAACAGACTGCGCAGGCGCCGCACCGTGGTGCGCAGGTCATGCAGCGCTTCATCGTCAGTGACATTAGCAAGGCGAGCCTGGCAGCTCAGCAACCCCACTTCCAGGCCAATGACCTGAGCGACTAACTGATCCACCAAGGCTGACATCCTTTGCTCTCCTCAACGATAAAAGTCCCTGTTTGCACAAAGCTACTATCGCAGCCTCGCGTCACTCGACAGCTGCTACAAGTCAACGCCCGGCACGAGACTCACGAATATAGAAACGGGCTTTCTCGGCTTTGTTGGAGCAACCTTCGAACGCTTCAAATTGTTGCTGGGTCTTGGCGCCGGTCAGCAGGGACAGGGCCTTGGAGTAACTGATAGTGCCAGCAAAGCCTTCGGCCTTGGCCAGGTCAAGCTCGTGCCAGGCAGCGTCCAACTGCGTAGCGCAGCTATCACGATAGGCCGTCTTTCCCGCACAACCAGCCAACGCCAGTACGATCACAGGCAAACACATCCAGGCTTTCATCAATGACACCTCAAGAAAAGAAAAACAGTCGTGGGATGTAGACGTTATCTACATCAAAAAGTGCCTCATCGCACAGCCTGAAATGCACAATGCCAATTGCCAGAGCATACCCGAGCAAACTGCTCAGTTTACAAAAATAATAGCGCCAGTCAGCTAGGATTGAAGCAACCCCCACGATAGGTGCATTGTGGGTACCTGTTTTGCGAAGGAACGAGTCATGAAGAAACGTGTTGCATTGGTCCTGGGCTCCGGCGGCGCACGGGGCTACGCCCATATCGGGGTGATCGAAGAGATCGAAAAGCGCGGCTATGACATCGCCTGTATCGCCGGCTGCTCCATGGGCGCCGTGGTCGGCGGAATCTATGCCGCAGGCAAACTCAAGGACTATCGAAACTGGATCGAAAGCCTCGATTATCTCGATGTACTGCGCCTGGTAGATGTCAGCTTTCGCCTGGGGGCGATACGCGGCGAGAAGGTCTTCGGGCAGATCCGCAAGATCGTCGGCGAGATCAATATCGAAGACCTGCGCATTCCCTACACCGCCGTGGCCACCGACCTGACTAACCAGCAGGAAATCTGGTTCCAGGAAGGTTGCCTACATCAGGCCATGCGCGCATCGGCAGCGATTCCCAGCCTGTTCACGCCCGTGATGCAGGGCAACCGCATGCTGGTGGACGGTGGCCTGCTGAACCCGCTGCCCATCGTGCCCGTGGTGTCGAGTCATTGCGACCTGATCATCGCGGTCAACCTTAACTCCACCAACCAGAAGCACTACCGGTTGCCGGTGATCCAGCGCCCGCCCGCTTTCAAAAGCCGGTTCGATAACCTGGTGCGGTCGCTGGGTTCGCACTTGCCGTTTCGCCGCAAGCAGGCCGAACAGTTGTTGCTGCTGGAACAGGAAGCTCTGCTGGCCCAGGCCGCCGACATCAATCCGTGGCTGGACTCCGCCGAACCTGAAGCCCAACAACCGGCCGCCGCCCCGGAAATGGCCGGTGCGCCAAAGTCCGCCACGGGTTCGTTCATCATCGACAACGTAGGACCCGCATCGCTGCTGGATTTGATCAACCAGAGTTTCGAGGTGATGCAGACCTCATTGGCGCAGTACAAGATCGCCGGCTACCCGCCGGATATCCTGATCAACGTGCCCAAGCGGGTGTGCCGGTTTTTCGAGTTCTATAAGGCGCCGGAGCTGATCGAACTGGGCCGGCAAATTGCCAGTGATACCTTGGACCGGTATGAAAGTGAGCAGCACTGAGATTTGCTGCTACGAGAAAAAGGTACAGGCAACAGGAATCTATCAGGTCTCAGGGTTCAATAACCGATACCCCACTCCGGCCTCGGTCACGATAAACCTCGGCTGGGTGGGATCATCCGCCAGCTTCTGCCGCAGATGCCCGACCACAATCCGCAGGTAGTGGCTGTCTTCGGTATGGGTCGGGCCCCAGATATCCTTGAGCAATTGCTGTTGCGTGATGACCCGCCCTGGATGACGCGCCAGTTGCGCCAGCACCGCATACTCTTTACGGGTCAGCGCCACCTCGGCACCGTCCAGCAATACCCGGCGATAGGCAAGGTCCACGGTCAACGGGCCAAAGTTCAGCGCCGCTTCCTGAGCCTCCCCCCCCGGAGCCTGGCGTAACAGAGCCCGCACCCGCGCCAGAAACTCCTGGATGCCAAAAGGCTTGGTCACATAGTCATTGGCGCCATGGTCCAACGCCTCGACCTTCTGCCCTTCACTGGCGCGAACCGACAGCACCAGCACCGGCACCGTCGACCACTCGCGAAACTCGCGCAGCACTTGCTGGCCGTCCATGTCTGGCAGGCCAAGGTCCAGCACCAGCAGGTCCGGCTTGCTCAACGCCGCCTGGGCCAGTCCTTCATTGCCGGTGCCGGCTTCAATCACTTTATAGCCCTGAGAAGCCAGGCTGATGCGCAAAAATTTGCGGATCTGCGGTTCGTCGTCAATGACCAAAATCGTCGCAGTCTGGCTCATGGTGTCCAATCAAAATCCGTTGATAGAAGAGAGTAGCGTACCTGGGTTCAAGGTTCACTTTCCAGGCCGGGTTGAGTCTGCAATGGCAGGAACAAGGTGATGCACGTGCCCTGCCCTTCGATGCCCTCAGCCACGCTGATATGCCCGCCGTGGGCACCGACCATGCCCAGGCAGATCGCCAGGCCAAGCCCGGTTCCCTGCCCGCCGCGATCACCCCTTGCGGCGGTGTAGAACATGTCGAAAATCTTCGCCCGCTCATCCTCGGGAATCCCTGGGCCTTCGTCGCTGACGGAGAAAAACAATTCCTTTTCAACAACACCCGCGCGCAGTTGCAGACGCCCATGAGGCGGGGAAAACCGCGCGGCGTTTTCCAGCACATTGACCAGCGCCTGCTCAATCAAGGCAGCGTGTACATACAGTAACGGCAACTCGGCTGGCACGTCGGTGGTCACCTGCAACGGCGCCAGCACCGCCCGCAACCGGCCCAGGGAACTGCCGACGATATCGCCGGGCGACACCCAATCGCGCGCCAGCTTCAAGGCGCCGTGGCCGAGGCGGGTCATGTCCAGCAGGTTCTGGATGTAACGGTCCAGGCGTTCGGCTTCATCGCGGGTGCCTTCCAGAAGCTCCCGGCGATCTTCCAGGGGAATGGCTTCGCCAAGAGCCAGCAGGCTGTCGATGCTGCCACGCATGGAGGTCAGTGGTGTGCGCAAATCATGGGACACCGACGCCAGCAAAGCGCTGCGCAGTTGCTCGGTTTCACCATGCAAGCGGGCCGCTTCCAGCTCCTGGGCCAACTGCGCACGGGCCAACGCCTGAGCCAGCGGTTGGCTCAAGGCGATGAGCAAACGACGACGCTGACCGCTCAGTTCCAGGCCGGCTTTCGGGCTGACACCGAGCAAGCCCAAAGGGCCCTCTTCGCCGGACAACGGCCACCACCACCAACGACCAAATGGCAAGGTACCGGTGCCCATCCCCGCTGGCTGATCGTGTTGCCAGGCCCAGTCGGCGGCGGCGCGCTCGGCCTCGGTAAAGGTGATCGGGCCACCGGTCTCGATCTTCCAGTCGCCCTGCCCATCGCGATTGACCAGGCACAATTGCAAGTCGCTCGAGCCTTCCAGGTGATGGGCCGCCGCACTGATCACCGCCTGGCGATCGGTGGCAGCGGTGAGTTTGCGCGACAAATCCAACAGTTCGCTGGTTTCTTCCTGGGTTTCGCGCAGCGCCTGCAATTGCCGACGCTGGCGCGCAGCCAGGTTGCCGGTCAACGCCGCCATCAGCAGGAAGAACAACAGGGTCAGCACGTCTTCTTCACGCTGGATAGCGAAAGAGAAATTCGGCGGAATAAACAAGAAGTCATAGGTCAAGAACGACAGCGCCGCACAGGCCAGCGCCGGGCCAAGACTGCTGCGCACCGCTACCAGCAGCACGGCGGCGAGGAACACCAGAGAGATGTTGGGCAACGGCAAGACGCTGGACACCGCCCAGGCCAACCCGGTGGCCAGTACCGTCGCCAGCAGTGCCAGGAGGTAGTCGAACCACACCAGCCCGCGCACATCGGGCAAGCGCGGTGGGGCCGGTGCTTCATCGCTGTCGAGGACGTTGATTTCCAGGCCCCGCGCGTTACGCAACAACCGCGCCGCCAGCCCGCCACCGAATAGCGTGCGCTGCCAGCGTGGTCGCGACTGACCCACCAGCACCAGGCTGGCACGGCGCTCGGCGGCATGCTGGATCAAGGTCTTGGCCACTTCGCCAGCGCGTAGCAACACCACCTCACCACCAAGCCGTTCGGCCAGTTGCTGGGCGTTTTGCAGATGCAGGCGTGATCGCTCATCCTGTACACGGCCGTTGTCGACATGCACCAGGCTCCAGGGCAGATGCCGACGCTGGGCTACGCGGCTGGCGTGGCGTACCAGGCGCTCGGCGTGGGCATCGCCATCGACACCCACCAGCAAGCGCCCGCGCACGGCGGGCGCAGCCTGGCCCAGTTGTCGATAACCCTGGGCCAGATCGTCATCGACGTGGGCGGCGGCGGTTTGCATCGCCAACTCGCGCAGAGCCATGAGGTTAGTCTGGGTGAAAAACGCATCGATGGCCGCACGGGCCTGTTCCGGCACGTAGACTTTGCCGTCCCGCAGACGCTCCAGCAGCTCGCGGGATGGCAGGTCGATCAGCAGCAGTTCATCGGCTTCCTGCAACACCCAGTCGGGCAGGGTTTCGCGCACCTGCACGCCGGTGATGCCGCGCACCTGATCGTTGAGGCTTTCCAGGTGCTGGACGTTGACCGTGGTGAAGACGTTGATACCAGCTGCGAGCAGTTCCTGGATGTCTTGCCAGCGCTTTTCGTGGCGGCTGCCGGGGGCGTTGCTGTGGGCCAGTTCGTCCACCAGTACCAGCTTGGGCTTGGCGGCGAGCAGACCGTCAAGGTCCATTTCCTCCAGCATCACGCCTCGGTACTCGGAGCGCAGCAAAGGCTGCTGCGGCAAACCGCTGAGCAAGGCTTCAGTCTCGGCGCGGCCGTGGGTTTCCACTATCCCGGCGATCAGCCTTACACCTTGGCGCAATTGAGTGTGTGCAGCCTGAAGCATGGCGTAGGTCTTGCCCACACCTGGGGCGGCACCGAGGAAGACTTTGAGCCGGCCACGGCCGTCCCGGGGCAGATCGGCTAACAGGGCATCGGCACGGCCGGAGTCGCTCATGCGCAGGGTTTCCTTCTGGTGTTTATGTAGAGTTTTTCAGACCGTCATCGCGGGAAAGCCCGGCTCCCACATTTGATCTGCTGTGAACCTCAACTCTGCGTTCAACATAGATCAGTGTGGGAGCCGGGCTTGCCCGCGATTGGCGGTGCCTACTGTTTATAACGCTTGCAGAGCCATATTCAGCTCCAGCACATTCACTACTGGCGGCCCTACCAGCGGCTGCTCAATGTGAGCATCCATCAAGCGCTCCAGTGTGGCCACCGGCAGATTGCGTGCGGCGGCGACCCGCGCCAGTTGATAGGCAATCGCTTGCGGTGGCAAGTGTGGATCAAGACCGCTGCCGGAGGTAGTCAGCAGCGCCAGTGGCACCGGCCCCTGGCTTGAGACGAGCAGTTTATTGGCATCGTCAAACACCCGCGTGGCCAGTGCCGGGTTACTTGGCCCCAGGTTGCTGGCGCCGCTGGCTACGGTAGCAAAGGCCCCGGCGGACGGCCGTGGGTGGAACCAGCCGTCGCCGGTGAAGTCCTGGGCAATCAGGCTGGAGCCGCGCACCTTGCCGTCGGCATCGCGTATCAGGCTGCCATTGGCCTGGTCAGGGAAGGCGACTTGCGCCACGCCAGTGACAACCAGGGGGTAGGCCACGCCGGTAATCAGGGTCATCAACACCAGCAGGCTCAAGGCCGGGCGGATCATGTTGGACATTTCATATTCCTCAATTCGTTGAACAAAACGGCGTTGTGGTGAGAGGCTTTTGTGGAGAGGAGATACCCCCTCTCGGCACAACAAGTCCCCTCACAACAGGGCTTAAACCAAGTGCAACGCCGTCAACAGCATGTCGATCGCCTTGATCCCCACGAACGGCACCAGAAGCCCGCCGACGCCATAGATCAACAGGTTGCGACGCAGCAACGCCGCCGCACTCGCCGCCTGCACCCGCACACCGCGCAGGGCCAGCGGGATCAGCACGACGATAATCAGCGCGTTAAACACGATGGCCGAGAGGATCGCGCTCTGCGGGCTGCTCAGGTGCATCACGTTGAGCACGCCCAGTTGCGGGTAGATCGAGGCGAACAGCGCCGGCAGGATGGCGAAGTACTTGGCCACGTCGTTGGCGATGGAAAAGGTCGTCAGCGCGCCACGGGTCACCAGCAATTCCTTGCCGATCTGCACCACGTCCAGCAGCTTGGTCGGGTCGCTGTCGAGGTCGACCATGTTCGCCGCCTCGCGGGCCGCTTGTGTGCCGTCGTTCATGGCCATGCCGACGTCAGCCTGGGCCAGCGCCGGGGCGTCGTTGGCGCCGTCGCCGCACATCGCGACCAGGCGGCCGTCGTTCTGTTCATGGCGAATGCGCGCCAGCTTTTTCTCCGGTGTGGCTTCGGCCAGTACGTCATCGACACCCGCCTCGGCGGCAATCGCAGCAGCGGTCAACGGGTTGTCACCGGTCACCATCACCGTGCGAATCCCCAGCTTGCGCAGCTCGGCGAAACGCTCGCGAATGCCAGGCTTGACCACGTCCTTGAGGTGAATCGCCCCCAACAACTTGCCATCGGCGCACACCAGCAACGGCGTGCCGCCGCTCTGGGCGATCTTGTCGATTTCACGGGACAGCGCCGGCAGCAGGTCGCTGCGTTGCAGACCGATAAAGGCCAGCAGCGAATCCACCGCGCCCTTGCGGTACACGCGCCCTTGATAGTCGACACCAGACAAGCGCGTTTCGGCACTGAACGGCACGCTGGTCAGTTCTTCGCTCGACGGTTCGGCCTGCGGGTGCAAGGCTCGCAGGTACTCGACAATGGACTTGCCTTCGGCGGTGTCGTCAGCCAGGGACGCCAGCAGTGCGCCTTCGGCCAGTTCCTTGCCGCTGACACCTGGGGCCGCATACACGGCAGTGCAACGACGATTACCGAAGGTGATGGTGCCGGTCTTGTCCAGCAACAGCACATGCACGTCCCCCGCAGCCTCTACGGCGCGACCAGACTTGGCGATCACATTCAGGCGCACCAGGCGGTCCATGCCGGCAATGCCGATGGCCGACAGCAGGCCACCAATGGTGGTAGGAATCAACGTCACCAACAGTGCGACCAGGAACACCAGCGGCAGGCTGCCATTGGCAAAGTGGGCAAACGGTTGCAGGGTCACTACCACCAGCAGGAAGATCAGGGTCAGGCCGATCAGCAGAATGTCCAACGCCACTTCGTTGGGGGTTTTCTGGCGCTTGGCGCCTTCTACCAGGGCGATCATGCGGTCCAGCGTCGACTCACCGGGGTTGGCGGTGATGCGGATCATCAGCCAGTCCGAAACCAGACGGGTGTTGCCGGTGACGGCCGAACGGTCGCCGCCGGATTCGCGGATCACTGGCGCAGATTCACCGGTGATGGCCGCTTCGTTGACCGCAGCAATCCCTTCGATGACTTCGCCGTCACCGGGGATCATTTCCCCGGCGGCAACACGCACCACATCACCTTTGCGCAGGCTGGTAGCCGGAACAACCTTGAAGCTGCCGTCGGCCTCCTTGCGCCGCGCACTGAGGCCTTCGCTGCCAGCCTTGAGGCTGTCGGCGCGGGCCTTGCCGCGACCTTCAGCCAAGGCTTCGGCGAAGTTGGCGAACAGCACGGTGAACCACAGCCACACGGCGATTTGCACGGCGACAAAGGTCGGCACAGCGACGTCTGGTATGAAGCACAGGACGGTGGTGAGAATCGCGGTCAGTTCGACCACCAGCATCACCGGCGAGCGCTTCAGTTGGCGCGGGTCCAGCTTGACGAAGGCCTGGATCAGCGCCGGTCGCCACAGGGCCGACATCGCGGTTTTTGTAGGCTCCGGGGCTTTCACCGGGGCGGCATTTTTGGCAGGCATATTCATTTCCATATCCCCTTAGAAGCCCATACTCAAGTGTTCAGCAATAGGACCCAGCGCCAGCGTCGGCAGGAAGGTCAAGCCGCCCACCAGCAAAATGGTCACGGTCAACAGGGTCACGAACAGCGGGCCATGGGTCGGGAAGCTGTTCTGGCCAATCGGTGCACTCTTCTTCATCGCCAGGCTGCCGGCCAAGGCCAGTACCGGGAGGATGTAGCCGAAGCGGCCGATCAACATGCCCAGACCCAGCATCAGGTTGTGGAACGGGGTGTTGGCACCGAAACCACCAAACGCCGACCCGTTGTTGGCACCGGCCGAGGTATAGGCATAGAGCAACTGACTGAAACCATGGGGGCCAGGATTACTGACGGCCGCCGCAGGACCAGGCAGGCTGGCGGCGATGGCGCTGAGCACCAGTACGCCTACCGGCATCACCAGCAAGGTCACCACCAGCAGTTGCACTTCCTTGGCCTGGAGTTTCTTGCCCAGGTATTCCGGGGTGCGGCCAATCATCAATCCGGCGAGAAACACCGCAATCAGTACGTTGAGCAACATGCCGTACATGCCGGCACCGACACCGCCGAAGATCACTTCGCCGACCATCATGTTGACCAGCGCGACCATTCCACTCAGCGGACTAAGGCTGTCTTGCATGCCGTTGACCGAACCGTTGGATGCAGCGGTGGTGGTCACCGACCACAGCACGGTGCCGGTGGTGCCGAAACGCGATTCCTTGCCTTCCAGCGGCGCGGTCTGTTCGACGGCGGCGTTGTTCAGGGTTGGGTTGGGCTGGTATTCAGACCACAGCGACACCGCGCCGCCGATCAGGAACAACGCCAGCATGCAACCGAGGATCGCCCGGCTCTGACGCAGGTCTTTCACGTAGTGACCGAAGGTAAATACCAGGGCCACCGGGATCAGAATGATCGAGGCCACTTCAAACAGGTTGGCCCACGCGGTCGGGTCCTCAAACGGATGCGCCGAGTTGACCCCGAAGAAACCGCCGCCGTTGGTGCCCAATTGCTTGATGGCAATCTGGCTAGCTGCTGGCCCGAGCGGGATCACTTGATCCACGCCTTGCATCGTCACCGCGCCAACGTAGTGGGCGAAGGTTTGCGGCACACCCTGCCAGACCAGGAACAACGCCAGCACCAGGCACAACGGCAACAGGCCGTAGAGGGTAGCGCGTGTCATGTCGACCCAGAAGTTGCCCAGGGTAGTGGCCGATTTGCGACCGATGCCACGGCACAACGCAACCAACACGGCCAGGCCAGTGGCAGCGCTGACGAAGTTCTGCACGGTGAGCCCGGCCATCTGGCTGAGGTAGCTCAGGGACGCTTCACCGCTGTAGGACTGCCAGTTGGTGTTGGTCATGAAACTGACCGCGGTGTTGAAGGCCAACGTCCACTCCTGACCCGGCAATTTCTGCGGGTTGAGAGGCAGGTAGTCCTGGAACAGCAGGATCGAGAACAACAGCACGAAACCCGCAAGGTTGAAGGCAAGCAAAGCCAGGGCGTATTTCTGCCAGCTCTGCTCGGCCTGCGCATCGACGCCTGCGATGCGATAACACACGCGCTCCACCGGGCCGAAAACCGGGGTCAGCCAGGTTCGCTGGCCTTCCATCACCTTGTAGTAGAACCGCCCCAGAAATGGCGCCGGAACCAGTACCACGGCAAAGAAGGCGATGATCAGCCAATAGTCATAACTGTACATAGCCGCTCCTAGTTCCGATCCGCGCGTAACAGCGCAACCAGCAGATAAATGAACAGCGCCACGGCCAATAGCAGTGACACCCCGTCCAGAACGCTCATGGAAGTTTCTCCGTTGTACGGCGATTGCCGAGTGTGGGGGTATTGTCCGCAGGAGCACCGTAAAGGAACGAGAGCGAGGGTATGGGCAGGGCGTAAAGAACGCGTAAAGAGTGGGTTTATGCGCAGGTTACAGGGGGGGGGGGTGGTGAGTGGGGGGGTGGGTGCATATCCGTTATTTTCGTCAGGGCGGATTAGGGTTACGCCCTTACGGCGTGTCACTTTCGAAAAGCCGGAATGCCGGCCCAGACGAAAGTAACCAAAGCGCTCTTGCCCCACCACTTGGTGCCTCGCTGTGGCTCGGCATGCCTTCACTCCGGCATTACTCCGTGGGCCGCCGCGATGGGCCATCCCTGGCCCAGCGCGGCTAAACCGGCGTCCTGCCGGTTTACCCACGGATCAATACCTGCGTTCAGCCAGCGTGGTTAACGGGGCGCCTTAGATCAAGATCAAAAGCAAGAGCACGGCGGCCTGGTAGCCGACCTGAGTGGTGAAAAGCAAAGGCGGATCCCATGCCACCTGTAGGAGCGAGCTTGCTCGCGAAAAACGTTAACGATGACGCGGGCATCCTGAATCACCACCGCACCCTCAGGTTTTCGCGAGCAAGAACTAGGCGTCCCCCTCAAGAGATGTGTAGATACCCATGTCGCAATGGCGCCAGACCAGACACCAGCGCCCTGATCTGGTGCGCCACAGAAAATATTCAAACGCCAAACCATCCTCCCGACGACAGTTCAGCGACTTTACGACACTGATTTGCAGGCTGGCATGGCCGCTGCAATGCCTTGAAACATTCCAAACCGTTCAGGGAGCAGCACAATGAACACACAACTCAAACCAACCCTAGGCACCTTGCACTTATGGGGCATCGCCGTCGGGCTGGTGATTTCCGGGGAATATTTCGGCTGGAGCTATGGCTGGGGCGTGGCGGGTACGTTGGGCTTCCTGGTGACCTCGTTGATGGTCGCCACCATGTACACCTGCTTTATCTTCAGCTTCACTGAACTGACCACCGCGATCCCTCACGCGGGTGGACCCTTTGCCTACAGCCGCCGGGCCTTCGGCGAGAAAGGCGGCCTGATCGCCGGGTTGGCGACACTGATCGAATTCGTCTTCGCCCCGCCGGCCATCGCCCTGGCCATCGGCGCCTACCTGAACGTACAGTTTCCGACGCTGGACCCCAAACACGCGGCCGTCGGTGCCTACATTGTGTTCATGGGTTTGAACATTCTCGGCGTCAAACTGGCCGCGACCTTTGAACTGGTAGTCTGCGTCCTCGCCGTGGCTGAGTTGTTGGTGTTCATGGGCGTGGTCGCCCCCGCCTTCAGCTTCAGCAACTTCGCTCTCAACGGCTGGGCCGGCTCCGACACCTTCGGTGCACCAGCGATTGCCGGGATGTTTGCCGCAATCCCGTTCGCCATCTGGTTTTTCCTCGCCATCGAAGGCGCCGCCATGGCCGCCGAAGAAGCGAAAGATCCAAAAAGCACCATTCCCAAAGCCTATATCAGCGGCATCCTGACCCTGGTGATCCTGGCCATGGGCGTCATGTTCTTTGCCGGCGGCGTGGGCGACTGGCGCACCCTGTCGAACATCAACGACCCACTGCCCCAGGCGATGAAAACCGTGGTCGGTGAAAGCTCCGGCTGGTTGCACATGCTGGTGTGGATTGGCTTGTTCGGCCTGGTGGCCAGCTTCCACGGGATCATCCTCGGCTACTCGCGCCAGTTCTTTGCCCTGGCCCGCGCCGGTTACCTGCCGTCCTTCCTCGCCAAACTGTCGCGCTTTCAGACACCTCATCGGGCAATCATCGCCGGTGGTGTGGTTGGTATCGCTGCCATCTACAGCGACGGCCTGATCAACCTGGGCGGCATGACCCTCACTGCAGCGATGATCACCATGGCGGTGTTCGGTGCCATCGTCATGTACATCATGAGCATGCTCAGCCTATTCAAGCTGCGCAAAACCGAACCGCTGCTGGAGCGCACCTTCCGCGCGCCGGGTTACCCGATCGTGCCGGGCATCGCCCTGGTGTTGGCGCTGGTGTGCCTGGTGGCCATGGCCTGGTTCAACACCCTGATCGGCCTGGTCTTCCTGGGCTTTATGGCGGTGGGTTTTGTCTACTTCCAACTCACGGCACAAGATCGTGCCGATGCACCGGCAGACGCAATGTTGACCGGGCTCTAAACCTGCAGGGCAGAACGGGCCTACAATGGAACCACTGACAAAGCCCGTTACTCAAAGCTGTTATTGCCGTGGGAAATTTTCCCACGGCAGTCGGCCTCAAGGAGAGCCTTATGCCCTGGTATGCCTGGTTGATTATGGCGGTCGCTATCGGTTCGATCGTCGGTGGTTTGATGATGCTGCGAGACAGCGCCAACACAGTGGAACTGACCGACGAACAACGCAAACGCGTGGCCGAGCGCAACGCGCAAGCGGATGCCAAGGACGCGCAGGACCGCTGAACCGGTCGCCCTGACCCACAACCCGTGGCGAGGGAGCTTGCTCCCGTTGGGCTGCGAAGCAGCCCAACCCCCGGTTACTCCCAATCCGCCTTGGCAATCTGCAAACCGTGCTGCCCTTTATAGGCGGCACGTTCCGGCTGACTCCAGCCTTGAAGCAGCTCATCTTCCAAGCGGTAAATCTCAACGCCTAACGGACGACACACCGTCAGTGGGTCTTGCGCATCGGGCCCCCACATCGGCAACGACAGATCCCCACCCGGACACGTCGACAGCGCACACAACAAATCAATCTCGGCAAAAAACTCCAGATAGTCGCCCTTCTGCGCCGGGCAAGCCTTCATGAAATACATGTCGTCGTGGTTCAGGCCGGTGCACTGAAAGATATTCAGCACGTCATGCACATCGAACTCCGTCAGGCCGTGGGGTAACACCGCCCGCGTCAGGTTCGAATGGCAATGGTGATGGAAGTCCTCACCGGTGAGCATCTTGTTCACATAAGGGTCGCAGCGGGTGCCGAGCAAATCGTGCAAGCGCCCACCATGCTCATCAATGCCATAACCGGCCAGGCTGTCATCAGTGATGGTCACCAGCGGCCTTAGGAACGGCAGATTCGACCACAACCGGTCATGGACACTGACATGAGCGCCCTGCAACTGACGAGTGCGCGCCGCCCACAGACGTTCGCGAGGGTCGTTGGCGTTCCACACGTTGAAATCCCCCACCTGCGGCCCGACCGGAGTGGTCACGCGAAACACATGACCAGCAGGCACCTTCCACGCCCTCCCCGTCCGGATCGGCACCTCGAACTGCTCAATCAGCGTACGCTGACCAGCAGCGTCACGAACACGCTCATAGAACGCCTTGTCGACCTGCAAGGCCGAGCCTTTGCTGACCTGGTAAGCGGCGGGATAGTCTTTGTACATTGGGCAAATCCTCGATCATGGGTGGGCAAACAGGGCCAACGACAGACGCTCCGAATCATCCAGGTACAGGCTCATCGCCTCCCCCGCCGCCAGTTTGTTGCCTCGGACCAATAACGCGTAAATCTCTCGATCTCGCTCAAGCCAGGGCGACTGGAAACGTTGCTCATCGGGCGCAGCACAAAACACCAGGCGCAGTTGGGCAATGACCTGGGCAAAGAACTCATCGAACAACGGGCTGCACAACAGGCCGACAATCTGCTGGTGGAAAGTCAGACTGTGGGTCGCCACCGCGCGCCAGTCTTCCCGCTCACGGGCCAGGGTGGTGGCATCGAGGGCGTTGTCCAAGCGCTCGGACTGATCGCCGCTCAAGGGCTTGCTGCTGGCAATGGCCTGCAACTCCAGGGTGCGACGGACTACAAACAGATCACGCACTTCCCCCATGTCCAATCGCCGGACCATCACCCCTTTATTTCGCACGTAACGGGTCAGCCCTTCCTGCCCCAGACGATGCAACGCCTCGCGAATGGTGTTGCGCGACGCGCTGTAGGCCTTGACCAGATCGCTCTCAACCAGCGCCATGCCCGGCAACAGCCGACCACCAATGATGTCCGCGCGCAACTCCCGCGCAATCTGATCCGCCAAGGACAATGTGGTATTCATCGCCACCTCATGATTGTTCAACAATCGTTGTTGTAGTCGTAATCACTATTCATGCCAAGCTCGCCGCCGGTCACTAATGAGTTGCGCAGTTTTGTAAAGAGCCGAGAAGCCGCCGTAAAGCCTGGTTAATATGGGCCACGTTTCGGAGGCCGCTCTAATGCGCTATTCACTCGACCACAAAGCTCAAACCCACCAGCGCATCATTAAAGAGGCCTCGGTCCGGTTCCGCCGCGACGGCATCGGCGCCACCGGCCTACAACCGCTGATGAAAGCGCTGAACCTGACCCACGGCGGGTTCTATGCGCACTTCAAGTCCAAGGACGAATTGGTGGAAAAGGCGTTGCAAGCGGCAGGCGAAGAACTGGACGCCCATTGCGAGATGTTGTTCAGCCAGGAACAACCACTGGAAGCGTTCATCGACAGCTACCTTTCCGAATGGCACCAGACGTCGCCAGATAAAGGTTGCCCATTACCCACCATGTCTTCAGAACTGGGGCAACGCGGGCAAAACAGCGCCACCACCGATGCAGTACTTGGCGCGAGGCTCACGCAAATTGAAGCTGCGTTGGGCAGCCCGAATGCTGATGAGCAAGGCTTGATGATGATGTCGACACTGGTGGGGGCGTTGGTGTTGGCGCGTAGCGTCGAGAGTGAGGCGTTGGCGGCGCGGATTCTGGAGGTGGTGCGTGGGAATCTGAAAGTGCAGGCGAATGCAGAAATCACAGGCAGAAAGAAGGCCGGTCAATGACCGGCCTCTTGGCTTGGCTGCTGCGCGTTATTTGATTTCCAGCCTGTCGCGATTCTTCTCCAGAAGCGACTTGCCGATCCCCTTCACTTCCAGCAACTCGTCCACCGCCGTGAACGGGCCACTGGTTTCACGATAGGCGACAATCGCCTTGGCCTTCGCTGAGCCAATGCCGAACAGGTCACGCCTCAGAGTTTCCGCATCCGCAGTGTTGAGATTGACCTTGGCAGTGGTTTGCTCGGCCTTGGTCATTTGAGCGGCAATGGGGGTTGGAGTCTCGGGTTTGGCTGACGGGGCTGCGCTGACAGCCAGTGAAATGCTGGTGAGGACAGCAAAAACCAGAGATGAAAAACAGGCTTTACGCATATAGAGACGCTCCATGACATCAGTGAGAAAAGCAGCTTTTCCGAAGCTGCTTTTCAAACTTAGGTGATGTTTGGGGATAGTCAAAAATGGGTAAGTTACAGGGTGTGAGTTCAGGGTTCCAGGCGGCGTTGCTGGTAGATCCAGTCGACGATTTCGCCATCTGGCGCATAGCCACTGACGGTGTCGCGCAGCAATTGACGGACACGGTTGTAGTCATCCTGATCTACTGCAGCAAGCAGCTCTGTCAGCTTGCCTTTGAGTACTTCCCAGTCTAGGTGATCTTCGTTGGCACTCATGATCATTGGGTGCTGGGTCGCCACCACGTTGTCACCGATCAGCAACTCCTCGTAAAGCTTTTCGCCGGGACGTAGGCCGGTGAATTCGATGGAGATATCGCCGTGGGGATTCTTTTCGGAACGAACACTCAGGCCTGACAGATGAACCATCTTCTCAGCCAGTTCGACAATTTTTACCGGTTCGCCCATGTCCAGTACGAACACATCACCGCCAAGTCCCATGGAACCGGCTTGAATAACAAGCTGCGCCGCTTCGGGGATGGTCATGAAATAGCGAGTAATTTTCGGGTGGGTTACGGTCAGCGGCCCACCGGATTTGATCTGTTTGTGAAACAGTGGAATCACTGAGCCGGAGGAGCCCAATACATTGCCGAAACGGACCATGGTGAAGCGGGTTTTATTCACATGGGACACGTTGGATCTATCACCGAACAATACCGGTGCCAGTTCACGGCTAAGAGCCTGGAGCGTCAACTCGGCCAGGCGCTTGGTACTGCCCATGACGCTGGTGGGGCGGACAGCCTTGTCGGTGGAAATCAATACAAAGTTGGCGACACCCGACTGAAGAGCAGCTTGTGCGGTGTTCAGCGTGCCGATCACATTGTTCAATACGCCCTCGGCAATATTGTGCTCGACCATTGGTACGTGTTTGTAGGCTGCGGCGTGATAAACAGTATCGACATGCCAGGTTTTCATCACGTCCAGCAACTTGGTCTGATGACGCACAGACCCCAGGATTGGCAAAAGCCGAACGGGCAAAGACTCGCGTGCAATCCGCTGTTCCAGCTCGGACAGAATACTGTAGAGGTTGAATTCGCTGTGTTCGAAGAGCAAAAGCGTGGTGGGACGAAGGTCAAGGATCTGCCGGCACAATTCGGAGCCGATAGATCCACCAGCACCAGTTACAAGAACGGTTTGGCTCTTGATGCAATGCTCAAGCAACTCACCGTATGCAGGGACAGCATCCCGACCAAGCAGATCTGCAATATCGACTTCCTGAATGTCATCGACCTTAACTCGACCACTGGCAAGGTCCATGAAACCAGGCACACTGCGCACATGGAGGGGGAATCCCTCAAGAAGGCCAAGAACTTCACGACGACGGCCACGATTAGATGAAGGAATAGCTAGGAGAATTTCCTGAGCCCCCGTTACATCTATCATCTGTTGGATATGTTTCGGCTTATACACCTGCAATCCGGAAATCACCCGACCTACAATATCACTATCATCATCAATGAAAGCTACTGGCCGCATGACTCGTCCCATGCGCAGCGCTGCTACTAATTGATTGCCCGCTGCGCCCGCACCATAAATGGCAACTTTGGCCAGCCCATCGTCCCTGCTGGTGAATGGCATGTGCTGGGCTGCGGAAAACCAGTCCCCGAGAAAATACTGGCGCATTGCAAGACGCAATCCGCCAATCATGATTAGGCTCAACCACCAATAGTTGAAAATGATTGATCGAGGCACAACGGTCTCATGGTTGCTATACCAGTACACCACAACACCCAAGATCAATGCAGACAAGCTCACTGCTTTGATAATTGCAATCAAGGCGTCGTTGCCGAAATAACGCATCACCGCCCGGTACATCCCAAAGCGAATAAAAAGGGGAATAGCCACAATCGGCGCACTGAGAAAAAGCCACAAATGTTGAACTACTGGATTGACCAGCTCATCTATGCCTAAGCGGACTACAAACGCCATCCATAACGCAAACCACACTAATAGCATGTCAGCAATGACTTGCAGAATACGTTTCTGTCGGCGGGGAAGGCTCAGCAGATATGTCCGTAATGTATCCATGATTTCCTAACTATCCTTGCAACTCGAAATGTGATTGCTGGTGCTCCTGGACAGCCTCAGCCACCCTGCAACCTAGCGATGTCAGTCGACAAATCATACAGCCTAAGCACCCCTGAAGCTAAATAGCTCCCTCTACCCTAACGGCCGAGACCCATTGTCTCGTGGCTGACACAGAGCAGCTCATTCATCAGAATAAGCGACAGGTAGCAGCGAAAAGACCAGCATTTACTCCCGTAGATCACGGACAACCAAACCCAGACTCTGCGCAATCTCATCGATAAAGCAGTGCACACCTAAAGCCGGCAATACATAAAACGCCAGCCGATGCTGGTTAGCCGCCAAGAAAGCCGCAATAATTTGGCGAGCACAGAAGCGGTGATAATATCCGGTGATATGCAAATGGACTACGACGGTGGAAAAGTCTAGCTGATGGTTGTAGATAATTCGAGAAGCACAGTTTACCGATGCTGCCGTCTCCTGCTCAGCGCTAAATTGTGAGGCCGGCAGTGAAGACGGTCTCTTTCTTTCCCACCCTCGACTTCGTAGGTAACGGCCCGTACCTGCCATAGGTCAGGCAAAAGCGGATTCCTTTTATGCGCCTGCGGCGAGAGCTCCATCTGTACCAGCTAATCACCATCGTCGTAGTGCTCAATCTCCGTACGACCGCTCCCTTGCGCTCCGGGGTCATCCAATGCTGGTCTTTCTCAGCACTTCGGTAATGATCGAGAAATTCACTGACCACTTGCCGCTTTACCGCTAGGAGTCGATTTTTGGTCGCACCGGTTTGACTATTGCCCGCTCGACCTTGGCGCAATGGGTCGGCAACTGTGGTGTGCAGTTGCAGCCGCTGGCCGATGCCCTGCGAGGTGCCGTCCTCGAACATGAAGTGATCCACGCTGATGAAGCGCCGGTACAAGATGCTGACGTCTGGCGCGAAGAAAACCCATCGAGCCTATGTCTGGGCCTACGCCACCAGCCAGTTCTCGGATTTGGCGGCAGTGGTTTACGACTTCAGCCCCAGCCGCTCTGGAGAGCACGCTCGCAACTTCCTGCAAGACTGGAAGGGCAATCTGGTCTGCGATGATTTTGGCGGCTACAAGGCCAGCTTTGAACTCGGCGTGACCGAGATCGGCTGCATGGCCCATGCATGGGGTAAGTTCTTTGAGCTGCACGCCACCTACAAGAGCCAGCTTGCCGAGCAAGCCTTGCGTTATATCCAGTTGTTATACGAAATCGAGAGTGAAGCCCGCGACCTGGAACCTGATTTACGTTGCCGAGTACGGCAAGAAAAAGCCGTGCCGGTGATGGATGCCCTGCATACCTAGATGATCGCCCAGCGCCAGCTCGTGCACGATGGCTCGGCAATTAGCAGAGCCCTGGATTACATCCTAAAAGGCTGGACGGCGCTGTCGCGCTACCTCGACGACGGTGCCGTACCCATAGACAAGAGTTGGGCAGAAAACCAGATCCGGCCATGGGCGTTGGGGCGCAAGAACTGGTTCTTTACAGGTTCACTGCGCAGCGGCAAACGGCCGGCGGCGATCATGAGTTTGATTCAGTCGGCGCGGCTCAATGGGCATGATCCGTATGCTTACTTGAAGGACGTTCTCACGTGTCTACCGACGCAGCGGACGAGTAAGATTGATGAATTGCTGCCGCATCGGCGGCAACCGTTTTAGTTGCGCAAGATGGGGTGCCCGGACGTATACGGCTTTTCTGCAGAAGGGCCTTGCCGACACCCTTTACTTCCAACAATTCATCTACAGCAGTGAAGGGGCCGCTGGCCTCACGGTAAGTGAAGATGGCCAGGGCCTTGGATTCTCCGATACCCGTGAGCTGGGTGGTGAGGAGTTTGGGGGAGATGGGGATGCGGTCGCCGCTGGCGGTCGGCACCTGATTCACCAAGCTATCTGGCGCAGCATTGCGCCTGCAACGCTAACCCCAAAAAAACAGACACGACAACTGCGGATACAAGCCCTTTACGTATAGATAACACTCCCTGTGCGTTCCAAATTGGAAGCAGCTTTGCGAGTCTGCCATTAGAAAGCTAGTCAATCCCCAGTATTCAACGTCCATCGCGTTGCCGCTTGTAAGCATTCCCCATCCTGCATTTCCAGTAAGGTCCTAAGCAGGTAGAATTACCGCCACTCACGGGCAGATTGGCTTTAACGCGCATGAGTATTGGCAATTTGTGCGAGTATGGCGCCCAACAGGTACAATAAGCGTACTCGAAAGCAAGACCGAACATCCAAGCCATGCGATCTTCAAGCATATGAGCACCTGCCAGCCTAACGGCTCGCGAAAGCCGTTGAAAATCTTATATTTGGCGAAATATAACCCTCGTCAGGTTTAGCGCGCTGAAGATAATCTGCAGTGTCAGGGCTCTCAACCATGGCAGCAATGGAATCGTTATTTCCTGGCTATCTGTTATCCCTTTTGGTGACGATGTCAACTGGGAGCCCCTGCCTAATAAACGGTAAAGAATCGATTTGGTGCTGGCAGACATTTACAAGATTTAGCCGGTCTGGTTTCACAGCGAGCTGTATTTGACCGGCCAATGAGAGGGTCGACCAGAGTGAATACTGTGCGCTCTCAGGGGTGACGGAAAACCCTAGGGCGCCAGCATATTTAAAATTTACGTAAAATACCCTTAGCCAAGGGCATGCTGTCTGCGCGCTGAACGTCATGTGACTTTCAGAGTAATGACGAGAGGAGATGTAACGCACATGGGTATAAATAGTATGGGACAGGTGTGTGCAACACCCAATATTCAACTGGATGAATTGAATCTTTATGACATGTGGATGTTGCTGTGGTGCAAGGAACTGCTGATTGTGCTTTTTACCTTGCTGGCGCGCGCGCTACCTTATTACTTCATGACCTCACCCCTTCACAGCGGGTCAATAGTCATTGCTCAATCATCAATTGCAACGAAGGGTATTCTCAACATTACGTATCGCTTCAAGGCTGCGAGTCTTTATCGGGTCGACGGTCCTGCGACGGCTCCAAAAAAAACCAGAGCACTGGCGCTTGGCGCAACACTGGGTACCATGCTCGGGGTGTTGGTCGCAGTAAGCCTAGGCTACAGGACAAAACACAAAGCAATCGTCAACCCTGAGCATGGTGCCTGACACATGTCCATTGTTACTCTGTCTAACCACAAGACATTCACAGCAGAACTCGGCAAAAGCCTTCTTGATAGCGCAAAATCACAGGGTATAGTGCTTGAGTACAGCTGCCGCACCGGACGTTGCGGCGTGTGCAAGGCCAGCGTGCTCAAGGGTGAGACAGAGGTGGTTCAGCTTGAGCTGGCGCTTACAGAAGAAGAGCGCTCGTCGGGCGCCATCCTGACCTGTTGCCGAGCCGCAGTCACCGATGTTGAACTGGATATTGAAGACCTCGGCTTGCTGGCCGATATCCAGATCAAAACAATGCCTTGCCGCCTTGACAGCATCGAGCACCTGTCGGACGACGTGGTGCGAGTGATCCTCAGAACCCCTCCCAAAAGCGCGATCTCCTACCTCGCAGGGCAGTACATCGACGTTATTGGCAAGGAAGGCGTGCGTCGCAGCTACTCCATAGCCAATGCCGTGCGCGAGGATGCAAAACTAGAACTGCATATTCGCCAGGTACCGAAAGGTGTCATGAGCCAGTACTGGTTCGGCGAAGCTCAAGCCAATGACCTGCTCAGGCTGGAAGGACCGCTCGGAACCTTCTGCCTGCGTAACGCCAGTACCACAAACTTGGTATTCATGGCCACCGGAACGGGCATCGCTCCTGTAAAGGCCATGCTCGAAGCCTTGGCCGCCGCGCCTGAATCACTCAGCGGCAAGCGTGTTTACGTCTACTGGGGGGGCCGTATAGAATCGGATCTGTACTGGCATCCCGACTTCCCGACACTGAGCCTGACCTACCGCCCCGTGCTTTCACGCACAGGCGCACAGTGTTCAGGAGCTACCGGGTACGTCCAGCAAGCACTGCTTGCAGAAAATCTTGACCTGGCCGATACCTCGGTTTATGCCTGTGGCTCTGAAGCCATGATTCAAATGGCACGCGAGGTGCTGACACAGGCCGGCCTGCCCCTCAAACACTTCCATTCCGATGCCTTTGTAAGCTCGAATTGACCCGGAGACAGCATGAAAGCAGTTATTTTGGCCGGTGGCCTGGGAACGCGACTAAGTGAAGAGACCAGCCTGCGCCCAAAACCCATGGTCGAGATCGGAGGCAAACCCATCCTCTGGCACATACTGAAGATGTACTCCGCGCACGGCATCAATGACTTCATCATCTGCTGCGGCTACAAGGGCTATGTGATCAAGGAGTACTTTGCCAACTACTTCCTGCACATGTCCGACGTCACCTTCAACATGCGCGACAACACCATGAAGGTACATGACAAACGCGCTGAAGCCTGGAACATCACCCTGGTCGACACCGGTGACGAGTCCATGACCGGCGGACGCCTGCGTCGCGTTGCCGACTACGTCAAAGACGAAGAAGCCTTCTGCTTTACCTATGGCGACGGCGTGAGCGATCTCGATATCAGCGCCACCTTGGCCTTTCACAAAGCACACGGTAAGGCGGCAACGCTCACCGCGACCTTTCCACCCGGACGTTTCGGCGCCCTGGATATCCAGAAGGGCCAGGTGCTGAACTTCAAGGAAAAGCCCAAGGGCGACGGCGCGCTGATCAATGGCGGCTTCTTTGTTCTGAGCCCGAAAGTGCTCGATTATCTAAAGGACGACAGCACCACCTGGGAACAGGAACCACTGATGAACCTCGCAGCCGAGGGCCAACTGATGGCATTCGAGCACCCGGGCTTCTGGCAACCCATGGATACGCTGCGCGACAAACACTATCTGGAAGAGCTTTGGCAGTCAGGCAAAGCACCTTGGAAATCCTGGAACTGAATATGAAGTCGACGGTCACCCCCGCCTTTTGGCAAGACAAAAAAGTCTTCCTGACCGGCCACACCGGGTTCAAAGGCAGTTGGCTGTCTCTGTGGCTGACAAGCATGGGCGCGCAGGTCAAGGGCTTTGCCCTGGCGCCGCCCACCCACCCAGCCCTGTTCATTGAAGCCAAGGTCGTCGATGGCATAGAGTCGGAGCAAGGCGATATTCGTGATCTGGCGGCTATCACCCAGAGCATGACGCGATTCAATCCAGACGTGCTGATCCACATGGCCGCGCAGCCGCTGGTTCGCCTGTCCTACCGCGAGCCAGTCGAGACCTATGCCACCAACGTGATGGGCACGCTGCACGTGCTGGAAGCCGCGAGGCAATGCTCTAATCTGCGCGCGATCGTCAATGTCACCACTGACAAATGCTACGAAAACCGCGAGTGGGAATGGGGCTATCGTGAAGACGAGCCAATGGGTGGACATGACCCGTATAGCAACAGCAAAGGCTGTGTGGAACTGATCACCAGCGCCTACCGCAAGTCGTTCTTCGGCGATCCGCAAGCCGCTGCCCTGGCGTCCGCCCGGGCCGGCAATGTGATAGGCGGCGGCGATTGGGCTGAAGATCGGCTTATCCCTGACATTCTTAGTGCCTTCGAGCAAGGTCAGCCCGTCACAATACGCAACCCAAAGGCCACACGGCCGTGGCAGCACGTACTGGAGCCGCTGAGTGGCTACTTGGTGTTGGCTGAACACATCTGGACCCACGGACATCGCTTTGCTCAGGGCTGGAATTTCGGCCCCAAGGATGAAGACGCGCGTCCCGTGGAGTGGATTCTTGATCATATGGTCCAGACCTGGGGCCCAGGCGCCCGCTGGCAACTGGATCAGGATCCACAACCGCACGAGGCCAACTACCTCAAGCTGGATATTTCCAAAGCTCGCGCGCACTTGCACTGGTCGCCAAGTTGGAACCTGGAAACCACACTTGCCCGGATCGTCACTTGGCATCGCGCCTGGCTGAGCGGCAACGACATCCAGGCCCATTGCCTGGAAGAAATCAATGCCTACATGCTCGCCATGCATGCCAGCAGCAACTAACCACACTTTTTAGCAGGAATCTTCATGACACCCGATATGCTCCGCCAGGAAATCAGCAAGCTCGTCGAGCAATACGCAAACATCGCATTAGCGAGCAAGCCGTTCGTGGCCGGCGAAACCGTTATCCCACCATCAGGCAAAGTGATCGGCGCCCGTGAGTTGCAACTGATGGTCGAGGCATCCCTGGATGGTTGGCTGACCACAGGTCGCTTCAATGCCGAATTCGAAAAGAAGCTCGCTGAATTCCTCGGCGTCAAATTCCTGCTGTCGGTCAACTCCGGCTCCTCCGCCAACTTGGTCGCCTTCAGCACCCTGACCTCGCCCAAACTGGGCGAGCGAGCGATCAAGAAAGGTGATGAAGTGATTGGTGTGGCAGCGGGCTTCCCGACCACAGTCAATCCCATCGTCCAGTTTGGCGCAATCCCGGTGTTTGTCGACGTCGACATGGCCACCCACAACATCAACGCCGACCTGATCGAAGCCGCCATCACGCCAAAAACCAAGGCAATCATGCTGGCTCACACCTTGGGTAACCCGTTCAACTTGGGTAAGGTCAAGGCACTGTGCGAGAAGTACAACCTATGGCTGGTGGAAGATTGCTGTGACGCCTTGGGCGCGACCTATGATGGCAAACTGGTGGGCACTTTCGGCGACATCGCCACCCTGAGCTTCTACCCGGCACACCACATCACAATGGGTGAGGGTGGCGCGGTATTCACCAACAACCCGATGCTCAAAGTGATTGCCGAGTCGTTCCGCGACTGGGGCCGCGATTGCTACTGCGCACCCGGCTGCGACAACACCTGCGGCGACCGATTTGGCCAGCAGTACGGCAGCCTGCCCCAAGGTTACGACCATAAGTACGTGTATGCACACTTGGGCTACAATCTGAAAATCACCGATATGCAGGCCGCCTGTGGTCTGGCCCAGCTTGAGCGCGCTCAAGACTTCATCGACACTCGCAAGCGCAACTTCAAGCTGCTCAAGGAGCGCCTGTCGAGCTTATCCGAGTTCCTCGAAATTGCCGAAGCGACACCCAACAGCGACCCATCGTGGTTTGGCTTCCCGGTGACACTCAAGGAAAGCAGTGGCGTCAACCGTGTTGACCTGCTCAAGTACCTTGATCAACACAAAATTGGCACCCGCCTTCTGTTCGCTGGAAACCTGACCCGACAGCCCTACTTCCAAAACCTGGAGTACCGCGTGGTCGGCGAACTGACGAATACCGACCGCACAATGAACCAGACCTTCTGGCTCGGCGTACAGCCAGCACTGGGACAGGAGCACTTCGATTTTGTCGGTGAAAAGCTGGAAGAGTTTTTCGGGATTGGTTTCTAAGCGATGAAAGCATCGGATGCCGTAGCGCTGGTTCTTGCACAGAACAAGGTTCTGTATGGTTATGAATTGATCGGAGGGATGATCACGCACCTGGTTGATAGCATCAATCAGTTGGGCAAGACCAAGCTGGTCTCGGTTCACCATGAGCAAGGGGCAGCGTTTGCTGCATCTGCGGTTGCCCGCGCGACCCACCACGAAGTGCTCGGAGTTGCCTTGGGCACCAGCGGCCCTGGCGCCACCAATCTGATGACTGGGATCGCCGACTGCTGGCTTGACAGCCATCCCTGCATTTTCCTCACAGGACAGGTCAACACCTACGAGTTGAAAGGCGAGAGAAACATTCGTCAGCAGGGTTTCCAAGAACTCGACAGTGTGGCTCTGGTCAGTAGCATCACCAAGTATGCGTACCAAATCAAACATGTCGACGAGTTGCTTCCGTGCCTGCAGAAAGCCATTGATATCGCCAGGGCGGGACGCCCTGGCCCAGTATTACTGGATATTCCGATGGATATCCAAAGGGCCGAGATTGATGAGGCTGTGGTGGAAGCCCTATTGATACCGCGCACTGAATGGGTTGTAGATGAGGTGCCCGCGTCCGATATCGAGTCGATCAAACGCAAATTGGCACACGCTCAAAAGCCGTTAATTCTGCTGGGTGGAGGTGCCGTGAACACGCGTAACTTTGCCCAGTGGCGTAAGCAGTTGGAAGCGTCAGGAATTCCCTATGTTGCCAGCTTGAAAGGTGCTGAAAAGATCCCGGCGAGTGAGAGTTACTTGGGAATGCTGGGGGCCTATGGAACACGTGCCGCCAACCATGCCGTGCAAAGCTGCGATTTCTTGCTGGTACTAGGTAGTCGCATGGATGTTCGGCAAACGGGCGCGAAACCTGATGACTTTGCCCGCAAAGCCCAAATCGTTCAGATTGATCTGATGGAGGGACAGCTGAATAACCGCGTTCAAGCACATGCTTCTTACACGATGGAGTTGAACACTTTCTTTGCTCATTTCTCCCTTGCTGAGGTGCAGAAAAATTCGGTGTGGCCTGCTTGGGCCTCGCAACTGCAAGCCCATTTTGAACAGAGCTTCGTGGACGAGTACACCGACTGGTCTGTGAGCCCCTTCATGATTTTCTCGACCCTTAATGAGCTGACTAGAGGGCACACTGTCGACTTTGTTGCCGATGTCGGCAATAACCAGATGTGGGCTGCGCACACCCTGCGATTGAGCCCTGGCCAGTCCATGCACCACTCTGGCGGCCTGGGGACAATGGGCTTTGCGATTCCAGCAGCCATTGGCGTGTGTAACGCAGCCAACAAACCTGTGATTGTCATTACAGGTGACGGCGGTGCTCAACTGAATATTCAAGAACTGGATATCATCGCTCGGGACCAGTTGCCTGTACTAATTATTGTGCTCAACAACCACTCGTTAGGGATGGTGCACGGGTTTCAGGAAATGTACTTTGAGGGCCGAACATCTTCGACCTACTGGAATGGTTACACATCTCAGTTTAGCGCGATTGGTGAGGCTTATGGCATCAGCTCCAAAGTCATTATGATGGATACCGAGCTCCATGCGCCGATCATGGAGTTCCTTGAAGCGCCTCGCCCAATGTTGATCGAAGTCATGATGCCTGATGCACGAGAGTGTCGCCCACGGCTCGAGTTTGGAATGCTGATTGATCAGCAAATGCCAAAAAGGGCATGAGCGTCCAACCCAAGAATTTTTCGAAACTCAGTTGCTCGTCACCGATCAGACTGAAGCGTCCATTGACGGAGTTTTCAAATGCAAGCGCAGGAAAAAATAAAAGTAAGTGAGCAGATTGCTGAAGCACTGGAGAACCTGGGCATTACTCATGTGTTCGGAATTATCGGAGCTGGTAACGTTCATCTTTTTGAAGCCATCAGCCGCCGTGGCTATACAGAAATTGTCTGTGTGCACCATGAGCAGGCCGCTTGCATGGCAGTACAAACCTATTACCGTACCAATGGTCGTCTGTCCGCGGCGCTGCTGACGACAGGTGCAGGTTCCACGAATGGCGTAACGGGGGTTGTTTCCGCCTGGGCCGACTCCATTCCTTGCCTTGTGATCGCGGGTAACGAGCACTCAAAGCACTGTTTCCCGGATAACCCGCTGCGCATGTGGGGAGTGCAGGGCTACGACTCTTGCCAGATGGTGAGCCAGGTCTGCAAGTACACTCAGCGCGTCACTCAGCCGGAGCAGGCTGTTTACGAGCTCGAAAAGGCCGTTCACGTCGCTCTGGAAGGCCGTCCGGGGCCGACCTGGATCGAAATCCCAATGGACATCCAGTCCAGCCGCATTCCTGCCAGTGAAATGACGCATTTCCAGGTTCCTGTTGCAGATAGAACGGTCAGTGCTGAAGTTGCCGCGCAGATCGATAGCGTCGTGGCGGCCTTACTCAAGGCTGAACGGCCACTCCTGTGGCTGGGCAATGGTATTCGCCTTGCGGGCGCTGAAAAACGTATCGCACCATTGCTTGAGAAACTCGGTACACCGGGGCTGGTCTCCTGGGCCGGTATCGACATGATCGACTCCGATCATCCACTGGTATTCGGTCGGGCCGGTGTCTACGGCCAGCGTGCGGCAAATTTCATCCTGCAAAACAGTGATTACGTGCTTGCCATCGGTACCCGCCTAGCAATACCGCAGGTGGGTTACGACTTGACCGAACTGGCTCGCGAGGCACGGATTGACGTGGTCGACATTAGTCGTGACGAGGTCACCAAGAACGCGTCGCGAACACAGGAAATGATCGTCAGCGACGCCGCCATCTTTCTAGAAGCGTTGAGCGCTCGCCTGGAAACCCTCACTGTCCCGTCCAAAGCTAAGTGGCTTGCACAGTGTGAGGCCTACGAAGCGCAGTTCCCATGGGTAGGTGAAGAGCACGCCGACAAGAATGGTTTCATCAACTCCTATCGCTTTATGGAGCGCCTGAACAGGGTGTTCAAGCCGGACCAGATCGTGGTCACTGACATGGGTACAGCCCTCTTGTGCGCACACCAGGTATTACGCCTGAAAGAGGGCCAGCGCCTGATGACATCCACAGGCCTGGGCGAGATGGGCTATGGCCTGCCCGCGGCACTGGGGGTTTCGTTCGCCACTGACCGAGGCGAGGTCATGTGCCTTAACTGTGACGGCGGCATGATGATGAACCTTCAGGAACTGCAGACCATCGTGCACCACCAACTGCCGATCAAGCTGTTCATCTTCAACAACGATGGTTACCTGATGATCAAGCACACGCAGAACTCTTTGTTCAAGGGCTCTTACGTAGGTACTGATCGGAGCTCGGGCGTTTCATGCCCGGACTTCTCGAAGCTGGCCTCCGGCTTTGGTATCCCATCGTGCCAGATACGTCATTGGGATGACGTAGACACCGCGCTGGAGAAAGTACAAGCAGCTACCGGCCCGATTATTTGTGAAGTGTTCATGCACCCTGAACAACTTTTCTCGCCGAAGCTCTCGGTAATTGTGAAGGAAGACGGTTCGTTGGTTTCACCGCCGCTGGAAGATCTTTCGCCACTGATTCCACGTGATCAGTTGGATAGCGCTATGCCGCGAGGCATGCATGAAAAATCCAAGACCCTTGGTGCATAATCCTTCCTATGAAAAGTACCTTTCGCAATGCCATAGTGGCCAGCGACCTGTTGGCGATCACGACTCAGTACGCGTTGCCTTGGCATCGTCTGAAGGGGCAAAAAGTACTCATTACCGGTGCTTCGGGGTTTCTCGCCGCTTACATGGTAGAAACCTTGCTGTTCCTCAACGAAACTCAAGGACTGGATATTCAAATTTTTGCCTTGGTTCGTAGTCGCCTGCGTTTTGAGCGAAGGTTTGCTCATGCTATGAACAGAAAGAATTTATTCTGCATCGAACAAGACGTCAGTGATCCTTTGGCGTTTGATGTTCGACCAGACTACATTGTTCACGCGGCCAGCCAGGCAAGCCCAAAGTACTATTCGATTGATCCAATTGGCACCTTGAGCGCCAATACAATTGGAACTGCCGCTTTACTAAAACTTGCGGCCTTGAGCGAATCGAAGGGGTTTCTCTTCTTCAGTAGTGGAGAGGTATACGGTCAGACAGAAGTCGTGCCTACCTCGGAAGGAGATCTAGGTTTTGTGGATCCAACGTCAGTCCGGGCTTGCTATGCTGAAAGTAAGCGAATGGGTGAAAACATGTGCGTCAGCTGGCATCATCAAGCAGGCGTGCCTTCCACGATCGTCAGGCCGTTTCACACGTACGGACCTCACATGTTATTGGACGACGGCAGGGTGTACGCTGACTTTGTCGCCAACATCCTGAATAATCAGCCTATCACCATGAAAAGTGATGGTTTGGCACAGCGTGCTTTTTGTTATGCCGCTGACGCAGTAGCTGGATTTTGGACAGTGCTACTCAACGGAACTCATGGACAAGCCTACAATGTAGGTAATCCCGCCGGAGAAATAAGCATCGGGGACTTGGCCAAGATGCTAGTGGGGCTGTATCCCGAAAGAGGTTTGAACGTTCTATTTGCTGCCCGTGAAAACGACAGTGCGTATTTAGTGAGCCCGATTGTAAGAAACTGCCCTGACATCACCAAGATCGAAAAGCTTGGCTGGCTACCTCGAACGTCTGTTCGAGAGGGCTTTAAGAAAACTATCGAGAGTTATTCATGAAGAACCTGGAAGACATACGTCAGTTTTTCATTAGTCAAGATCTGAGCAAGGCCGACCATATAAATGGTATGTATAATGATTTCCATAGCCAGTTTTTTTGTTTTCCAAGGCACGCTGGAATTATTGGGCCGGGACAGGCCAATTGTATTTATGGAAATCTTACCGAAATTGGCCGCGAAATCTTACTACCATCCAAACGAAATAATCGAAACTTTCCAAGGACTCGGCCACAAGTGTTTCACCGCTGATGCCGACGAAAAGTTTCGGGAATTTGGCTTCATGAATGACTTGACGCAGGAAACGAATTTCTTCTTTCTACACGAAACACAGCATGCGTTTGAGATCAATAAACCATTGACTAAATAACGACTTTCTTTGAATTCGCGCCTCCTTGGATGTATGTGATGGTCACTAAAAAAGTACTGAAAGTAGCTATTATTGGGTCGGGTAATATTGGCACCGACCTACTAGTAAAGATAATGCGCTCTCAGCATCTTGTATGTACACTTTTTACAGGGCGTAATTATTCGTCGTCCGGAATGAAGATAGCTGCCGAGCTCGGAATTAAAACATCAGATCAGGGTATTAACGCAATCATTTCTTCGCCCGAGGTTTGTGATCTGGTTTTTGATGCAACCTCCGCTCACGCCCATATTGAGCACTGGGCCGTATTGAGCAAGCTCGGGAAGACGGTTATCGACATGACGCCGGCAAAATTAGGCGCATTCTGTATTCCTGCTATCAATGCCAAGGAATGCGTGAGTGAACGCGTTCAAAACATCAATATGATTACCTGCGGCGGACAGTCGTCTATCCCAATTGCCAGCGCGATTGCTGCCGTTCATGCCAACATCGAATATATTGAAGTTGTCTCCAGCATTGCCTCCCTCAGCGCCGGCCCAGCCACTCGGGCGAATCTTGATGAGTACATCGAAACCACCGAGGATGCCCTAATGCGCTTCTCGGGGGCGCAGAGGACCAAGGCCATATTGATTCTGAATCCTGCCAACCCGCCAATCGATATGCAGACCACCATCTATGCAAAGATCACCAACCCTGACATCCCAGCAATTCGCCAATCGGTGGAAGCCATGGTGGCACAGTTGAAGGCTTATGTGCCGGGCTATGCGTTGGTTGTCCCGCCAACGGTTGAGGGTGACCGTGTGCTAACCACCATAAGGGTCGTCGGCAATGGTGATTATCTGCCGCAGTATGCCGGCAACCTGGACATCATCAATTGTGCGGCTATTGCAGTCGCGGAAATGATCGCAACATCCGCACCTGTCGAGGAAAACCAGTATGCCTAAGCAAATTCTCATAACCGACCCGACACTGCGCGATGGCAACCACGCGGTAGGGCACAAGTTAGGGCCTGAAGCCTTTGTAGCCTATTGCAAAGCAGCGGAAGCGGCCAATGTACCCATTGTTGAAGTCGGTCATGGAAACGGCCTTGGCGGCTCGTCGATGCTCGTCGGAGAAAGTCGCCTCAGCGATCAGGAAATTCTCAGAATCTCACGTGAGCATCTGACCAAGACTCGGTTGGCTATTCATGTTATCCCCGGCTTCTGCACCATCAAGAAAGATCTGAGCAAGGCCGTCGAGCTGGGTGTCGATGTGTTCCGAATTGCAGCACACTGCACCGAGGCGGACGTTACCCAGCGCCATATTGGCTACATACGGGAGTCGGGTAAGGAAGCATGGGGAATCCTGATGATGACCCATATGGCCAGCCCGGAAGCACTCCTTGAAGAAGCTAGGAAAATGGAATCTTATGGAGCCCAAGCGATTGTAATCATGGACTCTGCTGGTGCGCAGATGGTCGATGATGTCAAAGCCCGTATAGGGACATTGGTAAACGGACTGTCTGTTCCCGTCGGTTTTCACGGTCACAATAACCTTGGGATGGCAGTGATCAACTCACTGACAGCTGTCAACGAAGGCGCGAGCATTCTGGATGGCACCATTCGTGGATTTGGCGCAGGCGCCGGTAACACACAACTTGAAGTACTGGTTGGGGTTCTGCACAAGCTGGGGTATGACACTGGGATTGATCTCTTCAAGATTCTAGATGCTGCCACAATGGCCGAAAAAGAATTAAACTTTATCGCGCCTTCCATTTCTCCTGCTTCCATCGTAAGCGGTCTCGCTGGCGTCTTTTCAGGCTTTGCCAAGCCCGTTGCCAGGGCTGCTGCCGAATTTGGTGTTGACCCCAGAGATGTATTTTTCCGCCTGGGCGAACGTAAGGCAGTTGCCGGGCAGGAAAGCCTTATCATTGAGGTGGCTAAGGAGCTGGCAGCGAAACATTGATCTACAACGACAAACCTTTCCGGGTGCCCGAGTATTTTATCTGACAAGGGATAGACGACGGCGGTAACTGAGACCAACACCCGGATAAAGATCTGTCGCACCCGGAGCTTGAAAATAAAATGTGCCATCGGCCATGAAAAATATGCTGCTTAAAACTCTTCTAAACTACGATGTTCGTCACTCCGCCATCAATCAACTCTGGAGACTGTTCTCCGGACCGCTATTACTGTTGCTAGTACCTATTTATCTCTCCGCAGAAGCCCAGGGCTACTGGTACACCTTCATTAGCTTGGCGGCACTGGCTGTGTTCGCGGACATGGGATTTTCTTCCATACTGCTCTTGTTTTCATCTCACGAGTTCGCGCACCTCAAGTTCAACCCAGACAAAACATTAGCGGGCAATTCTGAGTACTTGGTCCGCCTGGCCACCCTCGGTAAATTCGCGATGAAGTGGTCCAGCGCCATGGCCATGGTAATTTTCCCGGTGGTACTGGTGGCAGGCTATTTTTTTCTGGACAATAAAGGCTCAAATATCAACTGGCAACTACCTTGGCTCATTTATGGCGCCGCCTCGGTACTGGTTTTCCTAAATAGCATGCTGCTGTCATTTATAGAAGGGTGTGACAGTGTTGGCGATGTACAAAAAATTCGCTTTTATATCAGCGTCACAACAGTCGCAGTCAGCGCACTATTGCTGCTCAGTGGAGAGGGTCTCTACGCCCTGGCGATAGCATTACTGTCCGGGGCATTGGCGGGGTTACTCCTGATCAGCTACCGCTACAAGAAAATGCTTCAGCAACTGTATAGAATAGGAAAAAACAACAGCCACTCATGGGCACCAGAAATCATGCCATTGATGTGGCGATTTGCTGTAAGCTGGATAAGCGGTTACTTTATTCTATCCATTTTTACCCCGTTAGCATTCCATTTCTACGGCACGGTGGAAGCCGGACAAGTGGGACTCTCCATGGCCGTATGCATGGCACTATTCAGCATCGCAAATATCTGGGTCTCGATTAACACGCCCAAAATAAATATGTATGTTGCGCAGCAGGATTACCTAACATTGGACAGCACTTTCAAACGCGCGGTCCTGCTCGCTACATTGACATACATTCTGGGCCTGATAACCCTATTTGCTGGTATCGAACTGCTCAAGGACTACCTACCCATTGCCACGCGACTGCTATCTCCAGCATCACTTGCATTGGTAGGACTCGGCTGGCTGATCCAGTTGTGGGTCAACTCAATGGCCGTCTACATGCGAGCCCATAAGCAGGAGCCACTAGTCTCAGCGTCCGTTGTGCAAGGCCTATATGTGGCAGCAACAACCTTGACCATTGCTATCTACCTTCCCTTTGACTACTTGTTTGTAGGTTTTTTCAGCGCGTTTTTCTTAGTGACGCCTTGGGTATTCTGGATATTTAAAAACTTCAAGAGATCGCACACATGACGTCACCCTGCAACCCAATACTATCTATAGTCATACCTTCCTACAATCGAGCTGATTTCCTAGACCAATCTCTTGCTGTACACGTCCCCATGGCCAAACGGCATGGTGTACAGATTTTTATATCGGATAATGCATCTACAGATAACACCAAAGAAGTCGTGGAGAAATGGCAAAAAGAATACAGCTTTATCCATCACTTAAAAAACAAGACCAACATAGGTCCGGATGCTAATTTCGAGAGAGCATTGAGAGCAGCGGATACCGAGTATGTGTGGTTATTGGGTGATACTTCGCAAATCCCCCAAAACGGCATAGACTTTATATTGGAGCTAGTTGGAACTTCAAACGTTTACAGCGCCATCGTAGTAAATCTAGTTAAGAAAATCAAAACACCTAGTACAAACTACCACTGCCCAGATATCTTGCTGACAGAATTAGGCGGAATAATGAGCTGCATGAGCTGCCTCATATACAGCAAAAAATTAATAGCAAGTGCTGATTTCAATCGATACCTCGACTCCTATTTCATCCAAACTGGTATCATACTTGAATATGCTGCACGCAAGGACTTCCTGATCCACTGGGAGCAAGAAATTTCCATAGCCTCTCTCGAGAACCCAAAACTGCAAAAGCAAAGCTGGGCACACACGCCCAAGATTTTCGAGATCGGTGTTGAAAAATGGGTCAACTTCATTTTCTCATTACCGCCCCAATATGCATTGAAGAGCAAGCTTTCGACCTGCCCTAGTTTTGGCAAAGTGTCCGGTGCATTTTCAATAAAAGGTATGGTATCACTACGAGTCCGAGGCTTACTGAGCTACGCTGTGTACGGGCGATTCAAACATGCTCTTCGCTTGTCCATTGACTATCCCCTCCTGATCGTCGCAGCAATCTCACTCACGCCACGTCCTCTGCTCAAAGCTGCGACCAATCTTTACCTCAAGCTGACCCGTAACACACCATCTGAGCCAAGGCACTAGTTTAGTTTAAACTCAAGAACGATCCGTTAACGCCCCCCAAGCACGAGTAAACGCGGTGTCATACTTTCTAACGAAACTCAAGCAGCACCACCTATTCATTTTACCAATAGTGATGAGTCGATTCCTGTTGGTGTGGCGAGCGCTCATTTACCTGAGAACCCTTCCAGGGCCTCAGCGTCGCGCTTACGTTGGCCGCACGCCCAAGGTCTTCGGCATGGAGAACATCAAACTGGGTAATAATTTCAGGGTTGGCGACGGACTCTGGTTACACGCCATTTCTCAATACAATGCCTTCAGCTATAGCCCACACATCGAGATTGGCGAAAATTTTTCCGCCAGCGACCAGTTGCATATTGCTTGCTGCAACAAAATTACCATTGGCAGCAATGTCTTGCTGGGAAGCAAAATTCATATCACCGATCATGCCCACGGATCGTACTCGGGCGAAAGCCAATCCAGCCCCTACGAAACACCTTTCGAACGAAAGCTTGCCAGCAGCGGCTCCGTAACCATTGGCGACAACGTATGGATCGGGGACAATGTCGTGGTGTTACCCAATACGGTCATAGGCAGCGGGGCTATCATCGGTGCCAACAGCGTTGTCACCAAAGATATTCCCAGCAATGTCATTGCCATGGGGTGCCCCGCCAAGGCCGTGAAAATCTGGAGTGACAAAGACAGCAAATGGATCAATATATGAGACCGGCAATACACTGGCGGACTCACAAATCAAAGGTATGGCATGACTCGTAAAATTGCAGTAGGTATTGTTGTCTACCGCGCAGGTGCTGAATTGCTGCACAGGCTTGAATTGACTTCAGCATCCGGGTTTGAAGTATATGTATTTGATAACTCACCCGACATCAAAAACGTACGAGAATTGGCCAAACATCATCAGCGCATTCATTATTTTACCAGCGGAAAAAATCTAGGATTGGGTGTTGGTATATCGACTGTATGTGCCAATGCTTACCATGACGGGCATAAAGCGCTATTATTCTTTGACCAGGACACTGGATTCAACAACGAAACACTGTCTTATGTAGAGAGTAACTACGTAAGCAACCTCGTCATCTACAAAGATTTCAGCGCTATCGCCTTCAAGTCGGGCGGAAGAGAGCCGGTGGAGGACGTGCCCTTGTTGATCAATAGTGGCAGTCTTTATTTCTTGGAAAAACTCAAAACCCTAAACTGGCTTGATTGTACGTACTTTGTCGACGGCGTAGATTACAAGCTTTGTCTGGACTCACTAAACAACGGCTACCGTATCGGCGTCTGCGCAGCCACTCCTGGCTTTGATCACGTGACCGAACAAGCAGACAGTCGCTATCACATTGCAGGACGCAGTTATTCAATGCGTGCCTATTCGTGGTCTAGAATAAAAGATACTACCTCATCCAGCTTAAAGCTCATTTTTTCAGCCCTGATTACTTTCCAATTCAGTTTTGCAGCTAGAATTACAAAATTATTCGCAATCTATTGTGGCTCTCAGAGCCTCGTCAGAATTATCAATATATTAGGAATATTTAAACGTGACTGATAAACAAGCTATCTCCGGTGAGCGATCAGCCATCTTTACCGTGTGTAATTTAGCCTACCTATCTAAAGCTTTGGTGCTGGCAGAGTCGTTGATCAAATTCGGCCAACAAAAACTTAAGATCTATATCTTTGACCGTAAGGTAGAGGTAGACCTTCCCACGGACCTGGCGGACTTCTTCTGGATTGAAGATATTGGCTTGGCAGACATTCACCGGTATGCCTTCAAGTATGACATTGTTGAGTTCAGCACCAGCCTCAAGCCTTGGATAACCTTAAGTTTACTTGAGCAGTATGATAAGGTTGTTTTTTTGGACCCTGACACTTGCGTATTCAGCAGTCTCGATGATCTATGGAACGAACTCAACACCCATGACATTATACTAACACCTCACTACGTGACACCTCATGCAGAGGGTGACCTTGGAATGCTACGCTTTGGATCCTTCAACTTGGGATTTTACGCGGTCTCCAATACCTCAGAGGCAACGCGCTTTATAAAATGGTGGAACGAGCGCTGCCTTGATCACTGCTATTTTGAAACTCAATTTGGTCTTTCCACCGATCAGAAATGGGTAAGTATTGCCCCCTGCTTTTTCCCAACGCTGCATGTATCTTTTAATCTCGGCTACAACGTCGCCTTTTGGAATAGCCATGAGCGAACGCTCTCACCTGACGGCCAGGGTGGATACACCGTCAACGGAGAATTCCCATTAGTCTTTTTTCACTTTAGCTCGTTTGATGAAAAAAACCCCGAACTTCTGAGCAAGCGTTCATTTGCAGATAGAGACAAAAAAAGACAAGACTTGCTTGAGGTCAGCCTCTATTACAAAGAACGTCTTTCTAATTTCTCATTCATCCCTGCGACCACAACCTATGCTTTCGACTACATGAGTGATGGAAAATACATATCACCTACCTTGAGACGAGCGTATGCAAGTGTTCTTGATGAATTGCCAGCCGACCACGACCCTTTCGACGCGAACGGTCCAGTTTACAAGTTCGCGAAGAGTAATTACTTATTTGAAACAGGAGGACGATACAAGCCAGCCGGGTTTGAGGACGCCCAATCTCACTCCGGGAAGCTCCAAGCGATTAACTCATTATTGAAAGTCATTCTTTTTGTCGTGGGTCCCAATAGGTTCATGAACATATCACGATTGTTCGTATACCTATCCAGCTTCAGGCTCAACAAAAAGCTTTGGAAAATATAAAGTGGCATTTTACTTGCTCGGCTATCTGGTGATTTTTTATATCGCTGTACTGCGATTTTTTGCGCTCCGCCATGACCTGCCTTTGACGCTATGCCTGTATATCTTCATTGGTGTATTCGGCGGCCTCAGATTCGAGACAGGCATGGACTGGCCACAATACGCTGAGTATTTTGAGTCGATTTCAGTCGAGCAAGACCTTTTCACTTCTTACCAACAGAACAATTACAAACTTGCTTTCGAATTTGGCTACTTCTTACTTAACTACACAGCTAAATACCTGGGCTGCGGCGTCGAAGCCGTCTTCCTTATTGCATCAATATTCTGCGCACTCAGCACGTACCTGCTCTCAAGCTTTTTTTCAGGAAATAGAGTTTTTATATTTGCAGTTTACATATCCTACAACCTCATATACATGCACTTTTCAACCGTACGCCAATCTATAGCTGTGGGTTTATTTTTTATAGGATTATGGACGTACTTAAAGCTATCGAATAAAAAACTTTTATTCTTGTTTTTTGCACTTAGCGCCTGCTTTCAAATTTCCGCCCTACTGTATACTTTTATATTCTTCGCATCCTTTCTTGCTCGCAATACTTTTAGATATATAACCTTATGGGCACTGGGTACGTTACTTATTTTCGCAGCAATCCACCTTGGTTCAAATCCCTACGAACTTCTCGCTCTAGTGCTCCCTTCCTCATTCGCCGCAAAGCTATTAGAATATTCGGCATGGGATTACGCACTAAGCATTAAAACTTATTTTTTTGGATTCTATCTTATCTGTTGCGCACTTAGCTTAGGCTGGCTGGAGCAAAGAGCAAAAAAACAGAACACCAGCCCAGCCATAACCAGCAAAGAGCATTTTGTTTTGAATTTCGCAACAACATCCTTGATGCTGACTGCCGCCCTCATATTATTATTTCCTAATAATTTCGCACTCTGGACCCGCACATTCAATGTAGCTTCCGTCCTGTTTGCATGTTCACTTTCAACCTTTTACTATTCACACTTAAGAGGTTACAAGTGCCTACTCCTTTCACACTTGGCTATCGCCGCGCTGTCTTTTATAGTTTCTTTGTACGCAGCAGCAGAGGCGATGGTCCCTTACAAATCCATTCTATAAATGTAAGCGTTCCATAAACCCCACCTAGTCAAAGATGGGCAGTGCACTTAGCGATGAAGTCGGGGGAGTGCAGTTCTACGGCAGCAAAGCTTCGAAGTCCTCTACGCTCTAGGCTTGCGGCAACCACTCGAGTGCGTGGCGCAGCCACACATTGGGCTCTTGGCCTTAACCGTCTCGACCAAACTGTAAAGTTGAGCACTAGGACTCCAGGCGCTTAAGCCAAAGGCAAAGGCAAAGGCAAAGGCAAAGGCAAAGGCAAAAACCGTTGCACTCCCAGTAGAGGATTTTCACCCGGTTACGGGGGCGATTCAGAAAAACAAAAAATACCGGGTCGAATACCGCCACCTTGATATCCAGCTCAACTAGGGCGGCAAGGCCGTCGATGGATTTTCGAGAATCCACGGGCTTGGGATAGAGGTACACTTTTTCGACTTTGGCGTCGGGTCGCATCATGACGTGCTGACTCCTGAGAGAGTTCGGAAGTGCAGCTTCGGGGATCAACTACTGGCGTTGAGTGTGAGATTCATGGCGCACTTACCCTTTATGGCCGGCCGGATGGCCGTGTAATCCGCAGGTTCGCTTCAACGCTTCGGCCGGCAAGGATGGCTTGCGACCTCGTCCAGGCAGATCAACCAGACCTTGCAGACGCAGCTCTTGAAAACGCTTGCACCAGTGGGTGACTGAAACAACAGAGAGACCAGTCAACTGGGCAATCTCGTTACGCGAACAACCTCGAGCGGCCAGCAAAATCACCCGCGCCCGACCACCCTCGCGCTGACTGATCGTGGATGATCTTATGCGCCGACTCAGTTCTATTTGTTCATCCTCACTAAGCATAATGCCCTGAGAGTTCATGTGATCACTCCAAGCACTGACTGACCACAGAAGCAGAGCTCAGGTTAGAAACTTATTTCGGAGACAGGACACTAGTACCACCAGCAAAAAATGGCAGCTGCTTGCGTGTGCATCGCAAGATTTTTAAGTACTAGCGTCAACAGGTCATCCTGTTTTTTCCAGCTCACCAGCGTGAAACTTAATGGCCAGCAACACCAATGGGACATAAGCCAACAGCAGGCCAAAGATACCGTCGAGGCCCAGGCCGACACCGAGTGCAATCGGCAGCAGCCAGAACAGATTGATAGCTGTCACTACCAGGGTGACCGGCAAGTGACGCCCCACCTGACGTGATGCGTACTGGTAGGCATGACTGCGATGCGCCTCGTAGACCTTGTCTCCGCGCAACAAACGTCGCCCCAGGGTGAAGGTCGCATCAACAATAAATACGCCCAACAAAATCAGCCAGACCCAGAGCATCTCAGGGGCCACCCAGGCGGCCTGCAATGAAAGCACGCCAATAACAATGCCGAGAAAGCCACTGCCTGCGTCCCCCATGAAAATACGCGCGGGCGGGAAATTCCAATACAGGAAGCCCAGCACGGCAACCGCCAACAGCATCGGCGACATAATGAGATCTTTATGCCCGGTCAGCCAGTACACCAGGCACACTCCTAAACAGGCACATACTGCCTCGATGCTGGCAATCCCGTCGATACCATCCATGAAGTTATACAGATTGAGCATCCAGACCAGATACATGGCAGCCAACAAATGCCCAAGCCAGCCGAGATCCAGATCAAGCCCCATCAGCCTGATTGTGGGCAAACCGCCCATCCAGAACAGTGCCCAGCTTGCCGCAACAAAATGCGCTAGCAAACGCCAACGCGCAGCGATGTGGCCATGATCATCGAGAAAGCCGACCACCGCAATCAGCGCTCCACCTCCCAGCAAAGGCCATGCTGCAGCCCAACTAATCCATCCGGCAAACGCCATCAAGCCCAATGCTGCCAGATACGTCAGCACAATGGCGACGCCACCGCCTCGCGGCGTCGGCACCGAGTGCGAACTACGACCATTGGGTATGTCTATCAGGCTACGCGACAAGGCATAACGGCGTAGTACCCAAGTTAACAGAAGCGAAGCCATAAACACCGCCGAGAACACCAACCAGATGGCCATGTAAGATTCAGTTCCTGAAATAGAATGCAGGCATGAAAGGCTCAGCACTCATTGCTGTGCCAGTTCAAGCCGATAATATTATTCGAAGGCTGTCCGACTACTTCACCTTTTAACTTGCAGAAAGTGCTGAGCAGCCTTGGACAGGGCTTGATCGACGCTCACAGGAGCTGTCCAGCCCAAAAGCTTTTGGGTTTTGTCGATATCCACCTGAAGCGAACCACACAAGCGCTGGGACAGTGCTTTGCGCCCCAGCAAGGACGCGCCAGACTCCAGCATCCACGCAGGCATCGGCAGCAATCGAGCCGAGACCCCCAATGCCGCGGCCATTCTACGTAACAATTGCGTGGTAGAAAGATCCTCGCCATCACTGACCAGGAACGTCTCATTGGCCGCCAAGGGATGCTCGGCACAGGTAAGGATCAGGTCCACTAAGTTATCCAAGGCGACTAGGCTACGCTGGTTATGAATGGCGCCAAAAGGCAATGGAACACCTTTGCATAACCAGTTCATCATATTGAGAAAGTTTGCCTTCACACCCGGCCCGTAGACCAGCGTCGGCCGGATGATGGCAACTTCCATCCGCGTTTGTGTAGCCAGCAGGCGCAAGGCCTGCTCGGCCTCCATCTTGGAGATACCATAAGGATCCGCCGGAGCCGGTTCTGCATCGGCCGTATAGGGCGTTCCCAGCTGGGTGCCCTCTCCATTGACCTTGATCGAGCTGACAAAGACAAAGCGCTTGACCCCCGCCTTCGCAGCCTGCCTGGCGAGCTGCAGCGTGCCTTCAACATTCACCTTGCGGAACTCGGCCAACGGATCGGCGCTGGTGTCATTCATCACGTGCACGCGCGCAGCGCAGTGAACCACCACGGAGCAATCGACCACGGCTTCACTCCAATCGGACGCTGAGTCGATCGCAGCAACCCGCACCACCTTTGTTGTCACGGGCAGACCAGGCAAGGTACTGCGTACTGCAATGACCGGCTCAAAGTGCTCGTCCTTGAATAGCCGATCTAACACGGCTCGCCCGACAAAACCGGACGCACCGGTTAGCAACAGCTTTTTCATCGTTTTTCGTCCCGCCTCAAGGTGGCTTTTCTGAAAAGCGCTTCGAGGCGCTCAAACAAGATCGTTTTGGAAAAGTGCTCGAGGTAGTAATGCCTGCCAGACAGGCCCATACCCTCGAGCTCAGACTTGGGTAAAGCGCCCATAGTGCGCACGATACCGGCCAGCCCCTGGGCATCCCCCGAACCACAGGCCATGCCGGCGCCCGACTCGACAACGACTCTGGCGGCCTCACCATCAATCATGGCGATAACGGGTTTACCCGAGGCAAGATATGCTTGAACTTTGCCTGGAATAGTTTTCTCAAAGACTTCATTCGTCTTCAGCGACACTAGTAACGCGTCTGCGACGGCGAAAAGTGCGGGCATTTTTTCCAGCGGATGCCTTCCCAGCAGCAGGACATTATCCATCTGGTGTTCCCACACGTGCCTGGTCAACCATTCACTGGCCCGACCATCCCCCACAATCACCCAACGCACGGACAGATCGCCCTTGACCGCCTTGGCCGCGTCCAGAATTGTCGGAAAATCCTGAGCCTCGCCGAGGTTACCGGCAAACAGGATGGTGAAGACTGAATCATCACGCTGGAGAAGATCAGAGGGTACCTGCACTTCATCGGAAAAATCATCCTCGGCCCAGCTGGGGAAGTACACAAGCCGATCCGATGAAATCGAGCGGGTGCAGTACTTCCTTACGTTCTCGTCAAAGGATCGCGACTGCAACAACAGGTAATCCGTACGATTGTAGATCCAGGACACCATCTTGCCGACCAGCCTAAGCAATTTTGGGTTCTTGATAATTCCAACCGCGCTCAGGGTTTCCGGCCACAAATCCAGCACCCAGACAAACACCGGGGCCTTTTTTAAACGCCCAAGCACCAGTGCCGGAATTGCCGCCATGATGGGCGACACGGCATACACGAAGATCGAATCGAACGACTGGCCGTGCAGCTTGTAGCTGCCGATGGTTGAGGCGCTGGTGAAAAACGAGAGGTAATTCAGGGCCAGCGTAATGCTGCGCTTGCCCCGTGCCAACATCGGCACCCGGATAATGCGGGCCCCCTGATAGCTGGAGAACTGTGCCGGAGCACGCCGGTAATCAGCATAGACCTGCCCTTCCGGATAGTTGGGCAATCCAGTAAGCACCGTCACTTCATGGCCTTTGGCGACAAAACCTTCGACCATGTTATTGATTCGCATGTTTTCTGGCCAGAAGTACTGGGTCACCACCAAGATCTTTAGTGGCTTTTCCTTAACGAGCCTATCCAATCAATATCGCTTCCATACAGTGCGCATTACGTAGTCGCGATAGCTATGAATGATCCTCACGACCTTCTCGGCAACGTTAGGCATGCTGTAATCCACTACTAGGCGCAGCGTTCGCTCTTGACCACTGGCCTGGCTCTCCAGAAGCTGCAAACCTTGCATGGCACGCTCGACTTCAAGGCCGACCATCATAACGGCAGCCTCTTCCATCCCTTCTGGACGCTCGTGAGCTTCACGGATGTTCAACGCCGGAAAGTTGAGGATCGATGATTCTTCGTTGATGGTGCCGCTGTCCGACAGCACCGCCTTGGAGCTCAACTGAAGCTTGTTGTAATCCTTGAAACCCAATGGCTTGAGCAGTTGCACATTCTTGTGAAAGATCACGCCCATGGCATCTACGCGCTTTTGCGTGCGCGGGTGAGTGGTCACAATTACCGGAAAGTCATAATGGGCAGCAACGGTATTCAGTACCTCGACCAACTTGAGGAAGTTCTTGTCGGAATCAATGTTCTCTTCCCGATGGGCGCTCACGACAAAAAATTTGCCAGCCTCCAGCCCTAGCCGCTCCAGCACATCCGAAGCTTCTATACCGCCCCGGTAGTAATTGAGTACTTCAAACATCGGGCTGCCAGTTTTGATCACCATATCTGGCGGCAAACCTTCGCGTAGCAGGTAGTCGCGCGCAATGCTGCTGTAGGTCAGGTTGATATCTGCGGTGTGGTCGACAATGCGGCGATTGATCTCTTCAGGCACGCGCATGTCAAAGCAGCGATTTCCGGCTTCCATGTGGAAGGTCGGAATCTTGCGTCGCTTGGCTGGAATCACCGCCATACAACTGTTGGTGTCACCCAGGACCAGTAGCGCCTCTGGCTTCTCTTCCTCCAGCACGTGGTCTACTGCAATTATCACGTTGCCGATGGTCTGAGCGCCGCTGGCGCCTGCAGCGTTAAGAAAGTGGTCCGGTTTACGAATACCGAGATCCTGGAAAAAAATCTCGTTCAACTCATAATCGTAGTTCTGCCCGGTATGCACCAGGATGTGTTCACAGTGCTCGTCCAGCTTGGCAATAACCCGCGACAAGCGGATGATTTCCGGGCGCGTACCCACAACCGTGACAACTTTCAGCTTTTTCATCTCAACACTCTTTCCAGAATCATTAACATCGGGATCACCCACCCAACGCATTGCCTGATGTGCTTGGGGCTCAGGCTTGAGTACTACCTAGAGACATCGCAAAGGTATCCGGCCGCTCACGGTCAAAGATCTCGTTCGCCCAGAGCATGACAATCATCTCTTCTTCACCAACGTTGGTAATGTCGTGAGTCCAACCTGGTACCGTTTCCACTATCCGAGGCTGATCACCTTGAGTGACCAACTCGTAGAACGAGTCGGAAACGATATGGCGAAAACGGAAACAGGCCTTGCCTTTGATTACCAGGAATTTTTCAGTTTTGCTGTGGTGGTAATGGCCGCCACGCGTTACACCAGGATGTGCGGTGAAGTAGGAAAACTGCCCACTGTCTTTGGTCTTCAGCATCTCCACAAAAACGCCGCGTGGGTCGCCGTACTTCGGGACCTCATAAGTGAATTGCTCGACAGGAAGATAGCTGACATAGGTCGAATAGAGTGCACGCACCAGCCCCGCGCCAACGGCTTCGCTGATCAACGTGTCGCGACTTTCGCGGAACGCATGCAACTGGTCGGCCAGCTCACCCACAGTGATGCTGTATACCGGCTGCACCTGAGCAACTGAATCTGTGGCTAAACCCGAGTCCATGGCCTGGATGAAACAATCGATCACATCGTCGATGTAGACCAGACTAACCATGGCTTGCCGATCATTGATCTGAATCGGCAGGCCACGGGTTATGTTGTGGCAAAAAGTCGCTACGGCCGAGTTGTAATTGGGGCGCGCCCATTTGCCAAACACATTGGGCAAGCGCAAGACCTGAACCCTGGAGCCATGGTTTGCCTGTAAATCCTGCAACACCTGCTCGGCAGCCAGCTTGCTGACGCCATAGGGATTATCGTGGCCAGCCTGGGTCGATGAGGTGTAAAGCACCGGTATGGGCTTGCCGCTCGCCTTGATCGCCTCGCAAAGCTCCAGCGTCAGGGCGGTATTACCAACCTTGAAATCTTCCGGCGATTGCGGCCGATTAACCCCGGCCAGGTGAAAAACAAAATCGACCTCGGCCACCAGTGAAGGCAACTGGGCGATGCTGTTATCCCGGCTGAAAGAGACGACCTCGACATCCTTGCGCTCGCTCAAGTGCGCGATCAGGTTTTTACCGACAAAGCCATTGGAGCCGGTGATCAATACCTTCATCACTCACTCCTCCGGCGTAGCATGCTCGCCACGCTGGATCGCCTGCATAAATTCGAGCTTGAGCAAGAGTCGTTGCATGCCCGATATGTCTAACCTTTCGGTGTTGTGGGAGTTGTAGTCTTCCGTACGGGAGATTTTCTCTTCACCCAACTCCACGAACTTGGAATAGTTAAGGTCGCGCAGATCTGGAGGAATACGGTAGTAGTCGCCCTTGTCTTCGGCGCAAGCCATCTCTTCACGGCTCAGCAGCGCTTCGAAAAGCTTCTCGCCATGGCGAGTACCAATGACTTGAATTGGGTGTTCAGGCTTGCCGACCATAGCGGTCAATGCCTTGGCCAGGGTTTCAACTGTTGCCGCAGGCGCCTTCTGTACGAAAAGATCACCGTTGCGCCCGTGCTCGAAGGCGTACAACACCAGATCGACAGCGTCAGCGAGGGTCATCATGAAACGAGTCATGTTCGGATCAGTCAGGGTCAGTGCCTGCCCTGCGCGAATCTGCTCGATGAACAGCGGAATCACGGAGCCGCGTGAAGCCATGACATTGCCATAACGAGTGCCGCAGATAACGGTTTTTTCGTCATCCACATTGCGGGACTTGGCCACCATGACTTTTTCCATCATCGCCTTGGAGATACCCATGGCATTGATGGGATAGACGGCCTTGTCGGTGCTCAGACAAACCACGCGTTTGACAGCGTTCTGGATTGCGGCCTCAAGGAGGTTTTCGGTACCAATAACGTTGGTCTTGACCGCTTCCATCGGGTGAAACTCGCAGGAAGGAACCTGCTTGAGCGCTGCTGCGTGAAAAATGTAATCCACACCACGGGTAGCATTGAGCACGCTCTGATAATCGCGCACATCGCCGATGTAGAATTTCAGCTTAGTGCTGGCATAGCGCTTGCGCATATCATCCTGCTTCTTCTCGTCGCGGCTGAAGATACGAATTTCAGCGATACTGCTGTCGAGGAAACGTTTGAGCACCGCGTTACCAAATGAGCCGGTGCCGCCGGTTATAAGAAGCGTTTTTCCGCTGAACATAGTAAGTCCTAAAGCAAAGCGCACAGCACGACAAGCCTCTAGCCGGCCACTCACCTCAAAACCTGCAGATCAACAAAGCCAACTAGCCCCTCAGGGAATACTCAGCGGTGAAGAGGCTCAAGGAAAACGTCGAAATTTGCTAGCATACAGCCTGAAAAATTCAGCCCTGTGTGGCGCGGTTAAAAACGAAGGGGTTGAAACTGGTGACTATATTAAGCCCTGCATTCTTAAAGTCAAAAGCGAACGCAGATGAACGATACGCAACAACATGCCTTGGCTACCACAGAGAAGTGAAATCAGCCTCGATTCCATAAACGGAGAACAGCAATAATCGCGTGAACCTTAGTTAAAGAGCGCAGACCAGAAAATTGCCCAGCGAGCGAAAATCACCCCACCCTCCTCACTCACCTGATCCCTCAGCTCTTTTCCTAGCTTGAAATACGGGGCAAATTTATCATCCAGACCTACCGACTGCCATGTCTAGGGATTGCGCCCAACCCTGGGTACCCGGCAATGCAGCGATAAGCCACCAACGCCACAAATTTTGGCCCGACCACTTCTGGCTAGGTACTGAGACATCTACTAAAAATCATGAGGCTAAACACCTCACAATCATCGAGCTACTTCTGCAGCATCGTACCGTAGCGCTGCTGTCGATCTACTGGAGAATCACCCAGAACAGAAGGCTGCTGGATCGACACTGTCGGGGCTGCTATTGAAGTCTTTGCATGGACGCCGTTGCAAAGACAGCGCATCTAGCAATCGAGATCGCCATCGCAACAACAGCCCCAGAAAGCAAGCCCAGCATCACGACTAATAGCCGACTTGGATTGGCAGGCGCTAAAGGTTCAAGGGCCTGTTGATCAATAGCCACTAACCTCAGACCCGCCATATCAATATTCAAACTGCTCAAACGGGCCATCTCAGCTCGTAAAGGCTGAACACCAGCGAGAAAAATACCCTCATTTTTTCGGGCGTTAAGCACTTCAACCTCGCGATTGGACGCTAGCAATTGAAGCTCCTTGGCGATCTGGGCGATGCGAGAGTCAGTGAAGTCGTCCGACCTCCGCTGCCGCAACGCTGTCAGCTCTGCCTTAAGCGCTTCCACCCCCATAAAGTAAAGTGGGATTTGCTGGTTGTTTATTTCAGTGCGCATCACACTACCGGTGCCCGTATTGAACGACTCGCCCAATGAAGATGGTGTCGCCGGTTTTTGGATGCCCAAGGATTTGGCGATACTGATGGCTTCGTTCAATTGGGCTATGCGATCACTACGCAACGTCTTCAATTGAGAACGAAGTGCCTTTAACTCATCCTGCAACTGCGCGCGTTTCAATGAGTCCACTTCCCCCAACGAAGCTATCTTGGCCTCCTTCTCGACATCGTAGTTCGAACGAGCCGAATCGAGCTTGCCTTTAAGCTCACTGAACCGGTTCTTGACGATAACATTCAAGTCAGCCGCAACTTTTTCACGCTCACTGGCAATGGCATAGTCGACAAAGCCATTAAGAATGGCGACACCGTCGATACCTTTCGGATAGGTCATATCGAGCTTGATGTAGGCACTCAGCGAGTTTTTCTTTTCAGCACCTGGAAGAGATAAATTGATCGAGTTGCGATTGAACGCTTCAAAGCTCTGCTCCAAGGCCTGACCCGGGCGGACAAATGCTTCGAATAGCTTCTGATTAGCCCTGAAAAACGCCAGGCGAGTATCGTAAGACTCGAGTGCAGCGCCGACTTTGAGAAGCGCCTCAGAGGGAGGAAGATGATAGACTTCGGAGCGATTCAGCGCATCTAGATCATTAATAGCCGCAGGGCGCAACACGGCACTGATCTTATATTCCGGCGTCGCCAAAAAAGCATAAGACGCCGCGATCAATCCTGCACCTAATGTAATTAGCATCAGCAGCTTTTTTTGTCGCCAAGCCGCCTTGAAAAGCGTGACGAGATCAATTTCGTCGGGGGATCGTACTGGGGGCACGCGGAAGCTACTACTCACAACAAAAACCTGCCTTCAAAGAGAAACTGCGGGCTCGTTATGCAGACGATTTTGTGGGTTTCTTGTATTTAGACGATCAGCCAGCAAAACCAAGCGTCGCTGCTGGGCTTTGGGCACACAAAATGACTGTTATCGAGAACAGGTTGCATTTTGCCATCTCTCCGTCACATTGCAAGACTTGACAGGCCTGGAAGGCAATTCCTATTTAAATAGGAGTTATCCCTAAGTGAGGGTGCGATGAAGCTGTGGTTCGAGAAGAATCCGGTAAAGCAGAATAGCCCCTTGCTGCCTCAGCCAGTTTTTTGGGGAGAGCCATCAGAGAACGTTATACACCCTCCCCAGGCGACAAACGGTCATTCATCACTGACGCCACCATCAACGCTCCTGCGCTGTCTGCTTGCGACGACCGCTACGCTTAACCAGCAAACCTAGGACAGGCCCTAAAAGCATACCGACGATCAACGCCAACGTAACAAACACCGAAACCGGCATCTGCGGCGTACTCCACCCCAAAAACGCCAAAGCAACATCCTGCTGATTTTCCAGCACAAACGCCAGGATCACCAAGGCCACGATCAAGACAGTCAGTACCATGGCAACGCGCTTAACACCGCGCATAAACTTCTCCTATCCAAAAAAACTCAGACGTCGTCTTCTTCGTCTTCGTTCACTCGATCGCGCAATTCCTTGCCCGGTTTGAAGTGGGGCACGAATTTGCCGTCGAGGCTGACGGACTGGCCGGTTTTTGGGTTGCGACCCACGCGAGGAGCGCGGTAGTGCAACGAGAAGCTGCCAAAGCCGCGGATCTCTATTCGATCGCCAGTGGCGAGGCACTGAGACATTTGCTCAAGCATGGTCTTGATGGCCAGCTCGACATCCTTGGATGAGAGCAGCCCTTGATGGGTGACAATTCGTTCGATCAACTCCGACTTCGTCATATTTTTCCCTTCTTTTTCAAGCAGCTAGGAAAAGCGCTCCGAAGGTTTTAGCATGACCGGAGGAATTTGAACAGCCTGCGTCTTGACTTATCTTGCACAGACTATGTCGGGAAGTGCAGGAACCAGGAACGGACACACCGCAGGCTTTAGCATTCACCGAAAGCCGCCGGCGTCTTTTGTACCAAGACCACAACAGAACAGGGGATCGTAGCCTGTAGCGACTCTCAGCGAGCCGAGCATGCCTTACGGCTGCATGAGCGCCAGGCAGCTCAAATTTCAGGCGCAAAAAAGGGCGACCGAAGTCGCCCTTTTTCTATGGTCGGACAGAACTTAGTTCTGTTTTTCCATTTGTGCACGCAACAGGTCGCCCAGAGTGGTAGGACCAGCAGCAGGCTCAGAGGTAGCTGGCTTATCGCGCAGGCTCTGAATTGCTTCTTTCTCTTCAGCATCGTCTTTCGACTTGATGGAGAGCTGGATTACGCGGCTCTTGCGGTCAACGCTGATGATCTTGGCTTCTACTTCTTCGCCAACTTTCAGAACGTTACGTGCATCTTCGATGCGGTCACGGCTGATTTCGGAGGCTTTCAGAGTCGCTTCGATATCGTCGGCCAGAGTGATGATGGCGCCTTTAGCGTCAACTTCTTTCACGATGCCTTTAACGATTGCGCCTTTGTCGTTCTCTTGAACGTACTCGGAGAACGGATCGCTTTCCAGTTGCTTGATACCCAGGGAGATGCGCTCACGCTCTGGGTCAACCGACAGGATAACGGTGTCCAGCTCGTCGCCCTTCTTGAAGCGACGAACAGCTTCTTCGCCCACTTCGTTCCAGGAGATGTCGGACAAGTGAACCAGGCCGTCGATGCCGCCGTCCAGACCAATGAAGATACCGAAATCGGTGATCGACTTGATGGTGCCGGAGATTTTATCGCCCTTGTTGAACTGGCCAGAGAAATCTTCCCATGGGTTAGATTTGCACTGTTTGATGCCCAGGGAGATACGACGACGCTCTTCGTCGATGTCCAGAACCATAACTTCCACTTCGTCGCCGACTTGTACGACTTTCGAAGGGTGGATGTTCTTGTTGGTCCAGTCCATTTCGGAAACGTGTACCAGGCCTTCCACGCCTTCTTCCAGCTCAGCAAAGCAGCCGTAGTCGGTCAGGTTGGTAACACGCGCGGTAACGCGAGTGCTTTCTGGGTAACGAGCCTTGATAGCGACCCATGGATCTTCGCCCAGCTGCTTCAAGCCCAGGGAGACACGGTTGCGCTCACGATCGTACTTCAGAACCTTTACATCGATCTCGTCGCCAACGTTGACGATTTCGGAAGGATGCTTGATACGCTTCCAAGCCATGTCGGTAATGTGCAGCAGGCCATCGACGCCACCCAGATCGACGAATGCGCCGTAATCGGTGAGGTTTTTGACGATACCTTTGACTTGCTGGCCTTCCTGCAGGGATTCGAGCAGAGCTTCACGCTCGGCCGAGTTCTCTGCTTCGAGGACGCTGCGACGGGAAACGACAACGTTGTTGCGTTTCTGGTCGAGCTTGATGACCTTGAACTCGAGCTCTTTGCCTTCCAGGTGCGTGGTGTCGCGCACAGGACGAACGTCAACCAAAGAACCTGGCAGGAACGCACGGATGCCGTTAACGTCGACAGTGAAGCCGCCTTTAACCTTACCGTTGATAACGCCCTTGACCACTTCTTCAGCTGCGAAGGCTGCTTCCAGAACAATCCAGCATTCAGCGCGCTTGGCTTTTTCACGGGACAGCTTGGTTTCACCGAAGCCGTCTTCAACCGAGTCCAGCGCAACGTGAACTTCGTCACCGACATTGATAGTCAGATCGCCAGCGTCGTTGTAGAACTGCTCAAGCGGGATGAGTGCTTCAGACTTCAGACCAGCGTGAACGGTTACCCAGCGAGCTTGGTAATCGATATCAACGATAACACCGGTGATGATGGAGCCAGCCTGAAGGTTCAGGGTTTTTAGGCTTTCTTCAAAGAGTTCCGCAAAGCTTTCGCTCATTTTAATTCCTGTTGATAAGGGCGAAGAAGACGCCCATCTGCCACACCCCAGACGGTGTGGGTTACGTTCATATAAGAGAAGAAAGGCAGGACTAAGACTGGTCCCCTGCGCTCCTTCTAAGTCACCCGGTGATATCGCGAATAGCGATTTCACTCAAGATGCGTTCCAGTACCTGCTCGATGGACAACTCCGTGGAATCCAGCTGTATAGCGTCAGCCGCCGGCTTGAGCGGGGCTACCGCACGCTGGGTATCACGCTCATCGCGTGCACGAATCTCATCTAGCAGACTCGACAGACTAACACCATCGACTTTGCCCTTCAACTGCAAGTAACGACGACGAGCTCGTTCCTCGGCGCTGGCGGTCAGGAAAATCTTCAGCGGCGCCTCGGGAAACACCACCGTGCCCATGTCGCGACCATCGGCCACCAGGCCCGGCTGCTCCTGAAATGCCCGCTGGCGCTGCAGCAACGCGTCGCGTACCGCTGGCAACGCGGCTACTTGGGAAGCCCAGGCGCCGACCTGTTCGTTACGCAGATCATCGGTCACATCATCCCCTTCCAGGATAATGCGTTGCGGATGACCTTCCGTCGCCCCGAGGAACTGCACGTCTAGGTGAGCCGCCAGCAGCTTGAGGGATTCTTCGTTGGTCAGGTCGACGCCATGGTTGCGCGCGGCAAATGCCAGCAGGCGATACAACGCCCCGGAATCCAGCAGGCACCAGCCCAGGCGCTTAGCCAGGATGCCGGCGATAGTGCCTTTGCCCGAGCCACTTGGCCCGTCGATGGTAATCACCGGTGCTTTGATATTCACAATTGAGCCTCTTGGGCAACACGAATGCCGACTTGGGCACACAGTGTAAGAAAATTCGGAAAAGATGTAGCTACATTGGCGCAGTCATGGATACGGATCGGCGCCGCCGAGCGAAGGGAGGCCACGCTGAATGCCATGGCGATCCGATGATCGCCATGAGCGTGCACTTCACCGCCACCTATCTGGCCGCCATCAATGATAATCCCATCAGGTGTCGGTTCACACTTCACGCCCAGCGCCAGCAGACCGTCGGCCATGACCTGAATGCGATCTGACTCCTTGACCCGCAACTCTGCCGCACCGCGCAGGACTGTTCGACCTTCGGCACACGCAGCGGCAACAAACAGCACAGGAAATTCGTCGATAGCCAGCGGAACCAGCGCCTCGGGAATCTCGATCCCTCTCAGCGAAGCCGCTCGAACATGCAAATCAGCTACCGGCTCGCCACCCACTTCCCGCTGGTTTTCCAGGGTGATATCGGCGCCCATCAGACGCAGGATGTCGATTACTCCGGTACGGGTCGGATTGACGCCCACATGCTCAAGCACCAACTCGGAGCCTGTCGCAATCGAAGCTGCCACCAGGAAAAACGCTGAAGACGAGATATCGCCCGGCACTTCGATATGAGCAGCAGTCAGTACATGCCCTGATTCAACCGAAGCCGTAGCCCCCTCGACACTCACCGGATAGCCGAAGCCACGCAACATCCGCTCGGTGTGGTCACGGGTCGGAGCAGGTTCAGTGATCGAAGTTTTACCTTCGGCATACAATCCGGCCAGCAACAGGCAGGATTTAACCTGGGCACTGGCCATCGGCAGCGTATAGGTAAGCCCCTTGAGTGCCTGACCACCGCGAATGGTCAACGGCGGCCGTCCATCAGCAGACGTCTCGATGACTGCGCCCATTTCTCGCAAAGGCTTGGCCACACGGCTCATCGGCCGCTTGGACAGCGACGCATCGCCGGTCAAGACGCTGTCAAAACTCTGCGCCGCCAGCAAACCGGACAACAAACGCATGGAAGTGCCCGAGTTACCCAGATAGATAGGGCCTGGCGCCGGTTTCAGGCCGTGCAAACCAACACCATGAATAGTCACGCGCCCATGGTGCGGACCTTCGATCACTACCCCCATGTCGCGAAAAGCCTGCAAGGTCGCCAGGGCATCTTCGCCCTCCAGAAAACCCTCGACCTCGGTAATACCCTCCGCCAGCGAGCCCAAGATGATAGAGCGATGGGAGATCGATTTATCACCCGGCACACGGACCCGCCCGTTCAGCCGACCACCAGGGCTGGCGATGAAAACCATGTCATCCGCATTTACAGCGGCATCCATATAAGCCCGACGAGCCAGAATCTTGCTGAAATGCTCCCGCGCCACCCGCGCACGGGTGAACACGCCCAACAACTGATGCCCATCTCCAGCATCGACCGCGTCGCGCAAGGCATCGAGATCGCTACGGAAGGTATCCAGGGTGCGTAAAACTGCATCGCGATTGGCGAGGAAGATGTCGTGCCACATCACGGGGTCACTGCCGGCGATCCGGGTAAAGTCGCGGAAGCCACCGGCGGCGTAACGGAAAATCTCAAGGTTTTCGTTGCGTTTGGCCAGCGAGTCCACCAGGCCAAACGCCAGCAAGTGCGGTAAATGGCTGGTCGCCGCCAACACTTCATCGTGCCGTTCGACCTGCATATGCTCGACATCCGCCCCCAGCTCACGCCAAAGCCGGTCGACCACCGCCAATGCCGTCGGATCGGTTTCATCCAGCGGCGTCAGAATCACTTTATGTCGACGAAACAGCTGCGCATTGGACGCCTCTACCCCGCTCTGCTCGGAGCCGGCAATCGGATGCCCGGGAACGAACCGCGCCGGCATGCCACCAAAGGCCAGCCGCGCCGCACGCACCACATTGCCCTTGGCACTGCCGACGTCGGTCAGAATCGCCTGCCCCAGGTCCATGCCAGCCAACAGCGCCAACATCTTCTCCATGGCCAGAATCGGCACTGCCAACTGAATGACATCAGCGCCCTGACAGGCCACCGCCAGATCCGCCTCGCAGCGATCCACCACACCCAACTCAACCGCCAACTTGCACGATTGCGGGTCCAGGTCCACACCGACCACTTCGCCGCACAGGCCGCTTTCACGCAACCCCTTGGCGAAGGAGCCGCCGATCAATCCCAGGCCGACCACCACCAGGCGACCGACCATAGGCACAGCAGGTTGCAATGCAGTGACATCAACCACGAGCCAGAACCTTGGCCAGCGCCTCAAGGAAGCGGCCGTTTTCAGCCGGCAAACCAATGGTGATGCGCAGGTGGTTCGGCATGCCGTAGTTGGCCACCGGCCGCACGATCACGCCCTCGCGCAACAAGCCCTGGAACACCGGCGCAGCCACTTGGCCGAGATCGACGCAAATGAAGTTGCCCTTGGAGGGAATCCAACCCAGGCCCAACTCGCGAAAGCCTTCCTGCAACTGACACATGCCGCTTTCGTTGATGAGGCGACCTTCCGCCAGGTAATCAGCGTCCTGCAGCGCCGCACATGCCGCCGCCAAGGCGAGGCTGTTGACGTTGAATGGCTGGCGCACACGGTTCAGTACATCGGCGACAACGGCGGTGGATAACCCGTAACCGACCCGCAACGACGCCAAGCCGTAAGCCTTGGAGAAGGTCCGCGAGACCAGCAGGTTCGGATAAGCCGCGAGGAAGTCCAGGCCGTCCGGCAGGTCACTGCCTTCGGCGTACTCGATATAGGCTTCGTCCAGGACGACCAGCACGTGCTCCGGCACGTCTTGCAGGAAATCGTCCAGCGCCTCGGCGCCGAACCAGGTGCCGGTGGGGTTATTCGGGTTGGCGATAAACACCACGCGGGTCTGACCGTCGATAGCCGCCAACATGGCCGACAAGTCATGCCCCCAGTCCTTGGCCGGAATCACCCGCGCCTCGGCACCTACGGCCTGGGTAACGATCGGATACACGGCGAAAGCGTGTTCACTGAACACAGCATTCAAGCCAGGCGCCAGATAGGCGCGCGCTACCAGCTCCAGAATATCGTTGGAACCATTGCCTAGAGTGACTTGATTGAGCTCCACCCGGCAGCTTTCAGCCAGCAGGGACTTGAGGGCAAAACCATTACCGTCAGGGTAACGGGTCAGCTCAGCCAGAGCTTCACGAATCGCCGCCAATACCTTGGGACTTGGGCCCAGCGGGTTTTCGTTACTGGCCAGCTTGACGATGTTCGCCGGATCCAGATTCAACTCACGCGCCAACTCGTCCACAGGCTTGCCCGGAACATAAGGCGACAGTTGTTGCACGCCCGGCTGCGCCAGGGCGAGGAAGTTGCCACTCATGTTAAAGCCTCACAAAATCGCTTTCGGGTAAGAGCCCAGCACCTTGAGTGCTACGGCCTCCTGACTGATTTTCTCCAGCACACTCTTGACCAGTGGGTCGCGGTGATGGCCGACGAAGTCGATAAAGAACACATACGTCCATTTACCGCTGCGCGAAGGACGAGTCTCGATTCGCGTCAGGTCAATCCCGTTGTCGTGGAACGGCACCAGCAGCTCATGGAGCGCGCCGGGCTTGTTGCTCATGGAGACGATGATTGAAGTCTTGTCGTCGCCGGTAGGCGGCACTTCCTGGCTGCCGATCATCAAAAAGCGCGTGGAGTTATCCGGGCGATCCTCGATTTTCTCGGCCAGGCGCGTCAACCCGTAGAGGCCCGCCGCCATATCGCCGGCAATCGCCGCCGAATTCCACTCACCCTTGACCCGCTTCGCCGCTTCGGCGTTGCTGGACACCGCCACGCGCTCGACATTCGGGTAATGGGCGTCCAGCCACTTGCGGCACTGGGCCAGGGACTGGGCGTGGGAGTAGATGCGACTGATGCTGTCGGTCTTGGTATTTTCACCCACCAGCAGGTGATGGTGGATGCGCAACTCGACTTCGCCGCAGATCACCATGTCGTGCTCAAGGAAGCTGTCGAGGGTGTGATTGACCGCGCCTTCGGTGGAGTTTTCCACCGGCACTACGCCAAAGTTCACCGCCCCGGCTGCCACTTCACGGAACACTTCGTCGATCGCCGCCATCGGCTTGCTGATCACTGCGTGACCGAAGTGCTTCATGGCTGCTGCCTGGGTGAAGGTGCCTTCGGGGCCGAGGTAAGCCACCTTCAGCGGCTGCTCAAGGGCCAGGCACGAGGACATGATTTCACGGAACAGCCGCGCCATCTCTTCGTTGCCCAACGGCCCCTGGTTACGCTCCATCACGCGCTTGAGCACCTGGGCTTCACGCTCAGGACGGTAAAACACCGGCACTTCGCCTTCAGCCAGGGAGGCCATTTTCACCCGCGCAACTTCCTGGGCGCACCGCGCGCGCTCACTGATCAGCTCCAGGACTTTCTCGTCCAGGCTGTCAATGCGTATGCGCAGGGCCTTGAGTTCTTGCTCAGACATTAGCCGTGTTCCTTTTCGAACTCTGCCATGTAGGCCACCAGCGCATTGACGGCGTTGATGTCGACAGCGTTATAGATGGAGGCGCGCATGCCACCCACCGAGCGATGGCCCTTGAGATTCAGCAGGCCACGCGCCTCGGCACCGACCAGGAACGGCTTGTCCAGGCGATCATCAGCCAGGCGGAACGGCACGTTCATCCACGAGCGATCAGGGATGTTGATCGGGTTGCTGTACAGGCCGCTGGCGTCAATAAAGTCGTACAGCGTGCGCTTCTTCTCTTCGTTGAGCTTGCCCATGGCGGCGACACCGCCCTGCTCTTTCAGCCATTCAAATACCAGGCCGGAGAGGTACCAGGCCAGAGTCGGCGGGGTGTTGTACATCGAGCCGTTGTCGGCCGCGACCTTGTAGTTGAGCATGGTCGGGCACAGCGAACGAGCATGACCCAGCAGGTCTTCACGAACGATGTTGACCAGGATACCGCTCGGGCCGATGTTCTTCTGCGCACCGGCGTAGATCATGCCGAAGCGGGAGATATCCATAGGGCGCGAGAGAATGTCCGACGACATGTCGCACACCAGCGGAACATCACCGACCTCTGGAACCCAATCGAATTCCAGGCCGCCAATGGTCTCGTTCTGCACGTAGTGCACATAGGCCGCGTCCTTGGTGAGCTTCCACTCGTTCTGACCAGGAATGGCGAAGTAATCGTAAGGCTTGGCGGTACCCGCCACGTTGATGTTGCCGTAGCGCGACGCTTCTTCAATGGCTTTCTGCGACCAGATACCGGTGTCGATATAGTCCGCGGTGCCGTCTTCCGGCAGCAGGTTCAGTGGCAATTGGGCAAATTGCTGACTGGCGCCGCCCTGGAGAAACAGCACTTTGTAGTTTGAAGGGATGTCCAGCAGGTCGCGCAGATCCTGCTCGGCCTTGGTAGCAATGGACACGAACTCATCGCTGCGATGGCTCATTTCCATCACAGAGAGGCCTTTACCATGCCAGTCGAGGAGTTCACCCTGCGCGCGCTGCAGGACTGCTTCAGGAAGCGCCGCGGGACCGGCACAGAAGTTATAGGCTCTCTTGCTCACATCCAATCTCGCTCTGATCTGGTGGGACTGAAATCAAATACTGTAGGAGCGAGCTTGCTCGCGAAAAACCCGAGAGCGCAAGGGGCGCCAGGCATCCCGCGTTATCGTTGACGATCTTCGCGAGCAAGCTCGCTCCTACAGGGGGGAGGCGTTCTGTTTCATAAAGGACAAACAACAAGGGGGCGAATCTTCATCCGCCCCCTGCTTGTCCGCTTATTGCTGCGGTTCTTCTTCGTCTGCGCCAGCGTCGAGTGGTTGCTCGTCGACGCCGTCATCAGCGCCTGCGATCACCTCGTCCGGCAACTCAACCCCGTCTTCGCCTTCCAGCTCTTCGCCTTCAACTTCAGATGGCTCCTGGACACGCTCCAGGCCAACCAGAGTTTCGTCGCTGGCCAGCTTGATCAAGGTCACGCCCTGGGTGTTACGTCCCAGGCTCGACACTTCACCAACACGGGTACGCACCAAGGTGCCCTGGTCAGAAATCAGCATGATTTCCTCGCCGTCGAGCACCTGGACTGCACCGACCAGACGGCCGTTGCGATCGTTGCTGACCATGGCGATAACGCCCTGACCGCCACGCTTGTACTCAGGGAACTCGCTGATGGCGGTACGCTTGCCGTAACCACGGGCCGATGCGGTAAGAATCTGGCTGCCTTCTTCCGGGATCAGCATGGAAATCAGCTTCTGCCCTTCTGGCAGGCGCATGCCGCGCACACCGCGGGCGGTACGGCCCATGGCGCGAACGTCGGATTCCTTGAAGCGGGTAACCTTGCCGCCGTCGGAGAACAGCATGACTTCACGCTCGCCGTCGGTGATGGCCGCGGAAATCAGCACGTCGCCTTCGTCCAGTTCCAGGGCGATCAGGCCCACGCTGCGTTGACGACTGAAGGATTCCAGCGGGGTCTTCTTCACGGTACCGCCAGCGGTAGCCATGAAGATGTAGTGACCTTCGGTGTACTCGTCGACCGGCAGCATGGTGGTGATGTATTCACCGTCACCCAGCGGCAACAGGTTGACCAGCGGACGTCCACGGGCAGCGCGGGACGCTTCCGGGATTTCGTAGGTTTTCAGCCAGTACACCTTGCCCTTGCTGGAGAACAGCAACAGCGTGGTGTGGCTGTTGGCAACCAGCAGGTGAGCGATGTAGTCCTCATCCTTGACGCCGGTAGCCGACTTGCCTTTACCACCACGACGCTGGGCCTGGTACGCAGCCAGCGGCTGGGTCTTGGCGTAGCCACCGTGGGAAATGGTCACGACGCGCTCTTCTTCCGGGATCATGTCACCCAGGGTCAGGTCGAGACGGGCATCGAGGATTTCGGTGCGACGCACATCGCCGTATTCGGCGCGGATCACTTCCAGCTCTTCGCGGATCACTTCCATCAGGCGCTCGGCGCTGTTGAGGATGCGGATCAGCTCGCCGATCTGGTTGAGAATCTCCTGGTACTCGGCCAGCAGCTTTTCGTGCTCCAGACCGGTCAGGCGGTGCAGGCGCAGTTCCAGAATGGCCTGGGCCTGTTCCGGGGACAGGTAGTACTTGCCTTCGCGAAGGCCGTATTGCGGGTCCAGGGTCTGCGGACGGCAGGAGTCGGCACCAGCACGTTCAACCATCGCCACAACGGCGCTGGATTCCCACGGCATCTTGATCAGCGCTTCCTTGGCTTCCGACGGGGTCGGCGAAGCCTTGATCAGGGCGATGACCGGATCGATGTTCGACAGGGCAACCGCCTGGCCTTCAAGGATGTGCCCACGTTCACGGGCCTTGCGCAGTTCGAATACGGTACGACGGGTTACGACTTCACGACGGTGACGCACGAAGGCTTCCAGCAGATCCTTGAGATTAAGGATCCGTGGGCGGCCATCGATCAGCGCAACGACGTTGATACCAAACACGCTTTGCAGCTGGGTCTGGGCATAGAGGTTGTTGAGGATCACCTCTGGCACTTCGCCACGACGCAGCTCGATCACGACGCGCATACCGTCCTTGTCGGACTCGTCGCGCAGCTCGGTGATACCTTCAAGCTTCTTCTCTTTAACCAGCTCGGCGATCTTCTCGATCAGACGCGCCTTGTTCAACTGGTAAGGGAGTTCGGTGATGACGATCTGCTGACGGCCACCGACCTTGTCGATGTCTTCGATCATCGAGCGGGCCCGCATGTAAATGCGACCGCGACCGGTGCGGTAGGCTTCGACGATGCCGGCGCGACCGTTGATGATCGCAGCAGTCGGGAAGTCTGGGCCCGGGATGTATTGCATCAACTCATCGATGGTCAACTCAGGGTTGTCGATGAGGGCCAGGCAACCGTCGATGACTTCACCGAGGTTGTGTGGCGGAATGTTGGTGGCCATGCCCACGGCGATACCGCTGGAGCCGTTGACCAACAGGTTGGGAATACGGGTCGGCATGACCGCAGGGATCATTTCGGTGCCGTCGTAGTTCGGCACCCAGTCCACGGTTTCTTTGTGCAGGTCAGCCAGCAGCTCGTGCGCCAGCTTGGTCATGCGCACTTCGGTGTATCGCATGGCTGCGGCGTTGTCGCCGTCGACCGAGCCGAAGTTACCCTGGCCGTCTACCAGCAGGTAGCGCAGGGAAAATGGCTGGGCCATACGAACGATGGTGTCGTACACCGCAGTGTCGCCGTGAGGGTGATACTTACCGATCACGTCACCGACAACACGGGCAGATTTCTTGTACGGCTTGTTCCAGTCGTTACCCAGCTCGCTCATCGCGAACAGCACACGCCGATGCACGGGCTTCAAGCCATCGCGCGCATCAGGCAGTGCCCGACCGACAATTACGCTCATCGCGTAGTCGAGGTAGGACTGTTTCAGCTCGTCTTCGATATTGACCGGGAGGATTTCTTTGGCCAGTTCGCCCATGAGAAGCCTGATTCCTTTTTCGGGTGAAACCTCGTCACATCCATATGGGACGAACGAAGCTCGCCGCCGCCGGCATGGTGCCTGACAACGACTTACGACAAATCAACGAGTTATGACACGGATCTGCGCAGTAAAGACCACCCCTCGGGGTGACCCTGGAAACCGCCGAATGTTATCACAATCGCCGCCACGCACCTATCCCCCTGATGCGCATGGAGCATAGTAAGTTGATGGATGACAGGCTTGAGGGCGACGAGAGGGGCTCAGAGGTAGATTCAGGCGGTTTTCGAAGGCAGATATACTCAATGCAGCCGCTTGCGACACATCAACTTAGCCATCTTCGCCGTATCCGGCCGCTCGACGATGCCCTTTTCCGTGACGATGACATCGATCAGGTCAGCCGGCGTCACATCAAATACCGGATTGAATACATCCACATCAGCGCCGAGCCGCTGGCCGCCCACTTCCAGCAATTCACGGCCATCTCGCTCTTCAATCGGGATGTCTTCACCACTGGCCAGGCTCATGTCAATGGTGGAGCTGGGCGCCACCACCATAAAACGCACACCATGGTGCATGGCACACAAGGCCAACTGATAAGTGCCGATCTTGCTCGCCACATCGCCATTGGCGGTAATGCGATCAGCACCGACAATCACCCAGGTCACGCCCTTGGTCTTGAGGATGTGCGCGGCGGCAGAATCGGCATTCAGCGTGACCGCAATACCCTCAATGGCCAATTCCCACGCGGTCAGCCGCGAACCCTGCAGCCATGGCCGGGTTTCGTCGGCGTAGACCCGTTCGACCATGCCTTCCAGAAATGCCCCACGAATCACCCCAAGGGCGGTGCCAAAACCGCCAGTCGCCAATGCCCCGGCGTTGCAGTGAGTGAGAAACGCCTGGGCATTGCCCTGGTGCTTACGGATCAGGTCGACCCCCAATTGCGCCATGGTCAGGTTGGCTTCGCGATCGCTCTCATGAATGGCGATGGCTTCGGCCTCCAGCGCCAATAGCGGGTCGGCATGCTCCTTGAGGCGATCCAGGCGGTCGCGCATGCGACTCAAGGCCCAGAACAGATTCACTGCCGTGGGTCGGGAATCGGCCAGCAGAGCGAAATCCTCTTCCCACGCGGCCTGCCAGTCACCGCCCTCGGCGATGCGGGCCCGGGCTGCCAGCACCATGCCATAGGCCGCACTGATACCGATGGCCGGCGCGCCACGCACCACCATAGAGCGAATCGCCTCGGCCACACCGGCCGCGCTGGTGTAGGCAATCCAGGTTTCCTCGAACGGTAAAATGCGTTGATCGAGCAGATACAGTGCGCCATCACGCCAGTCGATGGCCTTCACCTTCTCCGCAGCCAACAGTCGATCGCGCATCCCTCACCCCGCACTCATGAACAAAAGCCGCCGATTATAGCGATCCGCCAGCCAAGACGCTCGGGTATACTTCGCCCCTCTTTATAACAGCCTTGCCTATCACAACTCGAGAAGACGCCATCTATGACGCCAACTGCTGCCCCGCTCGACTTGTTGCTGCTGCCAACCTGGCTGGTACCTGTCGAACCCGCAGGCGTGGTACTCAAGGAGCACGGCCTGGGCATCCGCGACGGACGTATCGCGTTTGTCGGCCCACGGTCAATGGCACTGAAACTGGCCGCCACTGAAGTCCGTGAACTGCCGGGCATGCTACTCAGTCCAGGCCTGGTCAACGCTCACGGCCACGCGGCGATGACCCTGTTTCGCGGCCTGGCAGACGACTTGCCGCTGATGACCTGGCTGGAAAAGCACATCTGGCCCGCCGAAGCCAAATGGGTCGACGAGGCCTTCGTGCGTGACGGTACCGATCTGGCTATCGCCGAGCAAATCAAGGGTGGCATCAGTTGCTTCTCGGATATGTACTTTTTCCCGAAAGTCGCCAGCGAGCGGGTCCACAACAGCGGCATCCGCGCGCAGATTGCCGTCCCGATCCTCGACTTCGCGATTCCCGGCGCCAGCGATGCCGACGAGGCCATTCGCCAGGGTGTCGAACTGTTCGGCGACCTTAAGCATCACCCGCGGATCAAGATCACCTTCGGGCCTCATGCGCCGTACACCGTCAGCGATGAAAACCTGGAAAAAATCCGGATAATCGCCGAGGAGCTGGACGCCGCAATCCATATGCATGTGCATGAAACCGCCTTCGAAGTGCAGCAGTCGATGGAGCACCGTGGTGAGCGCCCGCTGGCCCGCCTTGCTCGCCTGGGGTTGCTTGGGCCGCGCTTCCAGGCTGTTCACATGACCCAAATCAGCGATGACGACCTGGCCTTGCTGGTAGAAAGTAACAGCAGCGTCATCCACTGCCCGGAATCGAACCTGAAACTGGCCAGTGGCTTCTGCCCGGTGGAGCGTTTGTGGCAGGCTGGTGTCAATGTAGCAATCGGCACCGACGGCGCCGCCAGCAACAATGACCTGGACCTGCTGGGCGAAACCCGTACCGCCGCCCTGCTGGCCAAAGCTGTTGCCGGCTCGGCCACCGCCCTGGATGCCCATCGCGCCTTGCGCATGGCTACTCTCAACGGCGCCCGGGCGATGGGCCTGGAAAGCGAAGTCGGCTCACTGGAGGTCGGTAAGGCCGCAGACATCGTGGCGTTCGACCTCTCGGGTCTGGCACAACAACCAATCTACGACCCCGTATCGCAGCTTATATATGCCACCGGACGCGATTGCGTGAAACACCTTTGGGTCGCCGGCAAGCAATTGCTAGACGACCGGCAACTGACCCGCATGGATGAACAACAGCTGTGTGCCACAGCCGTTGCCTGGGGCCAACGCATCAGCGGACACACCGAATAACGTCGGCCCTGAGCCTGTTCAGGGCCGGCAACTGTTTTGTCAGATTTTAGAGGATGCCCCATGAGTAACGTCGACCACGCTGAAATCGCCAAATTCGAGGCCCTGGCCCATCGCTGGTGGGACCGCGAAAGCGAGTTCAAGCCCCTGCACGATATCAACCCGCTGCGGGTCAACTGGATCGACGAACGCGTCAACCTGGCTGGCAAGAAAATCCTGGATGTCGGTTGCGGGGGCGGCATTCTCAGCGAAGCCATGGCACTGCGCGGTGCCACCGTAATGGGCATAGACATGGGCGAAGCACCGCTGGCCGTGGCCCAACTGCACCAACTGGAGTCCGGCGTCAGCGTAGAGTACCGGCAGATCACCGCCGAAGGCCTGGCCGAGGAAATGCCTGAGCAGTTCGACGTGGTCACCTGCCTGGAAATGCTGGAGCACGTTCCTGATCCTTCATCGGTAATCCGCGCCTGCTTCCGCATGGTCAAGCCGGGCGGCCAGGTATTTTTCTCCACCATCAACCGCAATCCCAAGGCCTACCTGTTCGCGATCATCGGCGCCGAATACATCATGAAGCTGCTGCCTCGCGGCACCCACGACTTCAAGAAATTCATCCGCCCTTCCGAGCTGGGAGCCTGGAGCCGTCAGGCCGGGCTGACCGTCAAGGACATCATCGGCCTGACCTACAACCCACTGACCAAGCACTACAAGCTGGCCAGCGACGTTGACGTCAACTACATGATCCAGACCCTGCGAGAGGAATAAGCCGATGAAGTTGCGAGCGGTTCTTTTCGACATGGACGGTACCCTGCTGGACACCGCGCCGGACTTTATCGCCATCTGCCAGGCCATGCGCGCCGACCGCGGGCTGGCGCCGATTGCCGACCAGCATATTCGTGATGAAATTTCCGGCGGCGCTCGGGCCATGGTCGCCGTGACCTTTTCCATGGACCCGCAATCCCCAGGTTTTGAAGAACTGCGCCTGGAGTTCCTGGAGCGTTACCTCAAAGGTTGCGCGATCCACAGCAAACTGTTCGACGGCATGGCTGAACTGCTGGCGGACATTGAAAAATCCAAGCTGATCTGGGGCGTGGTCACCAACAAGCCGCTGCGTTTCGCCGAGCCTATCATGGAGCAGTTGGGGCTGGCTCAGCGCTCAGCGTTACTGATCTGCCCGGACCACGTGACCAACAGCAAACCGGACCCTGAGCCGCTGATCCTGGCCTGCAAGATGCTCGACCTGGACCCGGCCAGCGTGCTGTTCGTCGGTGATGACTTGCGGGATATCGAGTCGGGGCGCGACGCCGGCACCCGAACCGCGGCCGTGACCTACGGCTATATTCATCCCGATGACAATCCGCGCCACTGGGGCGCCGATGTGGTGGTGGATCATCCGCTGGAGCTGCGCAAGGTGCTGGATAACGCGCTTTGCAGCTGCTGATTACGCTCCTACAAGAATTCTGTTGAGGTTGTTTATGTTTGATTACTGCGCACGCCCAGAACTGCTCAAAGGCCGCATCATTCTGATAACCGGTGCCGGTCGCGGGATTGGCGCGGCGGCGGCGAAAACCTACGCTGCCCACGGCGCTACCGTGCTGTTGCTGGGCAAGACCGAAGCCAACCTGACCCAGGTCTACGATGAAATCGAAGCCGCCGGCCACCCACAGCCAGTGGTGATTCCGTTCAACCTGGAAACCGCCCTGCCCCATCAATACGATGAGTTGGCAGCGATGATCGAAAACGAATTCGGCCACCTCGACGGCCTGCTGCACAACGCCTCGATCATCGGCCCGCGCACGCCAATCGAACAGCTGTCGGGCGAAAACTTCATGCGAGTGATGCACGTCAACGTCAACGCGATGTTCATGCTCACCGCCACCCTGCTGCCATTGCTCAAGCTGTCCCTGGACGCGTCGGTGGTGTTCACCTCCAGCAGCGTTGGCCGCAAGGGCCGTGCCTATTGGGGCGCTTATGGGGTGTCGAAATTCGCCACCGAGGGCCTGATGCAAACCCTGGCCGACGAGGTCGACACTGTGACCCCCGTGCGCGCCAACAGCATCAACCCCGGCGCCACTCGCACCAGCATGCGCGCCCAGGCCTACCCAGGGGAAAACCCGAGCAACAACCCGACGCCTGAAGAAATCATGCCGGTGTACCTGTACCTGATGGGCCCGGACAGTACTGGCATCAATGGGCAGGCGTTCGACGCGCAATAAGCCTCATCCCCACGGGTGCAGGAGACGGTTCGCTGGCGCCTGCACCCCTTCGTCAACAAACCGTCTTTTGCTTGTTGTCTGCTCCTGTTACCAACCCATTGAATCAAAACGATTTTTTATAACCTGAACGGAATGGCACGAATTTCGCTCCAATCTGTTTCAAACAGGTTATGCGCCGACAAGATGTGCGGCATGGGAGCAGGGGTGATAACCCCCGGCAAAGCGGACTAGACTGTTACTCATGTTTTACGCAACTGAGGGAACAGTAAGTCGCTGGGCACTCGCTGCTCTCATCCAGCCTGTAAGACAGCGTTATGTGCTTAGAGGCCATCAGCTTATGAAAACACCGACCCAGACCAACGCAATTGACTTCGACAGTGCAAAATTGCAACGCCTGGGCTTTGGTCAGCCGTCCCTCCTAGCCCAACGCCCCGCCACCATTGCTCAGCTTCGCCAGCAACTGAGCCTGCAATTGCAGACCAGCCTGGAAGCAGAGCGCATTCTTGGCCTGTTCTTTCGGGAGATTCAGAGGCTGGTGCCACTGGATGCCCTGCAATATCGTCACGAGACCAGCGACCTGCGCCTGGAGTACGGCCAGCGCGGCCATCACTCGGTGAGCTACACCCTGAGCCATCAGGGCGAGCATCTCGGGGAACTGGTATTTCGACGCAACCAGCGCTTCACGGAAGAGGAGCTGGGCAATCTGGAATCACTGCTGGCAACCTTGCTCTTCCCCATGCGTAACGCCCTGCTGTATCGCGCTGCAACCCGCAGCGCCCTGCGTGATCCGCTGACCGAAACCGGTAACCGTATCGCCATGGACCAGACCCTGCAGCGGGAAATCGATATGGCCCGCAGGCACTTGCATCCGCTGTCATTGCTGATGCTGGACATCGATCACTTCAAGCTTATCAATGACAGTCACGGCCACGCTGCTGGCGACAAGGTACTCAAGGCTGTTGCGGCCTCGATCAAGAGTCAGTTGCGCAATGTCGACATGGTGTTTCGTTTTGGCGGGGAAGAGTTTCTGATCCTGCTGTCCAACACCGGCCGGGATGCTGCGGCCCTGGTCGGCGAGCGACTGCGCAAGGCGGCGCAGGCCCAGGATTACTGGGCGCAAACAACGCGTATCGAATTGACAGTAAGCCTGGGTTGCTCAACCTTGTTGGCGGGAGAGTCCGCCGAGAGCCTGTTGCGCCGGGCGGACAATGCCTTGTATGTGGCCAAGCGCGAAGGCCGCAACCGCCTGGCAATGGCAGGGTAACCGCTACCCCGCCATTGCGTGTCAGGCTTCGCTGGTGGCCAGCACCTGACGCTCGCGGGCAATCGGTGCTTTCTCCAGCTGCATGCAACGCTCCAGGAACAGGTACATATAGTCGTAGCTCTTGCACACGGCCTGGCGCAACTCAACCTGCAAGGCCTTGCTCGGGTTCATCCCGGCCAGGGTGCAGATGATTTCCAGCGCCTCCCAAGGGTGGGCGTCATCGTACTGGGCATGCATCTTCAGCCATTTCATTGCACGCTTACGATCCTCCTCGGAGAAGGCCGCCGCGTAGACACCTGTCGAGCACACCAGCGCAGACCACTCCCCAGTGGCACCCTCGATGGCATAGTTGGTGGCAGCAATGGCAACAATAAGCGGATCGGCCGAACTGGTGTGCCAGCACCAATGACTCAGTGCGTGCAGTTCAGGCGGCACGTTCTGCGCTTGCAACTCTTCCAGGCTGACACCATGGGCACGCGCCCAGTGCACCCAATAATCGGCGTGATTCAGTTCCACACGAATATTGCGCATCAGCCAGCGTCGCGCCATATCCTCGCCAGGATGACGGGCAAATTTGGTCTTGGTGAGGTTTTGTGCCATGTACAACGCAAACTGTTCAACCACCGGCCACCCACCAATCAGGTAGTGACGCATGGTCTTGGCGCTGAGCTTGTTATCGCGCATGCGCTGGTACAGTTCGTGTTCGACAACCCGGCGCTTGCTCTCGCTACAGTCCTGGATCAATTGCTGAGCCCAGGCTGGGTAACTTGAGGCTTCCATAAGCGGGCCAGTTCTGTTGAATGTGTCGATCACTGTCGGGCTCCTTTTGATGTGTGATGTATACAGACCAGCGAATGTTTCAGCGGAACGTGCCGGGCGCCTTGAATAACAGAGGCTGCGGTCGCACAGGTCGACACTGCAAACTGTCAAAGGTAAACACTTGCGGACGCTCAATCAGGTAGCCCTGAGCGTAGTCCACACCAATCTCAAGCAAGGCTTGTTCGATTTGCGATGTCTCGACAAATTCGGCAATTGTGCGTTTACCCATGACATGACCGATGTGATTGATCACTTCGACCATAGCGCGGTTAATCGGGTCGTCCAGCATATCCTTTACGAAACTTCCATCGATCTTCAGGAAGTCTACAGGTAAATGTTTAAGATAAGCGAATGAGGACATTCCGGCGCAGAAGTCATCCAGGGAAAAGTGACAACCTAACTCTTTGAGTTCATTAATAAAGCGAATTGCACTTCCGAGATTTGAAATAGCACTGGTCTCAGTAATTTCAAAACAAATCATTTCTGGGGGAATGCTGTAAGCCTTGAACTTCTCACGTAAAAAGCCCAAAAAGTCTTCATCACCAATGGTTATGCCTGACAGATTGATCGCACACATTGCCATGGGCCGGCCTGGACGCTCGATCATGCACCTGGCAATGACCCTGAACACATTCTCCACCACCCAACGGTCCAGCGAAGTCATCAGGCCATAGCGTTCGGCGGCAGGAATAAAGCTGTCGGGCAAGATGATCCGACCGGCCTCATCATGCAGGCGCAGCAGGATCTCAATATGGCCATCGCCAGGGTCGGTACGACCGAGCGGCGCGATCTCCTGGGCATACAGGCAAAAACGGTCTTCCTCAAGCGCCATGTGCAAGCGCTGCACCCACGCCATCTCGCCAAAACGCAGGGACAACTCCGAGTCATCGGCGTGATAGACCTGCACCCGGTTACGGCCCTTCTCCTTGGCCATGTAGCAGGCCATATCCGCAGCCCGCAGTGACGTCTCAAGGGTGGTAGGGGTTTGCGAGATGTGCACCAGGCCGATGCTGACGGTGGTGACAAAAGGTCGCCCCTTCCAGACAAAGTGCAGGTTTTGCACGGTATGGCGCAGGCTTTCGGCGATCTTCTCGGCCACTGCTGCCGGGCAGTTCTCCAGCAAAATGCCAAACTCATCGCCACCCAGGCGAGCCAGCGTGTCGCCCTCGCGCAGGTCGGATTGCAACAACGCACAGATATGCCGCAACAACTCATCCCCTGCGGCGTGACCACAGGTGTCGTTGACCAGCTTGAACTGATCCAGATCGAGAAACATCAAGGCATGCCGCCCCGTTTGCTGGCGTCCCGCACTGTGCAGCACCTGCTCCAGGCGGTATTCAAACTCACGGCGGTTGGCCAGCCCGGTCAAGGCGTCATGAGTCGCCTGCCAGGACAGATTGGCAATGTATTGGCGCTCCTGAGTCATGTCGTGCAGCACCAGCACCGCGCCGCTGACCTTGCCGGCGCTGCGGATAGGCGCACCCACCAGGGTCACGGAAACCGTGCTGCCGTCCAGGCGCTGGATCAGCTTTGAATGCTCGCTGCTGCCACTGAGTTGGCCACCAAGAATGTGTTCGATCAGGGTAAAACCATCAGACTGGGCATTTTCATCCAGCAGGTTGAACAACGCCCCCAAGGGCAAACCCTGAGCCTGGGCCGCCCTCCAGTGCGTCAGCGACTCCGCTGCCGGGTTCATGTAGGCGATGGCACCGTCGACATCGGTGGTGATAACAGCGTCACCGATGGATTCAAGGGTGATCTGGGCCCGCTCCTTCTCGACCTCCAAAGCGTCGGCAAACGCATGGCGCTGGGCCAGCAGCTTACGGGTGCGCAACAGCGCCAGGGCGATGAGCCCCAATGTCGTGGCCAGGTTGGTGATCAACAGCAAGCGCAGAATTACCCGCGAGCCTTCACCCAAGGCATCGCTGAAAGCCTTGGCGGCCGGCGTCACCCCTTCGTTGATGGCAATGATGCGTTCTTTCCAGCCCCGGACATCATCACTGCTCGCCTGATTGGCAATGATTGCCTGGTGCATCTCCTGCGCCAGGTCATCCAGTTGCACCAGGTAACCATCGCCTATGGTCCACAGTTCGATGGCTTTTTCCAGGTAACTGAAATGGCGGAAGTTGAGGTACAGCCAAATCAGGCTCGACACGTCGTCGGGATGGTTTCCACCCTTGAGAATGCCCAGGCGCGCCCCGGTCAGGTCCGGGCTGGAGTGGTCAAGGGCGACCCGCAGCTCATGGCCTCCCTGAGGCACGGCAATGGCGTTATGGTATTTGAGGAAGGTGGCTTGATCGCGGTTGTCGGCGTACAGGGTCAAGTAATAGATGGCGTCTTTCTGGCCCTTGGACCACAGGCTTTCGCCAGCCACATAGCCCCGCACTGCCGAAAGCATGTAGAGGCTGACACAACCTAACAATGCCTGGAACAGCACAACCGCGATAAAGGGCCAGACGATGCCCAGCAACCGTGGCGTTCCGAGAGTTGCTCCGAGAGTCCGCTTTTGCTTCATGAGGTCCCTTGCACTAGCACAGGCGAGTGAAAACCGCTCCTAACAGCACAGCCTAGGCTAAATTCGATGAATTCGAATGAATACCCTGAAGCGATTTAGTTAGCGCACTTGCTGCAAGTGTCCATAAAGTTTGGCGTAAAGACCACCGTCGGCAATCAGTTGCTGGTGGTCGCCGTCTTCGGCGATATGCCCGCCGTCGAATACCAGCACCCTATCAGCCTGTTTCACCGCCGACAAACGGTGAGCAATGATCAGTGTAGTACGGCCACTGAGAAACCGCGCCAGCGCCTGATGCAGGTTGTACTCGGTCGCCGCGTCCAGGGCAGACGTGGCTTCGTCAAGGATTACCACTTTCGGTTCCGCCAGGACCATCCGCGCAATGGCCAGCCGCTGACGCTGGCCACCAGAGAATCGCACCCCGGAACGCCCCACCACACTGTCCAGGCCCAGGGGCAATGCCTTGACCGTCGCATCCAACTGGGCAATTTCAAGGGCCTGCCAGCACGCTTGATCGCTGCGCTCACGGCCCATGGTCAGGTTGGCACGCACGGTGTCATTAAACAGCGCCGGGTGCTGCAGCACTACGGCAACATTCTCCCGAATGGTCGCAAGGCCTATCTCCTGCTGGGTCGAGCCACCAAAACGAATACTGCCCGACTGCGGCGTATAGAGCCCCAGTAACAGTTGCACCAGGGTACTTTTACCGCCGCCACTGGCACCGACAATGGCCACTTTCTCGCCCGGCGCGATCACCAGATTCAGCTGATCCAGCACCAAATCCTCGCCATAGCCGAAGTTTAGGCCGCGCACCTCGATGCCCACGGTTTCACGCCCCACAAACGGGTCATCGCCGCCGGTATATTGCGGCTCGTCGGCGCGGGCCAGCAGTTCGTTGATGCGCGTCAGTGCCCCGCCCGCCGCGTAGTAGGCGTATTGCAGGTTCAGCAGTTGTTCCACCGGGCCAATCATGAACCACAGATAGCTGAACACCGCGAGCATCTGGCCGATGGACAGGTCGGAAAACAGCACGGTGAGCATCGCTGCCGCACGGAAGATGTCGATGCCGAACTGAAACAGCAACCCACTGGCGCGGCTGGACGCATCGCTTTTCCACTGGGAGTTGACCGCAAAATCCCGCACTTCCTGGGCACGCTGGCCCAGGCGCCCGAGGAAAAACCCCTGGCGGTTACCGGCGCGCACTTCCTGAATGGCATCGAGGGTTTCGGTAAGGGCCTGGGTAAACCGCGAGGTGCTGTCGTTTTCCAGCTTTTTCAGGTACTTGACTCGCTTGCCCAACTGCACCGTGGCGTAGATCACCAACGGGTTGAACAACAGGATCAACAACGCCAGCTTCCAATGCATCCACATCAGTATCCCGGAAGTGCCCACCAGGGTCAGCATGGCCACCAGGAACCGGCTCAGGGTCTCGCCGACAAACTTGTCCAGCGTATCAAGGTCGGTGACCAGGTGGGTAGTGACGGTGCCGCTGCCCAGGCTTTCGTACTCGCTGAGGGAAATGCGCTTGAGCCGTTCGATCAGCCGTACGCGAATTCGATAAACGATGTCCTTGGCCAACCGCGCAAACAAACGCGCCTGCACTACGTTGAACACCAGGGCGCCGCAGCGCAGCAACAGTGTCACCAGCAGCATCAGGCCGATATAACCGGCGGCTTGCTGCCAGCCCGATGGCAGCGCGTGGTTCATCACCTTCAACGCTGCGTCGCCATGGCCCAGCAAGACTTCGTCCACCAACAGCGGCAACAACAAGGGAATCGGCACGCTGCACAGGGTTGCCAAGACGGCAACGCCGTTGGCGGTCCACAAGGATTTCTTGTGATGCAGGGCCAAGCGACGGACTTGCGCCCAGGTCAGCCGATCCACTCGTTTGGATTGCTCAGTGCCGTCGGGCTGATCATGCACAGGCGGCGCGCTCCAGCCAGCGACCGAGCAATGGCGACAGATCGGACAGCGGCTGGTAGCCATTGGTGAGCAAGGCCAACTGGCCGTTTCGTTCGGCCAGCAAGGTGGGAAAACCGGAGATGCCCAGGTCCAGGACCCAGGTAAAATCGGCAGCCGTGGCAGCATGCTGTTCGGCACGATCAAAGGCTTCGGCAAATTCGATACGCGGCACACCAGCGGTCTCGGCCAGCTCCACCAGCACCTTGGCGCGGGTGACGTCACGGCCTTCGACATAAAATGCCTGCTGGATCAGCCCGAGCAAGGTCCAGGCGCAATCCGGCGCCAGGCTGCGGGCCGTGACCACGGCGCGACAGGCCGGCTCGGTATCGTAGACAAAACCGTCGGGCAAGGCGCCGTCCAGCATGAACGGCTGGCCGGTGGCTTTAGCTACTGCCTGCCAATGCTCCAGGATGTAGCGCCGAGTGGTTGGCTCCAGCGACGCGCCACTGCCGGTCCGCAAACCGCCCACCACCAGGTGCAACTCCACGCCGGCGGCGTGGGCCTGCTCAACCAGCGCCTTGGCCACCGGGGCAAAGCCCCAGCACCAGGAGCACATCGGATCCATTACATAGAGCAGGCGCGTGGACATGACTTAAGTCTCGGTGGATGATTGCTTGTAGTTGTAGCCAATCGGGTGCGGCATATTGCGGGCCTTGGCCAGTTCAATCTGCTTTTGTCGGTCGATAGCACTGCGACGGGTCTTCTCGGAGAGCTTATCCCAGCAATGGGGGCAACTGATGCCGGCCACGTAATGCTCGGATAGGCGATCCTCTACACTAACCGGTGTGCGGCAGGCGTGACATTGATCGTAATCACCTTCGCTCAAATCATGGCGCACGGTCACCCGATTATCGAAAACAAAGCAGTCACCCTGCCATTTGGTTTCTTCCTGAGGCACCTCTTCGAGGTATTTGAGGATGCCGCCCTTGAGATGATAGACCTCGTCAAAGCCCTCGCTGAGCATATAGCTCGACGCTTTTTCACAACGAATGCCGCCGGTGCAGAACATGGCGACTTTCTTGTGTTTGGCCGGGTCGAAGTTGGCTTTGATGTAGTCGGGAAACTCGCGAAAGCTGGTGGTCTTCGGATCGATCGCACCTTCAAAGGTGCCGATGGACACTTCGTAGTCGTTACGGGTGTCGATCAGCAACACTTCTGGGTCGCTGATCAAGGCATTCCAGTCTTGCGGGTTGACGTAGGTGCCGACTTTTTTGTTGGGGTCGACGCCTTCGACGCCCAGGGTCACGATCTCTTTCTTGAGCTTGACCTTGGTGCGGTAGAACGGCTGATCGTCGCAGTACGACTCTTTGTGGTCGATGTCGTCCATGCGCGGGTCGTTCTTGAGCCAGGCCATCAGCCCGTCGATGCCTTCACGGCTGCCGGAAACAGTGCCGTTGATGCCTTCTTCGGCGATCAGCAAAGTGCCTTTGACGCCGTTGTCGACCATCGCCTGCAACAGCGGCTCGCGCAGGGCGACATAATCTTCGAGGGTGACGAACTTATACAGTGCCGCCACGACGATTGGGTGAGTCATGGGTGTTCTCTCCAGGTGGCTACCCTCGTAAAGGGTGAACCGGATGCAAAAAAAAACGCGCCGTCTAAGCGGCGCGTTGCGGATTCTAGCAAATGCCCGGTGTCAGAAACACCGGCTCATCGGTTAGTGCCCGCCGGCGCAGGTCGGCGAGGCCGGGGCTACGTCGATTTTCGCCCATTCTTCAGGCGTATAGGTATGCAGCGCCAACGCATGAAACTCGCTCATCAGGTCTCCCAGGGTGGCGTAGACCTTCTGGTGGCGCTTGACGCGGTTGAGCCCGTCGAACTGCTGGCTGACCAGCACAGCCTTGAAGTGAGTCTGCAACCCACGGCTGTGCATGTGGCTTTCATCCAGCACGCTCAGGTGTTGCGGGCTCAGGGCGACGAGTGCCGATTCGATACGCTGTTGCATGGTCATTCCTGGCTCCGCTTACTTCTTCTTGGCTGGTGCTGCTGCTTTTGGCGTCAGTTCGTTGGTCATGTCTTCCAACAACTTGTTCACCACCGGTACCGCGCTTTCCAGTTTGGCCTGGGTCAACTGGGCCGATTGCTGGGTCAGCTGTGGCATTTTTTCCAGGACTTTCTTGCCCAGTGGCGACTTGTAGAAGGCAACCAGGTCCTTGAGTTCGGATTCGCTGAAGTTGCTGGTGTAGAGCTTGATCATGTCCGGCTTGAGCTTGTTCCAGCCGATGGCCTGGTCCAGGGCGGTGTTGGCCTTGGCCTGGTAGGTGTCCAGGACGGTTTGCTTGGCGGCCGGAGCCTTGGTCTGTTCGAAACGCTGGGCGAACATTTGCTGCACTTGCATGTACACCGGGGTACCCAGCTTGTCGGCATGGGCCAGAGTAAGGAAAGCTTCGGCACTGGCGTTGTGGCTGGCGGTATCGGCAAAAACCTGGCCGCTGGCACATACCAGGGCAACCGCGGTACAGATGGCACGAAGACGAGTCATCGAGTTTCCTTTTCTAGCAGGCGAGGTAAGACCCCAGGGGCGACCATTCTGCACCTAAAAAACGCCGCGGCTCAACCCCACGCCTTACAGGGCCTGGTTTTGCGGGTTTGAATCCGATGAAAAGTCTTTTAGGGAACCCCTCAGCCCCATCACGGCCTAAACTGCGCAAACCGACCCGAAGGAGTGTGCCCGATGAGCCGTATCGAAACCGACAGCCTGGGAGAAGTGCAAGTCCCGGATGACGCTTACTGGGGCGCGCAGACCCAACGCTCGCTGGTCAATTTCGCCATTGGTGAGCAGCGCATGCCACTGGCCGTATTGCACGCCCTGGCCCTGATCAAGAAAGCCGCGGCACGGGTCAACGACCGCAATGGCGACCTGCCCGCCAACATCGCCCGGCTGATCGAACAAGCCGCCGACGAAGTGCTCGACGGCCAGCATGACGACCAGTTCCCCCTAGTGGTCTGGCAGACCGGCAGCGGCACCCAGAGCAACATGAACGCCAACGAGGTGATCGCCGGCCGCGCCAACGAGCTGTCGGGCAAGCCCCGTGGCGGCAAGAGCCCGGTGCACCCCAACGATCACGTCAACCGTTCCCAGAGTTCCAACGACTGCTTCCCCACCGCCATGAGCATTGCCACGGTGCAGGCGGTGCATCAGCGGCTGTTGCCGGCGATCCGCGAGTTGTCCGGCGGGTTGGCCGAATTGTCGGAGCGCCATATGAAGCTGGTGAAGACCGGTCGCACCCACATGATGGACGCAACACCGATTACTTTTGGCCAGGAAGTCTCGGCCTTCGTCGCGCAACTCGATTACGCCGAACGGGCCATTCGCAGCGCCCTGCCTGCTGTCTGCGAACTGGCCCAGGGCGGTACGGCCGTCGGCACCGGGCTCAATTCGCCCCACGGTTTTGGTGAAGCGATTGCCTCTGAGTTGGCGGCGCTGTCGGGCCTGCCGTTTGTCACTGCGCCGAACAAGTTCGCCGCGCTGGCAGGTCATGAGCCGCTGACCACCTTGTCCGGCGCCCTGAAAACCCTGGCGGTGGCGCTGATGAAAATCGCCAACGACCTGCGCCTGTTGGGTTCCGGCCCACGTGCGGGGTTGGCGGAAGTCAAGTTACCGGCCAATGAGCCGGGCAGTTCGATCATGCCCGGCAAGGTCAACCCGACTCAGTGTGAAGCCTTGTCGATGCTGGCCTGCCAGGTGATGGGCAATGACGTGACCATCGGTTTTGCCGCAAGCCAAGGTCATTTGCAGTTGAACGTGTACAAACCGGTGATCATCCACAACCTGCTGGAGTCGATCCGCTTGCTGGCCGACGGTTGCAGCAACTTCCAGGAGCATTGCATCGCCGGTCTTGAGCCCGATGCCGAGCAAATGGCCGAACACCTGGAACGGGGCTTGATGCTGGTCACCGCGCTGAACCCACATATCGGCTACGACAAATCAGCGCAGATTGCCAAGAAGGCCTATACCGAAGGCTTGACGCTGCGCGAAGCGGCGCTGGCGCTGGGGTATCTCACCGATGAAGAGTTTGATCGGTGGGTACGCCCGGAAAACATGTTGTAGAGAGGGGGACACCTAGTTCTTGCTCGCGAAAGCCTGAGAGCGCTGTTGGGTGTCAGGTTTCCCGCGTAATCGTTAACGACCATCGCGAGCAAGCTCGCTCCTACATCAAGCGTGCTCGCCGGGCCTTGAGCCCGGCGAACAACGAAGGCGCCAACGCTACCGTCGCCGACCCCAGCACCACCAGCAACGCTCCGCCATAACCCAAGGCGTTGATCTGCTCGGCATGCACATAGTCAGGCCATAACCACGCCGCCAAAGCCACCGCGACAAAGGTCACCAAAGGCGTCATCGCCAGGGTCGCGCTGACCCGCGATGCTTCCCAATGGGCCAAGGCCTCGGCAAATGCACCGTAGGCAATCAGCGTATTGAAACAGCACGCGAGCAGCAGCCAGCCTTGCAACGGGCTCAGTTGCAGCGCTTGCATGGGCTGCGCCCACGGTGTGATTAGCAAGGCGCAACACAGGTAGATCACCATCATCACCTGCAATGAATTCCATACCGTCAGCAATTGCTTCTGGCCCAAGGCATAGAAGGTCCAGATCGTGGTTGCCAGGAGAATCGTCAGTACCCCGGCGGTGTAGGTTCCCAGGGACGTCAACAGCTCCGTCAGGCGTTGATTGAAGAACAACGCAAAACCGATGATCAGCACCAGCAGGCCCATGCCCTGCCCCAGGCTAAAGCGCTCCTTGAAGATAAAGACACTGGCGATCATCAGAAAAATCGGCCCCACCTGCACCACCAGTTGTGCGGTGCCGGGGCTCAGCATTTTTAGCCCTACCAGATACAGCACGTAGTTGCCGACCAGCCCGCACACGGCCATTGCCACCAGCCAGCCACCGCGCGGGCCGAGGGACCGCCAACTGGGCAGACGCCGGACAGCGGCGAGATAAACGAACAGACAAACACCGGAAACCGTCAGACGAAACCAGGTCACGGTGATCGGGTCCATCACCTGCAACACTTGTTTGAGCTTGATCGGCAGAATGCCCCAGAGCAGCGCGGTCAACAGGGCCAGGGATAAACCGTAGACCCAGCGGCCGGAAGAGATGTGCATAAGTGCCCCGGATGCCAGAGAAATAAAGGCTGCATTCTAGGGGATGTGCGGATCGGGGCTAGGTATTTATGACACACCGCGACATCAGCTTTTACGACTGCTGCGCAGCCGAACGCGGCCTCGTTCTACTCGACCGCTGCTACGCAGCCCTCAAGTTCGATTAACGCACCGCTTCGAACAACCCCGTCGCACCCATCCCGCCGCCCACGCACATGGTGACGATCCCATACCGAAGATTGCGCCGTTGCAACTCACGCACCAGGTGCCCGATCTGCCGCGACCCGGTCATGCCAAAAGGGTGACCAATCGAAATCGAGCCGCCATTGACGTTGTACCTGGCGTTATCAATCTCCAGCCGGTTGCGCGCATACAGGCACTGCGAAGCAAAGGCCTCGTTAAGTTCCCACAGGTCGATATCTGCCACCGAAAGGCCCCGCGCCTTGAGCAACTTGGGCACCGAGAACACCGGACCAATGCCCATCTCATCCGGCTCGCAACCGGCGACGGTAAAACCACGGAAAAACGCCTTCGGTTTAAGCCCCAGCTCCAGTGCCTTTTCCAGGCTCATCACCAACGTCATCGAGGCCCCGTCAGACAGCTGCGACGAGTTGCCCGCCGTCACCGATCCATCTTCGGCAAATACTGGCTTCAAACCGGTCAGGCTGGCCAGGGTGGTATCCGGGCGATTACAGTCGTCGCGGTCCACCACGCCATCAAGGATTTGCACCTCACCGGTATTCTTCTCTTCCACCTTGTACTTGACCGTCATCGGCACGATTTCATCGTCGAACAAACCATCGGCCTGGGCCTGCGCCGTACGCTGCTGGCTTTGCAGGGCGTACAGGTCCTGCTCTTCGCGGCTGACGTTATAGCGACGGGCGACGATCTCGGCGGTCTGGCCCATGGGGAAGTAGATGCCCGGTACCTGTTCCTTGAGCAACGGGTTGATCAGGTTGTCGGTGTTCACGCTTTTCATGGTCAGGCTGATGGACTCGACACCGCCGGCGACGATGATCTCACTGCAGCCAGAAGCAATCTGGTTGGCGGCGATGGCAATGGCCTGCAAGCCCGACGAACAGAAACGGTTGAGGGTCATGCCAGCGGTGCCAGTGCCCAGACGAGACAACACCGCCACATTGCGGCCAATGTTGTAGCCCTGGGCACCTTCGTTGGAGCCGGCGCCGACGATGCAATCCTCGACGCTGGCCGGGTCAATACCGTTGCGAGTCAGCAGGGCATTGACGCAATGGGCGGCCATGTCATCGGGGCGAGTCTGGTTGAACTTGCCGCGAAAGGACTTGGCCAGGCCGGTTCGCACGCTGTCGACGATCACTACTTCACGCATGGGCTACCTCATTATTGTGGTTATTGAGAGATGGACCGAGCATAGATCCAGCCCTCACGAACCGCGACAATCATTCACCCCGCGTATGTCACGAGTACGGACAACTATTTTGATGGTGAACCCATACCCTGTGGCGAGCGTCGGCCCGACGACTTCTTTTTGCCTTTCTTCTTGTCGTGCTTGTCAGACCGCTCGAACGCCGCCTCCAGCGCCAGGTTGATGGTGCGCAGCACCTTGACCCGCGCCCAGCGTTTGTCATTGGCCTCCACCAGCGTCCAGGGTGAAATCTCGGTGCTGGTGCGATCAACCATATCGCCCACTGCCGCCCGGTAGTCATCCCATTTGTCGCGGTTGCGCCAGTCGTCTTCAGTAATTTTGAAGCGTTTGAAGGGAATTTCTTCCCGAGCTTGAAAGCGTTCCAGCTGGGTCTGTTTGTCGATGGCCAGCCAGAACTTGACGACGATGACGCCCGCGTCGCTCAACTGTTCTTCAAAGTCGTTGATCTCGGCATAAGCGCGCATCCAGTCAGCCGGTGTGCAGAACCCTTCGATCCGCTCCACCAGCACTCGGCCATACCAGGAGCGGTCGAACACGGTGAACATGCCCCGCGCCGGGATTTGCCGCCAGAAGCGCCAAAGGTAAGGCTGTGCGCGCTCGTCCTCGGTGGGCGCGGCAATCGGCACGATGTGGTACTGGCGTGGATCAAGGGCGGCGGCGACACGACGAATCGCCCCGCCCTTGCCCGCCGCATCGTTACCCTCGAATACCGTCACCAACGCGTGCTTGCGCATGCGTTTGTCGCGCATCAATCCGGAAAGCCGCGCCTGCTCGGTAATCAGTTGCTCTTCGTAGTCGTCCTTTTCCAGGCTCAGGGTCATGTCCAGGCTGCCCACCAGGCTTAACTGGTCGACAGAGGACGGCAGCGGCGCAGGATGGATGCCGCTGGCCTTGGTCTTGCGTGCCTTCAGGGCGTTTTGCAAACCTTCCAGCAGAATCTTGCCGACAGTCAGCCCCCGATAATGCGCATCGACACCTTCGATCACATGCCAAGGTGCGTAGTCGCGGCTGGTGCGACGCAATACCCGCTCACCGAAATGCACGAATTTGCCGTAGGTCTCGGACTGCTGCCAGTCCAGCGGGCTGATGCGCCAACTGTGCAACGGGTCATCCTGCAGGGCCTTGAGCCGGGCCTTCATTTGCTTCTTGGACAGGTGAAACCAGAACTTGAAGATCAGTGCGCCTTCATCACAGAGCATTTGCTCCAGGCGCTCGGCGCCGGCAATGGCCTGGTCCAGCCGCGCGTCCTTGATCTGCCCATGAACCCGGCCCTGGAGCATCTGGCTGTACCAGTTGCCGAAAAAAATCCCCATACGCCCCTTGGCCGGCAACTGTCGCCAGTAGCGCCAGGCCGGTGGGCGGGCCAGCTCTTCGTCGGTCTGCTGGTCGAAGGTGCGCACTTCAATCAGTCGCGGGTCCATCCACTCATTGAGCAGCTTGACCGTTTCGCCCTTGCCAGCGCCTTCAATGCCGTTGATCAGCACGATCACCGGGAACCGACCTTGCTGTTGCAGTTCGTACTGAGCTTCCAGCAAGGCTTCGCGCAGGGCCGGCACTTCGGCGTCGTAAGTCTCTTTGTCGATGGCGTGACCAATTTCGGCAGATTCAAACATGGGCGACTCCCTTCCAAGATGGGTCAAGACTAGCGGATTGGGCACCACGGCGGGTGGGCAATTCCATGGCACTTGCCGTGGATCAATTGCCTGGCGCGGGATCGGCTAGAATGGCCGCCTTGCCTTTGCCGAGTTGCCCATGAACCCAGTACTGCCCAATGCCCAGCTCGACTGGGATGACCAGGGACGCCCGCGCTCGCGGGTTTTCGATGATGTGTACTTTTCCGACCAATCGGGCCTGGAAGAAACGCGCTATGTATTCATCGAGCAGAACCGCCTGCAAGAGCGCTTCGCCGCCTTGCCCGTAAGCGGCAGGCTGGTGATTGGCGAAACCGGTTTCGGCACAGGGCTGAACTTTCTCTGCGCCTGGCAGCTGTTTGAACAACACGCGGTGCAAGGCGCCCGCCTGCATTTTGTCAGCGTGGAAAAGTACCCGCTCAGCCACGCCGACCTGCAGCGTGCCCTGGCCCTTTGGCCGCAGCTCAAGCCTTTTGCCGACCAGTTGCTGGCGCAGTACATCGCCATTCACCCAGGCTTCCAGCGCCTGGTGCTGGATAACGGTCGCGTGACCCTGACGTTGCTGATCGGCGATGCCCTGGAGCAATTGCCGCAACTGGACGCACAGATCGACGCTTGGTTTCTCGACGGCTTTGCCCCGGCAAAAAACCCGGACATGTGGACCGCCGAGCTGTTTGCCGAACTGGCGCGGCTGGCGGCGCCGGGCTCGACCATCAGCACCTTCACCAGTACCGGATGGGTGCGGCGCCTGCTCAATGGTGCCGGGTTCAAGATGAAGCGCACACCGGGCATCGGCCATAAGTGGGAAATCCTGCGGGGTGAATTTCTCGGCTGGCCAGTCGAGACGCCTGCGCCTGCCGCGATCAAGCCCTGGTTCGCCCGCCCGCCAGCGATCAACGGCGAGCGACGCGCCCTGGTGATCGGCGGCGGCATGGCCGGTTGCGCCAGTGCTGCCAGTCTCGCGGCACGGGGTTGGCAGGTCAGTCTGCTGGAGCGCCATGACGGCCTGGCCCAGGAAGCCTCAGGCAACCCGCAAGGGGTGCTCTATCTCAAACTGTCCGCCCATGGCACAGCGCTGTCGCAAATGATTGTCAGTGGATTCGGTCATACCCGGCGCCTGCTGGAACACCTGCAACGCGGCGTGGACTGGGACGGCTGTGGCGTGCTGCAACTGGCCTTCAATGCCAAGGAGGCCGAGCGTCAGGCGCAACTGGCCGAGGCCTTTACGGCCGACTTGCTGCATCTGCTGGACAGAGACCAGGCCCAGGCTCGTGCCGGTATTGCCCTGGAACACGGTGGGATGTTTTTCCCCGAAGGCGGTTGGGTTCACCCTCCAGCGCTCTGCCAATGGCAGGCAGGGCAACAGGGCATCGATGTTCTGATCCATCACGAGGTGCTTGAGCTACGCAAGGTCGACGGCCAGTGGCAGGCCTGGGACGGTGAGCAGTTACTGGCCAGCGCGCCGGTGGTGGTGTTAGCGGGTGCCGCCGAGGTCAAGCGCTTTGCCGCCAGCGCCGAGTTGCCCCTCAAGCGCATTCGCGGGCAAATCACCCGGCTGCCACAGACGGTAGCGAGTCAACAACTGGCGACCGTGGTGTGTGCCGAAGGTTATGTCGCACCGCCGCGCCTGGGTGAGCACACCCTGGGGGCCAGTTTCGACTTCAAGAGCGATGACCTGACGCCCAGCGCCGCCGAGCACGCCGGCAACCTGGCGCTGCTGCGGGAGATTTCCCCGGATCTGGCGCAGCGCCTGCAGGCCGACACCCTCGCCCCCGAAACCCTCGAAGGGCGCGCCGCCTTTCGCTGCACCAGCCCGGACTATTTGCCCATCGTCGGGCCACTGGCCGACCAGCCGGCGTTTGCCCAAGCCTATGACGCCCTGCGCAAGGATGCCCGCCACACACCAGACGTTGCCTGCCCATGGCTGGACGGCCTGTACGTCAACAGCGGCCATGGCTCACGGGGCCTGATCACCGCGCCGTTGTCCGGCGAACTGCTGGCGGCGTGGCTGGACAATGAACCGCTGCCCTTGCCCAGAAACGTGGCCGAGGCCTGTCATCCGAATCGATTCGCCATACGGGCGCTGATTCGCAGCAATGTCGCAAAAGCGCAAAAGTAATCTGTCGCGTACCGCTCACGAATTCCAGATAACGGGATTCGGTCCGGGCAGGCCGCCCCACCCCGCTGCCAGTAAATCGCTTATGGCATTTTAGTCTTGCACAGAATGCCTTCACTCCTCAGGATGGCGCCCTAATTTCAAGGTATGCAAAAGGCTCAATACATGAAGCTATTGCGTAAATGGCGCGAACATCAAGAACGCAAAGCATTACGTGCGCTATCTCCCCTTGAGCGTGCTACGCAAAAATTGCGGAACCGCTACCCTAATTACAGTTTTGGGATAGGCACCTACGGAGACTTGAAGGTTCACGACTGGCATGAGGGTACGACCTTGCGCGTAGGCGCTTACACCTCCATCGCTGGAAATGTTGAAGTATATTTGGGCGGACACCATCGTACAGATTGGCTCAGTTGCTATCCGTTCCCGGCCAAAATTGAGAATGTCGCCCACATTACTGATTTTGGTGGCAGTAAAGGTGATGTGAGCATTGGCAATGATTGCTGGATAAGCTCTCACTCGATAATTCTGTCAGGCGTCACAATTGGAAATGGTGCGGTCATAGCCGCCGGTTCAGTGGTTACCAAAGACGTTGCGCCTTATGACATCGTTGGCGGCAATCCGGCTAAGCATATCCGCTGGCGTTTTGATGAGTCTACTCGCCTGATCCTTGAACAATCCGCCTGGTGGGATTGGCCGGAATCAGAGGTTCGAGCAGTAGCGCACTTGCTCTGTAACTCAGATATCAATTCCTTTGTAGACTACCTTAAGCAACGCACCAATATCGCCTAGCCAATGTATGGTCAGCCCACCTCCTGCAACCACGGAACGATGAGCGGTAAAGTATGTTTGCGCTAATGTATCCGAGCTCGTGGGCAGTTTTTCTGCCAGGCCCTTGATGAGTAGTCGCTCCTGCCTGTCCTTGGCCTTGCGCTGGAGCGCGGTTGACACGCGCAAGCGAAGCGCAAGGGTTTGCCGTATCAGGCTGTACGGGGAGATAAAGGAAAGGACCAAGACCTCGCGCGAAGTTTTATTGAACGAACGGGCCTTGCAGGCACTCGAAAAAGCCAGACTGCTTACGGCGGCGCGCTCTGATTATGTTTTCGCGCCGGAAGGAACGGGCGAAAGGTCAGAGCTGTACGTCCGCTCCGAGACAGGCCCGAAGCGCTACTGGTTGATAGCACTGCGAAAGCTTGGAATGAGGCATCGCAGGATGTACGACACACGGTACACCTATGCAACGATGTGCCTGATGTCAGGAATGAACCCGGCTTTCATTGCTGCGCAGCTTGGGCATAGCGTCCAAGTCTTGTTATCTACCTATGCCAAGTGGATCAGTTCGCCAAGCGATTGGGCTGAGCTTGAGAAGCTGGATATGCTGCAAAATGGTACGAAAAAGGTACTGGAATTGCAGCAGTAGCGCCAAGGCCCAGTAATCACAAGGGCTTTAGCACAATGTGCGGATTAGCTGGAGAATTACGTTTCGATCACCGACCTGCCGACCTGGCAGCGGTGGAACGGATCACCCATCACTTGGCCCCTCGCGGACCTGACGCGTGGGGCTTCCATGCCCAAGGGCCCATTGCCCTGGGCCATAGACGCCTGAAAATCATGGACCTGTCGGACGGCTCCGCCCAACCGATGGTCGACGCCCAATTGGGCCTGTCCCTGGCGTTCAACGGTGCAATCTATAACTTCCCGGAGCTGCGCGCCGAACTCGAAGCACTGGGCTATGCGTTCTATTCCGCGGGCGACACGGAAGTGTTGCTCAAGGGCTATCACGCCTGGGGTGAAGCGCTGCTGCCCAAGCTCAATGGCATGTTCGCCTTCGCCATCTGGGAACGTGATGCCCAGCGCCTGTTCATCGCCCGTGATCGCCTCGGGGTGAAGCCGCTGTACCTGTCGCGCACCGGCCAGCGCCTGCGTTTCGCCTCGGCCTTGCCCGCGTTGCTCAAGGGTGGCGATATCAACCCGATCCTTGATCCGGTTGCGCTCAACCACTACCTGAACTTCCACGCAGTGGTGCCTGCACCGCGCACCCTGTTGGCGGGCATTGAAAAGTTGCCGCCGGCCAGTTGGATGCGCATCGACGCAGATGGCAAGACCGAACAGAAAACCTGGTGGACCCTGCCCTACGGCCCCCACGCCGACGAAGCCAACCTCACTCTGGAAGACTGGACAGACCGTGTCCTCGACAGCACCCGCGAAGCCGTGGCCATTCGTCAACGGGCGGCAGTGGATGTCGGTGTGCTGCTCTCGGGCGGTGTCGATTCCAGCATGCTGGTAGGCCTGTTGCGAGAAGTCGGTGTGCAGGACTTGTCGACCTTCTCCATCGGCTTCGAAGACGCCGGTGGCGAGCGTGGCGACGAGTTCCAGTATTCGGACTTGATCGCCAAGCATTACGGCACCCGTCACCACCAATTGCGCATCGCCGAAAGCGAGATCATCGAGCAATTGCCGGCAGCCTTCCGCGCCATGAGCGAGCCGATGGTCAGCCATGACTGCATCGCCTTCTACCTCCTGTCTCGAGAAGTGGCCAAGCATTGCAAGGTGGTACAGAGCGGCCAAGGCGCCGATGAACTATTCGCCGGTTACCACTGGTACCCGCAGGTGGATGGCGCCAGCGACCCGTATGGCGCCTATCGCGATGCGTTTTTCGACCGTAGCTACGATGACTACGCTGCCACCGTCACGCCGAAATGGCTGACGGCCAATGACGCCGCTGGCGACTTCGTGCGCGAACATTTCGCCCAGCCCGGCGCCGACGCGGCTGTGGATAAAGCCCTACGCCTGGACAGCACGGTGATGCTGGTGGACGACCCGGTCAAGCGCGTGGACAACATGACCATGGCCTGGGGTCTGGAGGCGCGCACGCCGTTTCTCGACTATCGCCTGGTGGAATTGTCGGCCCGCGTGCCGGGTAAATTCAAACTGCCGGACGGCGGCAAGCAAGTGCTCAAGGAAGCCGCGCGACGGGTGATTCCCAGTGAAGTCATCGACCGCAAGAAAGGCTACTTTCCGGTGCCCGGCCTCAAGCACTTGCAGGGCGATACCTTGAACTGGGTGCGCGATCTGCTGCTGGACCCGAGCCAGGATCGCGGCCTGTTCAACCCCGCAATGCTTGACCGCTTGCTCACCGACCCCCAAGGCCAATTGACCCCGTTGCGCGGCTCCAAGCTGTGGCAACTGGCGGCACTGAACCTGTGGCTCAGCGAACAAGGAATCTGATTCATGAAACCTCATGCCACGGCTTACAGCCAACGCTTGCTGCGGGGCCAGGCGCCCTCTTATGAGCGCCTGCAAGCCCGCTTCGCCGAAGATGGCAGCGAACTGGGCCCCGAGCCTGTCGCCGTGCACTGCGGCTGGGGCCGGCTGTTGATCGGCCACACCTTTCCCGACCCGGCGAGCCTGGCCCTGGAGTTGCTCAACGAGCAGCCTGGGGAACGGGATATCGCCCTGTATGTGGCGGCGCCCCAGCAAATTCTGGGGATTGATCCCCAGCAGTTGTTTCTTGATCCCTCCGACACCCTGCGCCTTTGGTTTAGCGACTACCGCCCGGCGACCAGGGTATTTCGCGGTTTTCGCATTCGCCGCGTGCAGAGCGAGACGGATTGGCAGGCGGTCAATCAGCTGTACCAGGGCCGAGGCATGTTGCCGGTGGCCCCGGCGTTGCTAACCCCACGCCATCAAGGCGGGCCGGTGTACTGGCTGGCCGAGGATGAGGACAGCGGCGCAGTGATCGGCAGCGTCATGGGTCTCAATCACCAGAAAGCCTTTCACGATCCGGAAAACGGCTGCAGCCTCTGGTGCCTGGCGGTGGACCCGCAATGTACCCGGCCCGGGGTCGGCGAAGTGCTGGTGCGCCATCTCATCGAACACTTTATGAGCCGTGGGCTGAGTTACCTTGACCTGTCGGTATTACACGATAACCGTCAAGCGAAAAGCCTCTACGCCAAGCTCGGCTTTCGGGTGCTGACCACCTTCGCCATCAAACGCAAGAACGGCATCAATCAGCCGCTGTTCCTCGGGCCGGGGCCACAAGCGGGGTTCAATCCCTATGCGCGGATCATCGTCGAGGAGGCCCATCGGCGCGGAATTGATGTGCAAGTAGACGATGCCGATGCGGGCCTGTTCACCCTGAGCCATGGCGGGCGCCGGGTGCGCTGCCGGGAGTCTTTGAGCGACCTGACCAGCGCCGTCAGCATGACCCTGTGCCAGGACAAGAGCCTGGCCCATAAGGTGCTCAAGGCCGCGGGGCTTAACCTGCCGGCGCAACAGTTGGCGGGGAGTGTCGACGAGAATCTGGAGTTTCTCGACGAACACCGGCGCATCGTGGTCAAGCCGCTGGATGGCGAACAGGGCCAAGGCGTGGCGGTGGATTTGCAGACTATCGAAGAGGTGCAGAAAGCCATTGAAGCGGCGCGCCAGTTCGATGGTCGGGTGTTGCTGGAAAGCTTCCACGAAGGCCTGGACCTGCGCATTGTAGTGATCGGTTTTGACGTGGTGGCTGCCGCGATTCGCCGCCCGGCAGAAGTGATCGGCGACGGCCAACACACCATCGGCGCCTTGATCGAAGCCCAGAGCCGGCGACGCCAGGCCGCCACCGACGGCGAAAGCAAAATCCCGGTGGATGACGAAACCCAACGCACCCTTCAAGCCGCAGGCTACGACTACAGCAGCATCCTCCCGCCCGGCCAACACCTGGCGGTGCGCCGTACCGCCAACCTGCACACCGGCGGTTGCCTGGAAGATGTGACCGCCATTTTGCACCCCACCCTGGTGGATGCCGCCGTGCGCGCTGCACGAGCCCTGGACATTCCCGTGGTCGGGCTCGATCTGATGGTGCTGGCGGCTGACCAGCCGGAATACGTATTTATCGAAGCTAACGAACGCGCGGGCCTGGCAAATCATGAGCCGCAGCCGACGGCTGAGAAGTTTGTGGATTTGTTGTTCCCCCATAGTCAGCCTTCAAGCTGAGCTGATCCGAACCCAAGGAGTCTTTATGACCCGAACCATCCCCGAACCGGATCTCAACTACCTGCAAAAAGTGCTGTTGGAAATGCTCGCCATTCCCAGCCCTACTGGGTTTACCGACACCATCGTGCGCTACGTCGCCGAGCGTCTTGAGGAGCTGGGCATTCCCTTTGAAATGACCCGCCGCGGGACCATTCGCGCCACCCTCAAGGGCCAGAAAAACAGCCCCGACCGCGCCGTGTCCGCGCACCTGGACACCATCGGCGCCGCCGTGCGGGCGATCAAGGACAATGGCCGCCTGACGCTGGCACCAGTAGGCTGCTGGTCCAGCCGCTTTGCCGAAGGCAGCCGCGTCAGCCTGTTTACCGACAACGGTGTGATACGCGGCAGCGTGTTGCCGCTAATGGCTTCCGGGCATGCGTTCAACACCGCCGTGGATGAAATGCCCATCAGTTGGGACCACATCGAATTGCGCCTGGACGCCTACTGCGCCACCCGGGCCGATTGCGACTCGCTGGGGGTCAGCATCGGCGATTTCGTCGCCTTCGATCCATTGCCGGAATTTACCGAGAGCGGTCACATCAGCGCCCGCCACCTGGACGACAAGGCTGGTGTCGCAGCACTGCTGGCCGCCCTCAAGGCCATTGTCGACAGCGGCGAACCGTTGCTGATCGACTGCCATCCATTGTTCACCATCACCGAGGAAACCGGCAGTGGTGCGGCGGCGGCATTACCTTGGGATGTCAGCGAATTCGTCGGTATCGACATCGCCCCGGTCGCGCCAGGGCAACACTCCAGCGAACATGCGGTGAGCGTGGCCATGCAGGATTCCGGCGGGCCGTATGACTATCACCTGTCCCGGCATTTGCTGCGCCTGGCGTCGGACAACGAACTGCCGGTGCGTCGCGACCTGTTCCGCTACTACTTCAGCGATGCCCATTCGGCGGTGACTGCCGGCCACGATATCCGCACCGCCCTGTTGGCATTCGGCTGCGACGCCACTCATGGTTATGAGCGCACCCATATCGACAGCCTGGCGGCGTTGAGTCGCCTGCTGGGCGCCTACATCCTCAGCCCGCCGGTATTTGCCAGCGACGCGCAACCGGCCCAAGGGTCCCTGGACCGCTTCAGCCATCAACTGGAACACGAGACACAGATGGAGAGCGACACCCGAGTGCCGTCGGTGGATAGTTTGGTCGGTCAAAAGTCCTGATACTGGCAACAATGATCCCGGCGCAGTAGCATCGCCGGGATTCCTGAACCGAGGCTTGTATGCTGATCCCCTACGACCAACTTGAAGTCGACACCCTGACACGCCTCATCGAAGACTTCGTCACCCGCGACGGCACCGACAATGGCGATGACACGCCCCTGGAAACCCGTGTATTGCGGGTACGCCAAGCGCTGACCAAAGGCCAGGCACTGATCATCTTCGACCCCGAGAGTGAGCAATGCCAGTTGATGCTCAAGTACGATGTGCCCAAGCATTTGTTTGACTAGGGATTGGACTCCGGTAACAGACAAATGACGATTTTTTTGACATCGCACACGAGCGAGCTTTTGTGGCGAGCGGGCAAGCCCGCTCGCCACAGGATAATGGCTTGACCTGCACTATCATCCCTTAGCCGACTGGGCCTTCGCTCGCATCTTGTCCGCCATCACCGTCATCTCGTTATAGAGCAACTGCGGGTTCTTCTGCTTCAATGCCCAGGCCATCCGCCCCTGCTCATGAGGCAGGATCATGAATTCACCCTCGGCCACCCGCTGATAGATGTAGTCAGCAATCTCGGCGGCGCTGATAGGCGAGCTTTCCAGCAGTTTGCCCACCTGGGCTTTCATCGCCGGGGTCGGCCCACGGAAGGAGTCCAGCAGGTTGGTCTGGAAGAACGACGGGCATACCACGTGTACGCCAACTTCCTGTTGCTTGAGTTCCACCAGCAGGCTCTCCGACAACGCCACCACACCAGCCTTGGCCACGTTGTAGTTGCTCATGGCTGGGCCTTGCATCAGCGCTGCCATGGAAGCGATGTTGATGATGCGGCCCTTGCTCTTTTCCAGCAGCGGCAGGAACGCCTTGCAGCCCTTGACCACGCCCATCAGGTTGATTGCGATCTGCCAGTCCCAGTCTTCCAGGGACAGTTCGCTGAAGAAACCGCCAGAGGCCACACCGGCGTTGTTGACGATCACATCGATGCCGCCCAGCTTCTCTTCACAAGCCTGTGCGAAAGCCGTCAGTTGGCTGTAGTCGCGCACATCGCAGCGCTGGATAAAACCATCACCACCGGCCTCACGTACCTGCTTCAGGGTTTCTTGCAGGCCCGGCTCGCTGACATCCGACAAGGCCAGTTGCCAACCCTCGCGGGCCCAACGCAGCGCGATTTCGCGTCCCAGGCCAGACCCGGCGCCAGTGATCATCATGCGATTTTGCATAGGAAGTAGCCTTGTGGTTCACAGAAGAAGTGAGCCGCAGTGTAGCGAAGGTCTTTAGTGCACCCACGCACCATCAGACTGCTGAATGCCACGGGCAAACCGCGGGGTGGGTCGAAGGCCTGAAAATCATAAAAGTTCAATCTTTTTAAACTTGGCAAACGCCACCACTACAACATTAAAAGAAATAAGCCACGCACCAAAAAGCTTTAAAAAAATAGGGAATTTTCTGCTGAGCGCAGCGGTCGGAATTATTAAGGCGGCCGAATTAAAGTGTCGGGCCTATGACTTAACAACCAGGTCTTTTCAGAAGACTAATAAGGAAAACAAAATATGAGCCTCATTCTTATCATTATTCTGATCCTCCTGCTGGTCGGCGGTCTGCCAGTGTTTCCACACTCCCGCAACTGGGGTTATGGGCCGTCGGGTATTCTCGGCACCGTATTGGTAGTGCTGCTGATTCTGTTGTTGCTCGGCAAGATATAAAGCGGCTACACACTGAAAAAAATGTAAAAAAAGAGGCCTTGAAAAAGGCCCCTTTTTTATTCGCCGTTGTTTAGTCCGGCATACCGTCTACTACACCTGCCGTGTTATCCAGCAGACTCTTGGTAGCGGTCTGCAGGAACGCCTCAAGTTTCTGCTTGAGTTGTGCCTCATCAGGCGACTCAGGAATCACTTTGCCGGTGGGGTTGGCGCCCAGTTCGTACTGCCACAGTTTGGGCGGCATTTCCTTGGGCAGGACCAGCACGCGGTCAGCGGTGAGCAAGGCCACGGTCTGGTCGCTGCCCGAAGGCTTGATCACGCCAAAGCCCTTGTCGCCTTCCGGCAAGTTGAGCAAGTCACGGCCCCAGCACTGGTGACGGGTTTCACCGCCCAGGCGGCCCATGATAGTTGGCACGATGTCGATCTGCGTACCCACGGTGTGGTCAAGCTCGCCGAACTTTTCCTGCATGCCCGGCGCGATCATCAGCATCGGCACGTTGAAGCGACCCAAGTCCATTTCGGTGATCTGCTGCTCATTGCCGAAGCCATGGTCGCCGACGATGACGAACAAGGTTTCCTTGAAGTACGGCTCCTTGCGGGCCTTTTCAAAGAACTGGCCCAGGGCCCAGTCGGAGTAGCGCATGGCCGTCAAATGGTCGTTGAGGCTGCCACGGTCGGTGACCTTGTCGACCGGCAATGGCGTCGGCAAGGCGTACGGCGTGTGGTTGGACAGCGTTTGCAGCAACGCATAGAACGGCTTGCCGCCTTCGCGGGCCTTCAACTCTTCCAGGCCACGGTTGAACATGTCCTGGTCAGACACGCCCCAGGTCGGATCGGAAAATACCGGATCGACATAGTCATTGCGGCCGATAAAGTTGGTCATGCCCTGGTTGCTGAAGAAGCCCGACTGGTTGTCCCAGGCGAAGTCGCCGTTGTAGACATACACGTCTTCGAAATCGCGGACGCTGAGCAATTGCGGCAGGCCGGACAGCTTATGGCTGCCTTCCGGAGTCTGCATCAGGTATTCAAAGCCTGGCAGGTTCGGGAAACAGGCCATGGTGGCGAACATGCCCTGGTGGGTATGGGTGCCGTTGGAGAAGAAGCGGTCGAACAGCAGGCCTTCCTTGGACAGCTTGTCGAAGTACGGCGTGACATTGCCCGGACGACCGAGGGCGCCCACCGAGTGACCGGCGAAGCTTTCCATCAGGATCACGACGACGTTCTTGATTGGCAGGGTTTTCTCGGCCGGTGGCGTGAAGTCACGGCGCACTGCGGCGGTGTCGGCGTCTACCAGTTTCTCGTCTGGCATCACCAGCATGTCCCGCACAGTCTGCGTGGCCTGGGGTTGTTCCAGAGTGGCCTTCCAAACGTTGGTGCGATGCTCGGAGAATCGCGCCTTGGCCGCGGCAATCAGCGACAAGGTGCCGTTGAGGCCCAACTGGTTGGCGAAGTTCGAATCGGTGGTGTAGACATCCCCCCAACGTAGCGGCGGGCCCTGGCGCAGCGTGCCACGGGCGGCAACCACGGCAATCAGCAGGCAGACCACGAACACGCCAATGCGGGTGTACCACGGTGCCACTTGGCGGGTGCCGACCGTGCCACCGCTGAACGGGCCACGAGGCCGGGTGGCGCGATCGGCGCCCTTGAAGGCGATGTTCAGGATCAGCGTACCCAAGGCCAAGGCCAGCAGGTAACGCACCACCGGGAAACCGTACCAGAGCATGCTCATCACGGTTTTCGGGTCTTCTTTCACGTACTGGAACACCAGGCCGTTGAGGCGCTGGTGAAACTCGCGGTAGAAGTCCATCTCCATCAGGCCCAGGAACAGGGCGATGCTGGAAGCGACGGTCAGCCAGAACCGGAAGAAGCCGCGAGCGGCCATGGCCCGCACACTGAACAGCGCCAGAATCAGCGGGATACTCAGGTATACCACCAGGCGCAGGTCCAGGCGCAGGCCGTTGGCGAATGCTTCGAGGAAGGTCGAGGCTGGCGTGTCGAGGATCATCTCGCGGTTGTACACCAGCAGCGCCAGGCGCAGCAGGGAGAACATCACCATCATGACCAGAGCGCAAAGCAGCGTGTAAGCCAGATGGGATTTGACGGTCGGTTGCAGCAAGCGATTAGAAGCTCGCTGCTGACTCAGGGCGTCCGGGTTTGCCATGTCGTTTCAGGACCCATTGGAAGTTTAAGTTGCGAAATAATGCAGCGGCGTACAGCCCTCGCCCATACCAATCGAGGTTGAGCACTGACGCGGGGGGGCAAATGGTGCCCGATCAACAGCGTCTACGCCATTGATTACTGACCGCGTTCTACTTTCCCACCGTTGCAGATGCCAGCTTAGAGCCTTGGCAGAGGAAATAAAGCCGGCGAATTGTCTTGGATAGAATGTGAAAATTTTGTACAGCGAATATCTCGATACACAAAAAACTGCTCAGGCTTTATCGTTGAGTCCGACCTGCCTCTGTGGATTGACCCGCATGTTTTATCGCTACCACCCAAGCCCTCTCGGCCCGCTGCTTTTGGCGGCGGACGAACAGGGGCTGCGCGTGTTGTACATGGACATCCACCAGGAGCATGTCCAGGCGCAATGGTCCCCGGCAACGAATGAGCTGGACGAGGTGTGCCGCCAGCTTGATGAGTATTTCGCCCGAAAAAGGGAAGTCTTTGAGCTACCCCTGGCGCCAGTGGGCACGCCGTTCCAGCAGCAGGTCTGGCAAACACTGTTGCTGATTCCTTACGGGCGTACCTGGACTTATGGCGAGCAGGCCCGGCACCTGGACAATCCCAAGGCCATTCGCGCCGTAGGCACTGCCAATGGCGCCAATCCGATTTCCATCATCATTCCCTGCCACAGGGTGGTGGGCAGTGATGGAACGCTGGTGGGGTACGGTGGCGGGATTGAAAACAAGTTGAAACTGCTGGAGCTGGAAGGCAGTTGGTTAATTTGAACAACTCAACCGTATCAAAGCCATTGCCATGACGCGACCGTAGATACTCCGTTCACGGTCAAGCTTTAGCGAGACTGGTTGGGGGCGACTGGTGCTGGGGGCTGATCTGATGGCAGCGGTGTGGCTGACGTAGCCTCGCTGGGGCTCGACAACTGCTACGGTGATTTTGTGTAGATATTCCCCGTAGCAGGGTGATCAGTCAGATCCGCACATTGCCCCGTGGCCCGGCAATCGCCCAGATGATCAAGCCCAACACTGGCAGCAGCAGGATCAACAGGATCCACAGCACTTTTGCCCCGGTACCGGCGCCGCTTTTGAACACGTTGATAATCGCCCAGATATCCAGCGCCAGGATGATCAACCCGATCAGACTATTAAAAGTGGAACCCATGGTGTCGCTCCTATAGTGAGGGCTTGCCTCTTTAGGATAGTTCGCCGTGACTAGGGTTCCGTATTATTTCAGACGTGGACCGCAACCCGCAGGGCTTCCAGGGACGGCTCGCCCTTGATGCCAACCTGGGCACACAATTCCAGCACCCGTGGCACATCGTTGCCATAGACCAGCACCATCTGAATCTCGTCATCGAGCAACTGGCTGAAATTCATCAGCACATAGCCGCCGTTTTCCGGGTTCAGAGCGCTCATCTGGATCTGGATGCGGTTCAGCGCGGTGAGCGCCTCAGTTTTAGCAAGCTGCTTGGGTTTGAGGTTGAACGCCACGCCGGGGCCGAAGGAGGCGACGATCTGGGCGAACAGGTCCTGATAGGTATCGGCCTGAAAAAGCACGGTGTCCGGCAGGCTGCCGACGACAATCCATTCACCCAAGGGAATCGGAAAAGTGTCGTCGTAGTTGATGTCCGGGTTGGCCGCCAGAAACGCCTCGGGATCAGCAAACGCCTGGGCCGCTTCGTCGGCCACTTTTACGACCTCGGTTTCGCTCATGCAGCCGGAGCTGATTTTGTTGATGAGTTCGACGAGTGCGGTTTTCATGGGGCGAATCCTGTGGCTGAGGCTGGTTTTGAGGGCGCGAAGATAACACTGGTCTATGGAGGGCAACAATTCCAGTTTTGGCCGGTATCTACACATCTGTTGAGGTTGCCGATGGCAGGGGCTTGCCGGCAATGGACTTACAGGCACCGCGCTCACTCAGAAAGCCCGCGTCATCGTTAACGACCATCGCGAGCAAGCTCGCTCCTACAGTGGCAGTCGATCCGCTCTTGCTTTCCACCACTCAGGTCGGCTACCAGGCCGCCGTGCTTTTGATCTTGATCTAAGGCGCCCCGTTAACCACGATGGCTGAACGCAGGCATTGATCCGTGGGTAAACCGGCAGGACGCCGGTTTAGCCGCGCTGGGCCAAGGATGGCCCATCGCGGCGGCCCACGGAGCAATGCCGGAGTGAAGGCATGCCGAGCCTAAGCGAGGCACCAAGTGGTGGGGCAAGAGCCCTTTTGGTTACTTTTGGGGCTCTTTTCCAAAAGTGACACGCCGTAAGGGCGTAACCCTAAGCCGCCCTGACCAAAATAACGGATATGTACCCAACCCAACCCAACCTACCCACATGTTGACCGTGCAAGACATTACGTCCCGCCGCGCCTACACCAGTTTTTGCAACTGCGCCGCCGTATCCACTGCGCCCATGGTCTGGGCCGCAGCCAGCGCGGTAACGCCCTGGGCGTCCGTTGCCTTGGGGTTGGCGCCCTTGGAGATCAAGTAATCCACCATCTCGGTGCGATTGAACATCGCTGCCATCATCAACGCAGTACGACCATCGACGGATGCGCCTTCAACCTGGGCACCGCCTTCGATCAGCGCCTTGACCACGTCCAGGTTGCCCTTGAACGCCGCACCAGCAATCGGCAACTGGTTCTTGTCGTTGGCAATCTGCGGATCGGCCTTGAATTCCAGCAGCACTTTCACCGCATCGGCGTGGCCGTGGTAGGCGGACAGCATCAACAAGGTGTCGCCATTGTGGTTACGCAGATTGGCCGGCAAGCCCTTGGCCAGCAGTGCCGCGAGCAAGGCTGCATCGCCCTTGCGCGCCACGTCGAAGACCTGCTCGGCAAACTCGGCAGCTTCTTCTTCGGTCATTTGTTTGGCTTGGTCTGTCATCTGTGGCTCCTTGTTCGGCATTTCGTAAGGCGCTCAGTTTCCCGAGCGCCGCCAAACCTGTCACCCCTTTTTTCCTCACCGCGGCCATAGGCACAATCAATAGCGAAACTTACCTGCCTGGATATCCACAAGCATGTCGCCGGTCACGGGCACATAGGTATCGGAGCCCGGCAGCCAGGCGTACAGCGGATCGTCACCGACCTTGGCCGGGTCGAACGCTTCTTCCTTGAGCCGCACCTTCTGGTATTTAAAGGTACCGGTGGTTTCCATTGTCACCTTGATCCGCAGGAACAATGGCACGGCATAGGACGGCAGTTGGCCATGGGCAAACTGCAATAACGCCCGCATATCCAGAGCCGCCAGGGATTCAGACGGGGTAATCGCCGCCATCCCGGCCCGGCCGTTGGTGTTGTGGATCTCGACGCCATAAGCGACCGCTTCGGCGATCTGCGGGTGTTGCATGAAGATATTTTCCACTTCGGTGGTGGAGACGTTTTCGCCTTTCCAGCGGTAGGTGTCCCCGAGGCGGTCGACAAATTGCGCATGGCCGAAACCGATGCTGCGCAACAGATCACCGGTGTTGAAATAGCGATCGCCCTTTTCAAACACATCGCTGAGCACCACCTTGCGGTTCTTCTCGGGGTCGGTGTAGCCATCGAAGGGTGCCTTGTCGTCGATCCTGGCCAGCAGCAGGCCCTGGCCGCCCTTCTGCACTTCGCGCATGAAGCCGTTGCTGCCGCGAATCGGCTCGCAGGTGTCATGGGCGTAGTCCACGAGCGCCCAGTGCATCAGGGAAAAACCGATGGTGTTATCGAAATTCAACACATTGGTGAAGCCGATATTGCCGTCGCTGGCGGCATACAGTTCGCAGATGTGATCGACACCGAAACGCTCCTTGAATTGTGCCCAGACCCCAGGGCGCAGGCCGTTGCCGATCATTTTCACCACGCGGTTGTCCCGGTCGTGCACGCTGGGCGGTTGGTCGATCAGGTAACGGCACAGTTCACCGACATATCCCAGGGTCGTGGCGTTGAATTTACGTACATCGTCCCAGAACTGGCTGGCGCTGAACTTGCGGCGGATGGCAAATCCCGACGCCCCGGCTATCGCCGAGCCCCAGCACACGCACAAGCCCGTGGCGTGATACAGCGGCAAGGTGCAATACATGACGTCATCGGGCCCCATGTCCAGGGCGATGGTGCCGAAGCTGGCTGAGGATTTCATCCAGCGCCCATGCTTGAAGATGCCGGCCTTGGGCAGGCCCGTGGTGCCGGAGGTGTAGATGTAGAAGCAAGGGTCGTTGAAGTAGATCTGCTGGCTGCTGGCCGGATTGCCCACCGAGGCTCCAGCGCTGGATGCCATCAAGTCGACGTAGCCATCCGGCGCAGGGGTCTGGAGCTGCTCGGCGACAAACCAGGTTCGCGCCGGATCAATCGCCACCTGATCGCGCACGGCCGTGTAGGCCGCGACCAGTTCCGCCCCCACGACAATGGCCACCGGTTTGACCAGGTTCAGGCTGTGTACCAGCACCGCGTGGGTTTGTGCGGTGTTGAGCATGGCGCAAATGCCGCCGACCTTGGCCACGGCCAGCACGGTCAACAACAGTTCCGGACGGTTTTCGATAAACAGCGCCACCACGTCGCCCTTGCCGATGCCCTGTTCCAGCAGATAATGGGCAATGCGGTTGGCTTGCTGGTTGGCCTCGGTGTAGCTGAGCACCCGGTCGCCATACAGCAACGCGGCGCCATTGGGGTTGCGCAGGGTGGCCTGTTCGAAGGTGAAGCCCAGCCCGCAAGGCTGGTTGGGGTCGGTGATGTTGGCGACGCGGATGCCGCGTACCAGCCTTGGCAAGGCCCGGACGATAGTGGGCACCTTACGCAACATCATGCCCCAGGTAATCATGTCACTTTGCTGATGGCTCATAAGCGGGAACGTCCTTTTTCTTATTATTCGTATGATCCTTGGCCATCCATCCCCTGTAGGACTAACGATGAATGGCTTGCAGGAAAATACGCCAACCATTCTTTGGCTGTACACGCAGGATTTGAAAAGTTTTGTATCCCGGATCAGCGGGAGACGATAAAGGGAATTTATACAGCCATTGAGTGGTCGGTATGGATGTCCTGCCTTGTCCGGCAACGGCAAAATTCCCGCCTGAACAAAGCAAAATGCAGGATGCACGATGGCCATTCATGCAGATTGCACGAATCCAAAAATAGGGAAAATTTACAACACGTTGATTTATAACGATTTTTATAAAAACAGAATACTGGCACAATCACTGCACCTATCACTCCACGCTTGCCAATCATGAGCTAACGGAGCTGATAGACATGAGCCTGATCCAAGATAAGTTTTCTTCTGTGTTCTCCAATTTCGACGTCACCACCCAGGCCCGTCCTGACGGTGGCATCCTGCTGACCCTGCGCAACAGCGAAGGCAAGCAAATCAAGCGCTCGATTTCTTATCAGCAGTTGCACACGGCCGATCAACTGACGTGGGTCATCAGCGCCATCCGTCGTGACCTGGCCGAACAAGCCAGCGAACTGCCGCAGATTTCGATGTTGCAAAGCCAGCATCGCTTTGCCCTGCCGACCTACCACTCGGCATAAGCGCACGTTTCATTTATCGGGTCGTGATGCCGCCGTGCATCACGGCCCGTTTTTTTTTACCGCATTATTGGCAATAGATGTTTCGCAGATGAAACGTAACCGTTGCCGGTGAGGCAGTGGTCAGCAGCGTCAATCGTCCAGACGCGGGAAACCATTGGCGATATCGTCGCCAGTCAAGTGCTCACCCCCACCTTCGGCGCCCCTGAACAGGCGGATCGCCACGAATCGCGGTTCCTCGCCCATATCGAACCAGCGAGCCGTCCCGGCGGGTACACAAATCAGGTCGTTTTTCTCACACAGCACGGCATAGACGTAGTCACCAATGTGCAAACTGAACAGCCCACGGCCTGCAGCGAAAAGACGGACTTCGTCGACACCATGGCGGTGTTCGTCGAGGAACCGCGCGCGAATTTCGGCTTTTTGCGGATCATCGCTGTTGACGCTGAGCACACCCACCGAGGCGTAGCCGCCCTTGGTCATCAGCGTGTCGATCTGTGCCTTGTACGCCGAAATCACGTCGACCTCGCTGGCGCCCGCCTCGATCCTGGTAGCGGCTTGCCAACGCTCAAAACCCACGCCCTGCTCGGCCAGCGTGGATGCGATATCGTCGAAATGGGTCAGCACCTTGTTCGGCGTATCCGGGGTACTGATGTGGTAAACGAAAAGACTGCTCATGAAAGGGTTCCTCGGTCGGCACCACCGTTCGGCATTTCAAGGTCCGGTCGGGCGGTATAAATCATTAGGCGCAAGGCTGCTTCTTGATCACCACGGCTCATGACTGCTCCTCTGGCAATCGAACAGCCATGATCACAGCGGCCGCGAGGGCCGCGAGGCTGGCAATACTGAAAGTCAGGGTCGGCCCCAGCAGGTTCCAGCTATACCCCGAATACAAGGCGCCCACCGCGCCTCCGGTGCCGGCAAGAGCGGCATACAGCGCCTGTCCCTGGCCTTGCTGGCGAGCGCCGAAGCTACGCTGGACGAACTGAATGGCAGCAGCATGAAAACTGCCGAAAGTAGCGGCGTGCAAGACCTGGGCAAACAGCAGCACCCAGAAAAACTCGGCAAACGAACCCAGCAACAGCCAGCGCATCGCCGCCAGCAAAAAACTGGCGATCAGCACCCGGCGCACCGAGAAGCGCGTCAGAATCCGGCTCATGGCCATGAACATCAACACTTCCGCCACCACCCCCAGGGCCCAGAGCAGGCCGATCACGCCACGGCTGTAGCCAAGATGTTCAAGGTGCAGGGTCAGGAAGGTGTAATACGGGCCGTGGCTCATTTGCATTAGCGCGACGCAGGCATAAAACGCCATTACGCCGGGGCTGCTTAGTTGGCGCAAGAAGCCATCGGCGGCCAGGCGATTGCCCTGGGTCGACGGTTGGGCATTGGGCACCCATAGGCTGGCACCGATGATGCCCGCCATGATCACCGCGATCGCCACCGGGTAAATGTCCAGGCTCAAGGCCTCGAATAGGCGACCCAGGGCCACCACGGCCAGGATAAAACCGATGGAGCCCCACAGGCGGATCTGGCTGTAGCGCGAGGTCTGGCCTTGCAAATGCGCCAGGGTAATCACTTCAAACTGCGGCAGCACCGCATGCCAGAAGAAAGCGTGCAAGGCCATGACCAGCGCCAGCCAGGCGTAAGACTTGCTGATGAAGATCAGCGAAAAGCTCAACAGGGTGCAGACTGCGCCAAACCGCACGATGGCCAGGCGCCGGCCCGTGTAGTCCCCCAGCCAGCCCCAGATATTGGGCGCCACGCAGCGCATCAGCATGGGGATAGCTACCAACTCGCCGATGCGCGCGCTGGAAAACCCGAGGTGATCGAAATACAGTGCCAGGAATGGCGCTGTCGATCCGAGCAGGGCGAAATAGAACAGGTAAAAGCTGGAGAGCCGCCAGTACGCAAGCGCTGCCACGGCCGTCAGACCGTCACAACTGACCCAACACCGGGGTGCTCACACGCACATCGGCATTTTGCCCGCGATGGCGCAGCAGATGATCCATCAGCACGATAGCCATCATTGCTTCGGCAATCGGCGTGGCACGGATGCCGACACACGGGTCATGGCGACCCTTGGTGATCACGTCCACCGGGTTGCCGTGAACATCAATGGAACGCCCTGGCGTGGTGATGCTCGACGTTGGCTTGAGTGCCAGGTGCGCAACGATGGGCTGGCCGGAGGAAATGCCGCCGAGAATACCGCCAGCGTTGTTGCTGACAAACCCTTCAGGCGTCAGTTCGTCGCGGTGCTCGGTGCCACGCTGGGCAACACTGGCGAAACCGGCGCCGATTTCCACGCCCTTGACCGCGTTGATGCTCATCAGCGCATGGGCAAGTTCGGCGTCCAGGCGGTCGAAGATTGGCTCGCCCAGGCCCGGCATCACGCCTTCGGCGACTACGGTGATCTTGGCGCCGACGGAATCCTGATCCCGGCGCAACTGGTCCATGTAGGCTTCCAGCTCCGGCACTTTGTCTGGGTCGGGGCTGAAGAAGGCGTTTTCTTCAACGCTGTCCCAGGTCTTGAACGGGATTTCGATCGGGCCGAGCTGGCTCATGTAGCCGCGAATGACGATGCCCTGGGTGGCCAGGTATTTCTTGGCAATGGCGCCGGCTGCGACGCGCATGGCGGTTTCCCGCGCCGAACTGCGACCGCCACCACGGTAATCGCGCTCACCGTATTTGTGATGGTAGGTGTAGTCGGCATGGGACGGGCGGAACAGGTCCTTGATAGCCGAGTAGTCCTTGGACTTCTGGTCGGTGTTGCGGATCAACAGGCCGATGGCACAACCGGTGGTGCGGCCCTCGAACACACCGGAGAGGATTTCGACTTCGTCGGGCTCCTGGCGCTGGGTGGTGTGGCGGCTGGTGCCGGGCTTGCGGCGATCCAGATCGCGCTGCAGGTCTTCCAGGGACAGCTCAAGGCCCGGCGGGCAGCCGTCGACAATGGCGACCAACGCCGGGCCATGGCTTTCGCCAGCGGTGGTGACAGTGAACAGCTTGCCGTAGGTATTGCCGGACATGCAGGGCGCTCCGTGAAATCAGCTGAAATAACTCAACCGTGATAACTAAGCGCGCCAGTATACGCAGGCTCTCTCAGTAGTTCATCCTCGAAACCTTACCGGTAGACGTTGGTCCAACCGGCACCTTCCTCATGATGGCGCGATGATGCTTCGAGTCTTGCTCTTGACCCTCACCCTGTTTTCCAGCCTTGGCTTCGCCGCCTCCCCTGTCGTGCTGCAACGGCCCATCAGCCTGGACACCGGCAGCGGCGAGCTGTTTGGCTCGCTGTTGCTGCCCAAATCCGACAGCCCGGTGCCCGTGGTACTGATCATTGCAGGCTCAGGACCCACCGACCGCAACGGCAACAGCGCCGATGGCGCACGTAACGACAGCCTCAAACGCCTGGCGTGGGTGCTGGCCAAACACAACATCGCCAGCGTGCGCTATGACAAGCGCGGTGTGGCCGCCAGCCTCGCGGCAACACCCGATGAGCGCAACCTGACCCTGGACGCCTACGTGGCCGACGCCGTCGCCTGGGGCAAACTGCTGAAAACCGACCCGCGCCTGGGGCCGCTGATTGTACTGGGCCACAGCGAAGGCGCATTGGTGGCCGCCCTCGCCGCCCCGCAACTCAATCCCGCCGGGGTGATTTCCCTGTCCGGCAGCGCCCGCCCGGTGGACCAGGTGATCCGCCAGCAACTGGCTGACCATCTGCCCCCGGCCCTGTTGCTGCGCAGTAACCAGATTCTCGACCACCTCAAGTCCGGTCAGGTGGACGCCGATGTACCCGGCCCACTTGAGGGCATTTTCCGGCCCAGCGTGCAGCCTTATCTGATCAGCCTGTTCCGCGCCGATCCTTCGGCCGCGTTTGCCAAGCTGACGATGCCGGCCCTGATCATCCAGGGCACCAACGACCTGCAAGTGGGCGTGGCTGACGCGCAGAAACTCAAGGCCTCCAAACCGGATGCCGAGCTGACCGTGATCGAAGGCATGAACCATGTGATGCGTATCGTCCCCAACGATGTGAAGCAGCAATTGGCCTCCTACAACAACCCGCAATTGCCTCTCGCCGCTGAACTGGGTACCCGCCTGATTCGCTTTATCGACGGACTTCGCCCCAGTTAAGCGAGCATTTGCCCTCCAGTCCTGAATAAAGCGGCCGATAAGCACAGGGTCAACAGCAAAAAGACTGTCGACTCGCAGGGGCTTGGACAGGATCGCACCGAATGACGAACACCGACGCAATACCGGAATCTCCCGCCGCCGCCCCCGCTGAAACCGAAGCGGCCGCAGCGGCTGCGCTGCCGTGGGCGCAGGTTCAGGCCGAACACTTCAAAATGCTGCGCCTGGCGCCCTTGGCAACTGATCGCGCCACCGGCGTGCGGCCGTTGCGCTTTGTTCAATTTGGCTACGCCGAACGCAATAACAAGGACCAGAGCCTGCTACGCATGGTCATCCAACTGCCTGGGCAGCGAGTGCGGCGCGAACAGAATCACCTGGATATCTGGGTTGAACACGCCACCCAGCGGGTGCATTTCGGCCCAGGCAACAGCCTGGAGATCGAACCGGCCAACCGTGGCATCGGTCGCTTCCTGGTGGCACAGGGTGTCGCCTGGGCAAAAAAGAAGTGGTCGCACTATCGCGTCGACGGTGTCGACCTGGCGAACAAGGATGCGCTGAACGAAGCCACGCGCCTGCGGCGTGATCACTTCCTGCGCATCCAGGGCTTTGATGTGGCCTACGCCGATGTCCAGCATTTGAAGGGCAACGTGCAACCGGGCAAGGTCAGCGACCTGCTGGACAGCTGGAACACCGAAAAGCTGCAGTTCGTGGAAATCCTCGAAGCGGCGCAGATGCTGCAGCAAGCCGAGCAGAACCTGGCGGAGCAGGAAGTGAGGCTGCGCAAGGAAGAGGAAAAGGTCATCAAGTTCAAGCGCGAAGACAGCGGTTTGCGCTTCACCATTACTTGCCTGGTGGCGTTTACGGTGTTTCAGGCGGGGTTGTTGATCTGGATTGCGACGCATCGCTGACAACTGATTCGCACTGAAGAAATTGAGTTGAATATGGGGCTGCGGGCAGAGGCTGGGCTGGGTACATATCCGTTATTTTGGTCAGGGCGGCTTGGGGTTATGCCCTTACGGCGTGTCACTTTCGAAAAGCCGGAATGCCGGCCCAGACGAAAGTAACCAAAGCGCTCTTGCCCCACCACTTGGTGCCTCGCTGTGGCTCGGCATGCCCTCACTCCGGCATTGCCATCGTGGTTAACGGGGCGCCTTAGATCAAGATCAAAAGCACGGCGGCCTGGTAGCCGACCTGAGTGGTGAAAATGTAGGAGCGAGCTTGCTCGCGATGGTCGTTAACGATAACGCGGGCTTCCTGGATAAACGCGGCGCCCTCAGGTTCTTCGCGAGCAAGCTCGCTCCTACAGAAAAGCGGATTGACGCTGGCTCTTGATCTGCTGTTGATCTATCTGAAGCGAACACAGCCCCCACCTGAAGGAGCAAGCTTGCTCGCGATGGTCGTTAACGATAACGCAGGCTTCCTGGATGAACACAGTGCCTATCAGTCCATCGCAGGCAAGCCAGTTCCTACAGAAAAGCGGATCGGCGCTAGCTCTTGATCTGCTGTTGATCTATCTGAAGCGAACACAGCCCCCACCTGTAGGAGCGAGCTTGCTCCGGGCGGCGTTCCGACGATGGTCGTTAACAATGACGCCATGGCGCATTGACGCCTCGGCTTGGGCGAGTCCATCCAATTACAGTAGATCCGCCTTTGCTTTTCACCACTCAGGTCGGCTACCAGGCCGCCGTGCTTTTGCTTTTGATCTTGATCTAAGGCGCCCCGTTAACCACGATGGCTGAACGCAGGCATTGATCCGTGGGTAAACCGGCAGGACGCCGGTTTAGCCGCGCTGGGCCAAGGATGGCCCATCGCGGCGGCCCACGGAGCAATGCCGGAGTGAAGGCATGCCGAGCCTAAGCGAGGCACCAAGTGGTGGGGCAAGAGCCCTTTTGGTTACTTTTGGGGCTCTTTTCCAAAAGTGACACGCCGTAAGGGCGTAACCCTAAGCCGCCCTGACCAAAATAACGGATATGTACTCAATTGCCAGATACTGCCTCAACATTGACTGACCCATCGCTATCGCAGGCAAGCCACACATTTTGTGTCCCGATTCCTACAGTGAGCAAGGTTAAACCCTTGAGGCAAACACCGCCTGATGCTGCCGGCACTGTTCGGCGGTGAGCATAAACACCCCATGCCCGCCCCGCTTGAAGTCCAGCCAGGCAAAATCTACCTCGGGGTATAGCGCCTCGACATGAACCTGGCTGTTGCCCACCTCGACGATCAACAAGCCTTTCTCGGTCAAATGATCCGCCGCCTCGGCCAGCATGCGCCGTACCAGGTTCAAGCCATCTTCACCGCAGGCCAGGCCCAGTTCGGGTTCGTGCTGGTATTCGTCGGGCATGTCGGCGAAGTCTTCGGCATCGACATACGGCGGGTTGGAAACGATCAGGTCAAAACGCTGGCCCGGCAGGCCGTCGAAGCCGTCGCCCTGAACGGTGTAGACCCGCTCATCGACACCATGACGCTCGATGTTCTGGTTGGCCACTTCCAGCGCTTCGAACGACAAGTCCGCCAGTACCACTTCGGCGTCCTGGAACTCGTAGGCACAGGCAATGCCGATGCAGCCAGAACCGGTGCACAGGTCGAGGATGCGCGCCGGCGGTACGGCGAACCAAGGTTCGAAGCGGTTTTCGATCAGCTCGCCAATCGGCGAACGCGGGATCAGCACTCGCTCATCGACGATAAACGACATGCTGCAAAACCAGGCTTCGCCCAACAGGTAGGCGGTAGGAATGCGCTCTTCAATCCGGCGCTTGAGCAAGCGCTGCAGATTGACCAGTTCATCCTCTTCCAGGTTGCAGTCCAGATAACTGTCGGCAATTTCCCACGGCAGGTGCAAGGCGCCGAGCACCAGTTGCCGGGCTTCGTCCCAGGCATTGTCGGTGCCATGGCCAAAAAACAGGTCTTCCCCATGGAAACGGCTGACAGCCCAACGGATGTGGTCGCGCAAAGTGCGCAGGCGGGAAGTGATCACGGGGGCAGGCTCCTGGAAAAAACGACTGGCGATTCTAACAGTCTTAAGCTGTACGGACGATGTACGAAAAAACTTCACCGCACGTCGGATTTCATCCGCTTGTGCTTTTTTCTGTTACACAACGCCCCCTCTTGACATGGCTGTAGGCCAACAGCGGCGTACCTTACGATGGTAGCGATTCACAGAAGCGCTCAGCCAGAGGACAATGTCGCAAAAGCCCCACTCACAGGAGCCCCAGAATGTCCGTTCCAAAGACGATGTTTCAACTCAGCGGTCGTGGTTACGCACCGGCCAACTTGAGCCACGCGACCCTTGTGATCATCGATGCCCAGAAAGAATATTTGAGCGGCCCCCTTGCCCTGTCGGGCATGGAGGCAGCTGTCGAAAACATCAAACAACTGACGGCTGCGGCACGCAACGCCGGGCGTCCGATTGTCCATGTGCGCCACTTGGGCACTGTGGGCGGTCTGTTCGACCCACAGGGCGAACGCGGTGAATTCATCCCGGGGCTTGAGCCTGAAGGTGACGAAACCATCATCGGCAAGCTGCTACCCAGCGCCTTCCATGGCACAGCCCTGGAAAAGCGCCTGCAGGACCTCGGCTCCCTGGACCTGATCGTCTGCGGCTTCATGAGCCACTCCAGTGTCAGCACCACCGTGCGCGCAGCGAAGAACCTGGGCTTTCGCTGCACCCTGGTGGAAGATGCCTGCGCCACCCGCGACCTGCCTTACAAGGGCGGCATCCTCAGCGCCGAGCATGTGCAGCAAACCGAGATGGCCATCATGGCCGACAACTTCGCCACACTCGCCTTGACCAAAGATCTGATCTGATCGACCTATCGATGAGCGGTGCAGCCATTGCGGCCCCGCTCATCCGCAAAAACCTCTCATTTTCTGCAATTGCCTCTGTACCCGGAACAACCTGTCCATCTTCCGGTCGAAGGGCCGATACCCTTGAGGAAAGGTCGGAATGAAGATATCCGATGGTTTTGATGCTCGTCGCTTGCGCCCCAAGGGCCCGAGCAACTGGCGTCTGCGTCTGGGCGCTGGCTTTGCCGCGCTTTTGGCGATGTTGGGCGTGTTGCTGGCGATGGCCGGGGCCGCAAGTCTGTTGGGACACTCACCGGCTCTTGGCGAGCTGAATGCCAGCCCGGGCGGTTCTGCCGTAGTGCTGGTGATTGGCCTGTTGATCCTGTGGTTTGGCGTGTGGTTGTGGCGCCGTTGCCGGCGGCGCATGCGTCAGCCGCTGGAGCTGAGCATCGCCTCGCACTTGATGAAAAAACACGACTAAAAAAAACACTGATAGCGTTTTGTCCCGCCTCTGGCGCCTCGATTTGGGTAAACTGCCCGCCCTTCGCGGAGGCTGACATGCAAGACGACGATTTTTCCCTGTTCAAAAGCGCGACTCAAGGCATCAAGCCCATCAAGCACGAGCGCGCTGAAACCGGCAAACCCAAGGCCGACCGTGCGCAGATCGCCAAGCTGCGCCAAGCGGCCACGGTGCGTACTGACGCCACCACGGTGGACGGCCTGTCTGATCAGTTCGTCATCGACGTCGGCCCCGAAGATGAGCTGATGTGGGTCCGCGACGGCGTCCAGGAAAGCCAGATGCGCAAGCTCAAGGTTGGCCAGATTCCGTTCGAGGGTAGCCTCGACCTGCACGGCATGACCGTGGAAAAGGCGCGTGAAACCCTCTGGGCCTTCCTTGCCGAAGCCACTAAATTCGAAATCCGCTGCGTGCGCGTCACCCACGGCAAGGCTGTGCGCCTGGATGGGAAGCGCCCGATGATCAAGAGCCACGTCAACACCTGGTTGCGCCAGCATTCCCAGGTGCTCGGCTTTACCTCCTGCCAGCCGCGCCACGGCGGTGCTGGCGCGGTGTATGTGATGCTCAAGCGCACGATGATGGAAGGGCGCGACGAGTAACAAGTACCATCGTCAGGCTTGCAGCGATGTGTCGGCCACCGTACCCTTGCACTTTGCGAAAATCCCACAGGTAGTTTCATGTCCCTGGAACAGAATTACACCGCGATCCTCGGCCAACTCGGCGAGGACGTCTCCCGCGAGGGCCTGCTCGACACGCCAAAACGTGCCGCCAAGGCGATGCAGTACCTTTGCCGCGGTTATGAACAGACTCTGGAAGAAGTCACCAACGGTGCCTTGTTCAGCTCCGACAACAGTGAAATGGTGCTGGTCAAAGACATCGAGTTGTACTCGTTGTGCGAACACCACTTGCTGCCGTTCATCGGCAAGGCCCACGTCGCCTATATCCCCAGCGGCAAAGTACTGGGGCTGTCGAAGGTCGCGCGTATCGTCGACATGTACGCCCGCCGCCTGCAGATCCAGGAAAACCTCAGCCGCCAGATCGCCGATGCCGTTCAGCAGGTGACCGGTGCCCTGGGTGTGGCCGTGGTGATCGAGGCCAAGCACATGTGCATGATGATGCGCGGTGTGGAGAAACAGAATTCGTCGATGATCACGTCGGTGATGCTGGGTGAGTTCCGCGAAAACGCGGCGACCCGTAGCGAGTTTCTCAGCCTGATCAAATAACAGGCTGCACAAAAGAAAACCGGCATTCATCGCCGGTTTTTTTTCGCCTATCGAAAATCAGGTAAGCTGCCGCCCCTTCGTTCATGGGCAAGAGGTTTTTAACCGTGTTAGTCAAAGCGCTTCGAATAGGCCTCGGCCAAGTCATCATCTTTGTCGACTTCATCACCCGCCCGCGCAAACAACAGCGCCCGGCCAATGCCCAGGCGGTGGTCGACCAGTCGGCCAAGGCCCTGACCCTGTATCAGTTCCACGCCTGCCCGTTCTGCGTGAAGACCCGCCGTACCTTGCACCGCCTGAACGTGCCAGTAGCATTGAAAGACGCGAAGAACAATGAACAGGATCGCCAGACGCTGCTGGAACAGGGTGGCAAGATCAAAGTGCCGTGCCTGCGCATTGAAGAGAACGGCCAGACCACCTGGATGTATGACTCCAAGGTGATCATCGATTACCTGGACAAGCGGTTTACGGCGGCCTGAAACCCTGCTGTTCCTACAGTGGCTCGCGATCAGTCCAGCATCGCCACATGTTTCGGATGGCTGGCCACTCGTTTCAGCCAGGCCTGCACGCTCGGATAAGGGCTCAAGTCAAAACCACCTTCATGAGCGACATGGGTGTAGGCATACAGGGCAATATCGGCAATGGAATACTGATCGCCCACCAGGTACGGCGTGGCTTGCAGCTGCCTTTCCATGACCTTCAAGGCCTTGTAGCCGCCTTTATGGGTGGTCTTGTATTCCTCCAGGCGATCTTCCGGCAGCCCCAGGTAAGACTGGATAAACCGCGCTACTGCAATGTACGGTTCATGACTGTACTGCTCGAAAAACTGCCACTGCAGCACTTGCGTACGCAAGCGCGGTTCGGTTGGCAGGAATTCGCTGCCGTCGGCCAGGAAGTTGAGGATCGCGTTGGATTCCCACAGGCAAGTGCCGTCTTCCAGTTCCAGCACCGGGATCTTGCCGTTGGGGTTCTTTGCCAGGAACTCGGCGGTCTGGGTGTCGCCTTTCAAGATATCCACGTCCACCCACTGGTACGGAATACCCAGCAGGTTGAGCATCAATTTGACCTTGTAGCAGTTGCCCGAACGGTAATCGCCATAAACCTTGTACATGGGGCTCCCCTTATGCCGCTTGCGCGAGCTGTGCTTGGCGGACCACCGCAGCGAGACGCTTGAGACCTTCGTCCAGGCGCTGCGGGTCAATGTGGCTGAAATTGAGCCGCAAATGACCGTGATGCTGGTCCGGCTCTGAAAAGAACGGTTCACCGGGCATGAACGCGACGTCCTGATTGAGCGCTTGATCCAATAAAGTGCGGGTGTCGAGCGGCTGTTTCAAGGTCAGCCAGAAGAATAATCCGCCTTGGGGCACCTGCCAGTCGGCCAATTCAGCGAAATGCCGCTCCAGCGCCACCTGGAATGCGTCGCGGCGAACCCGATAGAAACTGCGCAGTTCAACCAGATGTTGCCGGTACTTTTCAGTGCCAATCCACTGCATCGCCTGCCATTGGCCGACACGATTGGTGTGCAGGTCCGCCGACTGCTTGAGCTTGAGCAGATGGGGGAAAAGGTCGGGGCTGGCGATCAGGTAACCGACGCGCAGACCTGGCAGCAAGGTCTTGGACACGGTCCCAGTGTAGACCCAACTGGCTTTCTTCAAACGGCTGACAATCGGCCGGGCGCTGCCGCCGTCGAAGGTCAGTTCACGATAGGGTTCGTCTTCGATCAGTGTCACGCCGAATTCATCGAGCAACGCCGCCACCGCGTCGCGCTTGGCTTCGCTGTAGCGCACCGCCGACGGATTCTGGAAGGTCGGGATCAGGTAGATGAATGCAGGGCGGTGCAGTTCAAGACTGTTGCGCAGGGCCGCCAGATCCGGGCCATCGGCCTCAAGCTGCACCGTCAGACAATCGGCGCCGAACAGTTGGAAAATCTGCAACGCCGCCAGGTAGGTCGGCCCTTCCAGGAGGACTTTCGTGCCTCGGTCGATATACAGCTTGGCCGCCAGGTCCAGGGTTTGCTGGGAGCCACTGACCACCAACACCTGGCTGGCTTCGCACTGCACACCCAACGCCCGCGCCTCGGCAGCCAGCAGTTCACGCAACTGCGGCTCGCCTTCACTCATGCCGTACTGGCCGATACTCAGCGGCATGTCTTCCCAATCAAGCTTGGGCAGCATAGCTTCGGCCGGCAGGCCACCAGCAAAGGACATCACCTCCGGCCGCTGGGCCGCCGCGAGGATTTCACGGATCAAGGAACTTTTAAGGCGCGAGACACGTTCGGAGAAAGCCATAGAGGTCACCGGTAGCAAAGCCAGGGAAAAATACGTCAAACTGGTTGACCGAAATTACGATGACTCGGGTAGATACGTCAATATGCTTGACCTTAAAAACCAGACCACCCAGCAAGCGGCCATGGAAGCATTTTTCTTCGGCTACCAGGCCTTTACCGCCAAGGCCGATGAAATGCTCGAACGCCGGGGCTTGAGCCGCGTGCACCAGCGCGTGGTGTTTTTTATCGCCCGTTACCCAGCCTTGAGCGTGAAAGAACTGCTGCAATTGCTCGGCGTGAGCAAGCAAGCGTTAAACATACCGCTACGCCAATTGCAGGAAATGCACCTGGTGAACAGCGTCGCCTGCGAGACCGACAAGCGTAAGCGCCTATTGGAATTGACCGAGGAAGGATTGCGTTTCGAACAATCCTTGCGCCGCGAACAGGTGAAGCTGTTGCAGCGGGCGTTTGCCGACGCCGGGGAGACGGCGGTGAATGGCTGGTTGGCGGTGAACAAGGCGCTGGGCGGCCAATCCTGAATTGCCTTTCATCTCTTTCGCACAAAAAATATAAAACATTATTTGCTTTATTTGTATACAAAAGCATAATTCGCTTCGTGCGAGTTCCTGACCTAATGGTCAACAAAACCCGCAAGCCTGACGTACCTCAAAGCGCCGCTGCCCACTCATGTGTCCGGCGCTGGAAATAACAATAAAACTCTTGAGGAGTACTCGCTGTGGAAAGCCGCAAATCCGAAGCCCCGCTGAACCTCGCCTCGCCGCACCTCTCTTCCACGAAGCACGGCTGGCTGGAACGCCTGTTCAAACTCAGCTTGCATGGCACCACAGTGAAGACCGAGCTGATCGCCGGCCTCACGACCTTCATCACCATGGCCTACATCATTTTCGTCAACCCCAACATTATGGCCGACGCAGGCATCGATCACGGTGCGGCGTTCGTCGCCACCTGTATCGCCGCTGCCCTGGGTTGCCTGTTGATGGGCCTATACGCCAACTGGCCGGTGGGCCTGGCGCCAGGCATGGGCCTGAATGCATTTTTCACCTACACCGTGGTCGGCACCATGGGCTACACCTGGGAAACCGCGCTGGGAGCAGTGTTCATCTCCGGCGTGTTGTTCATGATCCTGACCCTGTCGCGCATCCGTGAATGGCTGCTCAACAGCATCCCGGTGAGCCTGCGTCACGCCATGGGCGCAGGGGTGGGCCTGTTTCTCGGCGTCATCGGCCTGAAAACCGCTGGCATCATCGTCGAGAGCCCGGCCACCCTGATCAAGCTTGGCTCCCTGCATGAACCTGCCCCACTGCTGGCGGCCATCTGCTTTCTGTTGATCGCGGTGCTCAGCTATCACCGTGTGTTCGGCGCGATCCTGATCAGCATCATCGCCGTGACGCTCGCCGGCTGGGGCCTGGACCTGGTGCAATATAAAGGTATTGTCGCCGCCCCACCGAGCCTGGCGCCGACCTGGATGGCGATGGATGTGATGGGTGTCTTCAATGTCAGCATGATCAGCGTGGTATTCGCCTTTCTGTTTGTACACATGTTCGACACCGCCGGTACGCTGATGGGCGTCGCACAGCGGGCAGGCCTGGTGAATGCGGACGGCAAGATCGAAAACCTATCACGCGCCCTGAAAGCCGACAGTGCCTCCAGCGTGTTCGGCGCCATGGTCGGCGTACCGCCGGTGACCAGCTACGTGGAAAGCGCGGCGGGCGTGGCAGCCGGTGGGCGCACCGGGCTGACGGCGGTGACCGTGGGCGTGCTGTTTATCGCGGCGATGTTTTTTGCTCCGTTGGCTGGCATGATTCCCGCTTACGCCACCGCTGGTGCCTTGATCTATGTGGCGATGCTGATGATGAGCGGCATGGCTCACATCAACTGGGACGACGCTACTGACAGCATTCCGGCAATTGTCACGGCGATCATGATGCCCCTGACCTTTTCCGTTGCCGACGGCATCGCCCTGGGCTTTATCACCTACGTGGTGCTTAAGGCCGGTACCGGTAAACACAAGGAAATTTCCGTCAGCCTGTGGGTTCTTTGCGCGATTTTCATCGCCAAATTTGCGTTCCTGTAGGCCTGCACGCGTGATCCCGCCTCACCCCGTCGGGTGGGGCTTTTGTACGAATGGAGGAATGCAATGAGTCTGGAAACCTGGCTGCTGTTCAGCGGCGCTGCGCTGGTGGTGATTCTAATCCCAGGCCCACTGTCGTTGTTGATGATCAGCAACAGCTTGAACTACGGCCTGCGCCGTTCGTACCCAGCGTTTCTCGGCGGAGTGTTTGCCTCGATCTGCCTGCTGAGCGCTTCGGCCCTGGGCCTGGGCGCCTTGTTGCTGGCCTCGGAGCAACTGTTCAGCGCCCTGAAAATTGTCGGCGCGCTGTACCTGTTCTACCTCGCCTGGCAGAGCTGGCAGCAATCACGCCAACCGGCCCATGGCGCCGAAGTGCCTGAAACCGCGCCGACTCCACGCTTTCGCGCCCTGTTCAGCCGAGCCTTTGTGCTAGGTGCGAGCAACCCCAAGGACATCTTGTTTTTTGCCGCCTTTTTGCCGCAGTTCCTCAGTAGCCAGCAATCGTTTCTACCGCAGTTGCTAATCATGATTGCCACCTGGACTGTCCTGGATCTGCTGTGCAAATTGGCCTACGGCCTGGGTGCCCATGGCGCGGCGCGGTATTTGCGCAGTGGCAAGGGCCAGAGCTGGTTCAACCGGATCAGCGCGGGGTTATTCAGTGGCGCAGGGGCGGCCTCATTATTGAGCCGCTAGCCAAAAAAAAGCCCGCAGTGTGAGCGGGCGAAACCAACGAAGAGCGTGGGGTATGAAGCGAGGTGACGACTCAGCTACCGCGATAGGTCGAGTAGCTGTAAGGCGAAATCAGCAAGGGCACGTGGTAATGGTCCTGTTCGGCGCTGACACCGAAACGCAGTACCACCACGTCAAGAAAGGCCGGTTCAGGTAAGTGCACACCACGGGCGCGGTAGTAATCACCGGCGCTGAACTGCAACTGATAGATGCCACTGCGGTAGTCGTCACCTTGCAGCAGCGGTGCATCGCAACGGCCGTCGTTGTTGGTCTGCGTGCTGGCCACCAACTCCAGTTGCGTGCCTTCGACGCGGTACAGTTCAACCTTGATGGCGCTGCCGGGGCAGCCATGTGCGGCGTCCAATACATGTGTGGTCAGTCGTCCCATGGGTCGCGAGCCTTCCGAAGTTGGTGAGAAAAAAGCCGCACCTTTTCAGGGCATGAAATAAGCCGGCGATGCCTAATTAAGACACTTTCTAAAAAAATTGTACACAATAAATTCAACAGACCAATTTTATGATGTGGACATCGTTTCTGTAGGAGCGAGGGGGACGCCTAGTTCTTGCTCGCGAAAATCGTCAACGATGACGTAGCGCATTCGGTTTACCGTGGCGCTCTCAGACTTTTCGCGAGCAAGCTCGCTCCTACAGTGGACGAGTGTTTATTTTGATTTAGCTGACCAGTCAGGCAGATTTATTGCAATACCGTGCAAGGTAGGCCGTTCGGAAAAAATGCAGAAATTCAGGCTTACAAAGTTGGCGATAAGTTGTATACAATCACTCATCGCTGTGACGCCACTCAGTCTTTTCGCTGCCCGGCCGCCACACCATTGCTACCACGAACAAGAAGGAAGACTGCAGTGAGCGCTGACTATCCACGCGACCTGATCGGTTACGGCAGTAACCCTCCTCACCCTCACTGGCCGGGCAAGGCCCGTATCGCCCTGTCGTTCGTACTCAACTACGAAGAAGGCGGCGAGCGCAATATCTTGCATGGCGACAAAGAGTCGGAAGCTTTCCTCTCGGAAATGGTCTCGGCGCAACCGCTGCAAGGCGAGCGCAACATGAGCATGGAGTCGCTCTACGAATACGGCAGCCGGGCCGGCGTGTGGCGCATCCTCAAACTCTTTAAAGAATTCGATATCCCGCTGACCATCTTCGCCGTGGCCATGGCCGCCCAACGCCATCCGGATGTGATCCGCGCCATGGTCGCCGCAGGCCACGAGATCTGCAGCCACGGCTATCGCTGGATCGACTACCAGCACATGGACGAGGCCCAGGAGCGCGAGCACATGCTCGAAGCTATCCGCATCCTCACCGAACTGACCGGCGAGCGCCCACTGGGCTGGTACACCGGGCGCACCGGCCCCAACACCCGGCGGCTAGTGATGGAGGAAGGCGGTTTCCTCTACGACTGCGACACCTATGACGACGACCTGCCCTACTGGGAACCCAACAACCCGACCGGCAAGCCGCACCTGGTGATCCCCTACACCCTGGACACCAATGACATGCGCTTCACCCAGGTCCAGGGTTTCAACAAGGGCGATGACTTTTTCGAATACCTCAAGGACGCCTTCGATGTGCTGTACGCCGAAGGTAGCGAAGCACCAAAAATGCTCTCCATCGGCCTGCATTGCCGCCTGATCGGCCGCCCGGCACGCCTGGCCGCCCTCAAGCGTTTTATCGAATACGCCAAAGGCCATGAGCAGGTGTGGTTCACCCGCCGTGTGGACATTGCCCGCCACTGGCACCAAACCCATCCTTTTCAGGGGGCGGCCAAATGAGCACCTTCCAGACCTTGAAACCCTCGACCCTGAGCCGCGATGAGTTTGTCGCCGCCTTCGCCGACATCTACGAACATTCGCCATGGGTGGCCGAAAAGGTCTTCGACCTGGGCCAGGACGCATCGATCGATGAGATCGAAACCCTGCACCAGCGCATGAGCGACATCCTGTTGAGCGCTGATCACGAAAGCCAACTGGCCCTGATCAACGCTCACCCGGACCTGGCCGGCAAAGCTGCCGTCCAGGGCCAGCTTACCGCGGCCAGCACTGGAGAACAGGCAGGCGCGGGTATTCACCAATGCTCGAGCAACGAGTTTTCTCGCTTCACCGAGCTGAACGACGCCTACAAGGCCAAGTTCAAGTTTCCCTTCATCATGGCGGTAAAAGGCAGCAACCGGCATCAGATCCTCGCGGCATTCGAAACCCGCATCCACAACTCGACAGACACCGAGTTCAAGTGCGCGCTGGCCGAGATCAACAAGATCGCGTTGTTCCGATTACTGACCCTTTAGCAGACCTGGCCCGAGCGATCAGCGCCCAGGGCCTGGCGAGCATCCCAAGCCACTTAATTTAAGGCAGACAAGAAGAATGAAATCTTACGCCGTACCTTTCGAGAAGTTCGTCAACCTGGCCGACGCCCGTTTGGGCACCAAGATCATCTCGGTGACCGATGACTGGTTCGCTGACGCCAACCGTCTGTTCCAACCGACCCCGGCCGTGTGGAAGGAGGGCGTTTTCGATGACAACGGCAAGTGGATGGACGGCTGGGAGTCACGCCGCAAGCGCTTCGAAGGCTACGACAGCGCGGTGATCCGCCTGGGCGTGCCGGGTTCGATCAAAGGTGTGGACATCGACACTTCATTCTTCACCGGCAACTACCCGCCGTCGGCCTCGCTGGAAGCGTGCTTCCTGGCCTCCGGCGAGCCGGATGCAAACACCCAGTGGGTTGAAGTGCTGTCGGCTGTTGAGTTGCAGGGCAACAGCCATCACTTCCACGAGATCAGCAACGACCAGGCGTTCAGCCACCTGCGCTTCAATATCTACCCGGATGGCGGCGTGGCACGTCTGCGTGTGTACGGTATTCCGTTTCGCGACTGGTCCGCTGTGGGCGACAACGAACAGGTTGACCTGGCTGCCGCACTTAATGGCGGTCGCGCCCTGGCATGCTCCGATGAACACTTCGGCCGCATGAGCAACATCCTCAACCCAGGCCGTGGCATCAACATGGGCGACGGCTGGGAAACCGCTCGTCGTCGCACACCTGGCAATGACTGGGTGATCGTCGCGTTGGGCCATCCGGGAGAGATCGAAAAAATCGTCGTCGACACCCTGCACTTCAAAGGCAACTACCCGGACACTTGCTCGATCCAGGGCGCGTTCGTCAAGGGCGGCACCGACAGCCAGATCGAAACCCAATCGCTGTTCTGGCGCGAACTGCTGCCGGCGCAGAAACTGGAAATGCATGCCGAACACAGCTTCGCCGAGCAGATCAAGGCACTGGGCCCAATCACTCACATTCGTCTGAATGTGTTCCCGGATGGTGGCGTGAGCCGCTTGCGGATTCTTGGCAAGGTCGCGAAGTAATGCTGAGTCTGTAGGAGCGAGGGGGACGCCTAGTTCTTGCTCGCGAAAAACTCAAGGACACCGCGTTCATTCAGGATACACGCGTTATCGTTGACGACCTTCGCGAGCAAGCTTGCTCCTACAAAGATCCATCAACAACCAAACAGATTAAGAGACAGACATGCGCACACTGATGATCGAACCCCTGACCAAAGAAGCCTTCGCCCCTTTCGGAGACGTCATCGAAACCGACGGCAGCGATCACTTCATGATCAACAACGGTTCGACCATGCGTTTCCACCGGCTGGCCGACGTAGAAACGGCCACGCCTGAGGACAAGGCGATCATCAGCATCTTCCGCGCCGATGCGCAGGACATGCCGCTGACCGTGTGCATGCTGGAGCGACATCCGCTGGGCAGCCAGGCTTTCATACCGATGCTCGGCAATCCCTTTCTGATCGTGGTCGCGCCACTTGGCGATGAACCTGTATCAGGCTTGGTCCGCGCCTTCGTCACCAACGGCAGGCAGGGCATTAATTACCATCGCGGCGTCTGGCACCACCCGGTGCTGACGATCGAAAAGCGGGATGACTTCCTGGTGGTTGATCGCAGTGGCACAGGCAATAACTGCGATGAGCATTTTTTCAAAGAGGATGAGCAGTTGATCCTTGCCCCCCACCAATAAGAGAAGGCCTGATCACCTGACAACAAGGGTGACAAGCGAGAGGTAAAGACTGTGGAAGCACATTTGATGGAATGGCTGAACCTTAGCGTGCGCTGGGTTCACATGATCACTGGCGTCGCCTGGATCGGCGCTTCGTTCTACTTCGTCTGGCTGGAAAACAACCTGAACCGCGTCAACCCCAAGGACGGCCTGTCCGGCGACTTGTGGGCGATCCATGGTGGTGGCATCTATCACCTGGAAAAATACAAACTGGCCCCGCCGACCATGCCGGACAACCTGCACTGGTTCAAATGGGAGGCCTACTTCACCTGGATGTCAGGCGTAGCCTTGCTGTGCGTGGTGTTCTACCTCAACCCGACGCTGTACCTGCTTGCCCCCGGCAGCAGTCTCAGCGGTAGCGAAGGCGTATTGCTGGGCATTGGCTCACTGTTCGCGGGCTGGTTCATCTACTCCTTTCTTTGCGACTCGGCCCTGGGCAAGCGCCCTGCCCTGCTCGGTTTCATCCTGTTCGTGCTGTTGATCGGCGCGGCCTACGGCTTCAGCAAAGTGTTCAGCGGTCGCGGTGCGTACCTGCATGTCGGCGCCATCATTGGCACCATCATGGTCGGTAACGTGTTCCGCATCATCATGCCGGCCCAACGGGCGCTGGTGGCGGCGATCGCGCAAAACCGCACCCCTGATCCGTCGCTGCCGGCCAAGGGTTTGCTGCGTTCACGGCACAACAACTACTTCACCTTGCCGGTGCTGTTCATCATGATCAGCAACCACTTCCCGAGCACCTATGGCAGCCAATACAACTGGCTGATCCTGGCCGGGATCGCGGTGGCGGCGGTATTGGTGCGCCACTACTTCAACACCCGCCATAACAGCCAGAAATACGCCTGGACCCTGCCGGTCGGCGCCCTGGCGATGATTTGCCTGGCCTATGTCACCGGCCCCAAGCCGGTGGCGACTGCTCCGGACGTGGCCAAGGCTGCGACCACCATCCAATACCAACCATTGCCGGAAACCGCAGTGGGCGGCGGCGCCAAACCCGCAGCACCCGCAGCACCTGCACCCGCTGCTGATCCAGCACCGGCCCAGGCTTCGACGGACTTCGGCAAGGTGCACAGCGTGATTCAAGAACGTTGCGCCGTGTGCCATTCAGCCAAGCCCACCAGCCCGCTGTTCAGCGCTGCACCAGGCGGGGTGATGTTTGATACGCCGCAGCAGATCCAGCAACAAGCGGCACGGATTCAGGCACAGGCGGTGGCGAGCCAGATCATGCCGCTGGGCAACATTACCCAGATGACCCAGCAGGAACGGGATTTGATTGGCACCTGGATCAATCAAGGAGCCCACGCTAACTAGCTATGTGCACCATCCACTGTAGAAGCGAGCTTGCTCGCGAAGATCGTCAACGATAACGCGCCCATCCTGAATGAACGCGGTGCCCTTGAGTTTTTCGCGAGCAAGCTCGCTCCTACAGAGGTCGCGAACAGCTCCAATGGCAATTGAATACCGAACAACACAAAAATAAAAAAGATCCGAGGTGTTGCATGTCCGAGTTAGCCGAACCGCAGATTCCTGCCGCACCCGCCATGGTGCGGCTACCCCTGTTGCAACTGATCCTAGTAGGCCTGCAACACGTCCTTCTGATGTACGGCGGCGCGGTGGCAGTGCCCTTGATCATCGGACAAGCCGCGGGCTTGAGTCGTGAAGAAATCGCTTTTCTGATCAACGCCGACCTGCTGGTGGCAGGCATCGCCACCATGGTCCAGTCGTTCGGCATCGGCCCGGTGGGCATCCGCATGCCCGTGATGATGGGCGCCAGTTTCGCCGCCGTCGGCAGCATGGTGGCCATGGCCGGCATGCCCGGCATCGGCCTGCAAGGGATCTTCGGCGCGACGATCGCCGCCGGGTTCTTCGGCATGGTGATTGCGCCGTTCATGTCCAAGGTGGTGCGTTTCTTCCCTCCTCTGGTGACGGGCACAGTCATCACAGCCATCGGCTTATCCCTGTTTCCGGTCGCTGTGAACTGGGCCGGTGGCGGTGCTGCTGCGGTGCAATTCGGCTCGCCGATTTACCTGGCGATTGCCGCGTTGGTGCTGGTCACCATCCTGCTGATCAACCGTTTCATGCACGGGTTTTGGGTCAATATCTCGGTGCTGATCGGCATGGCCGTGGGTTACGGGCTGTGCGGGATGATTGGCATGGTCGACCTCAGCGGCATGGCCCAGGCGCCGTGGCTGCAAGTGGTGACGCCGCTGCATTTCGGCATGCCGAAATTCGAGTTGGCGCCAATCCTGTCAATGTGCCTGGTGGTGGTGATTATCTTCGTTGAGTCCACCGGGATGTTCCTCGCCCTGGGCAAGATCACCGACCAGGAAGTCACGCCAAAGATGCTGCGGCGCGGACTGCTGTGTGATGCCGGCGCATCGTTTTTTGCCGGGTTCTTCAACACCTTTACCCACTCCTCTTTCGCGCAAAACATCGGCCTGGTGCAGATGACCGGTGTGCGCTGCCGTTCGGTGACGATCGTCGCCGGGGGCTTTTTGATCGTCCTCAGTCTATTGCCAAAGGCGGCGTACCTGGTGGCATCGATTCCACCTGCCGTACTCGGTGGTGCATCCATCGCCATGTTCGGCATGGTGGCGGCCACCGGGATCAAAATTCTCCAGGAAGCCGACATCGCCGACCGTCGCAACCAGTTGCTGGTAGCCGTGAGCATCGGCATGGGCTTGATTCCGGTGGTGCGTCCGGAGTTCTTCGCGCAATTGCCGCTGTGGATGAGCCCGATTACCCACAGTGGCATCGCCATGGCCACCATCAGTGCGTTGTCGCTGAACCTGTTGTTCAACATCCTGGGCGGAGCCGAACGGGCTGCGGCCTCTGAACATGTCCACCAGCATTGATTTAGAAAACAGCTCACCCGGCGTCACAACAACAATAAGAACGATCAGGGAGCAAGACCATGCACGCCATTCACCCAGGGCCGGCCTCACGCCGTGCCCTATTCTCGCCCCACGCGCTCTGTAACGGCGCACTTGAGCCAAGGCACGGTAGCCAGTATTCTCCGCGCCTGCTCAAGTCAACTCAAAAAAAAACAGCAAATGTAAAAGCTGACTACAAGGCCAACTTATCCCGGCCCCATGTCCGCAGCCAAAGCGTGCAAAAAACCTCTGAATTCGACTGCGTTTATCGCAGCCGACGGGGTTTTATTGGCTTTTTAAACACCTTGGCGCAGCTCTTGCTAAAAGCATTAAAGCTGACCGAACAGACGATTTTTGCAGCACCCAAAAAAACGCCAAACCAGAGCGTTTTGCCTAGAAAAAAAACACAAAACTTTAACTCGGGAGCAACCGAATGAAACGTACCGTCAATAGCCTGATGCTGGCAGGGTCCCTGCTGGCCGGGGGCCAGGCACTTGCTGGCGATCTGCTGCAGTGGCAGAACAACAGCCTGACCTATCTGTGGGGCAAAAACTTCACCGTTAACCCGCAGATCCAGCAAACCGTCACTTTCGAGCATGCCGATGCCTGGAAGTACGGCGACAACTTCTTCTTCCTCGACCGTATTTTTTATAACGGCAAGGAAGACGGCAACGTCGGCCCCAGCACTTACTACGGCGAGTTCAGCCCACGCCTGTCGTTTGGCAAGATTTTCGACACCGACCTGTCATTCGGGCCGATCAAGGATGTGCTGTTGGCGTTTACTTACGAGTTCGGCGAAGGCGACAACGAGTCCTACTTGTTGGGCCCAGGTTTCGACCTGGCGATCCCTGGTTTCGACTACTTCCAGTTGAACTTCTACCAGCGCCAGACCGAAGGCAATCGCCCGGGTGACGGCATCTGGCAGATCACCCCGGCATGGGCCTACACCATCCCGGTGGGCAATTCCAACGTGCTGATCGACGGCTTTATCGACTGGGTCGTGGACAACGACAAAAACGCCCGCGGCACTTACCACGCCAACCTGCACATCAACCCGCAGATCAAATATGACCTGGGCAAGGCGATGAGCTGGGGCGAAAAGCAGCTGTATGTCGGTGTTGAATACGACTACTGGAAGAACAAGTACGGAATCCAGGATTCAGGCGCGTTCGAGACCAATCAGGACACGGCGAGTCTGTTGGTCAAGTATCACTTCTAAACATAATCCCGCTTTACCCCACTGTAGGAGCGAGCTTGCTCGCTCCTACAGAAGGTCAGGACAGGCCCAGAAACCGCTGCAACTCCTCGCGTTTGGCCAACGCATCCCGCCTTCCCAACTCAATCAACTCGCTGCAATACCCCGCCTCGAACAGCAAGTAACTGAGCACCCCCGCCCCGCTGGTCTTGGTTGCCCCCGGTCCACGCAAAAACAGGCGCAACGCTGCCGGCAATTCCTGGCGATGACGGGCAGCGATTTCATCGATGGGCTGGCTCGGCGCGATCACCAGCACTTCCACCGGCGACAGACCGTGGATGGCGCTGTCAGCGGGTTGCAGATGGCTGAAATGGTTCAAGCGTTCCAGTAATTCAATATCGCTTTCCAGGCTGTCGATGAACGTGCTGTTGAGCATGTGCCCGCCGATCTGCGCCAGGGTCGGTTCCTGACCGGTGTAACTGCGCTGCAAGGGATTTTGCGGGTCAGGGCTACGCGGGTTGCCGCTGACGCCCACGACCAGCACCCGAGTCGCCCCCAGGTGCAGCGCCGGGCTGATCGGCGCCGACTGGCGCACCGCGCCATCACCGAAATATTCCTGATCGAGCTTGACCGGCGCAAACAGCAACGGGATGGCCGAACTGGCCAACAGGTGTTCAACGGTCAATTGGGTGGGCAGGCCGATGCGTCGATGACGCAGCCAGGCATCGATGGCGCCGCCGCTCTGATAGAAAGTCACGGCCTGCCCCGATTCGTAACCAAAGGCGGTCACCGCAACAGCGTGCAGCTGCTTGTGACGGATGGCGCGGTCGATGCCTTCCAGTTGCAGCTTGTTGAGCAGCAGATCCCGCAGCGGGGAGCTGTCGAGCAGCGCCACCGGCACCTGCGCGCCCAGGCCCAACAGGCTGTGCGTGACGAATCGGCTCGCCTGGCGGATCACCCCAGGCCAGTCGCTGCGCAGTACCAGATGGCTGCGAAAGCCCTGCCAGAACGCGGTCAACCGCTCGACAGCGGCGGTGAAGTCCATGGCACCGCTGGCCAGACTGACCGCATTGATCGCCCCCGCCGACGTGCCAACAATCACCGGAAATGGATTGGCTGCACCCGGCGGCAGCAGTTCGGCAATCGCCGCCAGCACCCCCACTTGATAGGCCGCTCGCGCCCCGCCGCCGGAAAGAATCAAGCCTGTGACCGGTTCCGCTGAACGCATTGCATCACTCCATGGTGCTTAAAGGCTACGAATCAACGGCGGCGCTTTTCGTACAGTTTCGGTTCGCCCGGTGGCCGGCTCTTGAAGCGGCGGTGGGTCCACAGGTATTGCTCGGGGCATTCGCGCACGGAGGCTTCAACCCACTGATTGATGCGCAGGCAGTCGATTTCGTCGGTTTCACCAGGGAAGTCGGTCAACGGTGGATGGATCACCAGTCGGTAACCGCTGCCATCAGCCAGGCGTTCCTGGGTAAAGGGCACCACCAAGGCCTTGCCCAGACGGGCGAACTTGCTGGTGGCAGTGACCGTCGCCGCCTGAACGCCGAACAACGGCACAAAGATGCTTTGCTTCGCGCCATAGTCCTGGTCCGGTGCATACCAGATCGCTCGGCCGGCCCGCAGCAGCTTGAGCATGCCGCGCACGTCTTCACGCTCCACGGCCAGGGAATCGAGGTTATGCCGCTCGCGGCCACGGCGCTGGACGAAGTCGAACAACGGGTTGCCGTGTTCGCGGTACATGCCATCAATGGTGTGCTTCTGCCCCAGCAAGGCGGCGCCGATTTCCAGGGTAGTGAAATGCAGGGCCATCAGAATAACGCCCTTGCCTTCAAGCTGGGCCTGCTTGAGGTGTTCCAGGCCTTCGACATGGGCCAGGCGCGCCAGGCGCGGCTTGGGCCACCACCAGCTCATGGCCATCTCGAAGAAGGCGATGCCGGTGGAAGCAAAGTTTTCCTTGAGCAAATGTTTACGCTCTTTGGCGGACTTTTCCGGGAAACACAGCTCCAGGTTTCGCGCGGCAATACGCCGCCGTTCACCGGCTACCCGGTACATCCCCGCACCCAGGATGCGGCCAATCCCCAATAAAACCCGATACGGCAACTGCACGATCAGCCACAGCAGACCGAGTCCCAGCCATAACAGCCAAAAACGCGGGTGAAAAAATACAGCTCGAAAACGCGGGCGATCCATTACAGATTCCGGTAAAGACAAGGGCCGCGCATTCTACAACGGTTCGACCCGGCTTGCGGCTTGCGGATGTTCTCGTTATAAGTCTCGACACTTTTCGTGACAAGCCGCTTTAATGCCGACCATGAGCCAAACCGACCCGCTAGACCAAGATCCCGTGTTCCAGCTCAAAGGCAGCATGCTCGCCATTACCGTGCTGGAACTGGCCCGTAATGACCTTGACGCCCTGGACCGCCAGCTCGCCGCCAAGGTCGCCCTGGCGCCGAATTTCTTCAACAACGCCCCACTGGTGCTGGCCCTGGACAAACTGCCAGCCGGCCAGGGTGCGGTTGACCTGCCTGGATTGATGCGTGTGTGCCGCCAGCATGGCCTGCGCACCCTGGCCATTCGTGCCAACCGTATTGAAGACATTGCAGCGGCCATCGCCATTGAACTGCCAGTACTGCCACCGTCCGGTGCCCGCGAGCGCCCGATCGACCCGCGGGAAGGCGATGCGAAGAAAAAACCGGAAAAGCCGCCGGAGCCGATGATCAAGCCTACAAAGATCATCACCTCCCCCGTACGCGGCGGGCAGCAAATTTACGCCCAGGGCGGCGACCTGGTGGTGATCGCCCCGGTCAGTCCCGGGGCGGAACTTCTCGCCGATGGCAACATCCATGTATACGGCCCCATGCGCGGTCGCGCACTGGCCGGCATCAAGGGTGACACCAAGGCCCGTATTTTTTGCCAGCAATTGACCGCTGAGCTAGTGTCCATCGCAGGCCAGTACAAGGTTTCAGAAGATTTGCGCCGTGATCCGCTGTGGGGGGCCGGGGTACAAATCAGCCTGTCGGGTGATGTGTTGAACATCATTCGTCTTTAACGGATACTGCCGCATTTTCCAAGCATCTCTAAACTCTGATAGCACAGCGAAAACGGCAAAACTTGAGTAGGAATAATCAGCAGGTGGCGTTTCCTTCCGGTAAACCGCACCTTTTTCAGCTTATTCCTACACAGGCTGTCCGCCTGCAGCGGGTTTCAAGAGATGTTTTTCAGGGGCTAGAAAGTCCTTTTTCCTTAGGGGTGAAACACCTTGGCCAAGATTCTCGTGGTTACATCCGGCAAGGGTGGTGTGGGTAAGACCACCACCAGCGCCGCTATCGGTACCGGCCTCGCTCTGCGCGGCCACAAGACAGTCATCGTCGACTTCGACGTCGGCTTGCGTAACCTCGACCTGATCATGGGCTGCGAACGCCGTGTGGTGTACGACTTCGTCAATGTCGTCAACGGCGAAGCGACCCTGAGCCAGGCCCTGATCAAGGACAAGCGCCTTGAGAACCTGTATGTACTGGCCGCCAGCCAGACCCGGGACAAGGAAGCGCTGACCAAGGAAGGCGTGGAAAAAGTCCTGATGGATCTCAAGGAAACCTTTGAGTACGTGGTCTGCGACTCCCCGGCCGGCATCGAGACCGGTGCTCACCTGGCGATGTACTTCGCCGATGAAGCCATCGTCGTGACCAACCCGGAAGTGTCTTCGGTACGTGACTCGGACCGCATGCTGGGCCTGTTGGCCAGCAAATCCCGCCGTGCCGAGAAAGGCGAAGAGCCAATCAAGGAACACTTGCTGCTGACCCGCTACAACCCGGAGCGTGTGAGCAGAGGCGAAATGCTTGGCGTTGAAGACGTCAAGGACATCCTGGCAGTGACCCTGCTGGGCGTCATTCCAGAATCCCAGGCAGTGCTCAAGGCCTCCAACCAGGGCGTCCCGGTGATTCTCGATGACCAGAGCGACGCCGGCCAGGCGTACAGCGATGCCGTCGATCGTTTGCTGGGCAAGACCGTGGAACATCGCTTCCTCGATGTACAGAAGAAGGGATTCTTCGAGCGTATTTTTGGAGGCAACTAAACAATGAAATTTCTTGACTTCTTTCGTGCCAATAAAAAGCCAAGCACCGCGTCGGTAGCGAAAGAGCGTCTACAGATCATCGTGGCGCACGAACGCGGCCAACGCAGCACGCCGGATTACCTGCCAGCCTTGCAGAAGGAACTGGTAGAGGTGATTCGCAAGTACGTCAATATCGGCAACGATGATGTGCATGTCGCTCTGGAAAACGACGGCAGCTGCTCGATTCTGGAACTCAATATCACCCTGCCTGATCGTTGATCGAAAAGGCGGTCGCCACGGCGGCTCGGGCACTTTTACCCCATGCGGGGTCGAGGTGGCCGAGCCGCCGTTGGCGTTTGTTACGAGGCTGTTTTAATGCCGTTGTCCAATATCCATATCCTTCACCAGGACGCCGCTGTCCTGGTAGTGAACAAGCCTACCCTGTTGCTGTCCGTGCCCGGCCGGGCCGACGATAACAAGGACTGCCTGATCACCCGCCTGCAGGAAAACGGCTACCCCGAAGCCCGCATCGTCCATCGCCTGGACTGGGAAACCTCGGGAATCATCCTCCTGGCGCGGGATGCCGACACCCACCGTGAACTGTCTCGCCAGTTCCACGACCGCGAAACTGAAAAGGCCTACACCGCGCTGTGCTGGGGCCAGCCGGAACTGGACAGCGGCAGCATCGACCTGCCGCTGCGCTACGACCCGCCGACCAAGCCCCGGCATGTGGTGGACCACGAGTTCGGCAAGAACGCCCTGACCTTCTGGAAAGTCCTGGAGCGTTGCGGGGACTGGTGCCGGGTTGAACTGACGCCGATTACCGGGCGCTCGCATCAATTGCGGGTGCACATGCTGTCCATCGGGCATCCATTGCTCGGCGATGGCTTGTACGCCCATGAGCAGGCGCTGGCTGCGTGGCCGCGCCTGTGCCTGCATGCAAGCATGTTGAGTTTTACCCATCCGCAAAGCGGCGAGCGCTTGCGCTTTGAGTGCCCGGCACCGTTCTAAAGGGTAAATACGGTTACCTGAGCGAGGGGGACGCCTAGTTCTTGCTCCCGCAAATCCAGAATACCCGCGTTATCGCTGGTGATTTTCTCGAGCAAGCTCGCTCCTACAATGAATCGGCTGGGCCAATACGGTAAACTCGCGCCATTGCTGTCTGGAGCTACTTATGCGCGAAGCGTTGAACCAAGGCCTGATCGACTTCCTCAAGGCCTCCCCTACCCCCTTTCATGCCACTGCCGCCCTCGCCCAGCGCCTGGAAGCAGCTGGTTTCCAGCGTCTTGATGAGCGCGAAACCTGGACCACCGAGGCCAATGGTCGCTACTACGTGACCCGCAACGACTCCTCAATCATCGCCTTCAAGCTTGGCCGCCATTCACCCCTGCAAGACGGCATCCGCCTGGTTGGCGCCCACACCGACAGCCCGTGCCTGCGAGTCAAGCCACAACCGGAGTTGCAACGCCAGGGCTTCTGGCAGTTGGGCGTGGAAGTCTACGGCGGCGCGCTGCTGGCTCCGTGGTTCGACCGCGACCTGTCCCTGGCCGGCCGCGTCACCTTCCGCCGGGACGGCAAGGTCGAAAGCCAACTGATCGACTTCAAGCTGCCTATCGCCATCATCCCCAACCTGGCCATTCACCTGAACCGTGAAGCCAACCAGGGCTGGGCGATCAATGCCCAGACCGAGTTGCCGCCAATCCTCGCGCAGTTTGCCGGTGACGAGCGCGTGGACTTTCGCGCCGTGCTCACCGACCAACTGGCCCGCGAGCATGGCCTGAACGCCGACGTGGTCCTCGACTATGAGCTGAGTTTCTACGACACCCAAAGCGCGGCTGTGATCGGCCTGCACGGCGACTTTATTGCCGGCGCGCGGCTGGACAACCTGCTGTCGTGCTACGCCGGCCTGCAAGCCTTGTTGACTGCCGAGACCGAAGAAACCTGCGTATTGGTGTGCAACGACCACGAAGAAGTTGGCTCTTGCTCCGCCTGCGGTGCCGACGGCCCGATGCTGGAACAGACCCTGCGTCGCCTGCTGCCCGAAGGTGATGAATTCGTACGCACCATCCAGAAGTCGCTGCTGGTTTCCGTCGACAACGCCCACGGCGTACACCCCAACTACGCCGACAAGCACGACGCCAACCATGGCCCAAAACTCAACGCTGGCCCGGTAATCAAGGTCAACAGCAACCAGCGCTACGCCACCAACAGCGAGACCGCCGGGTTCTTCCGCCACTTGTGCATGGCCGAAGAAGTACCGGTGCAAAGCTTTGTGGTGCGCAGCGATATGGGCTGCGGCTCAACCATCGGCCCGATCACTGCCAGTCACCTGGGCGTGCGCACCGTGGACATCGGCCTGCCAACCTTTGCCATGCACTCGATTCGTGAGTTGTGCGGCAGCCATGATTTGGCGCACCTGGTGAAAGTGTTGAGCGCGTTTTACGCGAGTCGCGATTTGCCGTGATCGGATGATGAGGGAGCTTGCTCCCTCCTTTCTGACTCACATCAACCCCACTTCCCACAAACCCGCCTAGACTTATCTGCATCCCTCTTCGACAAGGCCGTCGCCCGATGATCACTATGCAAGCCTTCCACGCCATGCTTATCCCTATCCTCACGGGCATGATCCTGCTAGCCGTCGGCTTCAACTTCCGCGACAAGAATGTCGGTGTGTTTGGCATGTGGGTCGGCATGCTGCTGATCCTCGGCACCGTGGTTTACAAGATCCTCGCCAAACTCGCCGAATAAACAAATGCACTCGCATTGGGCATAGCCGCCTCGTACACTCGGCCAATCTGTCGTTTTCAAGGTTGACCGCCTCGTGCTTGCCCGTCTGTTTACCCTGCCGTACTGCCTGCTTCTTTGCCTGCTGACCCTGTTGCCCATGGCCCCAGCCCAGGCCGTCGGTTTACCGGGCATTCTGGGCAGCACCACTAAAACCCAGCCGCAGGCCGATGTGCCGCTGGGGCAGTCCCTGGACGAAGTCATCAAGACCCTGGAAAACGACCAGCAGCGCACCAAGCTGCTGAGCGATCTGAAGAAGCTGCGCGAGACCACAAAAAAAGCTCAACCCGCCGTCGAGCAAGGCGTGCTCGGCCTTATTGGCGGTACCCTGGCGAGCCTTGAGCAACAGTTCTCCGGTGCCAACAGCCCGCTGAGCCGCTGGTCCAGCGAGGTTGACCAGGCCAAGGATGAACTGGCCGCACTGATGCTGCCGACCAGTGAGTGGCTGCCGATTATCTTTGGCTTTGCCATGATTCTGATGCTCTGGAGCCTGCTGGCAGCCGCGCTGATCTGGCTGAGCTCTCGGGTGCGGATGCGCTTCGGCCTTACCGAAGAACTGCCGCAACACCCCAAAACCTGGGACATACTGCGCTTTGCCCTGCGCAAACTAGGTCCGTGGCTGATCGCCCTGGTGATCACCGTTTACCTGAGCTACGCGCTGCCGTCGTCCCTGGGCAAATCCCTAGCGATGGTGCTGGCCTACGCCCTGGTGGTGGGCACCTGTTTCTCGGCGATCTGCGTAGTAGCGTTTTCCGTACTGGATGGCCCACACCGCCGTCGGGCACTGTACATCCTGCGCCACCAGGCCTTTCGCCCGCTGTGGCTGATCGGCAGCTTTGCTGCCTTCGGCGAAGCCCTTAGCGACCCGCGCCTGACCGACAGCCTGGGTGCGCACCTGGCCCACACCGCTGCGACCATCGCCAATGTAATGGCCGCGCTGTCCACCGGCGTGTTCATCCTGCGCTTTCGCCGCCCCATCGCCCACCTGATCCGCAACCAGCCACTGTCCCGGCGCCTGACCCACCGCGCCCTGAGCGACACCCTCTCAATCATCGGCACCTTCTGGTACCTGCCCGCGCTGCTACTGGTAGGCATCTCGCTGTTTGCCACCTTCGTCTCCGCGGGCGACACCAGTACCGCTCTGCGCCAATCCTTGCTCTGCACGGTGTTGCTGGTGCTGTGCATGGTGATCAACGGCTTGGTGCGCCGTCATTCTCTCAAGCCGCAGCGCGGGCACAAACGCCACGCGCTGTATTCCGAGCGCCTGAAAAGCTTCGTCTACACCCTCGTCCATCTGCTGGTGTGGCTGGTGTTTATCGAACTGGGCCTGCGGGTCTGGGGCTTGTCGCTGATTCGCTTTACCGAAGGCGATGGCCATGAAGTCAGCGTCAAGCTGTTCGGTCTCGCCGGCACGCTGCTGTTCGCCTGGCTGATCTGGATCCTCAGCGACACCGCGATCCACCACGCCCTGACCCATTCGCGCAAAGGCCTGGCCAACGCCCGTGCGCAAACCATGATGCCGTTGATTCGTAACGTGCTGTTCGTGACGATCTTTATCATTGCTGCCATCGTCGCATTGGCGAACATGGGCATGAACGTCACGCCGCTGCTCGCCGGTGCCGGCGTGATCGGCCTGGCCATCGGTTTCGGCGCGCAGTCCCTGGTGGCGGACTTGATCACCGGCCTGTTCATCATCATCGAAGACTCCCTGGCCATTGATGACTACGTCGACGTCGGCGGCCACCTCGGCACCGTCGAAGGCCTGACTATCCGCACCGTGCGCCTGCGGGATATCGACGGCATTGTCCACACCATCCCGTTCAGTGAAATCAAAAGCATCAAGAACTACTCCCGTGAGTTCGGCTACGCGATCTTCCGGGTGGCCATTCCCTACAACATGGAAATCGACGACGCCATCAAGCTGATGCGCGATGTTGGCCAGAAAATGCGCAACGATCCGCTGCAGCGCCGCAACATCTGGTCGCCACTGGAGATCCAGGGGGTGGAAAGTTTCGAGTCCGGCAGCGCGATTCTTCGCGCACGCTTCAAGACCGCGCCCATCAAGCAGTGGGAAGTGTCGCGGGCATTCAACCTGTCCCTCAAGCGGCACCTGGACGAAGCCGGGCTGGACCTGGCGACACCGCGCTTGAGTGTGCAGGTGGTGACGGCGGCGGGTGGTGCCCAGGAGAAAGAGTAAGCGCTACCAGACGGCCGCGGACCCACAACAATAATCATGGAGAAGTCCCTATGCGATTAACCGGTTTTAGACATCAATGGGTATTAGGCCTGCTCTGTGGCGTCGCCAGCAGTGCGGTGATTGCCGCCAGCAGCGACCAGGACAGCGCCCGGGAAGAAATCGCCGCCCAGGCGAAAATTCTCGAGCCGGCCCTGCTGGAAACCCGGCGCGACATCCACACCCATCCCGAACTGGGCAACACCGAAAAACGCACCGCCGAGCTTGTGGCCAAGCAACTGCGGGAGATGGGGTTGGAAGTAAAAACCGGCGTCGCCCGCACCGGAGTGGTCGCCATCCTCAAAGGCGCCCTGCCCGGCCCGACCGTCGCCCTGCGCGCCGACATGGACGCGCTGCCAGTCAAGGAAGTCTCCGACCTGCCCTTCGCCTCGAAAGCCAAAGGCGTGTACCTAGACAAGGAAGTCGACGTAATGCACGCCTGTGGCCACGACGCCCACACCGCGATCTTGCTGAGCACGGCGAAAATTCTCACCGGCATGCGCGACCGCCTGCCCGGCACCGTGGTGTTCTACTTCCAGCCTGCTGAAGAAGGTCCGAGCGACTTCATCCCCGACGGCAAAAACACCTGGGGCGCGAAGATGATGGTGCAAGAAGGCGTGATGAAATCACCCAAGCCAGACGCGGTGTTCGGCCTGCATGTGTGGGCAGGCGTTCCCGCCGGTCGCATCGCCTATCGCCCGGGCCCGACCCTGGCCAGCTCTGACGACCTGCGCATCAAGATCCTCGGCAAACAGACCCACGCCGGACGACCATGGGACGGTATCGACCCGATCACCGTGGGCGCGCAAACCATTGTCGGCCTGCAAACGGTGGTCAGCCGGCGTACCGATATTTCTTCGTTTCCGTCGGTGGTGAGCATCGGCACGATCAATGGCGGCACCCGCTATAACATCATCCCCGAGTCCGTGGAGATGAGCGGCACCATTCGTTCCTACGACTATGGCATCCGCCAGAAACTGCATGCGGATGTGCGCCAGACCGTGGAAAAGATTGCTGAAAGTGGCGGCGCCAAGGCTGAGGTGACGATCATTGAGAAGTACGATCCGACCATCAACAACCCGGCGCTGACGGAGAAGATGCTGCCGAGCCTGCGTTGGGCGGCCAACGGTGATGTCGTCCAGGGGCCGCTGGTAGGCGGGGCCGAGGACTTTTCCTTTTATGCCAAGGAGGCGCCGGGGTTGTTTGTGTTCCTCGGGGTGACACCGCGGGATCAGGATATGAGCAAGGCGGCGCCAAATCATAATCCGGGGTTCTTTGTGGATGAGTCGGCGTTGGTGGTGGGGGTGAGGACGCTGGCTTCGTTGGCTACGGATTATTTGTATGAGAATGCGCGGCCTTGAGGGGTGGGGGATTTTGCGGGGACATATCCGTTGCTGCGGTAACGGCGGCTTAGGGTTACGCCCTTACGGCGTGTCACTTTGCAAAAGCGGCAAAGTAACCAAAGCGCTCTTGCCCCACCACTTGGTGCCTCGCTTAGGCTCGGCATGCCTTCACTCCGGCATTGCTCCGTGGGCCGCCGCGATGGGCCATCCTTGGCCCAGCGCGGCTAAACCGGCGTCCTGCCGGTTTACCCACGGAGCAATGCCTGCGTTCAGCCATCGTGGTTAACGGGGCGCCTAAGATCAAGATCAAAAGCACGGCGGCCTGGTAGCCGACCTGAGTGGTGAGAAGCAAGAGCAGATCCCATGCCCACTGCCCACTGCCCACTGTAGGAGCGAGCTTGCTCGCGATGGTCGTTAACGATGACGCTGGTTTCCTGAATCACCGCGGAGCCCTCAGGCTCTTCGCGAGCAAGAACTAGGCCTCCCCCTCGCGCCTACAGAAAAGCAGATGGGCGCTGGCTCTTGATCTGCCTACCCATAAAACCGGAGTGAGGGCACGCCGAGCCTAGGTGAGGCGCCGATAGGTAGGGTAGTAGCGCTTTGGCTACTTTCGTCAGGGCCGGCACTCCGGTTTTTCGAAAGTGACACGCCGTAAGGCCGTAACCCTAGGTGGCCGTTACCGCAGCAACGGATATGTATCCTCCCCGGACGACCGCAAACTCCAGGCCAGCGCTCAGACCACATCTACCCCAACATGAATCGCATCATGGCGCCAAAATTCAAGGTCACAGTCGATCAACCGCTCATACTGATCGTAATTGACCCGAGCAATCCGCAATCCCGGACTCCCAACAGACACCCGTAAAGCAGCCGCAGCTTCAACCTGCAAAGACGTGGGAACAATCTCAAACCGCACCCGCCCGTAGTGCAAGTCATAATCGCGCGCATACAACTCAGTCATCGACTCATTCAAATCACACTCCAAAATCCCCGGAAAATATTGCGGATTAAGGTAGTGCTCGACATACAAGACCAACCGCCCATCAATCCTGCGCCCCCGGCAAATCTGAATCACGCTGGACAACGCCGGCAGCTGCAACCACGCACACACCGCCGCCGAAGCCGGTTGCAGGCGCGCCGAAATCACTTCAGTGGAAGGCACCCGGCCCTGGGCGCTGACCATGGCGTGAAAGTGGCTACGCTGCATCAGGTTGTACGCAAGCCTGGGCGGCGAGACGAACCAGCCCCGGCGCTCCTCGCGATAAATCTGCCCCTGGGCCTCAAGTTGTAACAAGGCTTCCCGCACGGTAATCCGGGTGGTACCAAACAACTCGCTGAGTTTGCGCTCGGCGGGCAGTTTGCTGGCGGGCGGCAGCAGGCCGTGGTCGATCTGCTCTTGCAGCGCCAGGCCAATGGTCGTCACCGCTTTGGTTGCCTCATCACGCATCAACGTTACCTATCTGGACTAGACCAGCACTGTCTGGGTGCAAAAAACATCCCTGAAATTCGTCACTTTCACTGCGAGCAAGCCTAGGCATTGCACATGACCGACAGATGACAGCGCCTTGCGACGCTCTTCCACAAGACCTGCAAGACATCGGCCAAGTCCAAGGCTTACGGGCACTTGGGCATGGTCTACGCTTACCCGGAAACTGCCTGTACGGGGCAGCAAAAAACGACACAGACATGAAACTGTCATCCATCGGGCCTAAATTGGCTCAGGTATTGCTGACCTAGACCAACACAACCGCAAACGTCGATAAAAACGCAGCGTTGAAAACGCCCAAAGGAGCTTCGGATGAAACAGCTTTTCCTGGCATCACTGTTAGGCTCGACCATTGCCATGTGCACCGCCGCCATGGCTGCTGATACCGATTTGAAAACCCTTGAAGCCGCCGCGAGAGCGGAAGGTGCAATCAACAGCGTCGGCATGCCCGATGACTGGGCCAACTGGAAGGGCACCTGGGAAGACCTGGCCAAGACCTACGGCCTCAAGCACATCGACACCGACATGAGTTCGGCCCAGGAAGTTGCCAAATTTGCTGCGGAAAAAGACAACGCCAGCGCCGACATCGGCGACGTCGGTGCGGCCTTCGGTCCGATTGCGGTGAAACAAGGCGTCACCCAACCGTACAAGCCGAGCACCTGGGACAAGGTTCCGGATTGGGCGAAAGACAAGGACGGCAACTGGGCGCTGGCCTACACCGGCACCATCGCTTTCATTGTTAATAAAAAACTGTTGCACGGCTCCGACGTACCCACACGCTGGGCCGACCTGAAGACCGGCAAATACAAGGTCTCCATCGGTGATGTGAGCACTGCGGCCCAGGCTGCCAACGGCGTACTGGCAGCAGCCATCGCCCTCAAAGGCGACGAAAAGAACATCCAGCCGGCTCTGCTGATGTTTGCCGATATCGCCAAGCAAGGTCGCCTGTCGCTGGCCAACCCGACCATCGCCACCATGGAAAAAGGTGAAGTGGAAGTGGGCGTGGTCTGGGACTTCAACGGCCTGAGCTACAAGGCCAAGATGGCCAACCCGGATGACTACGTGGTGCTGATCCCTTCCGATGGTTCGGTGAAATCGGGCTACACCACCATCATCAACAAATATGCCAAACACCCGAACGCCGCCAAGCTGACCCGCGAATACATTTTCAGCGATGCCGGCCAACTCAATCTGGCGCGCGGTAACGCCCGCCCGATTCGTGCTGAAACGGACCTGAAACTGCCTGCCGACATTGCCAAGAACCTGATCCCTTCCGAGCAATACACCGCCGCCAATCCACAACCGATCAAGGATGCCGACGCTTGGGAGAAAACCTCCAAGGCACTGCCACAGAAATGGCAGGAAGAAGTCATCATCAATATGCAATAAGGCTTCAGGCCCACTGAAACCTAAAAGAGGAGCGCGGTCAGTGTGGGAGCAGGTTTGCCTGCTCCCACATCTTTGATCCGGTTCCTGCAGCCAAACCGAATCAAGTCCATTTGTCGCGGAGTCCCAGCCCCTATGAAGCACAACGTCATCCTTGTCGTGCTCGACGGCCTGAACTACGAGGTTGCCCGGCATGCCATGGGGCATCTTCAGGCTTATATCGGCGCAGGACGCGCAGCACTCTACAAACTGGAATGTGAACTGCCGGCCCTGTCGCGGCCGCTGTACGAATGCATCCTCACCGGTGTGCCACCGATTGAAAGCGGCATCGTCCACAACAACGTCTCGCGCCTGTCCAACCAGCGCAGCATCTTTCATTACGCCACCGACGCGGGCCTGACCACAGCGGCGGCGGCTTACCACTGGGTCAGCGAGCTGTATAACCGCTCGCCGTTCAACACCGCACGGGATCGTCATACCGACGACAAGTCACTGGCGATCCAGCACGGGCACTTCTACTGGAATGACCACTACCCGGACTCCCACCTGTTTGCCGACGCTGAGCACCTGCGTCTCAAACACGCACCGAACTTCCTGGTCGTGCACCCGATGAACATCGACGATGCCGGCCACAAGCACGGCCTCGACACCCCGCAATACCGCAACAGTGCCCGCTCGGCCGACATCATCCTCGCCGACTACCTGCAAGGCTGGCTCGACGCCGGTTACCAGGTGCTGGTGACCGCCGACCACGGCATGAACAACGACCGCTCCCACAACGGCCTGTTACCCGAAGAGCGCGAAGTACCGCTGTTTGTCCTGGGCGATGCGTTCAGTCTCGATCCCCTGGCCCGCCCCAAACAAACCGAACTGTGCGGCACCGTCTGCGCCCTGCTCGGCGTTGCCCATGACAAACCTGTGTGCCGGGAGCTGTTGACGTGAATTCAGTGATCCGTGGCAAGTGGCTGGCTGCCTTGTGTCTGGTGCCCTTTGCCATCGTCTTTATCGTGTTCCAGATCGCGCCGCTGTTCTGGGTGCTGGTCAACAGCTTGCAATCGGAAGAGTTCGGCTGGGGCCTGGCCAACTTCACCAAGATCTTCAGTTCGAAGTTCTACCTGCAGGCAATCCAGTACAGCCTGGAGATCAGTTTCTACTCCAGCGTATTCGGCATCATCATCGCCGTACTGGGCAGTTACTCGTTGCGGCGGGTGGATGGGCCGCTGCGCAACTTCGTCACCGCCTTCGCCAATATGACCAGCAACTTCGCCGGCGTGCCCCTGGCCTTTGCCTTCATCATCCTGCTGGGGTTCAACGGCAGCATCACCATCATGCTCAAGCAGGCCGGGATCATTCAGGACTTCAACCTGTACTCCAAGACCGGGCTGATCATTCTCTACACCTACTTCCAGATTCCCCTCGGCGTATTGCTGCTCTACCCCGCCTTCGACGCCCTGCGCGAAGACTGGCGCGAGTCTGCCGCGTTGCTGGGAGCCAACGGCTGGCAGTTCTGGCGGCATATCGGCTTGCCGGTGCTGGCGCCGGCGCTGCTGGGCACCTTCGTGATCCTGCTGGCCAACGCCCTGGGCGCCTACGCCACGGTGTATGCGCTGACCACCGGCAACTTCAACGTGCTGCCGATCCGTATCGCGGCGATGGTTTCCGGCGATATCTCCCTGGACCCGAACATGGCCAGCGCACTGGCTGTAGTGCTGGTGGCACTGATGACCTTGATCACCGTGGTGCACCAACTGCTGCTCAAGAGGAGCTACCATGTCTCGCGCTGAAGCCGGGTCGGCCGCCCTCTACCATCGGGTAGTGGTCTATCTACTGTTTGCGATCCTGGTACTGCCGCTGCTCGGCACCCTGGTGTATTCCATCTCCAGCAGTTGGTCGGCGACCATCCTGCCCTCAGGCTTTACCTTCAAATGGTATTTGCAGCTGTGGAGCGACCCGCGCTTTCTCAATGCCTTTGGCCAATCGCTGCTGGTCTGTGTCGGCGCGCTGATCCTGTCGGTGGTGCTGATCCTGCCGTTGCTGTTCGTGGTGCATTACCACTTTCCCCGGCTCGACGCGCTGATGAACATCCTGATCCTGCTGCCCTTCGCGGTGCCGCCGGTGGTGTCGTCGGTGGGGCTGTTGCAGCTGTATGGCTCAGGGCCGTTTGCCATGGTCGGCACGCCGTGGATTCTGATCGGCTGCTACTTCACCGTGGCGTTGCCATTCATGTACCGGGCGATCACCAATAACCTGCAGGCCATCAACCTTCGAGACTTGATGGATGCCGCGCAACTGCTCGGCGCCAGTACCTGGCAGGCGGCGTTCCTGGTGGTGCTGCCGAACCTGCGCAAGGGCTTGATGGTCGCGCTGCTGCTGTCGTTCTCGTTCCTGTTCGGCGAATTCGTCTTCGCCAACATCCTGGTGGGTACCCGCTACGAAACCCTGCAGGTGTACCTCAACAACATGCGTAACGGCAGCGGCCATTTCACCAGCGCTCTGGTGATCTCCTATTTTTTCTTCGTGCTGCTGCTGACCTGGGCCGCCAACATCTTGAACAAGGACAAAAGCCAATGAGCTTCGTCAGCGTCCAGCATCTGCAAAAAGGCTATTCCGGGACCCCTGTATTCAGCGACATCAATTGCGAAATCGCCAAGGGCGAGTTCGTCACGCTGCTCGGTCCCTCAGGTTGCGGCAAGTCCACGCTGCTGCGCTGCATCGCCGGCCTGACGTCGGTAGACAGTGGGCAAATTCTCCTGGACGGCCAGGACATCGTCCCGTTGAGCCCGCAAAAGCGTCATATCGGCATGGTGTTCCAGAGCTACGCGCTGTTCCCCAATATGACAGTGGAACAAAACGTCGCCTTCGGCCTTCGCATGCAAAAGGTCAACGCCGACGACAGCCACAAGCGCGTGCAGGAAGTGCTGCAATTGGTGGAACTGAAAGACCTCGCCGGCCGCTATCCGCACCAGATGTCCGGCGGCCAGTGCCAGCGCGTAGCCCTGGCCCGTTCGCTGGTCACTCGCCCGCGCCTGCTGTTGCTGGATGAACCGCTGTCGGCCCTCGATGCACGGATTCGCAAGCATTTGCGCGAGCAGATCCGCCAGATCCAGCGCGAACTGGGACTGACGACGATTTTCGTCACCCATGATCAGGAAGAAGCCTTGGTCATGTCCGACCGCATCTTCCTGATGAACCAGGGCAAGATCGTCCAGAGCGGCGATGCCGAAACCCTCTACACCGCGCCGGTTGACGTGTTCGCCGCCGGCTTTATCGGCAACTACAACCTGCTGGACGCCGACAAGGCCAGCAAGCTCTTGCAGCGGCCCATCACTGGGCGCATAGCCATTCGCCCGGAATCCATTGAGCTAAGTCGCAGTGGTGAACTCGACGCTCTAGTGCGCAGCCATAGCCTGTTGGGTAACGTGATCCGCTATCGCGTCGAAGCCCGAGGAGTGGAACTGGTGGTGGACGTGCTCAACCGTTCGGCAGACGACTTGCACCCTGACGGAGTACGCTTGGCACTCTCCATCGATCCCAGCGCTCTATGTGAGGTAGCCTGAGGGATTGAGGATTCAGACGATTTGAGGAAGAAAGACTGATGGCTTTGGTAATTTTTGATCTGGACGACACCCTGATCCACGGCGACTGCGCGAGCCTTTGGAGCGAGCAGATGGGCCGGCTGGGCTGGGTCGACCCGGAATCGTTCATGCGCAAGAACAACGAACTGATGTACGCCTACAGCAAGGGCGAGTTGGCCATGGAGGTCTTCATGGACTTCAGCCTGGAGCCGATGATTGGCCGCACCCCGGAAGAAATCGAGCACTTGGTTGAGCCGTGGGTGGAAGACATCATCGAGCCGCTGATCTACAGCGATGCCACCAAGACCATCGCCCAACACCGCAAGAACGGCGACCGTATCCTGGTGATTTCAGCCTCGGGTACCCATCTGGTCACGCCGATTGCGGCGCGCATCGGCATTGATGAAGTGCTGGGAATTGAGCTGGAAGTCAAACATGGCGTGTACAGCGGCAATACGGTGGGTGTACTGACCTACCGCGAAGGCAAGATCACCCGCTTGCTGGAGTGGCTGGAGAAAGAAGGCGAGAGCCTGGAAGGCGCGTACTTCTATTCCGACTCGCGTAATGATTTGCCGTTGTTGCTCAAGGTGGATCATCCGCAGGTGGTGAACCCGGACCCGGTGTTGCGTGAGCAGGCTGAAAAGGCGGGCTGGCCGATTCATCACTGGATCTGAAAATCCCTGTGGCGAGGGAGCTTGCCCCCTCGCCACAATAATTTCGGTTCTCGATTAGTGGGTCACTTCAAGGTTTCGTCGATCACCAACACCAATTTCCCGGAAATCTGGTTGGTCGCCAATTCGGCAAACGCCCCTTCGGCATCCTTGATCGGGAATGTCTTGGCCAGTTGCGGGCTCAAGCGCCCCTCGGCAAAGAGCGGCCAGACATGCTGGCTCAAATCGCTGAACAAATCGGCCTTGAACTGATCATCACGACTGCGCAAGGTCGACCCCAGCACTTGCACACGCTTGGCCAGCACTTGGGCCAGGTCCAGTTGGGCCTCGCGACCGCCCATCAGGCCAATCAGCACCCAACGACCGTCGCGAGCCAGTAGCTTGAGGTTCAGCGCAGCGTAGTTACCACCCACCGGATCGAGGATGACGTCGAACGGGCCGAAGTCATTGAGGCTCTCGATACCATCAGTACGTACCACACCGCCCTGGGCGCCCAGGCCCTCACAATACGCCAGACGCTCTGCCGAGCCGACACTGACCCAGCACGGGCTGCCAAAAGCCTTGCACAGCTGGATCGCCGCCGAGCCCACGCCACTGGCGCCAGCATGCAACAGTACCTTTTCACCAGGCTTGAGCGCCGCCAATTGGAACAGATTGAGCCAGGCGGTGCTGTACACCTCCGGCAACGCCGCCGCTTCGATCAACGACAAACCTTCCGGCACAGGCAGCACATGCCGCGCGTCGACCACCACTTCCTCGGCCATGCCGCCACCGGCCAACAGTGCGCAAACCCGCTCACCGATCTGCCAGGACGAGCCGGCACCGACTTCACTGATTACTCCGGAACACTCCAGGCCCAGCACTTGGCTCGCGCCGGGCGGTGGCGGATAAAGCCCCGATCGTTGTAATAAATCGGCCCGATTTAATCCAGCAGCCGCCACGCGAATGCGCACTTGCCCTACATCGCACGTAGGACTTGGTTCTTCAAGCCACTCCACATGACCGTCAACGCCTTGCAATGCTTTCACAGTGCCTCCATAGTGAGTCTGGACTGAGCCCGTTGCTGTAGCGTCGGGCTTTTTGCATTATGCGACCGGCCCATATGGAACCGGCGACTTCAAAGACGGCCTAATATGCGTTATCAATTGCCCCCGCGTCGAATCAGCATGAAGCATTTGTTCCCCTGCACCGCCCTCGCTCTTTTCATTGGCCTCGGCCTGTTGCCACTGTCGACCAATACGTTCGCAGCCAACAGCTGGGACAAACTTCAGCCTGATCGCGACGAGGTGATTGCCAGCCTTAACGTCGTCGAGTTGCTCAAGCGTCACCACTACAGCAAACCGCCGCTGGACGATGCACGCTCGGTGATCATCTATGACAGCTACCTAAAGCTGTTGGACCCCTCGCGCAGCTACTTCCTGGCCAGCGATATTGCCGAGTTCGACAAGTGGAAGACGCAGTTTGATGACTTCCTCAAAAGCGGCGATTTGCAGCCCGGCTTCACCATCTACAAGCGTTACCTGGACCGCGTCAAAGCGCGTCTGGACTTCGCCCTGGGTGAGCTGAACAAAGGCGTCGACAAGCTCGACTTCACCCAGAAGGAAACCTTGCTGGTGGATCGCAAGGACGCCCCTTGGCTGACCAGCACCGCCGCCCTGGATGACCTGTGGCGCAAGCGCGTCAAGGATGAAGTCCTGCGCTTGAGGATCGCGGGTAAAGAACCTAAAGCGATTCAAGAGCTGTTGACCAAGCGCTACAAGAATCAGTTGGCGCGTCTGGATCAGACCCGTGCCGAAGATATCTTCCAGGCCTACATCAACACCTTTGCGATGTCCTACGACCCGCACACCAATTATCTGTCACCAGATAACGCGGAAAATTTCGATATCAATATGAGTCTGTCCCTGGAAGGCATCGGTGCCGTCCTGCAGAGCGACAACGATCAGGTCAAGATCGTGCGCCTGGTGCCGGCAGGTCCGGCGGACAAGACCAAGCAAGTCGCTCCGGCTGACAAGATCATCGGTGTGGCCCAGGCCGACAAAGAGATGGTCGACGTGGTCGGCTGGCGGCTGGACGAAGTGGTCAAGCTGATCCGTGGGCCAAAAGGCACCGTGGTGCGTCTGGAAGTGATTCCTCACAGCAACGCGCCAAACGACCAGACCAGCAAAATCGTCTCGATTACCCGTGAAGCGGTGAAGCTTGAAGACCAGGCCGTGAAAAAATCGGTGCTCAACCTCAAGCAGGATGGCAAGGACTACAAACTCGGTGTAATTGAAATCCCGGCCTTCTACCTGGACTTCAAGGCGTTCCGCGCCGGTGATCCTGACTACAAGAGCACCACTCGCGACGTCAAGAAGCTGCTGACCGAACTGCAGAAAGAGAAAGTCGACGGCGTGGTCATCGACCTGCGCAACAACGGCGGCGGCTCCTTGCAGGAAGCCACCGAGCTGACCAGCCTGTTTATCGACAAGGGTCCGACCGTGTTGGTCCGCAATGCTGACGGCCGTGTCGACGTGCTCGAAGACGAGAACCCGGGTGCCTTCTACAAAGGGCCGATGGCGTTGCTGGTCAACCGCCTCTCGGCGTCGGCTTCGGAGATTTTCGCCGGCGCGATGCAGGACTACCACCGCGCGTTGATCATCGGCGGCCAGACCTTCGGCAAAGGCACCGTGCAGACCATTCAGCCGCTGAACCATGGCGAACTGAAACTGACCCTGGCCAAGTTCTACCGGGTTTCCGGGCAGAGCACCCAGCATCAGGGCGTACTGCCGGATATCGATTTCCCGTCGATCATCGACACCAAGGAAATCGGCGAGAGCGCCCTGCCCGAGGCCATGCCATGGGACACCATCCGTCCTGCGATCAAGCCTGCATCGGACCCGTTCAAGCCCTTCCTGACCCAGCTCAAGAACGAACATGACGCCCGCTCCGCCAAGGATGCCGAGTTCGTGTTTATCCGCGACAAGCTGGCCCTGGCCAAGAAGCTGATGGCCGAGAAAACCGTCAGCCTCAATGAAGTGGATCGCCGCGCGCAGCACAGCGACATCGAGAATCAGCAACTTGTACTGGAGAACACCCGCCGCAAGGCCAAGGGTGAAGATCCACTCAAGGAACTGAAGAAAGAAGATGAAGATGCGCTGCCGACCGAGCCTGAAAAAACCAAGCCGGAAGACGACGCCTACCTGAGCGAGACCGGGCGGATTCTGCTGGACTACTTGAAAATCAGCAAGACAGTGGCCAAGCAGTAAATGATGGCAATTTAATATGACCACTCCCTGGAGTGTCATCATATAGACATCATTCTGTCGTGAAATGAAGGACCGGATACGTAACGTATCCGGTCCTTTTTTTCGATAGAGAACACCATGACCATGACCGAACAGCTGAATGCCCTGGGCTCCATCCTGGCTCAAGGCAGTTTGCACAGTCTGTTCCAACCGATCATTTCCCTCTCCGAACGGCGCATCCTCGGTTACGAAGCCTTGAGCCGCGGCCCGTCCAACAGCCCTTTGCACTCCCCTGTCGCACTGTTCTCCGTGGCCCGCCACGCTGGGCGTCTCAGTGAACTGGAAATGGCCTGCCGGCAAAGCGCCTGCAGGCGGTTCAGCGAACAGAAACTGCCGGGAAAGCTGTTTCTCAACGTCTCGCCGGAATCCCTGCTGGAAACCGCCCACCAACCGGGACGCACCCTGCAACTGCTGCGTGACTTCGGCATTCCTCCCAGCCAGGTAGTGATCGAACTCACCGAACAAACCCCGACCGACGACTTTCAACTGCTGCAAACCGCATTGCATCACTATCGCGCCATGGGGTTTTCGATTGCCCTGGACGATCTGGGCGCCGGCTATTCCAGCCTGCGCTTGTGGTCCGAGTTGCGTCCGGACTATGTGAAGATCGACCGGCACTTTATCGATGGCATCCACCAGGACGCACTCAAGCGCGAGTTCGTCGGCTCGATCCTGAAAATCGCCAGGGCGTCCCGTGCGCAGGTGATCGCCGAAGGTATCGAGCTATCAGAAGAACTGGCCGTGCTGACGGAGATGGGCGTCGACCTGATCCAGGGTTATCTGCTCTGCCGCCCTCAGGAACATCCGCCCCAGGAAGCACGGTTAATGTTACCCAAGCCGGACAACGCCATCGTACCCCTCAACGATGAGACCAGCGACCTCAGCGCCCTGCTCAACGAGCAGCCGGCGGTGGGCCAAGACACAGCCACCGCCCAAGTGCTGGAGGCCTTTCGCCGCCAGGCCAACCTCAACTCACTGGCGGTGCTGGATGAACGTGGCCAGCCCATTGGCATCGTGCATCGACATTCTCTCTCGGATGCGCTGCTCAAGCCCTTTGCCACCGACCTGTTTGCCCGCAAGCCCATCAGCCGCTTGATGAGTGACGACTTTCTCGCCGTGGAGTTGAGCCAGTCCTTGCAACAGGTCAGCCGCCTGCTCACTAGCCGTGCGCGGCAGCGGATTGAAGAAGATTTCATCATCACCCTCAACGGTAACTACCTGGGACTGGGCCGGGTGATTGATGTGCTCAAATTGATTACCGAACTGAAAATCCAGCAGGCCCGCTACGCCAACCCGCTGACCCTGCTGCCCGGCAACGTGCCAATCCAGCAGTGCCTGACGCGGCTCTTGCAGCAGCAGCGCGAATCGGTGATCTGTTATGTGGATATCGACAGCTTCAAGCCGTTCAACGACATCTATGGCTATGGGCGCGGCGATGAAGTGCTGCTGTGCCTGGCGCAATGCCTGAACGATCGGGTAGACCCGAGCCGCGACTTTGTCGGGCACATAGGCGGCGATGATTTTTTGCTGGTGTTGGGTGCCCAGGATTGGCGCAAGCGGCTGAATCAACTGGTGGATGACTTCCAGACTCAGTGCCGACGTTTTTACCGCAGCGAACACCTGGAAGCTGGCTGTTTTATCGCGCTGAATCGGCAAGGGGTGCGCCAGGAATTTGCGTTGTTGTCACTGTCCATTGGCGTGGTGCATTTGCATCCACAGAGCTGTGGCCATCTCGATGCCAGCCAACTGGCCGAGCTGGCATCGCAGGCCAAACACCACGCCAAGAATGTGGCGGGGTATAGCATTCATGTGATTGATAGCTTGCGGCTGGAACTGGAGGAGCCAGAATCCCTGTAGGGGATTCAGCCCAGCTGTTCCAGGCGAATGGCCGCCAATGGATGCCCGGCCTTGGCGGCGACTTTCCACCAACGGGCCGCTTCCACAGGGTCCGGCGCCTTGCCCAGGCTTCCCGCCAGGCTTAACACACCCACCTGATAGGCCGCCTTGCCATCACCGGCCTGGGCGGCCAGCCGCAGCAAGCGCACCCCCTCTTCACGGGCGCCGAGGCCTTGGCCGCGAAAGGTCAGGATATGCCCGTAGAAACTTTGCGCCTCTACATTCCCCAGATTGGCCATGCGCGCGAACTGACCTTCCAGCCAGTGCCAGCCACGGGGCTGCTGCATGAACCAGGACCAATGAAACAGTTTGCGCGCTAGCCAATAACTGACATACGCCTTGAGTTTCCAGAGCACTCAGGCCTCCACCGATTCAGGATAATCGTACTCAAACACTCGAACCACTTCCGATGCGTGCCATGACGCGGCTGCGACGCCATCGGACGGCCCGCAAAAGCGACCAAGGCGCTCGACGCACTCAAAAAAGCCGGTACGTGGCAGGCGGCTAGCACCCTGGCTGATCACCAGAGAACTGCGCAACGGCTGATCGGCCTTGGCATCCAGGGCCGCCAAATGCTCCAGGGCGGCTGTCAGGGTTTGCATGGCCGGGGTAGGAAATTGCAGGCGCTCCAACAGGGCGCGATAGGTCAAGAGGTGTCGCTGGCGGCGAGCCTGGTCAAGTTCGTTGAGCAACCCATCCCAGTGTTGACGGCTGATGCGCACGCTCACACTTCATCCCTCCAACCGGCGATACCCAGTTCCCAGGCCAAGCTGCGGCGGATGGCGGCATCCGGCAGGCGTTCGCCGCTTTCGATCAAACCCAGGTACGACGGGCTGATACCCACGGTGCGGGCCAGAGTCTCGATGGCCAGGCCCTTTGCCTCGCGCAAGCTGGACAGGTGCGCCAATGGCCGCAAAACCTGATCGACATCGGCCTGGGGGATATTCGATGAAGACGTCGTAGGCTGCTGCAGACCGGCGGTTTTTAACAATGCCTGGTACTGAGCCCATGGCAGAACCGCGTACTCGGGTTCACCATCCCGTGAAATTATTTGTATATCCATGACTGCCCCGTAGGATCACAACACTTACTGAGTAAGTACTTTCCTTAGGAGTGTAATCCTAACAGCCACAAAGAGCGCAGGGGGATAATCCACGCGTTCAGTTTTTTTTCGGGTTTTCCTGCTCCAGAAGCTGCGGCGTGTCAGGCAGGCGCTCAACCACCGCAAGCTTTTCGGGGCGCTGGCGTTCACGCCAGGCGCGAAAAGCGCTCAGTTCGCCGTCCAGGGTCTTCATGACCCATGCCAGCACGGCAATGTCGTCGAGCATGCCGAACATGGGGATAAAGTCCGGGATCGCATCGATAGGGCTGAGGAAGTACATCAAGCCCGCCACCACCGACACCAGGGCCTTGGGGTTGATCGCCCGGTACTCGCCGCGCCAATAAGCCAGGCACAGCGCCTGCAGCAACTTGAGGTCGTCCTTGAGCTTTCCCAGCCGGTTACCCTGGCTGGAGCCTTTGGCAGCCACCGCGAACAACAGGGTCGGCAAGCGACCGCGACCAAGAAGGCGCGCGGCCAAAGGCAGGAAACGGGTGAAATTCCAGGGTGCTTTCATCGTCACTCCAGTTCCAGGCGACAGAAAAGGTTATCCACACAAGTTGTGGATAACCTTGTGAACAGAGCGCATTTTCGCGGCTGCAAGGCCCGGATTACAAGGCCCGTGGTCAGATCGGGCGTTTTTTGCGCATATAAAAAAAACCCAAGATTTCATTGACTTGGGGGGCATCTGCGGATACCCGCACTCAGGTCTTTTATCAGACTGCCCTCAGTCGCACACGTTCGGTTGGATTTGCACTGGATTCAAAGCACTGCAGGAGCTGTCGAGCTTTAGCGAGGCGGCGATGGCATCGCTGCGGTCTTACAGGGGCTGCGGGAGTGGATAGGTACGATTGCACCAGAAACAACAACGCCCCGTCGAGACGGGGCGTTGGGTGTTCAGCTGCGTGTTACTTGGCAGCTGGTGCTTCAGCCTTGGCCGGGTCCTTGATCGCCAGCAGTTCCAGGTCGAATACCAGCACGGAGTTGGCTGGAATCGCCGGGCTCGGGCTCTGGGCGCCGTAGGCCAGGTCGGACGGGATGTACAATTCAACCTTCTCGCCCACGTGCATCAGTTGCAGGCCTTCGACCCAACCTGGAATCACGCCGCTGACCGGCAGGTCAATCGGGCTGCCGCGATCCACGGAGCTGTCAAAGGTGGTGCCGTTGGTGAGCTTGCCGGTGTAGTGAACAGTCACTACGTCGGTAGGCTTGGGCTCAGCACCGTCAGCTTTCTTCACGATCTTGTATTGCAGACCGGAAGCGGTAGTGACAACGCCGTCTTTCTTGGCGTTTTCTTCGAGGAATTTCTTGCCAGCGGTTGCCGACTCTTCACTCATCTTGGTCATACGCTCTTCAGCACGTTTTTGCAGTGCGGCGAAGGCTTCGACCAGTTCGTCATCTTTCAGCTTCTGCTCTTTCTTGCCGACGGCATCTTCAATGCCCTGGGCGACCGCTTTGGAGTCCAGGTCATCCATGCCTTCCTGAGCCAGGCTTTTGCCCATGTTCAGGCCGATACCGTAGGAAGCTTTCTGCGCCGGGGTTTTCAGCTCTACGCTGGTTTGCGAATCACAACCCGCAAGTACCAGGCTAACCAGGGCCACCGCCGCCGCCAACCGATGCTGTTTCATGCTATTTCCTTGTTCATGCGCCAAAAGGGCATTCGAGTAAAGTCGCGAGCTTATCAGGCGGCCACGACCAATGGCTACCGGCATGTGAGCAGGAAACTTCTGATAAGTTCACGTGTTTAAACGCATTTTCATCCGTACCAACGCCCTGCAACGGATGCTGGGACCGCCAGAAACCGTCCATGAGCTGGGCTCATGGTTACTTGCCGCACCCGTTGGGTGATGGCATAACAGCGCTACCCCTCGACAAGGATAGTTATTTTGCGCATTTTTTCCCGTATTTTACTCCTGGCCCTCGCATTACTGGGCGTCGGCCTTGCCGTGCTGCTCTATTACGTCGCCAACCCGAAACTGCCGGAGTACGTGCCGGTGGAGCAGGTGCACTACCAGAATCAATGGAGTGCGGCCGACCGCCAGACGTATTACTTCACGCCCCAGGGCACCCAGGTCAAGGGCCTGCGCTATGACTGGTTCGCCGCGCTGGAACTGCCATTTTCCCAGCAACGTTTTGCCGCGCCCGAGTACCTGGCGCGCTTCGGCTTCCTGGTAGACCCGCGACAACAGGTCACAGCCCAAAACCCCGGCAACCTGCCTGTCGGCTTCGCCCGACACAAGAACGCCGGCAGCAACGACGAGTTTCTAGACATCACTTGCGCCGCCTGCCACACCGGCGAGCTGCACTTCAAAGGCCAGGCCTTGCGCATCGACGGCGGTTCAGCCCAGCACGTATTACCCTCCAGCGTCCCTACCCTGCGCGGTGGCAGTTTCGGCCAGGCGTTGGTGGCCAGCCTCGCGTCCACCTATTACAACCCGTGGAAATTCGAGCGCTTCGCCCGCACGGTGCTGGGGGACGAATACGACACCCGACATAGCCAACTGCGCCAGGACTTCAAAAAGTCCCTGGACAACTTCCTTAAGGTCGCCTGGAACGACACCCATCGCGGCCTCTACCCCACCGAAGAAGGCCCCGGCCGCACCGACGCTTTCGGCCGCATCGCCAATGCCAGCTTCGGCGATGCCATTTCCCCAGACAACTACCGCATCGCCAACGCCCCGGTGGATTACCCGCAACTGTGGGACATGTGGAACTTCGACTGGGTGCAATGGAACGGCTCGGCCCAGCAACCCATGGCGCGCAATATCGGTGAAGCCCTGGGCGTGGGCGCAACCCTGGATTTCTTCGACAGCGCCGGCCAGCCTCTCAAGGGCGATGCGCGCTACCCGTCCAGCGTGCGAGTTCGCGACTTGAACCTGATTGAGGAAACCCTGCAACGGCTCAAGCCCCCCACCTGGCCTGAAGAGCTGTTCAGCGCCGTCGACAAGCCACTGGCTGCCCAAGGCCGCGCCCTGTTCAGCAAAAACTGCGCCGGCTGCCACGTGCCAACCGTTACCCACGTTAATGGTCGCCCGGTGCAGCAACTGAAAATGCTCCCCGTCGAGGTGATCGGCACCGACCCTGGTACCGCCAGCAACATCGCCGACCAGCGTTACGACCTCAGCGCCCTGCAATGGGACCCGGCGGAATTGGCGCAGTTGAACGTCGAGCTGCACCCGACGCCAACCGAGCCTCTGGACCTGCGAAAAATATCGGTGGCCAAGGGGCTGGCCTACGTCACCGCCTTCGTCGAAGAGCATGCTTATCGCGCTGCCGGTGTCACCCCGGCCGAACGCCCGCGCCTGGACGGCTACGGCTTGCCGATTGGCGTACGCGAGTTACGCGCCTACAAGGCACGCCCGCTGGCCGGCGTGTGGGCCACGCCGCCGTTCCTGCACAACGGCTCGGTACCGACGATCTACCAGTTGCTCTCTCCCCAGGACGAGCGCAGCCGTACCTTCTATAAAGGCACCTTCGACTACGACCCGCGTCACCTGGGCTATCAAACCTCGGCCTTTAAAAACGCCTTCCTGTTCGATACGCAGATCACCGGCAACCACAACAGCGGTCACGAGTTCCGTGCCGGCAAGCGGGGCAACGGCGTGATCGGGCGTGGCTTGCTGCCCGAGGAACGCTGGGCGCTGCTGGAATATTTGAAAGTACTGGGCGGCCCGCTGGAACAGCAACTGCCCTGATCAACCGTCTTCGTCAAAAAGGATTTTTCAATGCTCGCTCGACTTTGGCTGCACCTCGGCGCGTTTCTCGGCAAGACCCTGTTGTGGCTGGTGGGCCTGGGCTTGCTCGGCTGGTTGCTGTCCACCATCTGGTTCGCCTGGCAACACAGCGGTCCGGTATCGCCGGATGAACAAATCCCGTCAGGGGAAGCCGCCATGACCCAAGGCATCATTCAGACGGCGGTGCGCATCGTCGATCAGCACCGCGAGGGCACGCGTTATTTACGCGACGCCCATGCCAAGGCTCACGGCTGCGTGAAGGCCGAGGTCAGCGTGCTGGCGGACCTCGACCCGGCACTGCGCCAGGGCGTTTTTGCCGAGCCGGGCAAAACCTGGCAGGCGACCCTGCGCCTGTCCAACGGCAACGCCTACCCGCAGTTCGACAGCATTCGCGATGCCCGGGGCATGGCGATCAAGTTGCTCGATGTACCGGGCAAGCAACTGCTGGCTGATCAGCAGGCGCGCAGCGAACAGGATTTCGTTATGTTCAGTCATCCGAACTTCTTTGTCAGCGACGTTGCTGAGTACGCGCAGAACGTAGGCGCCCAGGCCGATGGCAAAAAAGTCATGGCCTTCTTCCCCAGCCTCGACCCGCGCAGTTGGCAAGTGCGCCACCTGTTTATCGCCCTCGCAACCCTGGCACCCGCGCCGGCCAGTCCAACCCAGACCACCTACTTTTCCGTATCGCCCTACAAGTTCGGCACGGCCAACGCCAAGTTTCGCGTCGCACCCGACCCGCAAAGCTGCCCAGAGTACTCCCTGCCCAAACAGAATCAGGACCTGCCGAACTTCCTGCGCAGTGCCTTGAGCCAGCAGTTGTCCACCGACCGTGTAGCGGCGTGTTTTGCCCTGCAAATCCAGCGGCAGAATCCACAGAAATACATGCCGATCGAAGACACCAGCATCGAATGGAAGCAAAGCGATGCACCTTATGAAACTGTCGCCAACATCAAGATCCCGGCCCAGGATTTCGATACGCCGGCACTGAACCTGGCCTGCGATAACCAGTCGTTCAACCCCTGGTTCGGCCTGGAAGAGCACCGGCCGATTGGCGGGATCAACCGACTGCGCAAAGCAGTGTACGAAGCGGTCAGCGACTACCGTCACAGCCGTAACTTGTAAAGGTTTCATATAGATTCGAGGCCGTTCATAACGATTGCGTCGAGTCTATTGAGACACTGGCGCCCCGCCACTACCGTGGCTTCCTACCCCTCACACTCGTAGGAAGTCACCGTGGAAAGCTCAACACTCGGCATGATCGTACTTTCAATGATTGCGCTGTTCGGCGCCGCGTCCTTTTGCTTTGACCATCTGTCCACGCGCCAACCGAAAAAGAAAAAAGCCAAGTAATCCGATCAGGTCTTCACGCCTGGATCACTAGCAGACGCTGGCTCGTCGATCACCAGTTCCTGGGGAATTTCGTCCACGCGCGGATCGAGCATGGCGGCCATGGCGCCCATTGGGTGCTCCGGCATTGCGACGTGATGCAGCGGTGCGCCGTCCACCAGGTATTCGCCAGTGACCTGCTTGGGCTGCACTCGCCAGATCAGCAGCAAGGCGCAGGCGGAAAACAGCATGTAGAAGGCGCCATGGCCATAGCTGTTCATCAGCGCCCCGCTGACCATTGGCCCCAGGCAAGCGCCGATGCCGTGGGTGGCGAGCATCATGGCGCTCAAGGGCACCCGGCGCGGTTGTTCAACGTTGTCATTGGCCAATGCAACCGCCAACGGGTACAGGGTGAACAACAGCAAGCCGCTGAGAAAACCGAACACCAGTAACAGCGGATAGCTCAGTTGGACCATTCCCCATAACGGGATCACCAACACGCCCAGGGCCAGGGCGCAGCAACGGATCAGCCGGGAACGATCAATCCGGTCAGACAGCCAACCAATCGGCCATTGCCCGCACAGGCCGGCAAAGATCGACACCGCGACAAAGGTGCCGGCCTCAGCGGTACTCAGGCCGTTGCGGGTGGCGAACACCGGCGCCAGGGCGTAGAAAGCGCCGATCATCAGGCCGGTGATGAACACCGTGGTCAATGCCTTAGGCACGCGTTTCCAGAAGAAGCCGACTTCCAACGGCGCGGCCACCAACTTGGCAGGGTGCAGGCGCTTGGTCATGGTCACCGGCAGCAGGCAGGCGGCAAAGCAGATGGCGACGATCAGCAGCGGCTTGAAGTCCAGCTCCGGGCGCCAGATCAACACGCCCTGGCCGAGCATCAAGCCCAGGGAGACGGCGACCATATAGCCGGCGAACACCGCGCCGCGCTGGTTGTTTTCGGCCTGCTCGTTGAGCCAGCTCTCGATCACCATGTACTGGTTCATCATCACCAGCCCCATGACAAACCGTAGCGCCAGCCAGAACTCCAACTGCTCGAACAACACGTGCAACAGCACGATGATAGTGGCGACCCCGGCGCAGGCGACGTAGGAACGCACATGACCGACGCCTGCGATCATCCGGTGGCCAAACTTGGCGCCGCAGACCATGCCGCCGTAATAGGCGGCTGTCAGCGCGCCAATCCACAGTTCATTGACGCCCTCGCTGCTCAGGCGCAGGCCGATAAAACTGAAAAACAACCCGTTGCCAGCCAGCATCAGGATGGTGGCGCTGTAGAGCGCGGGAAAGGTCAGCAGGGTCAAGTTCATAAAGGTCAGGTCAGGAGGTGGTTTTCAAGGTGTCGGCATGTGCCAGCAACCACTGGCGAAAACTGCGGGCAGCCGATGGCGGGTTGCGATGGTGCGGTTGCATCAGTTGCAGGCGCCCGCGGCTGAGCATGCTGTGGGGCAAGGCCATTTGCAGGCGCCCTGCCGCCAACTCACCCTCCAGCAGGCTTTTCCAACCCAGGGCTACGCCATGGCCCATCACCGCCGATTGCATGAGTAACTGGTAGCTATTGGTGCGCAAGGCATGGCGCGGGGCGTGGTAATGGGCGCCGGCATCGACGAACCAGTCGGTCCAGGTCAGCCAGTCGTGATAGTGATCCTCGACGATCAGCAAGGTGTGGGCATGAAGCAGGTGCTGCGGGTCGCGGATCGGCCCGTGACGCTCCACATAGCTGGGGCTGCAGACAGTGATGACCTGCTCGCTGTCGAACACAGGCGTCAACTCCAGGCCGTGAGGCGCAGGCAGCTCATCCAGGTGATAAAACAAGCCCAGGTCATACTCGCTGACATCCAGATGGCTCGGACTCTCGCTGCACAGGATGCGGATATCCAGGTCCGGGTGCTGACTCTGGAAAGCGGGCAACAGCGCGGCGAGCCAGATTGAACTGATGGTCGGCGTGCTGGCCAGCGTGAGTTGGCGATCCTCCCCCCGGCGGCGCAACTCGGCCGACTCGCGATCCAGCTCGCGCAACAAACGCTGGATAGTGCGGAAGTAGCGCTCACCTGCAGGCGTCAGGCTGATGCCCAGTGCCAGTCGATGGAACAGCGGGCGCGCCAGGTTTTCTTCCAGACGCTTGATCTGCCGGCTCACCGCGCTTTGGGTCAGGTTCAGTTCATGGGCGGCCTGGGTAAAGCTCAGATGGCGAGCTGCTGCCTCGAATGTCTGCAAGCAGTTGAGCGGTGGAAGATCGACGTTTCGGCGCGACATGAGGGTTTCCAATGGCAAGCGCTGGCGCCGATGAACTGGCGCCAGCGGGTGATCAGGTTTATGGGCATCCTGCCACTTGATCATTCACAGCGCGACCCGGGCTACACGTTTGCTCCATTGGCGACGATGCACCCACTGGCCACTTTCCCACGCCACTTGCTCGGCCTCGATATAGAACCACTGAGCATCGGCATGCACATGCAGGCTGCTGTCCACTTCCACCGACCATTGATCACGACTGACACGGTAGTGCCACTGGATATCGGCACGGGTCGACAACGGGTCCCACGCCAAGGTGCGGTACTGCTCGGTGCAGCGCTGGTCCACCGACAACCCATGATCGGTAAAACGTACCGCGCCCAGGTCATCCTCGATCTTCACGCAGACTTCACCGCTGCCGACATCTTCCATCAGCGTGCGTTTCGGCGCGGCGGCGCGCAGGACTTCTAGGGCCGCTGGCGGGGCTGATTGCGGGGCTTCAAACGGGCACTCTATAGCCTCACCGGTAAACACGGGCAACTGCACGTTTTGCAGTTCGGGCAGCAAGGTCAGGGTGGTCAATTCGCGACTGGGCCACAGCAGCGGGAAACTGGCGGTGCTGAGGGCCAGGCGCAAACGATAGCCCGCCGGAAGGCGCATGCCGACGTGATCCAGGCTCAATTGCACGTCCATCGGTTCGCCCGGCACCGGCGGTGTCACCCGGGAAACATCTTCACGAAGGGTGAGATTAAGCACGCCATAAGTGATCTGCGTGACCTGACCATCGGGGGCCACGGCATTAAGCCGGGCCACCAGTTGCCCGCAGGTGGTATCGCTGGCCACTCGCAGGTTCAAACGCACGTCGCCCAGCAGCGCCAGCGGCTCGGTCAGCGGCAGGGAGTCGAAGCACAGGGAGTGAGCGTCGTCGCGGCGCTGATCTGTCGGGCCGTCGGGACCGAACCAGATGGCGCAATATTCACCTTGATGCAGGCCAGTGGTCAGTGGCGAACAAATACTGCGTGCCGTCGCCAATGGCTGGCAGCCCGGCGCAAGACCCGCGTCGTCGAGGCTGTAATCGGTCCATTGAACCTGAGGATCAGGCCAGCCCGATGTCTGCACCCACACACCCGGCCGCTCGGCGTAACTGCCCTTGGGTGGCAGAACGTCCTGTAGGTAAAAAGTGCAGGCGGCATCATCCATCACCCCGTTGTCGATGCCCTTGAGCCAGTGATCCCACCAACGCTTGGCCTCCTGCAAAAAGCCGATAGCCGGGTTGGGCACAGCGAAATGCGGGTACTTGTGAATCCACGGGCCGATCATCGCTTTCTTCGGACCCGGCAGGTTTTCCATCAGCCGTGGCACGGCATTCTTGTAGGCATCGCCCCAGCCACCGACGGCATACACCGCCGCCTTGATCGCCGAGTAGTCCTCGCACACCGAACCATGGCGCCAGTAATCATCACGGGTCTGGTGTTGCAGCCAGGTCTCGGCCAGCAGCGGCATGGCGTCCAGGCGCTCTTGCCACATGGCTTTCCAGTCTTCGCCCACCAGCAAGGGATCGGGCACCGCAGCACTGAAGTTGAGCATGGTGGCGGCCCAGCCGAAATTCTCCATCAGCAGGTTGCCGCCCTTGTAATGGATGTCATCGGCAAAGCGGTCATCGGTGGAGCACAGGGTGATGATCGCCTTCAATGCCTCGGGCTGGCGCGCCGCCACTTGCAGGCCGTTGAAGCCGCCCCAGGAGATGCCCATCATCCCCACGTTGCCGTCGCACCAGGGTTGCTGGCATAGCCAGTCGATCACTTCGAGGGCGTCATCCTGTTCCTGCAGCAGGTATTCATCGGCCATCAGGCCTTGGGATTCACCGTTGCCGCGCATGTCCACCCGCACACAGACATAGCCCTGCCCGGCCATCCACGGATGGGTCAGCGCATCGCGCACGGCGGTGCCGTCGCGCTTGCGGTACGGCAGGTATTCGAGGATCGCCGGGAAGGCTTGATCGCCTGCCGTTTCCGGCAGCCAGATGCGGGCGGCCAGTTGTGTGCCATCGCTCAGCGGGATCAGGCAATGCTCGATTTCACGGACCTTGTGGGCAAACTCGGTAACGATTTCCATCGGTAACTCCAGAAGCGGGTAGACGTTATTGCAAGCAAACGACTCCCACGCGCTCAGGTTGCAGCGCGCGAGAAGACACGCAGGATCAGTCGGTCAGCGGGCAAAATCCGGTAACGGGCTGGCGCCTCGCAGGCCAGGCTCCGGCGTCGTCACCGCAAGGTTTTTCACCTCCAGCAACGCCGGATTTTTCAGCCAGTAGATCAACGAGGTGCTGGCCAGCAGTACCAGGATCATCCCCGGCAAGCCGCCGAGGTTGGAGAGCATCTTCACCCCGTCGATGCCGACAAAGGCCACCATCACCCACGACACGGTGCCGATGATTACGCCCCAGACGATCTTGAGCGCCGGGTTGCCGTCCAGGTCGGAATCGGCGGTGACGCCCTTGCTGCACAGGTTGGCAATGACATCGGTGCTGGAGTCGGCGGCGGTGACGAACGAGATAAAGGCGACGAACAATAGGAACGCTACCATCAAGCCACTGGCCGGCAACTGCTGGAACATCTGGTACAGCACATGCTCGATGCCCTGCTCATTGAGCACGCGGTTCAAGCTGCCATCACCCAGCGCATCGAAATACAGGCTGCTCCCGGAGAAGATGCAGATCCACGCTGCGGTGAACAACGCCGGGTACAGCATGTTGATATGGATAAATTCGCGCACCGTGTAGCCCCGACCGATCTTGCCGAGGAACAGCGCGCTCACCGGCGCCCAGGCGAACCACACCGACCAGTAGAACACCGTCCAGCTTTGCGGCCAGGTGTCGCCACTGGCGGCACCGGTAAACAGGCTGCGGCTGAAGAAGGTATCGAGGTAAACACCGAGGGATTCGACGCCGAGGCTGACTATGTACAGGGTCGGTCCACAAAGCAGCACGAACAGCCCCAGGGCCAGCATGATCCAGGTATTGAACGAGGACAGCATGACAATGCCGCGTTGCAAACCACTGGCGGCCGAGGCGACGAAGGTGATGACGATCACGGCGATGATCAGCCCCAGGCGCAAGGGCGTGGTTTCGCCGCCGATGTACTGGCTCAGGCCGCCGGACAACGTCAGTGCACCGGTGCCCAGGGACGAGGCCATGCCGGCCACCAGGGCAAACATCGCCAAGGTATCGATCAGCCCCGCGTAGCATTTGACCCGCTGCTCGCCGAGCAATGGTTGCAACATGGCGCCAATGGAAAAATTGCTGCGCAGGTTGTAGAACACCAACGCAAACACCAGGGACGGCACCAGGTAAATCGCATAGGGGGTGATGGTCCAGTGCAGGAACATCGTCGACATCGCAAAGCTCTTGGCCGCCGCGCTACCGGCCTCGATCGGCAGGCTGGTGGGGGGCGAATACAGGTGATAGAGCGGCTCGGCCGTGGTCCAGAACAACACCCCCACTGCCAACGTGGTACACAGCGCGACCATGAACCAGCGCCATTTACTCAGCAGGGGCTTGGCGTTTTCACCGCCGATGCGCACCTTGCCCAGCGGCGACAGGTAGACGATGCCTGTCAGCACCACCATGGCAAACGAGCCAGCGCTGAACAGCCAGGAGAAGTTTTCGAGAATCATCGTATTGAGCTGTTTGCTGACCGCAAGGAACGCATTCAGGTCGACATAACTGGCAATTACCGCCGCCAGCAAAATCAGAAAGGTTGGCCAGAAGACCAACGGACGCAATGGGTATTTCATGTTATGCGATTCCCCAGACAGACTATTTTTATTGCCTTTACAGGCCATTTTTAGAGGGCGAACGCCGCGCATCCTGCGTCGGGTGGTTCGCCTTGAAGTCTTCGCGTGGGTATAGATAACCGTTTATGCACAACCGGGCGCAATCGACCAATGGGTATGGGGGCATTCCCTCAGGTCATGACTGGGGCTCCAAATACCGCGTAAAGAACGCGTATAAAAAGGCTATTGGCCATAACGATTACGTCACCTCTATTGAACCACCGCCAACAACCCCACTACCGTGACTTTCTGCACACTCATCTATACGCCGTCTTAATACCCGCACCCGCAATCAGTGCCTGAGCTTGATACCCCGTCCCTTAACCTCCCCGCGTCCGCTATTGCGGCTTATTAATAAGGGGAGCTTTACCGTGTTGACACTCACGTTCATTTATATCGCCAGCGGCTTATGTGCCGTGGGCCTGTTCGCTTATCTGGGTTATGCCCTTATTCGCGCCGAAAAGTTCTAGGGAGTTCGCTATGTACGACTTGATCTTTGTAGGCATCTCCCTGGTGTTTTTTGCTGCGACTGCCATGGCCATTGTTGCCATGGGCAAGATTTGAACGGAGCCTCAATATGTTAAGCACTTTGCTGGAATTTGCGCTGGTCCTGGGGTTGATGACCGGGCTCGCCGTGCTGATGGGCAAGTGGCTAGCCCGGGTATTTACCGGGACCCGCCACGCCCTGCCGGAACGCGCGACGTTTCGCCTGCTGGGCATTGATCCCCTGGAGACCATGGGCTGGGCCCGTTATGGCTCGGCGCTGGTGTTGTCGAACGCGGCGATGATGCTGCTGGGTTATTTCATCCTGCGCCTGCAAGCAGTCATGCCGATCAACCCCCTGGGGTTGGCAGCGCAGGCACCGGACCTGGCGTTCAACACCGCCGCGTCCTTTATTACCAACACCAACTGGCAGGCGTACTCGGGCGAAACCAGCCTGTCAAACTTCAGCCAGATGGCGGTCATTACCTTTCTGATGTTTGTCGGAGCCACCTCCGGCGTGGTCGCTGCGGCCGCTTTTATTCGCGGATTGAGCCGCGCCAATTCGGCGGACATCGGCAACTTCTGGGTCGACTTCACCCGCACCCTCTACCGGGTGATGCTGCCGCTGTGCGTGGGCATGGCGCTGGTGTATGTCTGGCAAGGCATGCCGCAGACCTTCGCGTCCCAAGCCCTGGCAACGACGCTGGAAGGCGCGCAACAACAGTTGATCGTCGGCGCAGTGGCCAGCTTTGAGTCGATCAAGCACATCGGCACCAATGGCGGTGGCTTTTTCAGCATGAACGCCGCGCACCCGTTCGAAAACCCGACGCCGCTGACCAACATCCTGCACATCCTCAGCATGTTGCTGATCCCATCGGCACTGACCTACACCTTCGGCAGCATGCTGGTGCGTCGCCGTCAGGGCTGGGTGTTTTTCGGCACGTTCCTGGTGATGTTCATCGGCTTTTTGGCCCTGGTCTACGGTTCGGAGCAGAACGGCAACCCGTTGCTGACCCAGGCCGGCGCTAATCAGACGCTGTCGATAGAGCAGAGCGGCGGCAATATGGAAGGCAAGGAACTGCGCTTCGGCATCGCCGACAGCAGCTTGTTCATTGCGACTACCACGGCGGCAACCACCGGTTCCGTCAACACCATGCACGACTCGCTGACGCCCATGGGCGGCTTCGTGCCACTGGCGCAGATGATGCTCAACTGCGTGTTTGGCGGCGACGGCGTGGGCTTTATCAACCTGATCCAGTACGCACTACTGACAGTGTTCCTGGTGGGCATGATGATCGGCCGCAGCCCGGAATTCCTCGGCAAGAAGATCGAGGCCCGGGAGATGAAACTGGTGATGCTCTCGGTACTGGCGCACCCCATCAGCATCCTTGGTTTCACCGCCCTCGCCTCCGTGTGGCCCGACACCATGGCCAGCCTCAATAACCTCGGCCCCCACGGTTTCAGCGAGGTGCTGTACGCCTACACCTCGGGCACCGCCAACAACGGTTCGGCCTTTGCTGGCTTAAACGCCAACACACCGTTTTTCAACACCACCATTGGCCTGGCGATGCTGATCGGACGCTTCTTCACCATGCTGCCCATGCTGGCAGTAGCCGGTTCCCTGGCGATGAAAAAAACCGTACCTGCCGGTGCTGGCACCATCCCCACCGCTACCCCGCTATTTATGTTGCTGGTGGTGTTCGTGGTGCTGGTGGTCGGCGGCCTGACCTTCCTGCCGGCGCTCGCGCTTGGCCCGCTGGTGGAGCAACTGCAGTTGCTGTCCGGCCAGACGTACAAATAAGGACACGTTGATGACGACTCAATCGATATTCAAAGGGCTGTTGCGCCCGGTGCTGGTCTCCGCGGTGTTTTTCATGGCCCTTACGGGCCTGGCATACCCGATATTCACCACCTTTGCCGCACAACTGTTGTTCCCATTCCAGGCCCAGGGTTCGCTGATCGAGCGCGACGGCCTGGTGATCGGCTCGGCCCTGATCGGCCAGCACTTCACCCGCCCGGAGTATTTCCACGGCCGCCCAAGCATGACCCTCGGCGCCGACCCGCAAGACCCGAGCAAAAGCGTGTCGCAGCCCTACAACGCCGGTTCCAGCGGCGCCAGCAACCTGGGGCCGACCAACCAGAAACTGATCGACCAGGTCAGTGCGCGGGTTTTGGCGTATCGCCAGGAGAACGCCCTCGCCGCCGATGCGCAAGTGCCGGTGGATGCCGTCACCGCCTCTGCCTCCGGTCTGGACCCACATATCTCAGTGGCCAACGCACGGATCCAACTGGCACGAGTAGCCCTTCTGCGGCAGATGCCCGAAGCCGAACTGCTGCAACTGGTGAACGACCACACCGCTGCCCGCACCCTCGCCCTGCTCGGCGAGCCACGGGTCAATGTGCTGCAACTCAACCTCGCGCTGGACGCTCGTCTGCCCCTGCGTCAGCCCCCTATTGCGGCCAGTGAGTAAGAGATTCCCCTCATGATCAAGAATGCTCGTTTACCTCTGTTTGATCGGCGCATTGTGCTCACCGCCTGCGTCGACGCTTTTAAGAAACTGCTGCCCCAGGCCCAGTGGAAAAACCCGGTGATGTTCGTGGTGTACCTGGGCAGCATTCTCACCACGCTGCTGTGGTTCCAGTCCCTGGGCGGAGCGGGTGAAGCCCCCAGCGGCTTTATTTTAAGCATCACCCTGTGGCTGTGGTTCACCGTACTGTTCGCCAACTTCGCCGAGGCCCTGGCCGAGGGACGCAGCCGCGCCCAGGCAGCAAGCCTGCGCAGCATGAAGCGCCAGACCCTGGCCAAATTGCTACAACAACCCCGGCACGGTGCGGCCTGGTTGCCCACTGAAGCCAGTCTGTTGCGCAAGGACAGCGTGGTGCTGATCGAAGCCGGCGACCTGGTGCCCCTGGACGGTGTGGTGATCGAAGGCGTGGCCTCGGTAGATGAAAGCGCGATCACCGGCGAATCGGCTCCGGTGATTCGCGAAGCGGGTGGCGACTTTTCCTCGGTCACCGGCGGCACGCGGGTGCTGTCGGACTGGCTGGTGGTGCGCATCAGCGTCAACCCCGGTGAGTCGTTTCTCGACCGCATGATCTCCATGGTCGAGTCCGCCAAGCGCCAGAAGACGCCCAATGAGGTAGCCCTGAACATTTTGCTGGTGGGGCTGACCCTATTGTTTCTGCTGGTGATCGCCACCCTGAGCCCCTACTCGATTTTCGCCGTAGCCATGAGCGGCACCGGCAGCGTGATCAGTGCCACGGTGCTGGTGGCGTTGCTGGTGTGCCTGATCCCCACCACCATCGGCGGCCTGCTCTCGGCCATTGGCGTGGCGGGGATGAGCCGGATGATGTCGGCCAATGTAATCGCCACTTCAGGCCGGGCCGTCGAGGCTGCTGGCGATGTCGACGTGTTGTTGCTGGACAAGACCGGCACCATCACCCTGGGTAATCGCCAGGCCAGCAGTTTCCTTCCTGCACCGGGTATCAAGGAAGCCGAGTTGGCGGACGCCGCGCAACTGGCGTCCCTGGCCGATGAAACCCCTGAAGGTCGCAGCATCGTGGTGCTGGCCAAACAGAAGTTCGACCTGCGGGCGCGAGACATCAACGCCCTGGGCGCCAGCTTTGTCCACTTCACCGCACAAACCCGCATGAGCGGCGTCGACCTGCCCGAGGGCCGGACCATTCGCAAGGGTGCGGCGGATGCTATTCGCAGTCATATCGAAGCTTTGGGTGGGAGCTTTCCGGCGGCGTTGCAGGCCAAGGTCGATGAAGTCTCACGGCGCGGCAGCACCCCGCTGGTGGTGTCCGACGGTTCCACGGCATTGGGCGTGGTAGAGCTCAAGGACGTGGTCAAGGGCGGCATCAAGGAGCGCTTCGCCGAATTGCGGCGCATGGGCATCAAGACGGTGATGATCACCGGCGACAACCGCCTGACCGCTGCAGCGATTGCCGTGGAGGCTGGTGTCGACGACTTCCTCGCCGAGGCTCGCCCAGAGGACAAGCTGCAACTGATCCGCGACTACCAGGCCCAGGGCAAGCTCGTCGCCATGACCGGCGACGGCACCAACGACGCTCCGGCACTGGCCCAGGCCGACGTGGCGGTAGCAATGAACAGCGGCACCCAGGCAGCGAAAGAGGCCGGCAACATGGTCGACCTGGACAGCAACCCGACCAAGCTGATCGAAGTGGTCGAGGTCGGCAAACAGATGCTGATGACCCGTGGCGCCCTGACCACCTTCAGCGTCGCCAACGACGTGGCGAAGTATTTCGCGATCATCCCGGCGGCATTCGTGGCGACCTATCCGCAGCTCGGTGCCTTGAACGTCATGCACCTGACCAGTCCCAACTCGGCGATTCTCAGTGCGGTGATTTTCAACGCGCTGATCATTGTCGCGTTGATTCCACTGGCGTTGCGCGGCGTGACCTATCGGGCCATTGGTGCGGCGGCGTTGCTTAACCGCAACCTGCTGATCTATGGCGTGGGTGGGGTGCTGGTGCCGTTTGCCGGGATCAAGGTAATTGACATGGTGTTGACTGGACTAGGTCTGGTGTAACGGACCAACTCCCCTGTAGGAGCAAGAACTAGGCGTCCTCCTCGCTCCTACAGACTCTCTTGAGGAATGACATGCCCGCATTAAACGAAGATCGCCCCGACCCCGACGCCTTGCTGGCCCGACTCCAGCAGGAAGAACAAGCCGCCTTGCGCGGCAAATTGCGTATCTACTTCGGCTCCAACGCCGGCGTGGGCAAGACCTGCGCCATGCTCGCGGCAGCGCAACGAGAAGTCGCCCTGGGCCGCGACCTGCTCGCGGGCGTCGTGGAAACCCACGGTCGCCAGGAAACCACCGACCTGCTCCATGGCCTGGAACAACTGCCCCGCACCGCCCTGTTACACCGCGAAGTCGCCCTTACTGAATTCGACCTCGACGCCGCCCTGCTCAGGCATCCGTCGGTGCTGCTGGTCGACGAACTGGCCCACAACAACGCCCCTGGCTCGCGCCACCCCAAACGCTGGCAAGATGTGGAAGAACTGCTCAGCGCCGGCATCGACGTGTGGACCACCCTCAACGTCCAGCACCTGGAAAGCCTTAACGATCTTGTCAGTGGGATCATTGGTATCCGCGTGCGGGAAACCGTACCCGACCACGTGTTCGACAATGCCCACGAAGTGGTGGTGGTCGACCTGCCACCCGATGACCTGTTGCAGCGCTTGAAGGACGGCAAGGTCTACCTGGGGCCTCAGGCCGAGCGTGCGTCACGGCATTTTTTCCGCAAGGGCAACCTGCTGGCCCTGCGCGAGCTGGCACTGCGCCGCACGGCCGACCGGGTCGACACGCAGATGCGGGTGTATCGCCGCGAACGCTCAATCAAAGCCTTGTGGCCAGCCCGCGAGCGGCTGCTGGTCGGCGTGGCGGGCGACGCCGGTGATGAACGCCTGGTGCGTGAAGCGGCGCGGCTGGCGCAGAAGCTTGAGGCAGACTGGATCGTCGTGCATGTGGCTTCGGCCCAAGGTCGCGGTGCCAAGCGCTATCTGACGGCCATGAAAACCCTGGCCCTGGCCACCGAGTTTGGTGCCGATACCGCAACACTGCCAGGCATGGACGTCGCCGAGGCGCTGGCAGCCTGTGCCCGTGAGCACAACGCCAACCGTCTGGTGCTTGGCCATCATCCCCGCCAGGCCTGGCGGTTCTGGCACCAGTCGGTCAGTGATCGAATCAGCCGTCACCATCCGCAGATTGATCAGATCGTCATTGCCCACGGTGTATTACCCGCCAGCGCCCCCGTCAAAAATCTTGAAAAGCCAGCACCTGCGCCGGGTCGCACCTTGGCCTATATCTGGGCCAGCCTGGCCTGCTTCACCGCCAGCGCCATCGCCGCGCTGCTGCTTCAGGTGTTCGACCTGGCCAACGTGGTCATGGTGTTTTTGCTCACCGTGGTGCTGGTGGCCCTGCGCTATGGGCGCGGTCCCGGCGTCTGGGCGGCGATGCTCGCGGTGCTGTGTTTTGACTTCTTTTTCGTGCAGCCGCGCTATTCCTTCACCGTCAATGACACCCAGTATTTCTTCACCTTTGCCTTGATGCTCGGCATCGCCTTGATCACCGGGCAACTCACCGCCCGTCTACGCCATGAAGCACGCACCGCCGCGGCCCGGGAGCGGCGTGCAACGTCGTTGGCGCGACTGGCCCGCGACCTGTCGGCGGCGTTGACCGTGGAGCAGATCAGCGAAGTGGCACTGCGCACCTTCAGCGGCGTGTTCGAGGCGCGGGTGGGCCTGGCGTTGCCAGATGCGCAAGACCGTCTCCATAGCGTTGGCGCGGGCGTGCTGCCCATCGATGAAGGCATCGCCCAATGGAGCTACGACCATGGCCGCCCGGCGGGCCAGGGCACCGACACCCTGGCGGCCGCCAAAGGTTGCTACCTGCCATTGAAGGCACCGATGCGCGTACGCGGTGTGCTGGTGCTGGAACTGGCCCAGCGCGAACGCCTGAGCGAACCGCAAGAGCGCCGGTTGCTGGAAGCCTGCATGAGCCAGCTGGCGATCGCCCTGGAGCGAGTGCATTTCGTCGAAGTGGCGCAAAGCACACTGGTGCAGATGGAAGGCGAGAAAATGCGTAACACCCTGCTCGCCGCCATTTCCCACGACTTGCGCACGCCCTTGACCACGCTGATCGGCGCCGCCGACACCGCACTGCCCCACGCCCCACCCGGGCCCCTGACTGACTTGCTGCACGACATCCACGAACAAGCCACTTCCATGCAACGGCTGATTGAAAACCTGCTGGACATGGCCCGCATGCAAGAACACGGAGTGCGGCTCAATCGGCAATGGCACTCCCTGGAAGAAATCGTCGGCAGCTCCCTGCGCCAGTTGCGCGAACCGCTGGCCCGGCACGTCGTACACACCGCCATTGACGCGCAGTTGCCACTGGTGGAGGTCGATGGACTATTGATCGAACGGGTGCTGGTCAACCTGCTGGACAACGCCGCCAAGTACACCCCCGACGGCACCTGCATTACTGTTGGCGCCCGCCAGGCTGGGGACAAGATCCTGCTGGAGGTCAACGACACCGGGCCGGGCTGTGCTGCTCACAACCTGTTCAAACCCTTCACTCGCGGCCAGCAGGAGTCCGCCGTCGCGGGCATCGGCCTGGGGCTAGCACTGGTCAAGCGCATCATCGAAGCCCATGGCGGGCGCATTGAGGCCAACCCCGGCACCGAGTGCGGCATGCATTTCGTCATCACTTTACCGGCGGGCACCCCGCCACCCATGGAAACCCTATGAGCACTGCGCGCATTCTGATTGTTGAAGACGAGGCCAATATCCGCCGTTTTGTCGGTATCGCCCTGCAAGATGAAGGCTTCCAGGTCTTCGAGGCCGACAGCGTCAAGCGCGCCTTGATCCATGCCGCCAGCCGCCAGCCAGACCTGGTGATCGTCGATCTCGGCTTGCCGGATGGTGACGGCAAACAGTTGATCAGCGAATTGCGGGGCTGGCTGGCGGTGCCGATCCTGGTACTGTCGGCGCGAGATCGCGAAGAGGAAAAAGTCGCCGCCCTGGACGCTGGCGCCGATGACTACCTGACCAAACCCTTCGGCGTGCCCGAGCTGCTGGCACGTATCCGCGCACAACTGCGTCGACATGGGCAAACCGGCACCGTGGCAGCCACCAGCAAAGTGGCGTTTGGCGAGGTTGAAGTCGACCTGGCCACCCATGAGGTATGGCGCCAGGGCCAGCCGGTGCACCTGACGCCCATCGAGTACCGCCTGTTGTGCGCGATGATTCGCGGGCAGAGCCGAGTGCTGACCCACAGGCAGTTACTGCTGGAAGTCTGGGGCCTGGATTACGTGGAACGCGCCCATTATCTACGCGTGCATATGGCCCATCTGCGCCAGAAGCTGGAGGCGAACCCCGCACAACCGCAGTATTTCATTACCGAGTTGCAGGTGGGGTATCGACTGGTAGGGCTCTAAATTCCAGGCAAAAAAAAGCCCGCTTTATAAGCGGGCTTTTCGTGGTGACCTGGCGTTCAGCGGTCCAGGAAACCTTAATATGGCGCAGCGGACGGGACTCGAACCCGCGACCCCCGGCGTGACAGGCCGGTATTCTAACCGACTGAACTACCGCTGCGCGTAGCGTTGAAAGTAATGGTGGGTGATGACGGGATCGAACCGCCGACCCTCTGCTTGTAAGGCAGATGCTCTCCCAGCTGAGCTAATCACCCTTCACCTTCGTTGCGGGGCGCATTCTCTCACAAAAAATTCTAATGTGTTGATTTAAATGCAATTTATTTAAAAGATTTCATTTTTGTGAAATCGCAGACAACAAAAAGCCCGCTACTTGAGCGGGCTTCTCGCGGTGACCTGGCGTTCAGCGGTCCAGGAAACCTTAATATGGCGCAGCGGACGGGACTCGAACCCGCGACCCCCGGCGTGACAGGCCGGTATTCTAACCGACTGAACTACCGCTGCGCGTAACACTGTAAGCGAATGGTGGGTGATGACGGGATCGAACCGCCGACCCTCTGCTTGTAAGGCAGATGCTCTCCCAGCTGAGCTAATCACCCTTCACTTTCGGTGTGGCGCGCATTCTACGGAGCGACCCAAACTCTGGCAAGCACTTTCTTAAATATTTTTTTCAGGCCTTCCAATGGCTTAGGCGGGGTTGGCCTACGGCGCTACGAGGGGAATAATGCCCACCTTTGTATAAAGGAGAGACTCACCCCATGTGGTTCAAAAACCTGCTTATCTATCGCCTGACCCAAGATCTGCCTGTTGATGCCGAGGCGTTGGAAACTGCACTGGCCACCAAACTGGCGCGCTCCTGTGCAAGCCAGGAGTTGACCACTTACGGCTTCGTCGCCCCGTTCGGCAAAGGCGAAGATGCGCCATTGGTACACGTCAGCGGTGACTTCCTGCTGATTGCTGCGCGCAAGGAAGAACGTATCCTGCCGGGTAGCGTGGTGCGTGATGCGGTGAAGGAAAAAGTCGAAGAGATCGAAGCCGAGCAAATGCGCAAGGTCTATAAAAAAGAACGCGACCAGATCAAGGATGAAATCATCCAGGCCTTCCTGCCCCGCGCCTTTATCCGTCGCTCGTCGACCTTCGCCGCCATCGCGCCGAAACAGGGCCTGATCCTGGTCAACTCGGCCAGCCCAAAGCGTGCCGAAGACCTTCTGTCCACCCTGCGTGAAGTGATCGGCACCCTGCCGGTACGTCCGCTGACCGTGAAAATGGCCCCAACCGCCACCATGACCGACTGGGTCACCACGCAAAAGCCGGCCGATGACTTCTTCGTCCTCGACGAATGCGAGTTGCGCGACACCCACGAAGACGGCGGCATCGTGCGCTGCAAGCGCCAGGACCTGACCGGCGAAGAAATCCAACTGCACCTGAGCACCGGCAAGGTGGTGACGCAACTGTCCCTGGCCTGGCAGGACAAGCTGTCCTTCATGCTGGATGACAAGATGGTGGTCAAGCGCCTGAAGTTCGAAGACCTGCTGCAAGACCAGGCAGAACAGGACGGCGGCGACGAAGCCCTGGGCCAGCAGGACGCCAGCTTTGCCTTGATGATGCTGACGTTTGGCGATTTCCTGCCGGCGTTGGTTGAGGCTTTGGGCGGCGAAGAGACCCCGCAGGGGATCTAAAAATGCTGATAGCTAGGGGGCAGGTTCGGTTGAGTACATATCCGTTGCTGCGGTAACGGCGGATTAGGGTTACGCCCTTACGGCTTGTCACTTTGCAAAAGCGGCAAAGTAACCAAAGCGCTCCTGCCCTACCTATCGGCACCTCGCTGCGGCTCGGCGTGCCCGAACGAAGGCATTGCTCCGAGGGTCGCCGCGCTGGGCCATCCCTGGCCCAGCGCGGCTAAACCGGCGTCCTGCCGGTTTACCCACTGCTCAACACCTGCGTTCGGCCTCTGGTTTTATGGGCAGGCAGATCAAGAGCCATCCGCTTTTTTGTAGGAGCGAGGGGGACGCCTAGTTCTTGCTCGCGAAGAACCTGAGGGCACCGCGGTGATTCAGGATGCCAGCGTCATCGTTAACGACCATCGCGAGCAAGCTCGCTCCTACAGTGGGCAGTGGGCATGGGATCTGCTCTTGCTTCTCACCACTCAGGTCGGCTACCAGGCCGCCGTGCTTTTGATCTTGATCTAAGGCGCCCCGTTAACCACGATGGCTGAACGCAGGCATTGATCCGTGGGTAAACCGGCAGGACGCCGGTTTAGCCGCGCTGGGCCAAGGATGGCCCATCGCGGCGGCCCACGGAGCAATGCCGGAGTGAAGGCATGCCGAGCCTAAGCGAGGCACCGAGTGGTGGGGCAAGAGCGCTTTGGTTACTTTGCCGCTTTTGCAAAGTGACACGCCGTAAGGGCGTAACCCTAATCCGCCCCAACCAAAATAACGGATATGTACCCAGCCCAACCCAATCCCAAAACATATAGATACCTATAGCTATCGCAAGCAAGCCACACACATTCGATCAGATTACCGCCTCGGATTTTCTGTCACTCGACAAACTGCTCTCCAATAACAAGGACCACCCCATGCGCGCACTCGCCGCTTTAAGCCGCTTCGTCGGCAACACCTTCGCCTACTGGGTGCTGATTTTTGCCGTGGTCGCGTTCCTGCAACCAAGCTGGTTTATCGGCCTGAAGAGCGCCATCGTCCCGCTGCTGGGGCTGGTGATGTTCGGCATGGGGCTGACCCTCAAACTTGAAGACTTCGCCGAGGTCGCCCGTCACCCATGGCGTGTAGCGCTTGGCGTGGTCGCGCATTTTGTGATCATGCCCGGCATGGCGTGGTTGCTGTGCCAGGCCTTCCAACTGCCGCCGGAAATTGCCGTCGGCGTGATCCTGGTGGGTTGCTGCCCCAGCGGTACCTCGTCCAATGTCATGACCTGGCTGGCCCGTGGCGACCTGGCGCTGTCAGTGGCCATCGCCGCCGTCACCACCCTCCTCGCACCGCTGCTCACCCCGGCGCTGATCTGGCTGCTCGCCTCGGCCTGGCTACCGGTGTCGTTCATGGAGTTGTTCTGGTCTATCCTGCAGGTGGTGTTGCTGCCCATCGTGCTCGGTGTGCTGGCGCAACGGTTGCTGGGTGATCGGGTGCGCCATGCCGTGGACGTATTGCCGCTGGTGTCGGTAGTCAGCATCGTGATCATCGTCGCCGCCGTGGTGGCCGCAAGCCAGGCGAAGATTGCCGAGTCTGGCCTGCTGATCATGGCCGTGGTGATGTTGCACAACAGCTTTGGCTACCTGCTGGGTTATTTCACCGGCCTCGTGTTCAAGCTACCGCTGGCACAACGCAAGTCGTTGGCGCTGGAAGTGGGCATGCAGAATTCAGGGCTGGGCGCCGCCTTGGCGAGTGCGCACTTTTCGCCGTTGGCGGCGGTGCCGAGCGCGCTGTTCAGCGTCTGGCACAACATTTCCGGGGCGTTGCTGTCGACGTATTTCCGCCGGATGAGCGAGAAGGAAGATCGCGAACTGTTGGCGCAACAGCAGACCGACTGACGGTTGAAACTTGATCACACGATCAATTTTCGGCACTCTACCGAGCTTCGCGGGGACGACCTCGCGGCTCGATCAAGGTATTCACTGGGGACGACCCCTTCTATCGATGGAGGTTTTCATGTCCTGGATCATTCTGTTTTTTGCAGGTCTCTTTGAAGTCGGCTGGGCCGTTGGCCTGAAATACACCGACGGCTTCAGCAAACCCATGCCAACAGCCCTGACGATTGCCGCCATGGCTGTCAGCCTGGGCTTGTTGGGATTGGCCATGAAAGAACTGCCACTGGGCACCGCCTATGCCATCTGGACCGGAGTCGGTGCAGTGGGCACGGTGATTGCCGGGATTATCCTGTTTGGGGAATCCATGGCGCTGTTCAGGCTGGCCAGTGTGGCATTGATTATTGCCGGGCTGGTGGGGCTCAAGATCAGCGCTTGAACCCCGGATCGTTCCCGCGAAAGTGGGAACGATCAACCTACCTGACACTCCCCCGCAACTGCCCCACCACTTCCTGCAATGCTTGCGGCGTCGCCGTCTCCAGCGTCACTGGCGGCCCTGCCACCAGCGTCACCCGCGACCACAACCGACGGAACATCCCCTTGGCCGGGTCACGACTGAAGAAACTTCCCCACAACCCCTGCAAAGCCAACGGAATCACCGGCACCGGGGTCTCCTCAAGAATCCGCGTCAACCCGCCCTTGAACTCATTGATCTGGCCATCACCTGTCAACTTGCCTTCGGGGAAGATGCACACCAACTCGCCATCCTTGAGGTACTGGGCAATCCGCTGGAACGCCTTGTCGTAGATCTGGATATCCTCATGCCGCGCGGCAATCGGAATCGCCCCGGCAGTGCGGAAGATAAAGTTCAGCACCGGCAAACGGTAGATCTTGTAGTACGTGACAAAGCGAATCGGCCGACGCACCGCGCCGCCAATCAACAATGCATCGACAAACGACACATGGTTGCACACCAGCAGCGCCGCACCTTCGTCGGGAATCAGTTCCAGGTTGCGATGTTCAACGCGGTACATGGAATGGCTGAGCAGCCAGATCATGAAACGCATGGAGAACTCGGGAACAATCTTGAAGATGTAAGTGTTGACCGCGATGTTGAGCAGCGACACCACCAGGAACAACTCGGGGATCGACAGCTTGGCCACGCTCAGCAGCAGGATCGAGACAATTGCCGAGACCACCATGAACAGCGCATTGAGAATGTTGTTGGCCGCAATGACCCGCGCCCGCTCTTTTTCGGCGGTGCGCGACTGGATTAGCGCATACAGCGGCACGATGTAGAACCCACCAAACACGCCAAGGCCGAGGATATCGATCAACACCCACCAGGCTTGACCGTAGCTGAGCACGGCGATCCAGTCGTTGGCCTGGACGTTCTGCGGGAAACCGCCGGAATGCCACCACAGCAGCAGGCCAAACACCGTAAGACCAAAGGAGCCAAAGGGCACCAGGCCAATTTCCACTTTACGCCCGGAGAGCTTCTCGCAGAGCATCGAACCTAGCGCGATACCTACCGAGAATACGGTCAGGATCAGCGTGACCACAGTCTCATCGCCGTACAGCCACTCCTTGGCATAGGCCGGGATCTGCGTCAGGTAGATCGCACCGACAAACCAGAACCACGAATTGCCAACAATCGAACGGGACACAGCCGGCGTTTGCCCCAGGCCCAGGCGCAAGGTGGCCCAGGATTGGCTGAAGATATTCCAGTTCAGGCGCATCTCAGGGCTGGCGGCGGCGGCGCGAGGAATGCTGCGGCTGGCCAGGTATCCCAACACCGCAACGCCGACGATGGCGATAGACACTACCGGCGCGTAATGGCTGGAGGACATCATGATCCCGGCACCGATGGTCCCCGCCAGAATCGCCAGGAATGTGCCCATCTCCACCAGGCCATTGCCACCCACCAACTCATCTTCATGCAACGCCTGGGGCATGATCGAGTACTTCACCGGGCCGAACAGCGCCGAATGAGTGCCCATGGCAAACAGCGCCAACAGCATCAGTTCAAGGTGGTTGAACATAAAGCCGACGGCGCCCACGGCCATGATCACGATCTCGCCGAGCTTGATCATGCGGATCAGCGCGTCCTTGTTGAACTTCTCGCCAAATTGCCCGGCCAGGGCCGAGAACAGGAAGAACGGCAGGATAAACAGCAAGGCGCAGAGGTTGACCCAGATCGAGCGGTCGCCCTCGATGGTCAGCTTGTAGAGAATCGCCAGGATCAGCGACTGCTTGAAGATGTTGTCGTTGAATGCACCCAGGGACTGGGTAATAAAAAACGGCAGAAAACGCCGTTTGCGCAGCAAGGTGAATTGCGAGGGGTGACTCATCGTCCATGTTCCTGCGTGGCCTGAAGGCTGTTATTGATCTGGCAATTGGGACTTTGCACTTGAGAGCCAGGCCACGACTTTACCTAATCCTGATTACTTATTCCCTAGTCCCGCAATGCACGGTGAAACAAAAAGCTCACCTTTCCAGGCCCCCTGCACCGTGCGCTTGGCGACGATCAGCCACATCAGGGCCAGGGCCGCCACCAACACACAACCGAAGACGCTGAAAAAACCCAGGTGCAAGGTGCCTGCCAGCTTCAAGGTGGTCAGGGCATAGACCCCCAGTGGAAAGGTGAAACCCCACCAGCCCAGGTTAAACGGGATACCGGCCCGCAGGTAGCGCAAGGTAATCAGCACCGCGATCAGCATCCACCACAACCCCAGGCCCCACAGGGTAATACCAGCGATCAGGCCCAGGCCTTCAGCAATCTCGCCGATACCTGGGAAGCCGTTGGCGGCAAAGATTGCCGGGGCGTCGTTGCCCAGCAGCAACATGCCAAGGGCACCGGTGCCGATGGGACCGAGGGCCAGCCAGCTCGACGCAGCCATGTTGGCGTGAGGCAGTTTATGCAAGGCCATGCGCAACATCAGGATGGTCAGAATGCTGAACGCCACCGGCAGGGAAAACGCCCACAGCACGTAGCTGGTCACCAGCATAACCAGTTGCGAGTGGGCGTCGACCAAGTGCGGTGCCAGCAGGCCACCGCTGGCGGCGGCGACTTCGGCGGCGACCACCGGCAACAGCCAGACCGCAGTCATCTGGTCGATGCTGTGTTCCTGGCGAGTGAACATCATGTAGGGAATCAGCACCCCGCACGCCAGGGACATTGCCACGTCCAGCCACCACAGCACTTCGGCCAATTGCACCACGCCCTCGCCCCAGCGTGGCAGGCCAAACAGCAGAAAACCGTTGATGATGGTCGCCAGGCCCATGGGAATGGTGCCGAAGAACATCGAGACCGTGGAATGGCCGAAAATCCGCCGCGCCTCATGGAAAAACATCACCCAGCGTGCGGCGTACAGGCCACTGAACAAAACAAACAGAACGATCGTGAGCAGCCACAGCGCCTCGGCGATGGCATGCAACCCAGGCAGGTTGACCGGCACTTGCGCCAAGGCCAGCGCCAACACCCCGGTGCCCATGGTGGCGGCAAACCAGTTGGGGGTGAACTGGCGAATGACTTCCCGGGGACGGGCCAGGTGGCTGAATGGTTTGTAACCGGTGGTGATGCTGTTGGGGCAGGTCATGGGTAATCCTCTTCCTCGTATGAGGTTGAGGCCATGGTAGAAGCTGATCGAATATCTATAAAACGGGTAATATCTCTAACTGTTATCTGTTTTACCAATATAAGGCTATTCGCTGCCCTCGGATTCGATCACCAGAATTCGCGCCGCCCCCTGCGGACGGGCCACATGCTCGGTGCCGATACTGGCGTAGAAGATGTCGCCGACTTCAAGTAACACCCTTTTTTCTTTACCGTTTTCGCGATAGTGCATCTGCACCTGACCATCGAGCACCACAAACACCTCCTCGCCATCGTTGATGTGCCAGCGGTAAGGCTGATCGGTCCAGTGCAAGCGGGTGGTGATGCCGTTCATCCTGGCGATGTCCAGTGCCTCCCAGGCGCGGCTACCGGTGAAGTCCTTGCTGCGGATGATCTTCATGCTTGAATCTCGATTCTGGGTTGCACGGAGCGCGGATTATTACCGATCAACCGCCCGACGTCGCCCTGGTCTTGGCAGAGTCCTGCATCATCAAACCGACCAAGGCACTAAGCGCCAACACGATCAGCACGAGCCCATAACCATCAGTGGTGGCGATCAGGCCAAAGGTGCGAGTGAGGTGGCCCGCCAACAGCGACGGCAAGCAGAACGCCAGGTAGCTCAGCACGTAGAACGCCGATATCAAGCCGGCCCGCTCGTGAGGCAATGCCAACGGCACGACGCTGCGCAATGCGCCGAGGAAACCCGCACCAAACCCGCTGCCGGCGACCAGAGTGGCGAAGAAAAACAGTGACAGGCTGGCGCTGTGGACCGCCGCGAGAATCAGCGCCACGCCCACGGCGAGCAAGCTCGCTCCCAGCCGCAGGACTTTGTCCGCCGGGCGATTGCGCAAGCTGAAAATCATCACCGCGCCGCTCAACGTCAACACTGCCACCAAGCCGCCGCCGATCAGATTGGAGGTCGAACCAGTCGCCGCCCGCACCAGCGAAGGTGCCAGGGACAGATAAAAGCCACTCATTGCCCACACCGCGATATCCACCGGCAGCGACAGCCACAAGGCTCGTCGCGCCTGGGGCGGTACATGCAAGGTCGGCCACAGGGATGCCAGCGCACCGGGTATGCGACTCACTGTTTCCGGCAAGCGCCAGACATACAGGCACTGCAACGCCAACAGGGCGAACAGCGTCCAATAGATCAACTGCGTGGGCAGCGGCGCGAACTCCACCAACAAACTGCTGCCCATGGCGCCACACGCCATGCCCAATAGCGGCGCAACGCTGTTGACCAGCGGGCCCCGCTGACGGTCAGTGTCGAGCAACGCCGCACCCAACACCGCAGTGGCCATGCCGGTGGCGAAACCTTGCAGCGTGCGGGCGGCAATCAGCCAGGCAACACTGTCGGCATTGATAAACAGCAGCATCGCCAGCATATCCAGGACCAGCGCGACAAAGATCACCGGCTTGCGCCCCAGGTGATCCGACAGCGAACCGACGGTCAACAGAGCCGCCAGCAAGCTCAGGGCATACACGCCGAAGATCAGGGTGAGCACACCAGCGGAAAAATGCAGGTCTTCCTGGTAGAGGTGATACAACGGCGTCGGCGCGCTGGAGGCGGCGAGAAATGTCAGCAAGGTGATCGCCAGGAACACCAGGCTGCAACGATGAGAAGTGACAATGGGCATGAGCACACTCCGCTAAAGCTAATATTTTGCTTTTGCGGAGTGTGCTACTCCACCGCCCTTAAAGCAAATTCTTTGTGTTAAGGTTTTAAACATGGCGATAAAAGAAGGCCTCCGCCCGGGGGGCCGCAGTGCCCGGGTACAAGAGTCGGTTCATTCGGCGGTGCGTCAATTGCTGCAAGAGCAGGACCGCGCCAGCGTGACCGTACCGCAAATCGCTACTCGTGCGGGAGTGACGCCGTCGACGATTTACCGACGCTGGGGCGACCTGTCCGCCCTCCTCGCCGACGTCGCCCTGGCCCGCATGCGCCCAGACAGCACACCTGCCAACACCGGCAGCCTGCGTGGCGATTTACGAGCGTGGGCCGAGCAATACCTGGACGAGATGAATTCGCAGCCGGGGCGCAACATGATGCGTGATGTGCAGTGCAGCCAGACGCCGGGGTATTGCGTGAGCATTCTGGGTGGGCAGTTGCAGGCCATCCTTGATCGTTATCAGGACAGCCGTGACGTATTGCCCAGCGTGGACCGGCTGATCAACCTGCTGGCAGCACCGACGGTGTTTCGGATTTTGTTCTCCTCCGTGCCGTTGCAGCTTGAGGAGTTGCACGAGCTGATCGAGATCGCGTTGCGAGGGTAACCCCATAAAAAACGGCCTCATCTAGAGGCCGTTTTGCTATCCCACATCACTGTCACGTGCGCATCCCACGCCCACTCACCAGCAACCGCGCACAGCCCAGATACAGCACCACGGTCGCTACGAGCATGAAGGTGATTGCCACACCGATCTTGATATCCGAAACCCCAAGAATCCCGTAGCGAAACGCGTTGACCATATGCAACACCGGGTTGGCCAACGACACCGTCTGCCAGAACGGCGGCAGTAGGGTAATCGAGTAAAACACCCCACCCAGGTAAGTCAGTGGCGTTAGCACAAAGGTCGGGATAATGGAGATGTCATCAAAGTTGCGCGCAAATACCGCATTGATGAAGCCCAGCAGCGAGAAGATTGTCGCCGTCAGTACCACCACCAAAATGGTGACGCCCAGGTGATGCACCTGCAGATCGGTAAAGAACAGCGACAGCAGGGTCACGATCACCCCGACCATCAAACCGCGGAGCACGCCGCCCACGGTGTAGCCAATCAGAATGGTGTGGGGCGAGACCGGCGAGACCATCAATTCCTCGATGGAACGCTGGAACTTGCTGCCGAAGAAACTGGAGACCACATTGCCGTAGGAGTTGGTGATCACCGACATCATGATCAGCCCCGGCACGATGTATTCCATGTAGGTGAAACCACCCATGTCACCGATCTGCCGGCCGATCAGGTTACCGAAAATCACGAAGTACAAAACCATGGTGATCGCTGGCGGCAGCAGGGTTTGCGGCCAGATCCGGGTAAAGCGCTTCACTTCGCGGTAGACGATAGTATTGAGGGCAACGAGGTTGGGTTGCAGTTCGGAACTCATACCGCCACCTTCGCCAGATTTTTCTCCACCAGGGACACGAACAACTCCTCAAGGCGATTGGTTTTATTGCGCAGGCTCAGCACTTCGATGTTCTGGGTAGCCAGTTGGCCGAACAACGCGGTGATGCCCACGGCTTTATCCACCTGGACTTCCAGGGTGTGGCTGTCCACCAGGCGATTCGGGTAGCCGATCAACTGCGGTGGCACCGTCATGTCGTATTTCAGGTCCAGCAGAAAAGTCTCGACGTGCAGCTGGCCGAGCAACTGACGCATGCTCGTGTTTTCGACAATGGTGCCGTGGTCGATGATGCCGATGTTGCGGCACAACTGCTCAGCCTCTTCCAGGTAATGGGTGGTGAGGATGATGGTGATGCCTTTCTCGTTCAGCTCGGTGAGGAAGGTCCACATCGAGCGACGCAGCTCGATGTCTACCCCCGCCGTCGGTTCGTCAAGGATCAGCAGGCGCGGTTCGTGAACCAGGGCGCGGGCGATCATCAGGCGGCGCTTCATGCCGCCGGACAGAGAACGTGAAGGTACGTCGCGCTTGTCCCACAGGCCCAGTTGCGTCAGGTACTGCTCGGCGCGCTCCTTGGCAATTTTCGGAGGGATGCCGTAGTAGCCAGCCTGGGTCACGACGATATCGAAGGTCTTTTCAAACTGGTTGAAGTTGAACTCCTGGGGCACCACGCCAATGCAGCGCTTGAGCGCGGCCGGGGATTTATCCAGGTCGTGGCCAAAGATATTCACCGTGCCGCTGGTCTTGTTCACCAGTGTCGAGAGAATGCCGATGGTGGTGGATTTGCCGGCGCCGTTGGGGCCGAGCAAGGCGAAGAAATCACCTTCGGCAACATCCAGATCGATACCACTCAGGGCCTGGAAACCGTTGCCGTAGGTTTTGGTTAGCTGCCGGATGGACAGAGCGGAACTCATATCGGATTACGCACCAAGAAGAAGGAAGTTACTTATTAAATAAGGGCAGGCGGCCGACAATACAACGCCGGCGCATGACAGCCATGGTGCGTGCCCGCGCCGTACAAGTACAGTCACCTGTATTAATAGTCAGTATTAAGTCAACGCGGTCATAACCGCTTTTTGATAGGCCGGACGCTGGCAAAGACGCTGGTACCAGGCCTCTAGACTGGGCATTGGGGGCCGCTCGATAGGCATCTCGAACCAGGCGTAAATAAAGCTGCCCAAGGGGATGTCGCCCATGCCGATCTCGGCACCCGACAGGTAGGGTTGCGTGGCCAGGGCCTGGTCCACCGTCTGCAATACATCGATGCAGGCTTGGCGCCCGGCGTGGATGCTGTCCCAGTTTTGCTTTCCGGCTGGGGTACGCAACACGCCCCAGAATACGATCTTGAACGGTTCAGCGAAGGTGGACGTGGTCCAGTCCATCCATTTTTCAGCGTTGGCTCGCGCTTGCAGATCGCCGGGGTACCAGTTCGAATCCGCAGCATGGCGCGCGGCCAGATAACGCACGATGGTGTTGGATTCCCACAACACAAAATCGCCATCTTCGATCAGCGGCACCCGGCCATTCGGGTTCAACGCCCGGTATTGCGGCGTATCGACCACACCAAAAGCCCCGCCCGCATCAATTGCCTCATAGTCCAGGCCGAGTTCCTCGGCGCACCACAGTGCCTTCCTGACATTTGACGAATTTTTACGACCCCAGATTTTCAGCATGACCGCCCCTGACTTGATGAACATGGTGGATGAATGCCGAGGCAGCATACGCCGGTTCACGCCTTGCTCAAATCGCTCTGCATGTCCCCCAGCAGGATCGGCATCTGCTCGCCAAACAGGTGCGGGTAACATTTCTCCAGATGAGCGAAGAAGAATTCCTCGGGCACATCGGCAAATTGCCCGTGGTCCACCACGTACTCCATGGAGCGTTGGCCCTTACGGTTGAACGGGTGGAAAACACTGTCGTTGATACCGTCGAAATCCAGCGGCGGCACGTCGAACAATTCACACAGTTGCTGGTTGAACGCCGGCGTGGCCTTGACCCAGCGCCCCTGCAAATACAACTCGGTGTAGCCGTGCATGGCGAACACGTCGCTTCTGAGCAATTCGATCAAACGCGGCGTCGACAGGTGATTGCGCACGTCGGCCAGGCCGATGCGCGACGGTATGCCGCAATGCCTGGCGCACGCAGCAAGCAGGGTGGCCTTGGGCACGCAATAGCTTTGGCCGGCAGCCAAGGCGTAACTGCCACTCAGGGTTTGCGGATCGCGGCTGAAGGTGTAAGGGTTGTAGCGCACCGCCTCGCGTACGGCGTAATAAAGACTGACTGCCTGGTCACAGGGATCAGCACTCGAACCGCGGTGTTTTTCGGCGAACTCCACCACCGCCGGGTGGTCACTATCGATGAAGCGGCTAGGACTCAAGTACGCATTCATGGGGTTAATCTCCGAGGCAAGCCTGGAGTCTAACCACAGGTCCGGCCCTGGGATAACGACGATTCGGCCAAATGTCGGCGCCTGACACCCATGTCTTAACAACATGGCCCGGCACACCACGTAACACCCTGATCACCCATTTGTTCGGATGCCGACTAAGCTCTGAGGTGATTTCGCCCCTGGTTTCACGGAGGATTGAATATGCTGTTGTTGTGGATACTGGTTCTGGTGGTCGGCATTGCCTACCTGGCACACCGCCGCACCGCGCCCCTGCCCGCCCTGGGTGTGGTCGCCGTCTACCTGCTGGCCATGGGCGCCTTCAGCCATGCGCCGGGCGGATTGCTGCTGGTCTTCTGGGTGCTGATCGCCGTCGTGGCCGCTCCCTTGCTGCTGCCGGACCTGCGCCGCAAATACTTCACCGCGCCGCTGTTCAACTGGTTTCAGAAAGTCCTGCCGCCAATGTCCGAGACCGAGCGCGACGCCATCGACGCTGGCACTGTGTGGTGGGATGGCGAACTGTTCAGCGGTCGCCCCGACTGGGACAAACTGCTGGCCTACCCAAAGGTGCAGTTGACCGAAGAAGAGCAGGCTTTTATCGACGGCCCTACCGAAGAACTTTGCGCCATGGTCAGCGACTGGGAAATCGGCCAGGCCATGGACTTGCCGCCCGCCGCCTGGGAGCACATCAAGCAGCACGGCTTCTTTGCCCTGATCATCCCCAAGGAATTTGGCGGCAAGGGTTTCTCGGCCTACGCCCACTCCCAGATCGCCATGAAGCTGGCGACCCGCAGCGGCGACCTCGCCTCCACCGTGATGGTCCCCAACTCACTGGGCCCGGCCGAACTGCTGCTGCATTACGGCACCGATGAACAACGCAACCACTACCTGCCGCGCCTGGCCCGAGGCGATGATATTCCGTGCTTCGCCCTTACCGGCCCGCTGGCCGGCTCCGATGCCGGTGCCATGCCCGACACCGGCGTCATCTGCAAAGGTGAATGGGAAGGCCAGGAAACACTGGGCCTGCGCCTGAATTGGGAAAAGCGCTACATTACCCTCGGCCCGGTCGCCACTTTGCTGGGCCTGGCCTTCAAGGCCTACGACCCGGATCACCTGCTGGGCGATGAAGAAGACCTGGGCATCAGCCTCGCGCTGATCCCCACCGAAACTCCCGGCGTAGAGATTGGCCGCCGTCATCTGCCGCTGGGTGCGGCATTTATGAACGGCCCTAACTCCGGCAAGGATGTATTTATCCCGCTGGAATTTCTTATCGGCGGCCAGGAAATGCTCGGCAAGGGCTGGATGATGCTGATGAATTGCCTGTCGGTGGGCCGTTCGATTTCCCTGCCGGCTGTCGGCACTGGCGCAGCCAAGTTCACCAGCCTGGTGACTGGCCAATACGCCCAGGTGCGGGAACAGTTCAACGTACCACTGTCAGCCTTTGAAGGTATCCAGGAAGCCCTGGCCCGTATCGGCGGCAACGCCTGGCTGATGGACAGTGCGCGCATGCTCACCGCCAACGCGGTAGACTTGGGCGAAAAACCCTCGGTGCTGTCGGCAATCCTCAAATACCACCTGACCGAACGCGGTCGCGAGTGCATCAGCCACGCCATGGACGTACACGGTGGCAAGGGCATCATCATGGGCCCCAACAACTACTTGGGCCGTAGCTGGCAAGGCGCGCCGATCTTCATCACCGTGGAAGGCGCAAATATTCTGTCACGCAACCTGATGATCTTCGGCCAGGGAGCCATTCGTTGCCATCCGTTCGTGCTCAAGGAGATGGCCCTGGCTGGTCGCAAAGACCATGACCAGGCGCTGAAAGAGTTCGATGGCCTGCTGCTGCAACACATCGGTTTTGCCGTGAGTAACGCCGCCAGTACCCTGGTGCTGAACCTGGGCTTCGGGCATTTCGAAAAAGCGCTTGGCAACCGTTTGAGCCAAGGTTATTTCCGCGCCCTCAATCGTCAGGCAGCTGCGTTTGCCCTGCTGGCGGACCTGAGCATGATGCTGCTGGGCGGCGAACTTAAACGCCGCGAACGCCTGTCGGCGCGCCTTGGGGATGTGCTCAGTCATATGTACCTGGCATCGGCGGCGCTCAAGCGTTACCACGACCTCGACTCACCCGATCATCTGCGTCCGTTGTTCGCCTGGGCCATGGAAGAAAGCCTCGGCCATTCGGAGCGGGCACTGGATGAACTGCTGAGCAACTTCCCGAACAAGGTGCTGGGTTGCCTGCTGCGGGTGATCGTGTTCCCGTTCGGTCGTCGCCACAAGGGCCCGTCCGACGCTCTGGATGCCGAAGTCGCCGCTGTGATTGGCCGTGCCAAGGGCGATCCAACCCTGGAAGAGTTGCTGGCTGGCTGCTATCGCCCGCAATCGGCCGAGGACCCGGTGGGCGCACTGCAACATGCCTACGACCTGCTGGCCGCCAGCCATCCATTACAGAAAAAACTCCACTCAGCCCTCAAGAGCGGCCAGCTCAAGCCGGCAGCAGGGGAAAATGCCATCGACGCCGCGCTGCAAGCTGGTGTGCTGCAACCGGCAGAAGCGCAAACCCTGCGTGACGCCGAAGCGGCACGACGCAAGGTGATCGACGTGGATGACTTCAGCAAGGAAGAGCTGGCCCAAACGGAAGGAAAAGTCCGCTGAGTCCAACGGTCATATAAAAGCGGGCGCGAGAGCTATATACTCTCGCGCCCGTTTTGCTCTTGAGGACTTATCTCGTGTCCAACGTCGTTGCCGATCATCTTGCCTTGCTCGACCACCTGCGCAGCATCCTGGTTGCCGTCGGTGAAGCCGAACAGGTTCCCGAGGAAAGCCACGCGCTGTTCCTGGAGCGTTTCGACGAACTGCGCGCCCTGCTGCCCATCGACCCAATCGAAAGCCAGTACCTGGGCCAGGACATGATGAGCCAGGTCATCCTGCGCTACCCGCAAATTGCCCATCTGGTACCGCGCGACCTGCTGTGGTTCTTCGGCGGTGATTGCCTGCACTTCATGCCGGACGACGAACTGGACCTGTATCAGGCCCTGGAAGAGCGTCGCTTCGAAGCCGAGCAGAATGACGAACCGTTTGACTGGAACCAGGAAAAGCAGTTGTTGGCCATGTCCAATGACCAGCCCAAGCACTGATTAGCGATCAACTGCAGGAGCGAGCACGCTCGCTCCACAATTAACGCAACGTCGGCTCCCTCGCCGCACTCCACCAGATAAAAAACGCACAAACAAAAACGCCGCTCATTGCTGAGCGGCGTTTTTGTTAAATATGGAGCGGGAAACGAGACTCGAACTCGCGACCCCGACCTTGGCAAGGTCGTGCTCTACCAACTGAGCTATTCCCGCAATGGCGTCCCCTAGGGGACTCGAACCCCTGTTACCGCCGTGAAAGGGCGGTGTCCTAGGCCACTAGACGAAGGGGACACGCGTACAACATTCACTACTCAACTGCGCTTTGCTGTGTGCTTTACGCTGTAAGTGGCGCGCATTGTATGGATGGACTGGGGTGTCGTCAACCCCCAAGGATAAATTTATTTAAATCAATGACTTCGCGGCTCTTTACCGGCCCTCTCGGGCATTTTCGCCGCCCAAGGTTTGGCGCCTATATTCTGGCGCCCTACAAGACGTTATAGTTCGCACCAGCAAATGATGGCAATGTGCATTCATACAGGTACCACTTACTTATATAGAGGAAGGACTGACTCAGCTCGTCGATCAGTCCTATCCGCCACACGCACCAATCACTACACTTCAACACACATCCAATAAAGAGGTCACACCGGTGACACCACTCATGATCACCCTGCTGGTAATAGCCGGGATCGTAATACTGATCGCCATTGGCTACATGAACCACGTGGTGGAAAACAACAAACTGGAAAAGGCCCGGACCCAGATCGAGCTCAATGACCGTCTGCGGCGCTGTGGCGAAATCACCGAGACCTTCCCTGGCCAATTGATGACCCCGGCGCTCAAGCTGTTGCTGACCCGCCTGGAACTGAACGCCAATCAACGCCTGCTGCACCTGAGTAAATCCAGCGCCGCCCTCAAGGCACGCATTGCGGAACTGAACGCGCTGGTGGCTCAGGGCGAATCGATTCCGGTTAATAACCCACCAGGGCCGATTCAGACCGAGGCCAAGGCCAAGGACGTGCGCTTCCTGCTGGAAGCTCTGCACGGCCAAGTCACGCGCGCAGCCCAGGACGGCTTTTTGCCGACCAATGAGGCCAAGCACTGGATCAAGGAAATTCGCCACATCCTGGTGCTGCTGCACATTGAATTCTTCAACAACCTCGGCCAGCATGCCTTGCAACAGGCCCAACCGGGTCAGGCGCGTTTGGCGTTTGAGCGCGGAGTCCAGTATCTGCGCAAGCAGCCTGAGCCTGCCATCTACCGCCAACAACTGCAGTCCCTGGAAAAGCAACTGGCCCGCGCCAACTCTATGGTGCTGACCAACACCCAGCCCGCCGAAGATGAGGTCAATGAGTTGACCGAAGGCTTGAAAGTCGTGGATGCGGATGCGGACTGGAAGAAGAAGGCGATTTACGACTGACACCCCCTCCCCTGTGACCAGGGGGTATTTTGTGGCAAGGGGCTTGCCACATGCCATCACCTTGCACCTATCCCCACACTCGCGACCAGGGTAAAAAGTGCGCTTCATTGCGTTAACGAAAGAGGCCCGGTCGCCCTGCTCGGCCAGAGCTACCTATGGGACCGCCATATGTGATCGCTGCGCCCGCGCAGCGATCAAAGGCGGAAGTGCCCGACCATCCCTTTGAGTTCTGCCCCCAAGTGCGCCAGCTCAATGCTCGACGCGGCATTGCCCTGCATGCTCAATGCCGATTGATCGGCACTGGCACGAATGCTGGTGACGCTGCGATTGATCTCTTCGGCCACCGAGCTTTGCTCCTCAGCCGCCGCCGCGATCTGTTGGTTCATCTGCTGAATCAACGACACCACTGCTGCAATACTGCCCAGGGCACTTTCCGTTTCAAGGGCGTCGCTCACGGCCAGCTTGACCAGCTCACCGCTCTGCTTGATTTGCTGCACCGAAGACTGCGCCGCGCCGCGTAATGTACTTACCAGCCGCTCAATTTCTTCGGTCGATTGCTGGGTCCGCTTGGCCAACGCCCGAACCTCATCGGCCACTACTGCAAATCCGCGCCCTTGCTCGCCTGCCCGTGCAGCTTCGATGGCCGCATTGAGCGCCAGCAAATTAGTCTGTTCGGCCACGCTTTTGATCACACCCAGCACAGTGCCGATGTTCTGGATTTCTGCGCTCAAACTCTCGATGCTGGTACTGGCGGACGTCGCAGAACTGGCCAGCAGCTCGATGCGCTGCAGACTCTGGCGTACCACTCGCTGACCACTGTCAACCTTATCGTCGGCTGTCTGCGCCGCCTGGGCCGCCTCCTCGGCGTTGCGCGCGACGTCGTGCACCGTGGCAGTCATCTGGTTCATCGCCGTGGCGACTTGTTCGGTTTCTTCTTTCTGGCTGCTGACTTCGATATTGGTCTGCTCGGTCACGCTGGACAACGAATGGGCAGAACTGGCCAATTGCTCGATACCGGCCTGCAAGCCGCTGACCATGCTGCTCAAACCGTTGCCCATCTGCTGCATCGCCAGCATGAGCTGGCCGATCTCATCGCGGCGGCTCACTTCCATGCGACCGCTGAGATCCCCTGCGGCAATTTGCTGGGCGACGGCGATCACGCTGCGCAACGGCGCGACAATCAAGCGGGTGATCACCCACGCGGCAATCAGCCCCACCAGCAAGGCCAGGGCCGAAGAACCGATGATCAGCAACGCGCTTTTCTTTAATTGCCCCTGCATCGATTGGTCTTCGGCGTCGTAGGCCTGATTGACGCGTGACACGACCTGGTTGGCGCGCTCATGCAGTTGCTGGTACACCACTTTTTCCTGGGTCAGCAGGCCGGTATATTCCCCGAGTTTTTCGCTGAAGGCGGCGATATGCCCAGCCACTTCATTGAGCACCGTTTGATAACCGGGGTCCTTGACCGTGGTTTTCAGTTGCTCGGCCTGGGCCAAGGCCTGCTCGGCCTGCTCGATCTTACCTTGCCCGGCATTCTCCTCATCGCCCTTGCGGCTTTGATCCAGGCGCACATGCGCTTCGTTCATGGCTTGCAACATCAAGCGCGAGACCTGGCCGACTTGACCCGCCTGCTCGATAAAATCGGCGCCCTCCTTGCCCTGGCTTTCCTTTAGGCCATAAGCGCCATCATCGGCCAGCCCGGCCTGCAGCACATCGAGGTTATTGGAGACGCTGGAGACGGACCAACTGGCCATTTCCAGCGCCAGGTCCTTGGCCTGGGTCAGTTCGACAAACTCGTCAAACGCCTTGCGATAGGCGCCCAGAGCCTGCTCCACGTCAGTCATTACCGGCACGTTGGCGGCAGACTGCGCCTTGAGAATCTGCGCCTGGGCCAACAACGCATCGACGCTTTCATGCAAGGCGTCAACGGACTTGGGGTCGGCGTGCAGTGCGTAGTCCTGCTCGATCAAGCGCACCTTCAACAGGCCACTGTTGAGCGAGGACATGGCCTTGAGGCCTTCGAACCGCTGCCCGATGGTTTGCAGGGACCACACGCCAATGGCAGCCACCAAGGCCGTCAGCAGCAGCACCAAGGCAAACCCCAGGCCCAGTTTCCTTGCCATACCGAGGTTGGCAAAACGTCGTTGCACGGACGAAATCATTGCACTGAATCCTCTTGGAGTGGCGAATGCCATCAAGCCCACTGTCCATACAGCGAGATTCGCAACGAGAGGCCCTGATGCACAAGACGTTGGCGCCGGAATAATGGCAAAAAGCTACATGCCCGTCGCTTTCAGAATGGTGGAGGTCGATCCTGCAGGGCCCATAGCCTTGAACAGCGCCAGGGCACGTTGATCAGAAGCATAGGCCACATTGATGCGCAACCAGTCGCTGTTTTCTCCCGTTGGGCTGAACAACGGCCCTGGTGAAAGCAACACCCTTAATTTGTGGGCCCGCGCCTCCAGCATGGACCTGTCGCCTGTGCTCGGCCTGGCCCAGAGGAACATCCCACCCGCCGGCACGGCAAAGACCTCCCACTCCTCGTCCTCCAGCACCTGCAAGGTCATCGCCATTTCCGTGCTCAATCGTCGACGCAGGCGCTGTAGCCACTTGCGGTAGGTACCATTGGCCAGAAGGCTGGCCACTACCGCCTCGGAGAACCGCGAGGTGCCGATGCCGGTCAGGGTTTTGACCTTGAGCAGTTGAACAATGATCGCCGCGCTGACGATTTGCTGCACTACCGGTACAAGGGCTTGTCGATCGACCCCTAAATGGCAGTCGCACCACCGTCGACGGCGAGCGCCTGACCCGTGGTGAACGCAGCACCGTCGCTGCACAAATAGAGGACCGCACTGGCGACTTCCTCGACCGTACCGATACGCCCGACCGGATGCATGGCCGCCGCAAACTCGGCTTTTCTCGGGTCGGCTTCATAGGCGCGGCGAAACATGTCGGTGTCGATCACTGCCGGGCACACGGCATTGACGCGGATTTTCTTCTTCGCATACTCAATCGCCGCCGATTTGGTCAGCCCAATCACTGCGTGCTTGGAAGCTGCATAGATACTCATCTTCGGCGCCGCACCCAACCCGGCAACCGAGGCCGTGTTGACGATCGCCCCACCGCCCTGGGCCAAGAGCAGAGGCAACTGGTATTTCATGCACAACCACACGCCCTTGACGTTGACGCTCATGATGGCATCGAACTCGTCCAGGCTGCCGTCGGCCAGCTTGCCTTTTTCAATCTCGATACCGGCGTTATTGAAGGCGTAATCCAACCGACCATAGGTAGCCACAGCCTGCTGCATAAGCTGCTGCACGTCGGCTTCCAGGGTGACGTTGCAACGCACGAAGACCGCTTCGCCTCCGGCCTGGTGGATCAGCGCGACCGTGCCCTCGCCGCCCGCCGCGTCCAGATCGGCGACCACCACTTTCAAGCCTTCTGCAGCAAAAGCCAGGGCCGTAGCGCGGCCTATACCCGCAGCCGCACCGGTCACCAGGGCGACCTGGCCGGAAAATATCATGCTCATGATTATGTCCTTAGATGAATACCTGTTGGCCCAGTCTAGCCAGTGGCAGCAACCGCGCGTCAGCACTATCAGAAGGCCGGTTGTGTACTCATGAGTGGTAGTGATAAGCCAGCATGGATCACTATCAGCGCAGTGTATCGACGGCCATTCGCACCCTCGGCACCGCTTGCCCCTCAGGCCGAGAGGGTCTATCAATCAAGGTTCATTTATTGAGAGTCCCTGCCATGACTGCCCAGACCAACCGCCAATTTCTGCTCGCCAAACGTCCGGTCGGCGCGGCCACCCGGGAAACCTTTACTTACCAGGAAGTGCCGGTGGGTACTCCTGTGGACGGCCAGGTTCTGGTGCGCAATGAATACCTGTCCCTTGACCCAGCCATTCGCGGCTGGATGAACGAAGGTAAATCCTACATTCCACCGGTAGGCATCGGCGAAGTAATGCGGGCACTGGGCGTCGGCAAGGTCATCGCCTCGAACAATCCGAAATTCGCCGTCGGGGACTACGTCAACGGCGCCTTGGGTGTACAGGATTACTTCCTGGGAGAGCCCCGTGGTTTCTACAAGGTCGACCCAAAACTGGCACCACTGCCACGTTATCTGTCAGCGTTGGGCATGACCGGCATGACCGCCTACTTCGCCCTGCTCGACACCGGTGCCCCAAAGGCCGGGGAGACCGTGGTCATTTCCGGTGCGGCCGGTGCGGTCGGCAGCATTGCCGGGCAAATCGCCAAGATCAAAGGTTGCCGCGTGGTGGGGATTGCCGGCGGTGCAGACAAGTGCAAATTCCTGGTGGATGAACTGGGCTTCGACGCCGCCATCGACTACAAAAACGAAGACGTCCACGCCGGACTCAAACGCGAATGCCCGAAAGGTGTGGACGTGTACTTCGACAACGTCGGCGGCGACATTCTCGACGCAGTACTGAGCCGCCTGGCGCTGAAAGCACGGGTAGTGATCTGTGGCGCCATCAGCCAGTACAACAATAAAGAGGCCGTGAAAGGGCCGGCCAACTACCTGTCATTGCTGGTCAATCGGGCGCGCATGGAAGGTTTTGTGGTGATGGATCATGCGACGAACTTTGCCGCCGCCGGGCAGGAGATGGCCGGCTGGATGGCGCAGGGCAAGCTCAAGAGCAAGGAAGATATCGTCGAAGGGCTGGAGACGTTCCCTGAAACGTTGATGAAATTGTTCAACGGGGAGAACTTTGGGAAGTTGGTGTTGAAGGTCAACTGATACACCGCCCCAACCCAGTGGGCATGGTCAGTGTGGGAGCTGGCTGGTCGGATCGCTGCATCGCGGCGATAGCAGCGCCTCGGTGTTACTGAAAGACCGGGTCGCCTGCATCGCAGGCAAGCCCGGTTCACCCATTGACCAAGCCTTCCTTGAGATCGAGTGAGTCAGGCGATCTCGGCCACCACCGCCGCCAGGGCCTTGGCCGGGTCGGCCGCCTGGCTGATCGGGCGCCCGATCACCAGGTAATCGGAGCCGGCATCCAGCGCCTGGCGTGGGGTCAGGATACGGCGCTGGTCGTCCTGGGCGCTGCCCGCCGGGCGAATCCCTGGAGTGACCAATTGCAGCGATGGGTGGGCGGCTTTCAACGCCTGGGCTTCCAGTGCCGAGCAAACCAGACCGTCCAGACCCGCTTTCTGCGCCAATGCAGCCAGGCGCAGCACTTGCTCCTGTGGCTCGATATCCAGGCCGATCCCGGCCAGGTCTTCACGCTCCATGCTGGTCAGCACGGTCACGCCAATCAACAGCGGTTTGGGACCGCTGCGCTGATCCAGCACTTCACGGCAGGCGGCCATCATGCGCAGGCCGCCGGAGCAGTGCACATTGACCATCCACACGCCCATTTCGGCGGCGGCCTTGACCGCCATGGCGGTGGTGTTGGGGATGTCGTGGAATTTAAGGTCCAGGAACACCTCAAAACCTTTGTCACGCAGAGTACCGACGATTTCCGCGGCGCAACTGGTGAACAGTTCCTTGCCGACCTTGACCCGGCAAAGCTTGGGGTCCAACTGGTCAGCCAGCTTCAGTGCGGCGTCACGGGTGGGGTAATCCAGGGCGACGATGATAGGAGTCTGGCAGACGGACATTGGAATGGGCTCTCAGGCAAGTCGAAATCGGCGCGGATTGTAGCGCAAGCAGCGCCTTTGCGGGGTCCGATGATCGGTAAATCCTCAGGTTCCGCGCATTAATGGCCAATATTATCGGTCGCCGGGAATATATTTCAAAGCCGATACATTCATGACATGCCTGCAATACCCCCGCAGCTTAGCCTCCCTCGCAAGACCCGAAAGTCCAGCACTTCCAGCCATCGGGCTGGGCGCCTATGCTGAACGCAACAACCTAGCCGCCGTCTCTGGGCATGGCGGCCAACCAGGCAGATGATCGCACCATGCATACCCCTTCCGTTCTGCTGAATAACGAGCAAAAAGGCGCGATTCCCGCTGATGAAAAACGCTGGAACACCCGCGCGCTGATCGTCGACGACGATGTGCCAATCCGCGAACTGCTGATCGATTACCTGGCGCGCTTCAATATTCTCGCCAGCGGCGTGACCGACGGCACCGCCATGCGCCAGGCCATGCAAGCCGAAACCTTCGACGTGGTGGTACTCGACCTGATGCTGCCCGGCGAAGACGGCTTGTCGCTGTGCCGCTGGCTGCGGGCCGAGTCGGACATCCCGATCCTGATGCTCACCGCCCGCTGTGAACCCACCGACCGCATCATTGGCCTGGAACTGGGGGCCGACGATTACATGTCCAAGCCCTTCGAACCCCGAGAACTGGTGGCGCGCATCCAGACCATCCTGCGCCGGGTACGCGATGACCGCACTGAACAGCGGGCCAATATCCGTTTCGACAACTGGCGACTCAACAGCGTGCTGCGCCAACTGGTGGCCGATGACGGCCTGGTAGTGCCGCTGTCCAACGCCGAGTTTCGCTTGCTGTTGGTATTCATCGAACGCCCGCGCCGGGTATTGAGCCGCGAACAACTGCTGGATGCGGCCCGTGGTCGCTCCATCGAAGCCTTTGATCGCAGCATCGACCTGCTGGTCTCGCGCTTGCGGCAAAAACTGGGCGATGACCCCAAAGCCCCGCAATTGATCAAGACCGTGCGCGGCGAAGGCTACCTGTTCGACGCCCGGGATATCGGCTGATGCGCAACGCCTTCAACACCCTGTTCGGCCGGTTGTTCGGTGTGTTGCTGGTGGCCATCGTACTGGCCCATGTGCTCGCCATCTTCTGGTTTCACCACTATGACCCTCCTCCGCCGCCCCCAGAGTCAGCCGAGGCGACGCTGGAACAAGCAGACGGCACGACGCCAACCCTGCTGCGCAAGCACCCTACGCGCCCCTGGTTTGGCGGCCCGCTGGTGCCACTGACCTTTCAGTTTATCTCGCTGATCATCGCGGCCTGGTACGGCGCCAAGCTGCTCAGCCGGCCGATCCAGCGCTTGAGCGCGGCGGCCGAGCGCTTGAGCCTTGATCTGGACAGCCCGCCACTGAGCGAATCCGGCCCTCGGGAAGCCCGACAAGCGGCGTCGACGTTTAACATGATGCAAAAACGTATCCGCGAGCAGGTCAGCCAACGGGCACGCATGCTTGGCGCCGTCTCCCACGACCTGCGCACCCCGCTGTCACGGCTCAAGCTGCGCCTGGAACAGGTCGAGGACACAAAGTTGCAGGGCCAGATGCGCCAGGACCTGAACGACATGATCGGCATGCTCGATGCCACCCTCAGCTACCTGCACGAACAACGCACCGGCGAAAGCCGACAGTGGCTGGACGTCCAGGCGCTGGTGCAGTCGCTCAGCGAAAACGCCCAGGACCAGGGCTCGGACGTTCAATGCAGCGGTGAATCCGTGCCGTTGCAGGTGCAGCCGATGGCCCTGCGCTCATGCCTGAATAATCTGCTGGATAACGCGCTGCGCTATGCCGGCACTGCCCGCATCGAGCTGGCGGACAGTCCCCAGGCGCTGGTGATCAGAGTGATCGACCATGGGCCGGGAATTGTCGCCGACAAGCGCGAAGCGGTGTTTGAACCGTTTTATCGCCTGGAAGGCTCGCGCAACCGCAACTCCGGCGGCGTAGGGCTGGGGATGACCATCGCCAAGGAGGCGGTGGAGCGGCTCGGTGGAAAGCTGGGCCTGGAAGAGACGCCAGGCGGTGGGCTGACGGCGGTGATGTGGTTGCCCCGCGCCTGATCATTCAGGCTGACCAGGCTTGTCTTCTCGCCGCGCCTGAGCCTGCGTCGTACTCCAATCGGTCAACAGGCTATAAGCCACCGCCAACAAGGTCGGCCCGATAAACAAACCGATAAAGCCGAACGCAATCAACCCGCCGAACACCCCCAGCAGCACGATCACCAATGGCAGGTTGCCGCCGCGGCTGATCAAGTACGGCTTGAGCACATTGTCGACGCCGCTGATGATAAAAGTGCCCCAAACACCGAGGAATACCGCGTAGGTGTAATCGCCCTTCCAGGCCAACCAGGCCGTGGCCGGAATCCACACCAGCGGCGGGCCCATGGGGATCAGGCTGAGCAGGAAGGTGACGACCCCCAGCACCAACGCCCCAGGTACACCTGCGATCATGAAGCCGATCAGTGCCAGCACCGCCTGAGCCGCAGCGGTGCCGATCACACCGTTGACCACCCGCTGCACCGTACCCGCCACCAATTCGATGTAGTAACCGGCGCGGTCGCCAATCAGGCGCTCCAGCAAGCGATGGATGAACATCGCCAGCCGTGGCCCATCGCGGTAGAAAAAGAACACGAACACCAGGCTCAGGGTCAGCTCCAGTATCCCGCCGCCAATCTGCGCACTGCGGGCCAGCAACCAGTTGCCGACCTGCCCCAGGTACGGCTTGAGGGTCACCATCAAGGCAGCGCCCTGCTGGTCGATGCTGTCCCACAGGCCCACCAGCCGCTCGCCGACAAAGGGAAGTGAGCCCAGCCAGCTTGGCGCTTCGGGCAAGCCGTCGACCTGGATGTCCTTGATAAGCACCACGGCATCACGCACATGGTCGGCCAGGTTGAATCCCAGCCAAACCAGAGGCACAGCGACCAGCAGCATCCAGCCCAGCGTCAGGACCCCGGCAGCCAGGGATTCTCGGCCCTTCAGCCAGCGGGTCAGCAGGCGCATCAACGGCCAACTGGCAAAGGCCAGCACCGCGCCCCAGAACAGCGCCGACCAGAACGGCGCCATCACCCAGAAGCTGGCACCAAATAGCACCAGGAGCAGGATCTGCACCAGCAGGCGATCGTTGTTGAGCATGTGGTTTCTCGAAAAGAAGTCTGTAAGAGGAGAGCTTAGGCGAACGGCGCGGGTCCGTTCGCCATGAAACGGTCAGCGCAGCAATTGCAGGTGCAGGCCCTTGGCCTCGGCGGTCCCGGTTTCCATCCGCGCGGCACGCACGCCCTTGTCGATCAAGCCCTGACGCCAGGCTTCGGCATTGGGGCCTGTCAGACTGACCCGCAAGGTGGCGTCCAGGTTCAATCCACGGGAAATCAAGGTCAGCCACGTGGCGTCAAGATCGGCCCCCAGAGTGGGAAAGTCCAGCTCGCCCGTACTTTTAAGCTCGCGCAACAGGGTTGCCGAGGTCGGCAGCAAATCCCCCAATGGCGCACTGGCGTCGAGTTGCTCGACATGCAGATAGGCCCGACGATTGCCACGGGTGATGCCATACAGCGCCACCAGGGAGTTGTCCTGGGGGGCCGCCAGGCGTAGCAGCAGATATTCCTGCTGGCCGTCGGCACCTACCAGCTTCGCATTGCCGAAGACCTCATTGGCCCACAGGCTGCTTTCCCCGCAATCACGCGCCTGGCACCAAAACAGCAACTGCGCACCCTGCTCCTGCAACGCTTCACGCGTCGCGGTGAAGGCGGCACTGGAGGTGTGTTCGGCGGGCAACTCATAGGTGATGGCCGTGGCCTGGCCGCGAGCAGTGGCCTGGCCTTCGTAGCGCAACTGGCCGCTGATCTTGCGGATCGAACCCATCGGGTAGATGCGTTCCTTCTCTTGCGCCGGGCGGTAATCGACGATCTGTGCATCGGCCTGACGAGCCACGGCTGGCAAATCCTGGCTTCCTGGCAAGTCGGCAGCGAACACCAGCGGGCTGAAACAGCACAGACCCAAAATACGGATAAATCCTTTCGGCATACTCATCGGCTCAGCAAGCCCTGGCCATTCGGGGTCGCTGCGGTGTTGAAATCGTTCATGGTTGACTCCCTTTCAATCCGCCCAGCCTCGGCAGTTGCCCCCGCCAAGTCAAGGCATGGTGAAGAACCGATTGAAACAGTCTGCAACAAGGGCAGCACCGGATGCGTCGTTCAAGTGCAAATGATGGCCTCCGGGCAACCGCGCCACATTGAACGGAAGCTGGGAAAACAGTTCGGGATGTTTCGCCAGCATGCCGTCTTCGGCGACCACCAACTGTGTCGGACAGGCGACTCTGCGCACGAACGCCATGGCCTGTTCTTCCGTCAGGCGCATCGGCGAAGCCAGGGTCAAGCGGCTGTCGCTGCGCCAGGTATAACCACCCGGCACCGGCATCAGCCCCCGCTGGGCCAGGAGTTCGGCGGCTTCACGGCTGACCGCCACCACGCCTTTCATCCGCGCTTCGATGGCACGATCAAGGGTGCTGTACACCGGCTTGCGCTTGTCTTGCAGGTTCAACTGCGCCTGCAACGCCATTCCCAGGCGCTCGGCGGCATTCTCGCCGGTGGCGGTCGGCGGGATCACGCCGTCGATCAACCCCAGGTGCGTCACACGCTCGGGCAAGGCGCCGGCCAACACCAGGGAAACGATGGCACCAAGGGAGTGACCAAGTAATGCAAAACGTTTCCAGCCCAGTTGTTCGGCCACTTGCAGCACATCGTGGACGTAGTCCCACAAGGCATAACCGGCCCCCGCCGGCCGGTGGGCCGAGTGACCGTGGCCGGCCATGTCCAGGGCAATGATGCGCAAGCCACTGAGTTGGGGGGCCAGGCGGGCGAAGCTGTTGGCGTTGTCCAGCCAGCCATGCAGGGCGATAACCGGCAGACCGTCTTCAGGCCCGAACAAATGCGCGGCCAGCTCAATATGCGGCAGGCTGAGGCGAACCTCTTCGACGGGTGTAGTCATGCGCAACTGCGCTCGCGCTGGCGAGTTTCCCAGCGGGCAAACAGGTTCTTGATCAAGGTCGCGGTGTCCTGGGGGCGCTCAAGGGGAAACATGTGGCCGCCGGGCATGCTCAGCATCTCGCCCATGGGCAGACGTGCCACACCACTGGCATGGTGGCGCATGACTACCCGACTCTGCCGACCGCGCACCACCGCCAGCGGCACTTTCAATTGCCGGGTCTGCCCGGGACTGGTGTGGGGCACCCCGCGGTAGATGCTGATCTCGGTAGCTGGGTCAAAACACAGGCGCAGGCGGTCGCCCACCTGGTGCAAACCATGTTGCAGATAGGCTTCCAGGCATTCAGGGTCAAAGCCGCGAAAGAGGGTCTTGCCGGAAAAGTAACTGCGGGCGGTGTCGAGGTCGGCAAACTCTTCGCGCCGACCCAGGGTACGACCGGCCGGAGTCAGGCGGTCGATAAAACCAAAACGCTTGGCCGCACGAATCACCCAGCGGTCGGCCAAGGTCAACACCGGCGAGTCCAGCATCACCACCCCGCGATACAGATGCGGGCAGCGCATGGCGGCGTGCAGGTGCAGCACCCCGCCCAGGGAATGGCCCACGCCCCACACAGGCTCCGGTTGCTGTTCGAGGTGGTGGATCAACTCGTCCACCAGGTTCTGCCAGTTGTCGTCCACCGGAAACCTGGGGTCATGACCGTGCTGCGGCAAATGTGCGACGACGTACTCCGGGGCCAGGGCGGCAAACAACTTGCCGTAGGTCGCCGAAGGAAAGCCATTGGCGTGAGCGAAAAACACGTGCTGCGACATACCGGTTCCATCACTAAAAACAGAGGTTGATTGTCACCATGTGCGACACCGACAGCAATGACTGTAACTGCCAGGAATGATGACACTCACGCTACGCCTATCGCGCCGGCGGACTCTCGCCCAAAGGCACCACCGCCATTGTCAGGCGCGATACACAACTGGCCTTGCCTTCATCGCTGGTCAGGCGAATGTCCCAGACATGGGTAGTGCGACCGATATGGATAGCCTTGGCCACCGCCGTGACACGCCCGGAACGCAGGCCCCGCAGGTGGTTTGCGTTGATTTCCAGGCCCACGCAATAGAACTTGCTGGCGTCGATGCACAGGTAGCTGGCCATGGAGCCCACGGTTTCCGCCAGCACCACCGAGGCCCCCCCGTGCAGCAGGCCATAGGGTTGATGGGTGCGGTGATCGATCACCATGCTGGCGGTCAGGGATTGATCGTCAAACGCTTCGAAGCGAATATCCAGCACTTCACCGATGGTGTTTTTCTGGATGCCATTCAATTGCTCGATATTGGGAAGGGTGCGCCACAGGCTCATTAACGTGTCCTTATTGATTTTATGAGTGCTCAATCCTGCCACAGCACCGGCTCGGAACGCTCGCTCCAGGCCTGGAACTGTGCCCCGTACTTTGACTCGATAACATTGCGCTTGATCTTCAGGGTGGGGGTCAGAAAACCGTTTTCCACTGCCCAACTGTCTTTCACCACCACCAGTCGATGCAAGCGCTCATGTTTATCCAGGGCTTGGTTGACCTCCTCCAGCAGGCGCTCCAGGCTGCTTTGCAAGGCATGACGCGCAGCACCGGCCGCCTCTTGCACGCCCACCGCCGATAACACACACAGACCCATCGGCGCAGCCATGCCATCACCCACGACGCACACCTGCTCGATCCGCCCATGCTCCGCCAGGCGGTTTTCAATGGGCGCTGGCGCCACGTATTTGCCCTTGCTGGTCTTGAATATATCCTTGAGGCGCCCGGTGAGCCGCAAACGGCCTTCGGCATCCTGCTCGCCCTTGTCGCCAGTGCGCAGGAAACCATCCTCGGTAATCGTCTCGGCTGTTTTGACCGGGTCCTTGAAGTAACCGAGCATGGTTGCACCGCTGCGCACCTGGACTTCCCCGGCAGGATCAATGCGCACCTCAACCTCCGGGCACGGCAGGCCAATCCAGCCGATTTTCTGTTGGCCGGGGCGACAGATATGGGAGTAGCCGCAGCTTTCGGTCATGCCGTAGACCTCCAGCACATCCAGGCCCAGGCGCCGATACCAGCGCAGCAACGCCTCGGGCACTGGTGCTGCCCCGCAAAGCGCGACACGCACCGCGTCCAGCCCCAGCCCGACGAGCACCTTGTGGCCCACGCGCTTGCCGATAAACGGTAGGCTCAACAACCGCTCCAGGCGCTTTTCCGGGATTTTGCTGTAGACGCCCATCTGGAACTTGGTCCAGATCCGGGGCACACCGAACAAAGCCGTTGGCCGGGCCCGCTGCAGATCCACAAGAAAAGTGTCGAGGCTTTCGGCGAAAAACACCGTCTGCCCGGTGTAGATCGAGGCCATCTCGACAAACATCCGCTCCGCCACATGGCACAGCGGCAAGTAGGACAACAGGCGATCACCCTCCCCCAGGCCGAACAATTGGGTACCACGCACGGCGGCAAAGCCCAGTGCGGCAAAACTGTGCATCACGCCCTTGGGCAGCCCAGTGGTGCCAGAGGTGTAAATAATGGTGGCCAAATCAGACGCCGCAGGCGCCGGGTCGTCCTGGATCGGTGAACAGCCCTGCAGGTCGGCCCAGGTGTAATCGAAGTCACCCTCGGGGCACAGCGGCAGACTGATGGTGGGCAAGCCAGCCTTGAACCCGCGGGCCATGGCAGGCCAGTCGTCCAGCTTGCCGATAAACGCCAGGGCCGCCTCGGAATGCTCCAGGACATGGGCGACGGAATCAGCAGTGAGGTTGGGATACAGCGGCACAGAAACATGCCCGGCCATCCAGATCGCCAGGTCGGCGATGATCCAGTGGGCGCAGTTTTTTGAGATCAGGGCAATGTGCGAACCCTGGGGCAGTTCACGCGAGCGCAACCAGTGCGCGGCGCAGCGGGCCTGATGGCCGACCTCGCCCCAGGTGAGGGTCTGCACTTGACCGCCGCCGATGGGCTGGACCAGAAACCGTTGGCGCGGATGGCGCGCTTCACGTTCGAAGAAGACCTGCAACGGCAAACGAAAAGCGACAGACATGGGACGCGCTCCTGTGTGTTCCGACGATAGCCAACCAAGCACTTGCTTGGTTGACTATATAGCACACAAAAATGGAGCGCGATGGGTCAGGGATTCTTGACGCTATTGAGGCTCATCAACCCCGCCAACGGGAAATCCCCTTCCAGCTCCGCCAGGCTCGCGGTGCTCATGGGATGCGGCTGGCGCAGGTGCCCATGCTGCAAGAAGCTGATCAAACTTCCCACCAACGGCTGGTGACTGACCAACAGCACATTGTCATCGGTGTCGAGCTTATCCAGCACCTGAAGTGGACTGCAATCGGGAGTCAACCAGGGCTCCGTGCGTACTCCCGGCTCAAATCCCAACGCCTCACGCACCAATTGCGCCGTCTGCTGCGCCCGTACATAAGGGCTGGCGATGATGGCTTTGATCGGTTGGCCGATCAGATGGGCCGCACTGCGCAATACTTCTTCGCGGCCATGGTCAGTCAGGTTGCGCTCGGCATCACTGCGGGCATGACTCTCGGCTTCACCGTGACGCAATACCCACACCTTCATAGCTTCGGCTCCTCATCACGCACTGGATGCGGTGCCGGCGGCGCGCTGTGGGCAGCTTCGCCTTCCGGAGCACGGGGGGTTGGCCAATCGGCGAACGGCCAAGGCTTCTGCTCGCTGTGGAAGCTGCCGAAACGGCCGATCTGCGCCAGAAACTGGCTGAGGCTGTCGCCAACGTTCATCAGGCTCAGGTTCGGTGCGCCATAGACCAGGCGGTAGATCAGTTGCACCACCACCAGCGCGCCCAGGAGGAACTGCGCTACTTGCCATACCAGGGCAAACACCAGCATCCACAGGATGCGCAGGGCAATGGATTCATATTTGGGTGGCGTTTTCGGATCGTTCATCGCGCGTTCCTCAGTTGAAACCACTGGTGGAAATAAAATCGACATCGGTTTTCGGCTCGGCGCGCATCAGCAGCTCGATGACCTGGTTCAAGGTGCGCCCTTCGAACAGAATCGCATGCAAACCGGCGACCAACGGCATATAAACACCGACTTCCTGGGCCTTGGCCTTCAGCACTTTCAGGGTGTTAACCCCTTCGGCCACTTCACCCAGGCGCGTTACCGCGTCCTCCAGGCTCAAACCCTGGCCCAGGGCGAAGCCGACCTGATAGTTGCGGCTTTTCGGCGACGAGCAGGTGACGATCAGGTCACCCACGCCGGCCAACCCCAGGAACGTCATCGGGTTGGCCCCCTGATTGACCGCAAAACGGGTCATTTCCGCCAGCGCACGAGTAATCAGCATGCTCTTGGTATTTTCCCCCATGCCCAGCGCCACGGCCATACCGGCAATGATCGCGTAGACGTTTTTCAGCGCCCCGCCCAACTCCACGCCAAAACGATCGGCACTGGCGTAGACGCGAAAGGTGCGGCCATGCAGTACTTTCTGGACCCGCTCACACAGTTCTTCATCCTCGCTGGCGACCACCGTTGCGGTCAGCGCGTGCTCGGCTACTTCCCGCGCCAGATTCGGCCCGGACAGCACACCGATACGCGCTTGAGGGGCGATCTCTTCGAGGATTTCGCTCATCAGCTTGAAGGTGTGGGCCTCAATGCCTTTGGTCAGGCTGACCAGCAGCTTGCCGGCCAGGCGCTCGGCGTGGGGCGCCAGCACCGAACGCAAGGCGCTGGACGGCAGGGCGATGAAGCATAAGTCGCACGCATCCAGAGTCGCCAGCAGGTCGGTGACCGGCGTGACAGCGGGATGAATCTTGATGCCTTTGAGGTAACGAGGGTTTTCCCGGTTAACTCGAATGGCCTCGGCCTGCTCGGGATCGCGCATCCACTGACGTACCTGATGACCGTTTTCAGCCAGCAGATTAGCCACGGCGGTACCAAAACTTCCGCCTCCCAGGACCGCAATAGGGCGCTGTTCAGTCATATGCAATTCGTTAATCCATACCAGTGGCGATGACGGCATTATACGGGCCGACCTGCTGGCGGCCAGCCCCCGTGTGATTTCCCGCGCTTGTCGGAAAAAGACCGAGTGAAGCACAGTAATTGCGATGGCAGCGACTGGCAAAAGCCCCTGCCTCGGTTAACATGGGCGGCTATCCGTAATTATCAAGGCCGTGCCGTGTATTCGGGCCCTCCTCCTCGCTCATCCTTCTTTCTGGCGCTGTTGTTCAGTGCCCCGCTGCTCGCCGACGATCTTTTCCTCGACAGCCAACCGCTGCCGCAAGTCCTGACCGCCACCCGGCTCAAGCAGTCGGCTGCTGCCGTACCTGGCAGCATGACGGTGCTCGACAGCGAACTGATCAAGGCCAGCGGCGCACGGGACATCGCCGAGCTGCTGCGGCTGGTGCCGGGGATGATGGTCGGCTACACCACAGGCAACCAGGCCGCCGTCAACTATCACGGCACCAATGCCAGTGAAGCGCGGCGCATGCAGGTGCTCATCGACGGCCGCTCGGTGTACCGCGCAGGCCTGGCCACCGTGGACTGGAGCGACATCCCGGTAGCCATGGAGGATATCGAACGCATCGAAGTGTTCCGTGGGCCCAACACAGTCAGCTATGGCGCCAACGCGCTGATGGCAGTGGTCAACATCCTCACCCGCTCACCGGCCAACAGCCAGGGCACGCGGATGAAAGTCATCCGGGGCGAGCGCGGGATCAACGACTGGTACGCCAGCCAAGGCATGGGCTGGGAAACCGGCGACCTGCGACTTTCACTGTCCGGGCAACAGGACGATGGTTTTGACAGCGACCGTGTCGGTGCCGACCGCCGCGACAGCAGGCGCCTGAGTCGCTTCAGCCTGGCTGTCAGCCAGACCTTGAACCAGCAACAAAGCATCGATTGGCAATTGAGCGCCAAGGAAGGGACCAACCAGCGCCCCTACGCCTACACACCCGTGTTTGGCAAGATTACCGAAAACGGCACCAATTCCGACGTCACCGCCAAGGACTATGCCGGCTCGTTGCGCTGGAATTTCGATTTCAATCCCGACCACAGCCTGTATATCCAGGGGTCGGCCCAGCAATGGGATCGCCGGCAAATCTGGAAAGCCTGCGATGCCAAAGTCTCGTTCAGCCCCGAACTGACGCAACTGTGGCAGCTCAATCCCAACTATGCCGAGAAGTTGGCGCGGAATATGAAAGCATTCAGCCAGAATGGCGCGCCACCGGGCAGTGCGGCCGAACAGGCCCTAGGCAACCAAGTCCTGGGCCAATGGAAAAACGGCGGCCAAGACAGCGTCTGCGGCAACATCGACCAAAGCACCAAGGAAAGCCGCTACGACCTGGAACTGCAAGACACCCTGAGCCTGTCCGACAGCCTGCGCCTGGTCAGTGGCCTGAATTACCGCTATGACCGCGCCGACTCCGACACCTACTTTAACGGCACCCTCGACGACACCACCTGGCGCCTGTTCGGCCACCTGGAGTGGCGCGCCAGCGAGCACTGGTTGCTACAGGGCGGCGCGATGTACGAAAACACCCACCTGAGCGGTAACTCACTGACGCCAAGGGTCGCGGTCAACTACCTGATCAACCCGCGCCACGGCTTGCGCGCCGTTTACTCCGAAGCCATCCGCTCGCCGGACATGTTCGAGAACAACGTCAACTGGAGCTACCGAGTCACCAACCTCAGCTCCCCTACCTATGGGCAGACCTCTGGCCAGTACTTCGTCAAGACACGCGGCCCGGGCAATCTCGACAAGGAGTTGATGCGCTCCCGGGAGCTGGGCTACAACGGCTTTTTCGCCGACATCGGGCTGAACCTCGACGTGAAGCTGTTCTATGACGAAATCACCGGCATGATCAGCGAACCGTTGCGCAACAATCAGTACATTGCCAGCAACACCAACAGCTCGCGCTTTATCGGTACTGAAACTCAGCTCGACTGGCACGTAAGCACTGCCGACCGCCTGCGGCTGACCTATGCTTACGTCGACGCCAGCGCCAGCAACCCGCTCGACCAGCAACAAACAGCCCGCAACAGCGGCTCGGCCGGCTGGATGCATGAGTGGGGCGCCGGCTGGTCCAGTGCGTTGTTCTATTATGGCGACGATGCACTCAACCAATACCGCTTCCAACGGGTCGACATGCGGGTGGCCAAACGCATTGCCCTGGGCAAAGCCAACCTGGAGCTGGCCGGCATGTTGCAACAACGGCTCGATAACCAGCCCACTACCTGGCCCGACAATAACTACGACCAGCGCCACGTGCTCTACTTCAGTGCGGAGTTAGAGTTCTAGCATGAACCATGCTCAGTCACGGATGACCGCCCCCTTTTCCTCAAGGTTCTGGAGACGTTGCCTGCTGCTTGTCAGCCTGATGTTTGCTGCCCCCGCCTGGACCGCCGAGATCCTGCTGATCGCCGCCGAAGATGGGCCCGGCGTGCAGGCATTCGCTCAGGCACTCAGCCAGCAGCGTCCCGAGGACAAGGTCGACTTCAAGCCGCTGAAAGACCTGCCAGCTCCCGGCCAGTTGCCCGCCAGCACCCGCCTTATCCTGCTGGACCTGCAAAGCCTGGACTGGCGCTTGCAGGAGGCCCAGGGACCGCCGACTCTGGTGCTGCGCATCAGCCGCCTGCAAGCCCGACAACGCCTGGGCAATGCCCTGCCGAACAAGATCAGCCTGCTGTGGAGCGATCCACCGCTGGACCGGCAATTGCACTTGATCGCCAGCATCCTGCCCCAGGCCCGGCGCATTGGTGTGCTGTATGGCAACGACAGCGAGTTCCTGCTGCGTGAACTGCGCCAGTACGCCAGCCCCCTGGGCCTGGAAATCGTCCCCCAGCACTGGGACGACATTAACGACAGTCGGCCGCTGCAAGCCTTGTTCAAAAATAGCGATGTGTTGCTGGGGCTGGACGATCCGCAGCTGTACAACCCAAAAACCGTGAAAAACCTGCTCTTGAGCAGCTACGCCAGACAGTTGCCGCTGATCGGGCCCAACGCCGGCTTCGTTAGGGCCGGCAGCCTGGCCAGCACCTACAGCGACCAGAACGACTGGCTAAACGTCCTCGACCGCTTGCTGGACCATGCACCGTCCAGTTGGCCGCGCTCGCTGTACCCGGAACACTTCAAAGTCGTGGGCAACGCGCAGGTGGCACGCTCGCTGGGGATCGAACAGGTGAACGAAACCAACGTTGCGACCCGATTGGCCGAAGGAGAAAAACGCCCATGACCTTGCGTCGACGTTGGGACATCAACACCCGCACCCAGCTCATCACCCTGGGCCCGGCCCTGTTGCTGACGTTGCTGTTGATCAGCTTCTTCACCTTCGTGCGGATTCAGGACCTGCGCCAGGAACTGGATCACACCGGCCAACTGATCGCCAACCAACTGGCTCCGGCCACCGAATACGGGGTGATCTCCGGCAACAACGACGTGCTGGAAAGCCTGTTGCGGGCGACCCTGGCCACGCCTCACGTGCGCTTCCTGGAAATCCAGGACAGCGCAGAAAACATCCTGGTCTACGTCGAACAACCCTCGGAAAAACACGACCGTTCACTGACGGTGAAAGTGTTCCAGGCGCCAATACGGCTGCAACATATCCAACTGGGCAATGATTTTTTCCAGGACAGCACCGCGCAGCCCAAGGCGCCACGAGCGGACTATCTGGGCCGCGTGATCGTCGGCATGTCCAACGACGCCTTCAGCCAGCGTCAACAGGAAATCCTCTTCAAGGCCGGGATTCTTGCGTTGTTCGCTTTGCTGTTCACCTTCCTGCTGGCGCGGCGCCTGGCTGCCAGCCTGTCGCAACCGATCAGCGCCATGGGCAACGCGGTCAAGGCCATCCAGCAAGGTGACTACAAAACCCCGCTACCTATTGTCGATGACTCCGAGCTGGGCGACCTGTCGCGCCACATCAATAACCTCGCCGAAGGCCTGCACCAGGCCAGCCGTGAACAGCAGCAGGCCATGGCCCAGATGATCCAGACGCGCGAAGAGGCCGAGCGGGCCAACAATGCCAAGTCAGACTTCCTGGCAATGATGAGCCACGAACTGCGCACGCCGATGAACGGTGTGCTGGGCATGCTGCAACTGCTCGAAACCACCACCATGACCGAAGAGCAGACTGAGTACGCCGCCCTGGCTTGCGAGTCCACCGAGCACCTGCTTAAAGTCATCAATGACATCCTCGACTTCTCGCGCATCGAGCGCGCAGCCCTGGAACTGGAGCACATTCCGTTCAATCTGGTGGAGTTGATCAACAGTTGCGCCCAGGCCTTCCAGCACAACGCCGTGCAGCGTGGCCTGTTGCTGGAGTTACTGATTGCGCCTGGCATGGACGCATTGCGCGTGCAGGGCGACCCTACTCGCATCCGGCAGATTCTGGTGAACCTGATCGGTAATGCGCTGAAGTTCACCGAGCACGGCACCGTCACCGTCGAGCCCCACTGGCAAAACCTAGACCATGAACTGCTGTGGTTCACCTGCACCGTGCGCGACAGCGGGATTGGCATCTCGGCGGAGCGCCTGGAACTGATGTTCGACGCCTTTCAGCAGGCGGACAGTTCCATTTCAAGACGTTACGGCGGTACCGGCCTGGGTCTGCCTATTGCCCGCACGCTCGCCGAACGGATGGGCGGCACCTTGCGGGCCAAAAGCGAAGAAGGCCAAGGTTCGGTGTTCACCCTTGAAATCCCCTTGGCGATCTACCAACAGAGCCTGCCGGTCATCGCACCGAATGCCGAAGGCAAAGCCAGTGCGGGCGGCGGGCGCAACGTCCTGCTGGTGGAAGATAACCCCGTCAACCGCACGGTGGTCGAAGCCATGCTGCGCAGCCTGGGGTTTGAGGTCAGTATCGCCACTGATGGCGCCGAGGCGATTCGCAGTGCCGAGAGCCTGATTTTTACCGCGATCCTGATGGACTGCCGGCTGCCGGTGATCGACGGTTACGAGGCCACCCGGCAGATTCGCCAATTGCCCGGATGCGCCGACCTGCCCATCATCGCCCTGACCGCCAACGCCTTGCAGGGTGATCGGGAAGCCTGTTTGACCGCGGGAATGAACGATTACCTGGCCAAGCCGTTCAAACGCACGGATTTACAGCAAATCTTACAACGGTGGGTTCATTAGATCGGCATCGTCAGCCAACTGCGACTGGCGTGAAAGGCGAAAGTGCGGCAGTCTTAGGCACCCGAACGGGCCCGTAAACCGGCCCGGTTTAAATTTTCAGTGCACAAGTGTACATTCATGACCTTGACGCTGTGACTTTCACTACAACGCAATAGTCTATGTGTAGGCTGCCGATGTGAGGCATGAACGCTTCAGTCGGTCGGGAAGATTTGCCCTACCCTGCCGCATGGGACTATTGAGGAGCTCGCATGACCAAACAAAACGCCTTTACTCGGGAAGACCTGCTGCGCTGCGGTCGCGGTGAGCTATTCGGCCCAGGTAACGCGCAACTGCCCGCCCCGAACATGTTGATGGTGGATCGCATCACCCATATCAGCGAAGAAGGTGGCAAGTACGGCAAAGGTGAATTGGTCGCCGAGCTGGATATCACCCCTGACCTGTGGTTTTTCGCCTGCCATTTCGAAGGCGATCCGGTCATGCCAGGTTGCCTGGGCCTCGACGCCATGTGGCAGTTGGTCGGGTTTTACCTCGGCTGGCAAGGTCTGCCGGGCCGTGGTCGCGCCTTGGGTTCGGGCGAAGTGAAGTTCTTTGGTCAGGTCTTGCCGACCGCCAAGAAGGTCACGTACAACATTCACATCAAGCGCGTCCTCAAGGGCAAGCTGAACCTGGCTATTGCCGATGGTTCGGTGACTGTCGACGGTCGCGAGATTTATACTGCCGAAGGCCTTCGGGTCGGCGTATTTACTTCCACTGACAACTTTTAAGGGTTATCCGCATGCGCCGCGTCGTTATCACTGGTCTGGGCATTGTTTCGTGCCTGGGCAATGACAAAGAGACCGTCTCCGCTAACCTGCGTGCAAGTCGCCCTGGCATCCGTTTCAATCCGGAATATGCCGAAATGGGTCTGCGTAGCCAGGTTTCCGGCTCCATCGACCTGCCCCTCGAAGAGCTGATCGATCGCAAGATCTATCGCTTCGTCGGCCACGCCGCCGCCTATGCCTATCTGGCCATGAGGGATGCGATCACCGACTCCGGTCTGACCGACGAGCAGGTTTCCAACCCGCGCACCGGCCTGATCGCAGGTTCCGGCGGCGCATCGACCTTGAACCAGATGGAAGCGCTGGACATCCTGCGCGAGAAAGGCGTCAAGCGCGTCGGCCCGTACCGCGTCACGCGGACCATGGGCAGCACCGTTTCCGCCTGCCTGGCCACGCCGTTCAAGATCAAGGGCGTGAACTACTCGATCTCCTCCGCTTGCGCCACCAGTGCTCACTGCATCGGTACTGCGGTCGAGCAGATCCAGTTGGGCAAGCAGGACATCGTGTTCGCCGGCGGCGGTGAAGAAGAACATTGGAGCCAGTCGTTCCTGTTCGACGCCATGGGCGCCCTGTCCACCCAGTACAACGATACCCCGCAAAAGGCCTCCCGTGCCTATGACGCCAAGCGTGACGGTTTCGTCATCGCCGGCGGCGGCGGCATGGTGGTGGTCGAGGAGCTGGAACACGCTCTGGCCCGTGGCGCGAAGATCTACGCGGAAATCGTCGGTTACGGCGCTACTTCCGATGGCTACGACATGGTTGCGCCAAGCGGCGAAGGCGCCATCCGCTGCATGCAGATGGCCATGGCTACCGTTGACGGCCCGATCGACTACCTGAACACCCACGGCACCTCGACTCCGGTCGGCGACGCCAAGGAAATGGAAGGCGTACGTGCAGTGTTCGGCGACAAGGCTCCCGCCATCAGCTCTACCAAGAGCCTGTCGGGTCACTCCCTGGGCGCCGCCGGCGTTCACGAAGCGATCTACTGCCTGCTGATGATGGAAGGCAACTTCATGGCAGGTTCTGCCAACATCGAGGAACTGGACCCAGAAATGGCTGACATGCCGATCCTGACCAAGACCCGTGAAAATGCAACCATCAACACCGTGATGAGCAACAGCTTCGGCTTCGGTGGCACCAACGCCACACTGGTGCTGAAACGCTGGCAGGGCAAGTAAGCCTCGCAGCTTGATCACATGAAAACGCCCCGACTGGTTCGGGGCGTTTTTTATTGTGGCAAATGAATCACACCGAAAACCGCGCCACCATCGTATTAAGATCCACCGCCAACCTCGACAACTCCTGACTCGCCTCACTGGTCTGATTGGCCCCCGCCGACGTCTGCTGCGCCAAGTCGCGGATGTTCATCAAATTGCGATCCACCTCCCGCGCCACCGCCGCCTGCTGCTCCGAGGCACTGGCGATTACCAGGTTGCGCTCGTTGATCAGGGTAAACGCCGAGGCAATCTCCTCCAGTGCCATCCCCGCCGACTTGGCAATATCCAGGGTTGAACGTGCCCGGTTGTTGCTCTGCTGCATGGAGCTGACGGCCTGATCAGTGCCCTTTTGAATCCCACTGATCATCTGCTCGATTTCCTGGGTCGACTGCTGGGTGCGATGGGCCAGCGCCCGCACTTCATCGGCCACCACGGCAAACCCGCGCCCGGCATCCCCGGCCCGCGCCGCTTCGATGGCGGCGTTGAGCGCCAGCAGGTTGGTCTGTTCGGCGATCGAACGGATCACGTCCAACACCTTGCTGATGCCATAGACCTTTTGCGCCAGATCCTCGACCTGCGTGGCGTTGGCGGCCACGTCATCAGCCAGGGACTCAATGGACAGCACGGTCTGATGAACCTGTTCGCGCCCCTGCTGGGCAATGCGATCAGACTCGCGGGACGCTTGGGACGTCGCCACCGCATTGCTCGCTACCTCCTCCACCGCCGCCGTCATCTGGTTGACCGCAGTGGCCGCCTGTTCGATTTCCTGGCTTTGCTGATGCAGGCCACGGGTTGCGTCTTCAGTGACACAACTGAGCTCTTCGGAGGCGGACGCCAACTGATTGGATGAGTCCAAGATGCGCCGGATGGTTTCCCGCAGGTTCTCCTGCATGCTCTTGAGCGCCTGCTGCAAGCGCGCAGGCTCGTCCTTGCCGCTGACGGCGATCTCTGCTGTGAGATCGCCACTAGCTACGCCCTGGGCGACTTTCAACGACTGGGAGAGTGGCAGCACGATACTGCGAGTCAACAACAACGCCAGGCTGATCGTGATCAGGGTCGTCACGGCAATCATGCCAATCACCCAGCCCCGGGATTGGCTGAACACGTGCTGGGCCAGAGTCGCCGCCTGATTGGCGTTAACCTTGTTGAGATTGACCAGCTCGCGCAGGGTGCCGGCCATTTCGTCGGCCACGTGATTCATATCACCATTGGCGACCTTGATCGCGTCTTCCAGCTGGTTTTGCCGGGAAAACGCCATGACTTGCTCTTGGCGTTGCAGGTATTGCTGCTGCTCGGTTTTAAAGCGGTCGAACAGCACCGTCTCTTCGGGCAGAACAATCAACCCTTTATACAGCGACTGAGCGGTGTGCAGGCCGTTTTTAATGTCGATGAGTTTTTGTTCATTTTGCGCCAGCGCCAGGGGGTCTCGATTGATCAGCAAGCGCAAGGTCAAGGCCCGCACCCGCAGCAGGTCCTGACTCATTTCCCCGACCGCCATCACACTGGGCAGCCAGTTGGTTTCCACCTGATCCGACTGTTCACGCATATTGGCCATCTGCTGCAAGGCGAATCCGCCCAGGGCAAACACCATCAACGCCAGCAAACCAAACCCCAGACCTGCACGGGGGGCGATATTCAGACTTCTGATACTCATGCGTTGGCTCCTTCCAAAAGCGCTGCATCTACCTGCAGCGGGTTGCTCTTGAAAGGTATCGGCGCCTTGTGAGTTTTGCGTAAGACGAAAACGCGATATCAAAACGCATTAGCTGCTTGCGGCCAAAGCTGTAGCGATTCAGCGGACGGTAAAGCTCTTTTGCGTCAGCAGGCGGTCACCCTGGAACACCATGAAACGCCATTCTCCCGGCACCACTTCGTGGCTCTCGGTGAACTCGTAGGCCATCACATCCTGAGGCGCGCCGGGCACCAGCTTCTGCGTGATTTCAAACTTGTCGTGGCGAACACCGTCGGGCGTACGGATGCCGGGGGTAAAGTAGAGCAGGGTCAGCGGCGTGTCTTCAGCCACTTTGCCGACCAACTGATAGCGCAGGCCGAACTTGGTGCCCAGCTTGGCGGGGACCACTTCGGTGGATTGGATCTGTTCGTTGCTGCGGCGCAACACGCGCTCCCCCGATTGCAGTGCGGCTTTTGGGCCGTCAAACACGCCGTATTCCACCGGGCCTTCGATACGGACTTCGGCACTGGCCAGGCTGCTAATCATCATCAGCGCCGCCAGGGCGCTTGTACGGGTGAAATGCATGGTGCGCTCCTTAATTAAGATGGCGGGAGCTTATGACACGGGTGTGACGGGAAGATGACCGCAGGAGCTGTCAGCCTCGCTAAGGCTCGACAGCTCCCACATTGGGCAAAATCGCCAGAAAGTTATCTCGGGCGACTTTTCTCGCAACGTCTTCAGGCAATGCATCAAGAAACGGATCAAAGCTGCGCATCTTCTTACCCAGTTTGCTGAAACGCCCTACCACGTCGGAACCCAGCATAAAGCGCTCAGGGAAGCGCTCCACCAGCTTTACCCACTCGGGACGAGGCTTTCCCGCGCCATCCAGCAAGTAAGGCGTGAGCACGCTCCAGGACAGGTCAATGTACAGATTGGGATACGCCTCCAGCATCCGCGTCAGGGTCGGCAGGAGGAACTCCAACTGCGTCTGGTGGCGATGGATCTCCATGCTGGTGCCAGCGTGGGCCCAGATAAACCGTGTATGGGGGTGATTGCGCAGCGGTTCTTCCATTTCCGCCAGGTACAGCGGATTGCGCTCACGCTTGGAAGTGATATTGGAATGCAGCATCACTGGCAGATCATTTTCGGCGGCCAAATGATAAATCCGAGTCATGGCTTCGTTGTTGGCCCGTGGGGTATCGCCCGATGTCAGGGCGGTCAGGTCATCGTGGCGAGTGAAGACTTCCCCAATGCCCTGCCACAGGCCGGGATTGAGGTCGAGCATGCGCTGGATATGGGAGGCGGAATTCTTGTCGTTGGGGTTGAAACCTGTAAGGAACGGGTGGAAATGCTGGCGTTGTTCGGGTGTCAGTTTATTCACTGCCGCCGCGACGATTACATCCGTGGCGCTGTACCAGTAGGCATCGGCGTCGTCACCAGCGTAGTAGCGCGGACGCTTGGGCTCGTCTTCGTGCCATTTCTTTGCCACTGGGACGCCGGAAAGCATCACATGCTCAATGCGATTCTCAGCCATGGCCTTGAGCAACTTGTCCATGCCTGCCGTCTCCTGGAAGAAATCGACGTAATGCAGGTGCGCGTCGCTGTAGCTGTAGTCGCGCGCTTGGGTGGCAACGCTGATGGTGACCAGCAACAGGGTAATACTCAAGCGGGTCCAAGGCACGGGGAAACCTCGATAAGGACGAATACAGGTAGACCCCCGGCCGCCCATCCGGGTTCAGCGACAAAAAAGCAGGGAACACCCAGGTGCCAGCATGCTCTATAACTGCATGACCTTCATCCTGCCACCTAATGAGGTTCGCCATGCCTGTTACCGTGAATACCGAATCCGACAAAGGCTTTCGCCACAACATCGAAATTGCTGATGGCAATGAAAAGCATGAGCTGTTTACCGACCTGCCCAAGAGCCTGGGCGGCGAAGACTCCGCGCCCTCCCCTCATGACTACTTCGACGCGGCCCTCGGCGCCTGCAAGGCCCTGACCCTCAAACTTTATGCGCAGAAAAAGGACATCCCGCTGACCGGTGTCACCGTCGAAGTCACCCATGACAGCAGCGAAGAGCAAAAGGGCAAATACAAACTCAACGTCAAGCTGACCCTCAAGGGCGTGTTGACCGACGACCAGCGCGACGAACTGCATAGCGTGGCCGATCGCTGCCCGGTACACAAGTTGATGACCACTACCGAAATTATCATCGAGACCAAGCTCTCGGAAGGTGCCTTCAGCCAATAGCGCCAACATCCCATCGAGCGGGTTATGCTCAGCCTCATCAACCCCGCTCAGATTGGGACGTACCATGACCACTGTGACTGTGATTCGCCCTCGCGCCGAGGATGTCGAGGGCCAACCGATCCTGCGCCCGTTACCTTCAAGGCAATGCCGCAGCGTCGGACCTTTCGTGTTCTTTGACCATATGCTGGAAACCCGCTACGCACCGGGCAGCGGCATGAATATTCGGCAGCATCCCCATATTGGTCTCTCCACCCTCACCTACCTGTTTGAAGGCGAACTCCTGCACAAGGACAGCCTGGGTTCCGATCAAGTGGTCAAGGCCGGAGATGTCAGCTGGATGACTGCCGGCAGCGCCATTGCCCACGTTGAGCGCACGCCTGAAGCCCTCAAGGCCAGAGGTTTCAGCCTGCATGGGCTACAGGTGTGGCTGGCCTCTCCCAAGGAACACGAACAAGGCCCGGGGCATTACAGCCATCACTCGGCCGCCAGCCTGCCCATGAGTGACAACCTTGGGGTAAAGATCCGCCTGATTGCCGGCAGCGGCTTCTGCCTGGAGTCGCCGGTGCCGGTGTTGTCGCCAACCCTGTACGCCGAGGTGCAGATGCAGACGGCCACGACCTTGCTGATCCCCCATGAGCATGAGGAGCGGGCGGTGTATGTGCTGGAGGGTGAGGCGCAGCTTGATGGCAAGTCCCTGGAGGTCCATAGCCTGGTGGTTTTACCGGCAAGCGAAACAATGGCGCTGTTTGCCGAAACTGATTGCCATCTCGTGGTATTCGGTGGCGCGCCGCTGGATGGGCCGAGGCGAATCAATTGGAATTTTGTCGCCAGTGATCCGGCGCTGATCGAACAGGCTCGGCAGCGCTGGGCGGCCGGGGATTGGCCGACGGTGCCGGGGGAAAGTGAGCGGATTGAGTTGCCTGGGAACAAGGCTTGAAAAATGTGTGGGCTGCTGGTCGGCTGGGTACATATCCGTTATTTCGGTCAGGGCGTAACTCTAATCCGCCGTTACCGCAGAAACGGATATGTACTCAATCGCGCCTCTAAAACCGCCCCCCAAGCAATCAGCCCTTGAACACTTCATCCAGCAAGTTATGCATCGACAAAAACGCGCGGCCAGCCGTCTTGGCGTCATACATCATCTTGCCCGGCACATTCGCATCGGGATCGGTAAAGGAATGCACCGCCCCACCGTAGCTCAGCAGTTGCCAATCCACACCCGCAGCGTTCATTTCATCTTCAAACGCCGGCAGTTGCTCTTTGGGCACCAAAGGATCGGATGCACCATGCAGTACCAGTACCGAGCCCTTGATGTTCTTCGCATCGGCTGGATTCGGCGTGTCGAGGGTGCCGTGGAACGAAACGGCGGCCTTCAACGACGCGCCGGTACGGGCCAGCTCCAGGGAGCAGCACCCACCAAAGCAGAAGCCAAACGTCGCCAGCCTTGAGGTATCGACCGCCGCTTCCGTCTGCCCTTGCAACTGCTCAAGGGCCGCCTGCATACGTTTGTTCAGCAATGCCCGGTCATTTTTCAACGGCATCATCGCGGCACCCGCTTCATCGCCGCTTGAAGGGCGAACGCTTTGCCCGTACAGATCTGCGATCAGCACCACATAGCCCTTGCCGGCCACGGTCTTGGCGATCTCCTCGGCACCCACACTGACGCCCATCCAGTTCGGTGCCATCAACAGGCCCGGTAGCGGCCCCTTGTGGCTGGCATCAAAGGCCAGACGGCTTTCATAAGACTGGCCATCAATCTGATAGACCACGGAACGCACGGTGACTTGGCTCATCATTTACTCCAGTTGAGATCACTAGAACGAAAAACCCCGCCGAAGCGGGGTTTTCTAACAGCGGTGTTAAACCGACAATTCAACCAACAACTTGTTCAGTCGGCGCACATAGGCGGCCGGGTCTTTCAAGCTGTCCCCCGCAGCCAGGGCTGCCTGGTCGAAGAGGATGTGCGACAGGTCGCCAAAACGCTCTTCGCTCTGCTCGGCATCGAGCTTCTCGATCAGCGGGTGCGCCGGGTTGAATTCGAAGATCGGCTTGGAATCCGGAACCTTCTGACCGCTGGCTTCCAGGATCTGACGCATCTGCATGCCCAGGTCCTGCTCGCCAATGGCCAGGATCGCCGGAGAATCGGTCAGACGATGGGAAACCCGCACTTCGCTGACGGCATCGCCCAGGGCGGCCTTGATTCGTTCAACCAGACCTTCTTTGGTCTTGGCGACTTCCTCGGCGGCCTTCTTGTCTTCTTCCGAATCCAGGTTACCCAAGTCCAGGTCGCCACGGGCCACGTCGACAAAACTCTTGCCGTCGAAATCGCTGAGGTAGCTCATCAGCCACTCGTCGATACGGTCAGTGAGCAGCAGCACTTCGATGCCTTTCTTGCGGAAGACTTCCAGGTGCGGGCTGTTCTTGACCTGGGCATAGGTTTCGCCGCTCAGGTAGTAAATCTTGTCCTGGCCTTCCTTGGCGCGTGCCAAGTACTCGGTCAAGGAAACGTTCTGCTCGCCGTCGTCGCCCTGGGTGGAGGCAAAACGCAGCAGACCGGCGATTTTTTCCTTGTTGGCGAAATCCTCTGCTGGGCCTTCTTTCATGACCTGGCCGAAGTTTTTCCAGAAGCCCTGGTATTGCTCAGGCTCGTTCTTCGCCAGTTTTTCCAGCATGTCGAGCACGCGCTTGGTCAGCGCCGACTTCATGGAGTCGATGATCGGGTCTTTCTGCAAAATCTCACGCGACACGTTCAGCGACAGGTCGTTGGAATCAACCACGCCTTTGATAAAGCGCAGGTACAGCGGCAGGAAGGATTCCGCCTGATCCATGACAAACACGCGCTGTACGTACAGCTTCAGGCCTTTCGGCGCTTCGCGTTGGTACAGGTCAAACGGAGCACGGGCCGGTACGTAGAGCAGCGAGCTGTATTCCAGCTTGCCTTCGACCTTGTTGTGGCTCCAGCTCAGCGGGTTCTCGTAGTCATGAGCGATGTGCTTGTAGAACTCCTGGTATTCCTCGTCTTTGACTTCGGTACGAGGACGGGTCCACAGGGCACTGGCGCGGTTGACGACTTCCCATTCCTGGGCAGGAGCCTCTTCACCTTCGGCCGCCGCTTGTTCTTTCGGCAACTCAATCGGCAGGGCGATGTGGTCGGAGTACTTCTTGATGATGTTGCGCAGACGCCAGCCATCGGCGAATTCGTCTTCACCGGATTTCAGGTGCAGGACAATGCGAGTCCCACGGTCAGCCTTTTCGACGGTGGCGACTTCAAACTCGCCCTCGCCCTTGGAAGACCAGTGCACGCCTTCGCTGGCAGCGAGCCCGGCACGGCGGCTGAACACTTCAACCTCGTCAGCAACGATGAAGGCCGAGTAGAAGCCCACGCCGAATTGGCCGATCAGGTGCGAATCTTTCTTCTGGTCGCCCGACAGGTTCTTCATGAAGTCAGCGGTGCCGGATTTGGCGATGGTCCCCAAGTGGGTGATCACATCGTCGCGGCTCATGCCGATACCGTTGTCTTCGAGGGTGACGGTTTTCGCGTCTTTGTCGTAGCTCACACGGATTTTCAGTTCCGCGCCGCCTTCCAGCAATTCTGGCTTGGACAGGGCTTCGAAACGTAATTTGTCGACAGCGTCAGAGGCGTTCGAGATCAATTCGCGAAGGAAGATTTCCTTGTTGGAATACAGCGAATGGATCATGAGGTGCAGCAGTTGCTTCACCTCGGTCTGGAAGCCCAGGGTTTCCTTTTGAGTTTCCACACTCATGGTCATCAAACTCCAACTTGGATGGCAGTGGCCGCGCCCTTGAGGGTTGGCGGCGGGTTGTCATCAAAGTTGGGGGCTAAGAGCAGGATTTCAAGGGCTATCATGCTCCTGGATCTTGAAATGGGCCCGAGCGGTGGCGATAGGTTCTGCCTGGGTGCTTTGCCAAGCGGTAATCGCCACATTGGCCACCCGTCGGCCCTGACGCCACACCTGGCATTTGGCGTAGGTGTCGCGAAACTGCCCGGCACGCAGGTAATCGAGGGAAAAGTCGATGATTTTCGGCATGCTTTTTTCAAGGCCGGGCGCACCGGTAAATACCAGCAAATGCAGCGCCGCCGACAGCTCCATAAAGCCTGCGATTACGCCGCCATGGATCGCTGGCAATATCGGGTTACCAATGTTGTCCTTGTTGGCGGGCATGCGGAACAGCAACTCGTCCCCCAAGCGGGTGCATTCAATGCCGATCAGCTTGGCGTAGGGAATCAGGTTGAGTAACGCCTCGTAGTCGCCGCGATTGTGGGCCTGTTCCATCCGGGTCCTGAATCGGTGGGTCATGCCTGTTCTCCCTTGATGGTGCCACCGAGACCTTGCGTGCCTTTGAGTCGCTTGCCCATGCGCATGAAGGTGCCCACCACATGGGCAATCGGTTGCTGCGGGTCATCCTGGTAGGCAAAACCACGGGTGAAGATCACGTCGGTGGTCACCCGGTAACATTGGGCAAAGCCGAAAACCGGTTGGTGGGGCTCAGCCGGGTGCATGTAGTCGATGCGCAAGTCCAGGGTCGGACACACCTCGAACTCCGCAAGAACGCACAAAGTGGCCATGCCACAGGCCGTGTCCATCAAGGATGTGAGGGCACCACCATGGATCACCCCGGTTTGTGGGTCCCCGACGATGTGCGCGCTGTACGGCAGGAGCAGGGTCATGCCGTCCGCGCTGGCGTCATGAACCTCGATACCCAGCACCTGACAATGGCGCAAGGCTGAAACAAAGCGTACCGCACGCTCTAAAATAGGGTTGTCGGTCATTCGATAGAGACTCTTATTAGTGTTGATCCGGCGGAGTTTGTCCCCCCCGAAGAAAGTTCCTTTGCGACGCGGCTTATATATCTGTGGGATTAAAGGAACTAATACGCGCACCTTAGGCTCGAAAGGCCAGTAGATATCTTCACTAAGGAGAAACACCCCATGCGCAAGACTTTAGCTGTTTCCTTGATGTTGGCCGCTGCCCTTGGCCTCGCTGCCTGCGATAAAAAATCCGAGGACAAAGCTCAGGATGCCAACCAACATGCTGAACAAGCTCAAGAAAAAATGAGCGAAGCTCAGAATAAAGTGAACGACGCTGCAAAAGAAAACGCTGAAGCCGCCAAAGCCAAAGCTGAATCTGACGCAGCAGCGGTCAAAGAAAGTGCTCCTGCTACGCCTGCAACCGGTTCTTGAGTCTGACGACTTGAATACCGTGGTTTGAAAAGCCATGTTGCAAAAGAAAGCCCGCCTTAGAGCGGGCTTTACTTTGCCTGGTGTTTTTTTCTCAGAGGAGAAAAGTACGAAAGGTCGGACTAAGCATCAGTAATAGCGAACAGAGTAAACCGACGAACCAGACCAGGCTGCGCTGCCACGCCAGATCAGCCCAATAGCACAGTAAATAAACCACTCGCGCGACCACAAAGATGATCGCCAGCCAGTCAATCAGGTAGCCCTGGGTCTGAGTGGTATGGGCCATCAACACCCCCACCGCAAACAAAATGAACGCTTCAAAGCTGTTTTGATGAGCGGCCACTGCCCGCGCACCAAACCCGGTCAATTGCGCCTGCTGACGACGCGGTTCGCGATTGTCGTAACCGCCCTGCTCTTTCATGGCCCTGGCCACGGGCATGCGCGCCACGAAGATCAGCAGCGCGCTGATAAACACACACCAGAACGGAATGCTCACAACGTCGCCTCCTTGGAGGATTCAGGCAAGGGTGCCTCTGTAGGGGTATAGACCATGACTTCCAATACGTCGGAATGAAATTCCCGGCGGTACAGCACCAACACCACTCCAGTGCTCATCAGCATGAACAGCCACGGACTGACGAACCACGCCAGCATGGTCATGCCGAAGTAGTAGGAGCGCAGGCCCAAGTTGAACTGGTTGGCCGCCATCGAAATCACCCGAGCTGCCCTCAAGGCAAACGCCTTGCGCTCCTGCTCGGAGACATACCGCTCGCCGACCATGGGGGCCGAACCGATCAGGATCGCCGCAAAGTTGTACTGGCGCATGCACCAACTAAAGGTGAAGAAGGCGTAGACAAACGCCAGGGCCAGGCACAACAGTTTGATCTCCGACATGCCCTGGGACGCTTGCTGGATCATGGGAATATCCGCCAGCAACGAGACCGCCCGCTCCGATGCACCAAGCACGGTCAGAATACCGGCGAGGATAATCAGGGTGCTGGAAGCAAAAAACGAGGCGTTGCGCTCAAGGTTGCCGATCACGCTGGCGTCAGCGATACGATTGTCCCGCAACAGCATGCGGCGCATCCAGTCTTCGCGATACAGGTGCAGGACACTGGCCAGACACGCCGTATCACGGGCTTTCCAACTGGCGTAACGAGTATAACCACCCCAGCAAATGGCAAACCAGAGCGCGGCAAGCAGATGGATCAAGTTGGCTTCGACGAACGACATGCGGGTCCTTGTAAGACATTGGCGAAAAGTGCTTTGTGCCTGTTCGACGTTAGCTCACGGAAAAAGACACTGCCTGACGCCCATAAAAAATGCCCCGGATCGTTTGATACGGGGCATTTCGATTTCAGCGTGTAACAAAGCGTTTTAGGCGATGGCTTCGCTGCGCTTGCCCAGCAGACGGTCAATCACCACCGCGACCACCAGGGTCATCACCGACGGCACCAGCCACGCCAGGCCCTGCTCGCTCAGCGGCAGATTGGCAAGTTGCGACGGCAGCCAGTCCGCCAGCCCCGCACCTTTCAAAGCGTCGATAGTGCCGAAGATGAACGACACCAGCATCACTGGGCCGACGATCCGGCCCTGTTCCTGCCAGAAGCCCTTGCAGAAGCTCAGCGCGACCAAGACGATGCACGGCGGGTAGATCGCGGTCAGTACCGGAATCGAGAAGGCAATCAGATTGGTCAGGCCCAGGTTCGACACCAGCAGCGAAAACGCGGCAAGGATGACCACCAGGGTTTTGTAGGACAGCGGCAGTACACGGCTGAAATACTCCGCGCAGGCACAGGTCAGGCCTACTGCGGTCACCAGGCACGCCAGGGAAATCAGCACCGCAAGGAAGCCGCTGCCCAGGGAACCGAAGGTATGTTGAACGTAGGCGTGCAACACCGCGGCACCGTTGGCGGCACCAGCAGCCACTTCATGGCTGCCCGAACCGAGGCGGAACAGGCTGATGTACACCAACGCCAGGCCCACGCCGGCAATCAGCCCGGCAATGATCGCGTAACGGGTAATCAACTGTGGCGACTCGACGCCACGGGAACGAATGGCGTTGACAATAACGATGCCAAACACCAGGGCGCCCAGGGTATCCATGGTCAGGTAACCATTGATAAAGCCCTGGGAGAACGGCGCGGCGGCGTACTCAGGCGTGGCGACACCGACATCTCCGGCGGGCAAGGCAAAGGCGGCGATGCCCAGTGCCGCGAGGGCGATGATCTTCAGCGGCGCGAGGAAACGGCCAACGGTGTCCAGCAGACGCCCTGGATACAGGGAGATGAAGAACACCAGCAGGAAATACACCGAGCTATAGAGGAACAACGCCAACGGGCTTTCACCGGTCAGTGGCGCCAGGCCGACTTCGAAGGACACCGTCGCGGTACGTGGCGTGGCGAACAAAGGACCCACTGCCAGGTAGCACGCCGCGGCCAGGATGCCACCGGCGACCTTGCCGATGGGGCTGCTCAACGCGTCCATAGCACCACCGACCTTGGCCAGGGCGATGACGGTGACCACTGGCAGTCCTACTGCGGTAATCAGGAAGCCCAGCGCCGCCATCCAGACATGAGGCCCGGACTGCAAACCAACAATAGGCGGAAATATGATGTTACCGGCGCCCACGAACAGGGCAAAAGTCATAAAGCCCAACGCCAGGATGTCCTGGCTTTTCAACACTTTCATTTGAGGAAATACCACACTACTGAATCGGAATTTAGAGAGGGGCTTCCCTATGGATGAGGGAAATGCTATCAGCCCGGATGGGGACCGACCGGTCTAGCGCGGAACTTCCTTGTGGGGAGCGGACGCATAAAGAGGCAGCTAGCCTAACGAATTTGTCTGACGAACGCACTATTGCAGGGCGAACTGTCCGATAAGCGACATTTATATGTCGCATCCGTATATCTAAATATTGAAATGCAATCAAGTGTGGGAGCGGGCTTGCTCCCACATTTTTGATCTTCACCAACCTCCAGAATGCACAAAGGCCACCCGAAGGTGGCCTTTGCGTGGTGAAGCGTCAGTTAAGCGCGAGGCTTACTTGACAGCCCAACCGGTCAGCTCGGACAAAGCCTTGCCGATGTCTGCCAGCGAACGCACGGTTTTCACGCCTGCGTCTTCCAGGGCAGCAAACTTCTCGTCTGCTGTACCCTTGCCGCCAGAGATGATTGCGCCAGCATGGCCCATGCGCTTGCCTGCAGGGGCAGTCACACCAGCGATGTAGGAAACAACCGGCTTGGTCACGTGTGCCTTGATGTAGGCAGCCGCTTCTTCTTCAGCCGAACCGCCGATCTCACCGATCATGACGATCGCTTCGGTCTTCGGGTCTTCCTGGAACAATTTCAGGATGTCGATGAAGTTGGAGCCCGGGATCGGGTCACCACCGATGCCGACGCAAGTCGACTGACCGAAACCGGCGTCAGTGGTCTGCTTAACAGCTTCGTAGGTCAAGGTGCCGGAACGGGAAACGATACCGACTTTGCCTGGCAAGTGAATGTGACCGGGCATGATGCCGATCTTGCATTCGCCTGGAGTGATCACGCCTGGGCAGTTAGGGCCAATCAGGACCACACCCAGTTCGTCGCACTTAACTTTAGCGTCGAGCATGTCCAGGGTAGGAATGCCTTCAGTGATGCAAACGATCAGCTTGATGCCGCCGAACGCTGCTTCAAGGATGGAATCCTTGCAGAAAGGAGCTGGAACGTAGATGACGCTAGCGGTGGCGCCAGTGACTTCTACGGCTTCTTTCACAGTGTTGAAAACAGGCAGGTCCAGGTGAGTGGTGCCGCCTTTGCCTGGAGTTACACCGCCAACCATCTTGGTGCCGTACTCGATGGCTTGCTGGGTGTGGAAACTACCTTGCGAACCGGTAATACCCTGGCAGATAACTTTGGTGTCTTTATTGATCAGGACGCTCATTATTTGCCCTCCGCAGCTTTGACAACTTGTTGAGCAGCGTCGGTCAGGCTGGTAGCAGCGATGATGTTCAAACCGCTTTCTGCCAGTACTTTAGCGCCCAGTTCCGCGTTGTTACCTTCAAGGCGAACAACAACCGGGATTTTAACGCCGACTTCTTTCACTGCACCAATGATGCCTTCGGCAATCATGTCGCAACGAACGATGCCGCCGAAGATGTTGACCAATACTGCAGCGACGTTGGAGTCGGACAGGATGATCTTGAACGCTTCGGTAACGCGTTCCTTGGTAGCACCGCCGCCCACGTCGAGGAAGTTGGCTGGTTTGCCGCCATGCAGATTGACGATGTCCATGGTACCCATGGCCAGGCCAGCACCGTTGACCATGCAACCGATGTTACCTTCCAGGGCTACGTAGTTCAGTTCGAACTTGGCAGCGTGCGCTTCACGCGGATCGTCTTGCGACGGATCGTGGAAAGTCTTCAGCTTAGGCTGACGGTACATGGCGTTGGCGTCGATGTTGATCTTGGCATCGAGGCAATGCAGATCGCCGTCAGCCTTGATCACCAGCGGGTTCACTTCCAGCAGGGCCAGGTCGTGATCCTTGAACAGCTTGGCCAGACCTACGAAGATCTTGGCGAACTGAGCAACTTGCTTACCTTCCAGACCCAACTGGAATGCCAGCTCGCGACCCTGGAATGGCTGAGCGCCAACCAGTGGATCGATAGTGGCCTTCAGAATTTTTTCTGGGGTTTCGTGAGCGATCTTCTCGATGTCCACGCCACCTTCGGTGGAAGCCATGAACACGATGCGACGGCTCGAACGGTCAACGACAGCGCCCAGGTACAGCTCTTTAGCGATATCAGTGCACGATTCAACCAGGATCTTGGTGACTGGCTGGCCATTGGCATCAGTCTGGTAAGTCACCAGACGCTTGCCCAACCACTGTTGAGCGAAGGCCTTGGCGTCTTCTTTGCTGCGAACCAGCTTCACGCCGCCCGCTTTACCGCGACCACCAGCGTGGACCTGGGCTTTGACAACCCACTCGGTGCCGCCGATTTTGTCGCAAGCTTCTGCTGCTGCTTCCGGGGTGTCTACTGCGTAACCCTTGGATACTGGCAGGCCGTACTCAGCGAACAGCTGCTTACCCTGATACTCATGAAGATTCATGCTTATTACCGTCTTCGTTAGGTACTGCGCATTCGGTGCTGCACTAGTGTTAGTGCCGCACCACCTGTGACTGCTGCTTGCCCAGCTTCGCAGCCCTTAGGCTTGCAAAGCTGCGCAAGACTGCGTCCAGCGGATATTCCGCGGTGAGTCTTGCGCACAAGGCTCACGACGGGCAACCGCCGTGGTTTCTTATTATCTTGCTTAGCGCTTCTTTTTGTTGGCGATGTGGATGGCATGGCCATTCACTGCCAACGCAGCTTCGTGCAGCGCTTCGGACAGGGTCGGATGGGAGAAGACCATCATACCGATATCCTCGGCGCTGGTGCCGAATTCCATACCGATTGCGCCCTGCTGAACCAGTTCTGCTGCGCCTGGGCCAATCACGTGGACGCCCAATACGCGGTCAGTCTTGGCATCAGCGATGACTTTGACGAAACCACCGGTGTCGTTGGCTGCCATGGCACGGCCAGAAGCGGCAAACGGGAAAGTGCCGACGTTAACTTCAACGCCTTCAGCTTTCAACTGCTGTTCGTTCTTGCCGACCCATGCAATCTCTGGATGGGTGTAGATAACCGACGGGATCAGGTCGTAGTTCATCTGAGTCTTGTGACCCTTGATGCGCTCGACAACCATGATGCCCTCTTCGGAAGCCTTGTGCGCCAGCATCATGCCGCGAACCACGTCGCCAATGGCGAAAACGCCCGGTACGGTGGTGGCGCAGTGATCGTCAACGTGCACAAAACCGCGCTCGTCGAGATTCACGCCGCTGTCGGCAGCCAGCAGATCAGTGGTCACCGGACGGCGACCAACGGCTACGATCAGCTTGTCGAAAGTGATGGTCTGTTCGCCATTCTTGTCGGTGTAGGTCACAACGACTTCTTCGCCGTTGACCTTGGAACCAGTCACGCGTGCGCCCAGTTTGATGTCCAGACCTTGTTTGGTCAGGGTCTTCAAGGCTTCTTTGGACACAGCGCTGTCGGCAGCCAGCAGGAACGTGTCCAGGGCTTCCAGGACGGTCACTTGCGAACCCAGACGCGACCAGACCGAACCCAGTTCCAGACCGATCACGCCAGCGCCGATCACGCCCAGACGTTTTGGAACTGATTGGAACTCCAGGGCGCCGGTCGAATCAACGATCACGTTCTGGTCAACTGGAGCAGGTGGAATGTCGATTGGACGCGAACCTGGAGCCAGGATCACGTTCTCGGCTTCGATGATTTCGACCGAACCGTCAGGCTTGGTGATTTCAACTTTCTTGCCGGCCAGCAGTTTGCCATGACCTTGCAGGGAAGTGACGCCATTGGCCTTGAACAGGGTTGCAACGCCGGAAGTCAGGCCTTTAACAATGTTGGCCTTGCGGCCGACCATTGCTGGTACGTCCATGGTCACGCCAGCGTGGTTGATACCGTGGATGGCAAAACCAACTTGGGCTTCGTGGAATTTCCAGGAGCTGTCCAGCAGCGCCTTGGAGGGAATGCAACCGACGTTCAGGCAAGTACCGCCCAGGGCCAGTTTGCCTTCCTTGTCGGTGTATTTTTCGATGCAAGCAGTCGAGAGGCCCAGTTGCGCGGCCTTGATGGCGGCAACATAGCCGCCAGGGCCTGCACCAATCACTACAACGTCAAATTTCTGAGACATGAAAATAGATCCTCTATTTAGCGACAAGCTTCAAGCGTCAAGCTGTAAGCCAAGCTGCTTTAACTTGCAGCTTGCAGCTCGCAACTTGACGCTGCTTCTATCAGATATCCAGGAGCAGACGAGCCGGGTCTTCCAGCAGGTTCTTGATGGTCACCAGGAAAGTCACGGCTTCTTTACCATCGATCAGGCGGTGATCGTAGGACAGCGCCAAGTACATCATCGGACGGATGACCACTTGACCGTTGATCGCCATAGGACGCTGCAGAATGTTGTGCATGCCCAGGATCGCAGCTTGTGGTGGGTTGACGATCGGGGTCGACATCATCGAGCCGAAAGTACCACCGTTGGTGATGGTGAAGGTACCACCGGTCATCTCATCGATGGTCAGCTTGCCGTCACGAGCCTTCTTGCCGAAGGTGGCGATGCCGCCTTCGATTTCAGCCAGGCTCATCAGTTCGGCGTTACGCAGAACCGGCACCACCAGCCCACGCTCGCTGGAGACAGCAACACCGACGTCAGCGTAGCCGTGGTAAACGATGTCGGCGCCGTCGATGGAAGCGTTGACTGCCGGGAAGCGTTTCAGCGCTTCGGTAGCCGCTTTTACGAAGAACGACATGAAGCCCAGGCGCACACCGTTATGGCTCTTCTCAAAGAGATCCTTGTACTTCGAACGCAATGCCATGACTTCGGTCATGTCGACTTCGTTGAAGGTAGTCAGCATCGCCATGTTCGACTGGGCTTCAACCAGACGCTTGGCCACGGTGGCACGTACGCGGGTCATCGGCACGCGTTTCTCGGTGCGATCGCCTGCCGCGAACACAGGAGCGGCAGCAGCAGGTGCAGCAGCCTTGGCAGGCGCGGCAGCCGGAGCGGCTTTCTTGGTAGCAACAGCAGCGACTACGTCTTCCTTGGTCACACGACCGCCTTTGCCAGTACCGGCAACGGAAGCGATGTTGATGCCGTTTTCTTCAGCCAGCTTGCGAGCAGCCGGTGCAGCAACAGGATCGTCTTCGCCAGCGTCGGCTGGAGCAGCAGCTTGTGCGGCAGCCGGAGCAGCAGCGGCTGGAGCGGCAGCAGCGCTACCCTCTTCGATCGAGCCCAGTACCTGGTTGGACAGAACGGTGTCGCCTTCATTGGCAACGATGGCGCCCAGGACGCCGTCGGCTTCGGCCAACACTTCCAGCACAACCTTGTCGGTTTCGATGTCAACGATCAAGTCGTCACGCTTGACAGCGTCACCTGGTTTCTTGTGCCAGGTGGCAACGGTGCCATCGGCAACCGATTCCGGGAATGACGGGGCTTTGATTTCGATAGCCATTATCTGTGGGTCCTTAAAATTCGGTTTCAGTCAGCGCGAAGGCGTTAAACAGTGAAAGCATCTTGCAGCAGTTTTGCCTGCTGCTCGGCGTGCATCGATGCATAACCACAAGCAGGTGCAGCAGAAGCATCACGGCCCGCGTACTCAAGTACGAGCGACTTGTCGTGACCGCCAATGATGCGGCGCATGTGATGCTGGCTGCAGTACCAGGCACCCTGGTTCATCGGCTCTTCCTGACACCAAACGATATGTTTGAGGTTGGAGTAACGAGCCAGGACTTCAATCAAGTCGTCCTCAGGGAATGGGTACAGCTGCTCAAGACGCACGATGGCGATGTCGTCACGACCTTCGGCACGGCGTTTTTCCAGCAGGTCGTAGTAGACCTTGCCGCTCGCCAGTACGATACGCGTGACCTTTTTCGGGTCATGGGCATCGATTTCCGGAATAACGGTCTGGAACGAACCTTCGGCCAGATCTTCCAGGGTCGAGATGGCCAATTTATGACGCAACAGCGACTTTGGAGTCAGGACTACCAGTGGTTTACGCAGGGGACGAATCACCTGGCGTCGCAGCAAGTGGTAGATCTGAGCCGGCGTAGTGGGTACGCACACCTGAATGTTGTGCTCGGCGCACATCTGCAGGTAACGCTCCAGGCGAGCCGAAGAGTGCTCCGGACCCTGACCTTCATAACCGTGCGGCAGCAGCATGGTCAGACCGCAGAGACGGCCCCATTTGTGCTCGCCGCTGGTGATGAACTGGTCGATAACCACCTGGGCACCGTTGGCGAAATCGCCGAACTGGGCTTCCCAGATCACCAGCGCCTCAGGCGTGGTGGTCGAGTAACCGTATTCGAAGGCCAGTACTGCTTCTTCGGACAGGAACGAATCGTACAGGTCGAAACGTGGCTGGCCCTTGTACAGGTTTTGCAGCGGGATGTAGGTACCCGCGTCTTTCTGGTTGTGCAACACCGCGTGACGGTGCGAGAACGTACCACGACCGATGTCCTGGCCGGTCATGCGAATCGGGTGGCCTTCAAACGCCAGGGTCGCGTATGCCATGGTTTCGGCATAACCCCAGTTGATCGGCAGGCCGCCGGCTTGCATTTTCTGACGGTCTTCGTAGATCTTCGATACTTGACGCTGAACTACAAAGCCATCCGGGATTTCCAGCAGCTTGGCGGACAATTCCTGCAAGGTCTTCAGATCAAACGTGGTGTCGTGACGCGCAGTCCAGGCGTGACCCAGGTACGGACGCCAGTCAACGAACAGTTCTTTGTTCGGTTCCTTGACCAGGCTTTTTACAACATGCAGACCGTTGTCCAACGCGTTGCGGTACTCGTCGATCTTGCCTTGAACACGCGCATCATCTACCACTCCGGCCAGGGTCAGGCGCTCGGCGTACAGCTCACGGGTGGTGCGCTGCTTGGCGATTTGCTGGTACATCAACGGCTGGGTGCCGCTCGGCTCATCTGCTTCGTTGTGACCGCGGCGGCGGTAGCAAACCAGGTCGATTACCACGTCACGCTTGAACTGCATGCGGTAGTCGATGGCCAACTGGGTCACAAACAATACGGCTTCCGGATCATCACCATTTACATGGAGGATCGGCGCCTGGATCATTTTCGCAACGTCAGTAGCGTACTCGGTGGAACGCGAGTCTTCCGGGTTGCTGATGGTGAAGCCAACCTGGTTGTTGATGACGATGTGAACGGTACCGCCAGTCTTGAAGCCGCGAGTCTGCGACATCTGGAAGGTTTCCATGACCACGCCTTGACCGGCGAATGCCGCATCACCGTGGATGGAAATAGGCAGGACCTTTTCACCGGTCGGATCGTTACGACGATCCTGACGGGCACGCACCGAACCCTCGACCACTGGCGAAACAATTTCCAGGTGGGAGGGGTTGAATGCCATGGCCAGGTGGACTTCGCCGCCTGTGGTCATCACGTTGGACGAGAAGCCCTGGTGGTATTTAACGTCACCGGAACCCAGCTCGACCTTCTTCTTGCCTTCGAACTCATCGAACAGATCGCGCGGATTCTTGCCGAAAGTGTTAACCAACACGTTCAGACGACCACGGTGGGCCATGCCGATGACGATTTCCTTGGTGCCGTAGGAACCGGAACGCTGGATCAACTCGTCGAGCATCGGAATCAGGCTCTCGCCGCCTTCCAAACCGAAACGCTTGGTACCCGGGTATTTGGTACCCAGGTATTTTTCCAGGCCTTCAGCTGCAGTGACGCGCTCAAGCAGGTGGCTCTTGAGGTCGGCGGAGATCACCGGACGGCTGCGCACGCTTTCCAGACGCTGCTGGAACCAGTGGCGCTGCTCGGTATCGACGATATGCGTAAACTCAGCACCAATGGTGCGGCAATATGTCTGCTGCAACGCTTCGTGAATTTCGCGTAGGCTCGCCTCCTCCTTGCCGAGAAACAGATCGCCGGCACGGAAGGTCGTATCAAGATCGGCATTGGTCAAGCCGTAATGATTGATCGACAGGTCTGCAGGTGCAGGACGCTGCCACAGCCCCAGCGGGTCAAGCTGGGCTGCTTGGTGGCCACGCATACGGTAGGCCTGGATCAGTCGCAACACTTCAACTTGCTTCTTCTCATGCTCACTGCTCACGCTTGCGGCGGAAACCGGCTGGGCGCGGCGCTGGTTCTTTGCCAGCAGCACGAAATGATCGCGAATCGTCGAGTGCGATACATCGGTGGCAGCGTTGCCGTCAGCGGGCAACGTCTGAAATTTGGTGCGCCATTCTTCTGGCACAGCGTTAGGGTCGTGCAGGTAGAGCTCATAAAGCTCTTCCACATAGGCAGCGTTACCACCTGAAAGATAGCCGCTGTTCCACATGCGCTGCATCACGCTTTCTTGCATGCTTGGTCACCCTCGGTTAGGGGACACCACCGGCGAAGACACCGAGTCTGCTTGCAAAGTCCGAGTGCAGCGACCAAAACAAGCCACTTAGGATCACGCTGATAGTCCGGGTACCAACCCGGATGCCCCTGCTTGTCTCATTTCTTCAAAATAAGAGCCGCGCTTTGTAAGTCGCTGCTCAGGTTAAGACTACGGCGCCGGTTGAAGCCTGCGCCGCAGCATCTACGGGCACAACGGTCCTGCTTTTACTACAACGTCAGTTACACGCCGCTTTGCAGCAACATGCTACGTACGTGACCAATGGCCTTAGTCGGGTTCAGGCCTTTAGGACATACGTTGACGCAGTTCATGATCCCACGGCAGCGGAATACGCTGAACGGGTCATCCAGTGAAGCCAGACGCTCGGACGTTTGGGTGTCACGGCTATCTGCCAGGAAGCGATACGCTTGCAGCAGTGCAGCCGGGCCCAGGAACTTGTCCGGGTTCCACCAGAAGGACGGGCAGGAAGTCGAGCAGCAAGCGCACAGGATGCACTCGTACAGACCGTCCAGCTTCTCGCGCTCTTGCGGGGTCTGCAGACGTTCGATGGCCGGAGCCGGCGTGTCGTTCTGCAGGAATGGCTTAACCTTCTCGTATTGCTTGTAGAAGATGCTCATATCGACGACCAGGTCACGGATTACCGGCAAACCTGGCAGTGGACGAACGATCAGCTTGTTGCCTTTGACGACAGCGGACAGCGGCGTGATGCACGCCAGGCCGTTTTTGCCGTTGATGTTCATGCCGTCGGAACCGCAGACACCTTCACGGCAAGAGCGACGATAGGAGAAACCTTCGTCCTGCTCTTTGACCAGCGCCAGCACGTCCAGCACCATCAGGTCTTTACCACCGGTATCGACCTGGAATTCCTGCATGAACGGCGCAGCGTCCTGATCAGGGTTGTAGCGATAAACACTGACTTTCAACATGGCGGCCACCCTTAATAAGTCCGAATCATTGGTTCAAACGTAGGGACTGTTTTTGGCGAGAAGTTCACGGCACGCTTGGTTACGCGCTTGTCACCCGGGAAGTACAGGGTGTGGCACAGCCAGTTAACGTCGTCGCGCTCTTCGAAGTCTTCACGGGCGTGAGCGCCGCGGGACTCTTTGCGAACTTCTGCGGCGATGGCAGTTGCTTCAGCCACTTCCAGCAGGTTCTGCAATTCAAGGGCTTCGATACGAGCGGTGTTGAACGCCTGACTCTTATCGTTGATCTTGACGTTGGCGATACGGCCACGCAGATCAGCGAGCTGGGCGATACCCTTCTGCATGTATTCGCCGGTACGGAACACACCGAAGTAGTTCTGCATGCAGCTTTGCAGCTCTTTACGCAGGGTAGCAACGTCTTCACCGTCAGTGCGCGAGTTCAGGCCATCGAGACGTGCCAGGGCAGCGTCGATGTCGGACTGGCGAGCACGTGTGTAATCGACGCCTTCCTTGAGAGTCTGCTCCAGGAACAGGCCAGCAGCACGACCGAACACCACCAGGTCGAGCAGCGAGTTGCCACCCAGACGGTTGGCACCGTGAACCGATACGCACGCCACTTCACCTACGGCGAACAGACCAGGAATGATCTGATCAACGCCATCGGCGTCCTGGGTGATCGCCTGACCGTGAATGTTGGTGGCAACGCCGCCCATCATATAGTGGCAGGTTGGAACAACCGGGATCGGCGCAACAGCCGGATCGACGTGGGCGAAGGTTTTGGACAACTCCATGATGCCCGGCAGACGGCTGTGCAGTACTTCTTCACCGAGGTGATCGAGTTTCAGCATCACGTGGTCGCCATCGGGACCACAGCCGTTGCCGGCGATGATCTCTTTAACCATGGAACGGGCTACAACGTCACGACCGGCAAGGTCTTTGGCGTTCGGAGCATAACGCTCCATGAAGCGCTCGCCGTTCTTGTTGATCAGGTAACCACCTTCACCACGGCAACCTTCGGTCACCAGTACACCGGCGCCGGCGATGCCAGTCGGGTGGAACTGCCACATTTCGATGTCTTGTACCGGAACACCTGCACGCAGGGCCATGCCGATACCGTCACCGGTGTTGATCAGGGCGTTGGTGGTGGACGAGTAGATCCGACCTGCACCGCCGGTCGCCAATACGGTGGCGTTGGCGCGTACATAGGAGGTTTCGCCGGTTTCGATGCAGATAACGATCATGCCGACAAAGGCACCATCTTCGTTCTTCACCAGGTCGACACCGTAGTATTCGTTGAGGAATACGGTGCCAGCCTTCAGGTTGGCTTGATACAGGGTGTGCAACAGCGCGTGACCGGTACGGTCGGCTGCAGCGCAGGTACGGGCGGCCTGGCCACCCTTACCGAAATCTTTCGACTGACCGCCGAACGGACGCTGGTAGATGCGGCCCTGTTCGGTACGGGAGAACGGCAGACCCATGTGTTCCAGTTCGAAGACTGCTTCCGGGCCTACGGAACACATGTATTCGATAGCGTCCTGGTCACCGATATAATCGGAACCCTTGACGGTATCGTACATGTGCCAGCGCCAGTCATCGTTTGGATCGGCGGAGGCGATGGCGCAGGTGATGCCACCCTGGGCCGAAACGGTGTGGGAACGGGTCGGGAACACCTTGGTGATCACGGCAGTCTTGTGACCGCCCTGGGCCAGTTGCAGCGCAGCACGCATGCCGGCACCGCCGCCGCCAATGATGATGGCGTCGAATGAAAGTGTATTAACTGTGTTAGCCATGAATCAGATACCCCAAAGAATCTGCACACCCCAGACGAAGTAAGCGAACATCGCGACGCCGCATACTGCCTGGAAGAGGAAACGTACTGCAGTCGCGGACTTGCCCAGCGCCATCGGCGTCAGGTAGTCAGTCGCGATAGTCCACATGCCGACCCAGGCGTGAGCGCCCAGGGCCACAAGGGCCAGCAGACTGAAGATACGCATCCCGCTGTGGGAGAACAGGCCGTGCCATTGGGCATAGTCGATACCCGGATTGGCAACGAGGTATCCGATCAGGAAGATGAAATAAGCCGCGAGAACGACCGCAGACACACGCTGCGCCATCCAGTCATAGAGGCCCGAACGCGACAGGTTCGTAACGCTGGTTACCATATCCAAACTCCCGCCAGAACGATCATCACCAGGGAAATGGCGATAACAATTTTCGAGCCCAGCTTGCCGCCTTCCAGCGTCTCACCGATACCCATGTCCATGATCAAGTGGCGAACACCGGCCACCAGGTGATACAGCAGAGCGGACAGGAGGCCCCACGCCACGAACTTGGCCAGCGGACTGGTCATGCATGCCTTCACCTCAGCGTATCCCTCTTCCGAACCCAGGGATTTGCTCAATGCATAAAGCATGATGCCCAGGCCGAGAAACAGGATGATGCCGGAAACACGGTGCAGGAATGACGTCACGCCGGTGATGGGGAGTTTGATGGTCCTTAGGTCTAGGTTTACAGGTCGTTGGCTATTCACGGCTTTTTTTCACACTGAAGAGCCCCTAACAATCAGGGCAAAGTTGTTGGGGGGGGCACTGGTCAGGTAAGCACCACCCAGGGAGTGCGACCCCCAATGAAAACAAGCCCAAAAGCCCTTGGCGGTCGGTGGCCGAGTATAGACAGTTAGGCAACTAATGACAACGCGCGCACCTCACCCTAATAGCTGATTGCGCTGTTGGGATAAAAGGCGTAAACGGCAGGTAATTTCGAGGAAAAAGTACGGTTAAAGCCTTCTGGAGCAAGACTTTAGGCAAATTGACATTCGAATTTATCTCACTATAGTGGTGCGGGCCCTGCGTGGGGGGTCTGTCTGATGATTTGAAGCATAAATAGGAGGCCACATGGCTGACAAAAAAGCGCAGTTGATCATCGAGGGCGCAGCCCCCGTCGAGCTGCCCATTTTAACCGGCACCGTTGGTCCTGATGTTATCGACGTACGGGGCCTGACGGCCACGGGCCGTTTTACATTCGACCCAGGCTTCATGTCGACCGCCTCTTGCGAGTCGAAGATCACCTATATTGATGGTGATAATGGCATCCTGCTACATCGGGGCTACCCGATCGAACAGCTGGCCGAGAAGTCGGACTACCTGGAAACCTGCTACCTGCTGCTAAATGGCGAATTGCCAACAGCCGAGCAGAAAGCCCAGTTCGTCAGCACCGTGAAGAATCACACCATGGTGCATGAGCAGTTGAAGACATTCTTCAACGGCTTCCGCCGCGACGCCCACCCGATGGCTGTCATGTGTGGCGTGGTTGGCGCCCTGTCGGCCTTCTACCACGACTCCCTGGACATCAATAACCCGCAGCATCGCGAAATTTCCGCGATCCGCCTGGTTGCCAAGATGCCAACCCTGGCAGCGATGGTTTACAAGTACTCCATGGGCCAACCCATGATGTACCCGCGCAACGACCTGACGTACGCGGAAAACTTCCTGCACATGATGTTCAATACCCCGTGCGAGATCAAACCGATCAGCCCGGTGCTGGCCAAGGCAATGGACCGGATCTTTATCCTCCACGCCGACCACGAACAGAACGCCTCGACTTCTACCGTGCGCCTGGCGGGCTCTTCGGGTGCCAACCCGTTTGCCTGTATCGCCGCCGGTATCGCCGCACTGTGGGGCCCTGCCCACGGCGGTGCGAACGAAGCCGTATTGAGCATGCTCGATGAAATCGGCGATGTGTCGAACATCGACAAGTTCATCGCCAAGGCCAAGGACAAGAACGATCCGTTCAAGTTGATGGGCTTCGGTCACCGGGTCTACAAGAACCGCGACCCGCGCGCCACCGTAATGAAGAAGACCTGCGACGAAGTACTGAAGGAACTGGGGATCAACAACGATCCGCAACTCCAACTGGCCATGCGCCTGGAAGAGATCGCCCTGACCGACCCGTACTTCATCGAACGCTCGCTGTACCCGAACGTCGATTTCTACTCCGGGATCATCCTCAAGGCTATCGGCATTCCAACCAGCATGTTCACCGTGATCTTCGCCTTGGCGCGGACCGTGGGCTGGATCTCCCACTGGAAAGAAATGCTCTCCAGCCCGTACAAGATTGGCCGCCCGCGCCAGCTGTACACCGGCTACGAGCAGCGTGATATCTCCAAGCTGGAAGACCGCAAATAAGCAGTGTCTTGCGATAACCGCTTAGCTGCACCGAATACGGCCTCCTCTTGGAGGCCGTATTTGTTTGTGCAGGATTTGTGTTGGGGGACACTTGTGGCGAAGAGGTTTTCCCCTCGCCACAAAAGCCCGGCTACCACAAATTAACCACCCAGAAAAAAATGCCCCGATCTCTCGACCGGGGCATTTTTATGGGTGCAGCTTATGCAGCTGTCTTTCGACAACCCTTAGTGAGAAACCGCCCCACTCGCCCCCAGACCGGTCTGCGAACGCACGAACTGCGGGTAGAACAGCGCCCGCTCTTTTTCCGCAGCCGTCGACTTGTCGGTGATGGAGAAGAACCAGATCCCGACGAACGCAATGATCATAGAGAACAGTGCTGGATACTCGTAAGGGAAGATGGCTTTTTCATTGTGCAGGATCGAGACCCAGATGGTTGGACCAAGGACCATCAGGCCAACGGCACTGATCAGACCCAACCAGCCACCAATCATCGCACCGCGAGTGGTGAGATTTTTCCAGTACATGGAAAGCAGCAACACCGGGAAGTTACAGCTGGCGGCAATGGAGAACGCCAGACCAACCATGAACGCGATGTTCTGGCTTTCGAACAGGATGCCCAGGCCGATAGCCAGCACCGCCAGGGCGATGGTGGTGATCTTCGAGACGCGAATCTCATCCTTCTCGTTGGCCTTGCCTTTCTTGATCACGCTGGCATACAGGTCATGGGACACCGCCGAAGCACCGGCCAGGGTCAAACCGGCAACCACCGCGAGAATGGTGGCGAAGGCCACGGCTGAGATAAAGCCCAGGAAGATGCTGCCACCCACCGCGTTGGCCAGATGCACCGCCGCCATGTTGTTGCCGCCCAACAAGGCACCTGCCGCATCCTTGAAGGCCGGGTTGGTGCTGACCAGCAGAATCGCGCCGAAGCCGATGATAAAGGTCAGGATGTAGAAGTAGCCGATAAAGCCAGTGGCATACAGCACGCTCTTACGAGCTTCCTTGGCATCGCTCACGGTGAAGAAGCGCATCAGAATGTGAGGCAGGCCAGCGGTACCGAACATCAGTGCCAGACCGAGGGAGAATGCCGAAATCGGATCTTTCACCAGGCCGCCCGGGCTCATGATCGCTTCACCTTTAGGGTGAACCTTGATCGCCTCGGTAAACAGCATGTTGAAGTCGAAGTTGACGTGTTTCATCACCATCAGCGCCATGAACGAGGCACCGGACAGCAGCAACACCGCCTTGATGATCTGCACCCACGTGGTCGCCAGCATACCGCCGAACAGCACGTACATGCACATCAGGATACCCACCAGGATCACCGCCACATGGTAATCAAGGCCGAACAGCAGCTGAATCAGCTTGCCGGCGCCAACCATCTGCGCGATCAGGTAGAAGGCCACCACTACCAGGGAGCCGCAAGCCGACAGGCTGCGGATCTGGGTTTGCCCGAGGCGATAGGACGCCACGTCGGCAAAGGTGTATTTACCCAGGTTACGCAGGCGCTCGGCGATCAGGAACAGAATGATCGGCCAGCCCACCAGGAAGCCGATCGAGTAGATCAGGCCGTCGTAGCCGGAGGTGAACACCAGCGCGGAAATCCCCAGGAAAGACGCCGCCGACATGTAGTCGCCGGCAATCGCCAAACCGTTCTGGAACCCAGTGATTTTGCCGCCAGCCGCATAGTAGTCAGCCGCCGACTTGTTACGCTTGGACGCCCAGTAAGTAATGCACAACGTCGCGCCGACAAAGGCTACGAACATCAGGATCGCTGCAACGTTCAGCGGTTGTTTATGCACTTCACCGGTCAACGCTTCCGCCGCCCAAACAGCAGGAGCGAAGACCGAAGCGCCGAGTACAGCCAATAGACGACGGATCATTGCGCAGCCTCCTTGAGAATCGCATTGTTCAGCTCGTCGAATTCGCCGTTGGCGCGTCGTACATAGATGGCGGTGAGGACGAAGGCCGAAACAATCAGCCCGACCCCTATCGGGATTCCCCAGGTAATGGACGAACCGGGGCTGATCTTGGCCCCCAGTATTTGTGGCCCATAGGCAATCAACAGGATGAATCCGGAGTACAGCCCAAGCATGATCGCCGAGAGAATCCAGGCGAACTTTTCCCTTTTACTAACCAGCTCCTTGAAGCGCGGGCTGTTTTGAATCGAGAGGTAAATGCTGTCGTTCATTGTTTTTATCCTCGCAGCACAGATTATTGTTGGAACGTATCCACTTTATGCAGCTGCGGGACAGGTTCCAGACGACCTTAGTATTAGAAGGCGTGTAGCGAGGAGTTGTCAGGGCGCAGAAACAATTGTAGGAGCGCGCTTGCTCGCGAAAAACACCAGGACAACGCGTCCATTCAGGCACCACACGTCATCGTTGAAGTCCATCGCGAGCAAGCTCGCTCCTACATGTTTCAGGTATTACGGAGCGGTCCACTCAGCGACACGCTCAGGGTGCTTGGCGACCCAATCCTTGGCCGCTGCATCAGGCTTGGCGCCCTCTTGGATGGCCAGCATCACTTCGCCGATTTCATCCTTGGAGGCCCACTGGAATTTTTTCAGGAAGGCCACGACTTCAGGCGCTTTCTTCTCCAGGCCCTTGCTGCCGATGCTGTTCACAGTTTCGGCAGCACCATAAATCCCTTTTGGATCGTCAAGGAAACGCAGTTTCCACTTGGCAAACATCCAGTGTGGTACCCAGCCGGTGACCGCAATGGATTCCTGCTTGTCTTCGGCACGGGTCAGTTCGGCGATCATGGCGGCGCCGGAGCTAGCTTGCAGCTTGTAGTCCAGGCCATAGGCCTTGATGGCTTCGTCGGTCTTGAGCATCACGCCTGAACCGGCATCGATGCCGACGATCTTGTTCTTGAAGCTGGTGTCATCCTTGAGGTCGGCAATGGACTTGGCCTTGACGTACTCCGGTACGATCAAGCCAATCTTGGCGTCCTTGAAGTTGGGGCCGTAGTCGACCACCTTGTCCTTATTTTTGGCCCAGTATTCACCGTGGGTCACCGGCAGCCAGGCCGAGAGCATAGCGTCGAGTTTGCCGGTGGCCACGCCTTGCCACATGATCCCGGTGGCGACCGCTTGCAGTTTCACGTCATAACCGAGCTTCTGCTTGATCACTTCTGCCGCCACGTGGGTGGTAGCGACACTGTCCGACCAGCCATCCACATAGCCGATGCTCAGGGTTTTGCTGTCGGCGCTGGCCAGTGTGGAGCTCATCACAAGCACCAGTGCGGCACCTGCGCCCAAGAGTCGTCGCATCTTCATCGTTACTTCCCCGAAAGTGCTGCGCCCGACGGATGCCGAGCGACGTCAACCTGTTGTTATGTGGTGCACCGCGCCCCCTTCACGCGCATCGATCATGCTGTCGCGACATCAGTGGAGTACTGACACTTCGATCATCAACCTGCTGCCACGAGCGACCTGCTCTGACTGCGACCTCAGGTAAGCAGGAAACGACATCACATCGCCAGCAGGTCGAGTTATAGGACACCAGGTAACAATCCCGCCCGAACTTTGCATGTCAAAGTTATGCAGCCCCACTGGCGCCGACCAAATACGGGTAAGATGCGCGGCTTTGCCCCCAGACGGCCAGACCATGCCCGCGACCGCCCGCTTCCCTGCCCTGCCCTATTTATTCGCCTTGCTGCTGGGCCTCTTTGCCCTAGGTGGCTATTGGTACGGCCTCGGCCAACCGGTGGCGCTGCCCGATGTCGCCAGCGCCAGTCACAAGTTGCAATGTGCGTCCTACACACCGTTCGACAAAGACCAATCGCCTTTCGACCAGCCGTTCAAACTGCGCCCTGAGCGCATGGATGCCGACCTCGCGCTGCTGTCCACCCGCTTTGAATGCATTCGCACCTACTCGATGAGCGGCCTTGAAGCCCTGCCGGATCTAGCGCGCAAGCACGGCTTGAAGCTGATGATCGGCGCCTGGGTCAACAGCAACCCGGTGGATACCGCCAAGGAAGTCGACCTGCTGATTGCCTCCGCCAATGCCAACGCCGACGTGGTCACGTCAGTGATCGTCGGTAACGAAACCCTGCTGCGCAAGGAAATCACCGCCACCCAGCTGGTGAAGCTGATCCAGCGGGTCAAGAGCCAGATCAAGCAGCCCGTCACCTACGCCGATGTGTGGGAATTCTGGCTACAACACCCGCAAATCGCTCCAGCGGTGGATTTCCTGACCATTCACTTGCTGCCGTACTGGGAAGATGACCCGGCGGGGATCGACCAGGCACTCCGGCATGTCGGCGATATCCGCCAGACCTTCGGCAACCGCTTCGCCCCCAAGGACGTGATGATCGGCGAGACCGGTTGGCCGAGCGAAGGCCGCCAGCGCGAAACCGCCGTGCCTAGCCGAGTCAACGAAGCCAAGTTTATCCGCGGCTTTGTCGCCATGGCCGAATCGAATGGCTGGCACTACAACCTGATCGAAGCCTTTGACCAGCCATGGAAGCGCGCCAGCGAAGGTGCGGTGGGCGGTTACTGGGGCTTGTTTGATGCCGATCGCCAGGACAAGGGCGTGCTGGCCGGGCCGGTCACCAATGTGCCGTACTGGCCGATGTGGCTGGGCGTTGGCGGGATAATCCTGTTGGGCACGCTGGTGTTGGGTGGGCGCGTTCGCAGCACACGCGCCGCCCTGCTGTTGCCGTTGCTGGGCGCGGTGGCGGCTTGCTCGATGGGTAGCTGGAGCGAGTTGACCCGTGTCACCGCGCGCTTTACTGATGAATGGATCTGGGCTGCGTTGCTGGTGGCCTTGAACCTGCTGGTGCTGGCCCATGCAGCCCTGGCCCTGAGCACCCGTGAAGGTTGGCGCGCGCGCAGTTTCAACTGGCTGGAACAGCGCGCCGGCTGGCTGGTGGCGCTGGCTGGCTTTGCCGGTGCGGTGATGATGCTGGCGCTGGTGTTTGACCCGCGCTATCGCAGCTTCCCGAGCGCGGCATTGCTGCTACCGGCACTGGTGTATCTGGTGCGTCCGGTCACGGGGCCGCGTCGGGAGATTGCCTTGCTCGCGTTCATCATCGGTGCCGGCATTGCACCGCAACTGTATCGCGAAGGGTTGATGAACCAGCAGGCCCTGGGTTGGGCGTTGGTGAGTGTATTGATGGTCGCGGCGTTGTGGCGTTGCTTGCGGGTTCGCAAATAAGGTTTCTGGGCGAGGGGGCTTGCCCCCTCGCCACAGGTTACTCGGCGGTCCGCGGCGCCCTGACCAAGCGCAATCCGGCAATAACTACGGCGAACACTGCAAACGTGGTGTTGTACAACGCCAACGCCGAAAACCCGAACACCAATCCCAGCACCGCCAAGCCCCACCCGGCACGCCCCGGCACAAAAAACGCCAGCACCGACGTCACCAGCGCCGCCCAGCCCATCACTTTGAAGTGAATCATCAGGCCCAGGTTCGAGCGCACCTGGCATTCCCAGCGGCTAGCCTCATCAGCGCAAATGCCGACCCACTGCCCGTCCTCCATAAAGCCGTAACGCGCCCCATAACTGGCGGCCAGCCATAACGGTAGGGCAATAAGCAGCAGAATCAGCGGCAAGCGGCGGGACATGGGGCACTCCGATAGGCGAAAACGGCGCCCAGCTTAATCGCCCGGTAGCGGTTGGCAAGGCTTGTACGCAGATAAGTGTTCAACAAAACGTGCCAAAGTGTATCGTCTAGCGACTATTATTCCGACTCTCGCTGTTTTTACCGACTTTTTGTGCCGACGGCTGGCACTTCGGTGGCAGCGCCGTGGTCATAGCCTGCGAACTTCATTCAGCACCTTTCCTCTTAGGGATTAAGTCATGCTCCGTTCCTTACGCTGTGCGGCCCTGTTGGGCGGCCTTTTTTTGAGTGCGTCAGCACTGGCGGTCGATGTCGACCCCGCCAGCTATGGCTACCCTTTGACCAACCCGTTCGAAGCGACCATCGCCACCACGCCCCCTCATCTTCGGCCTGAACTGCCGACCGATGACGAGATCGATCAGTCCGACTACAGCCTGACAATGCGTCCAGAACGTCAATTCAGCCTGCCCGACAACTTCTGGGCGGTAAAGAAACTCACCTACCGCATGGCCAAGCAAGACCATGCCGCGCCGCTGATTTTCCTGATCTCCGGTACTGGTGCGCGCTACGACAGCACCATCAACGAATACCTGAAAAAGCTCTATTACAAGGCCGGCTACCATGTGGTCCAGTTGTCGTCGCCCACCAGCTTCGACTTCATCAGTGCTGCGTCGCGCTTCGCCACACCGGGCATCACCAGTGAAGACGCCGAGGACATGTACCGGGTAATGCAAGCCGTGCGCGCGCAACACCCGCGCCTGCCGGTCACCGAGTACTACCTCACCGGCTACAGCCTGGGGGCCCTGGACGCAGCATTCGTCAGCAAGCTGGACGAGACCCGGCGCAGCTTCAACTTCAAGAAAGTGCTGCTGCTCAACCCTCCGGTCAACCTCTACACCTCGATCACCAACCTCGACAAGCTGGTACAAACCGAGGTCAAGGGCATCAACAACAGCACCACGTTCTATGAACTGGTGCTGAACAAGCTGACCCGCTACTTCCAGCAAAAGGGCTACATTGATCTCAACGACGCCCTGCTCTACGACTTCCAGAACTCCAAACAGCACCTGACCAACGAACAAATGGCGATGCTGATCGGCACCACGTTCCGCTTTTCGGCGGCCGACATTGCCTTTACCTCGGACCTGATCAACCGCCGCGGCCTGATCATTCCACCGAAATACCCGATCACCGAAGGCACCAGCCTTACACCGTTCCTCAAGCGTGCGCTGCAATGCGACTTCGACTGCTACCTGACCGAACAAGTGATCCCGATGTGGCGCGCCCGTTCCGATGGCGGCAGCCTGTTGCAGTTGATCGACCAGGTCAGCCTCTACGCCCTCAAGGATTACCTGCGCGACAGCCCGAAAATTGCGGTCATGCACAACGCCGATGATGTAATCCTCGGCCCTGGTGACCTCGGCTTCCTGCGTAAAACCTTCGGCGATCGCTTGACCGTCTATCCACTGGGCGGCCACTGCGGCAACCTCAATTACCGCGTCAACGCCGACGCCATGCTGGAGTTCTTCCGTGGCTAAATATCTCCTGCTTATTGCTGCGTTACTCTGCACAGGCGTCGCCAATGCCGACAACAGCAAGGCCCACACACCCACCGTGGTCGATGAAGACGGCTTCAAGGAACCTCTGAGCAGGCTCAAGTTCAACCCGGGCCTGGACCAGCGCGAATTCGAACGCTCGACACTGAACGCTCTCAACGTCTACGACCCGTTGGAGTCGTGGAACCGTCGGGTGTACCACTTCAACTACCGCTTCGACCAATGGGTGTTCCTGCCGGTGGTCGACGGTTACCGCTATGTCACCCCGAGTTTCCTGCGCACCGGCGTCAGCAATTTTTTCAACAACCTGGGTGACGTGCCCAACCTGATGAACAGCCTGCTGCAGCTCAAGGGCCATCGCTCCCTGGAGACCACCGGGCGCCTGCTGCTCAACACCACCCTCGGCATCGCCGGCCTGTGGGACCCGGCCACCGCCATGGGCCTGCCGCGCCAGAGCGAAGACTTCGGCCAGACCCTGGGTTTCTACGGCGTGCCGGGCGGCGCCTACCTGATGCTGCCGATCTTCGGCCCGTCGAACCTGCGAGACACCAGCGGCCTGCTGGTGGACTACAGCGCCGAATCCCAGATCAACTTCCTCAATGTGTCCAAGGTCAGCGAAAACCACCCGGAAATCTGGGCCCTGCGCGCCGTCGACAAGCGCTACCAGACCAGCTTCCGCTACGGTCAGATGAACTCGCCGTTTGAGTATGAGAAAGTGCGCTACGTGTACACCGAGTCACGCAAGTTGCAGATTGCCGAGTAACGGCAAGCGCGCACAAAAAAGGCCATTCGATTGAATGGCCTTTTTTATGGCGGCGAGGTCCTAGGCTTTCACTGCTTTCCAGGTCTTGCCGACAACGCTGACAACACCCAACACCAGCGCCCCGGCAATAATCCCCGCCACCGCATTGAGCAAGGTCGGCATCAACCAGGCCAAACCTCCGGTGCTCTGGCTGACGGTTTCAATCCAGTGATGCACCACCGGCACGCCATGGGTGAGGATGCCTCCACCGACCATGAACATTGCAGCCGTGCCGATCACTGACAGGCTTTTCATCATGTAGGGCGCGGCGCGCAAAATTGCCCCGCCAATACTGCGGGCCACCTGGCCGGGCTTTTGGGTGAGCCACAGGCCCAGGTCGTCGAGCTTGACGATGCCAGCTACCAGCCCATACACGCCGACAGTCATGACGAGGGCAATGCCCGACAAGACGATGACTTGCTGCATCAGCGGCGCATCGGCCACGGTGCCCAGGGTGATGGCAATGATTTCTGCCGAGAGGATAAAGTCGGTGCGGATCGCGCCCTTGATCTTGTCCTTCTCGAAGGCCACCAGATCAGTGGCCGGATCGGCCACTGCCTGCACCAGTTGCGCATGTTCGGCCTGGTCTTCGGCCTTGCTATGGAGGAACTTGTGGGCCAGTTTCTCAAAGCCTTCGAAACACAGGTAAGCGCCACCGAGCATCAATAGCGGCGTGACAGCCCAGGGTACGAAGGCGCTGATGAGCAATGCGGTGGGTACCAGGATCAGTTTGTTGACAAACGAGCCCTTGGCTACCGCCCATACCACCGGAATTTCGCGCTCGGCGCGCACACCGGAAACTTGCTGGGCGTTAAGGGCCAAGTCATCGCCCAACACGCCAGCGGTTTTCTTGGCGGCCATTTTTGTCATCAGCGCGACGTCGTCGAGAACGGCGGCGATGTCGTCGATCAGTACCAGTAAGCTGCTTCCTGCCATGAATCAGGCGTCCTTAATGTGGGATAGTGGCGAGCATAGCGCGGCGCAAGGCATTGCGGGCACATTCTTGAGGCTCGCGGATAGCCGGTGCTACCATGCGCAACCGCCTGTCTTGGCAAGGAAACTCCTGGTCTATGAGCACCATTCGCGAGCGCAACAAAGAACTGATCCTGCGGGCTGCCAGCGAGGAGTTTGCCGACAAGGGGTTCGCCGCAACCAAAACCAGTGACATCGCCGCCAAGGCCGGGCTGCCCAAACCCAACGTCTATTACTACTTCAAGTCCAAGGACAACCTCTACCGCGAGGTGCTCGAAAGCATTATCGAGCCGATCCTGGCCGCCTCCACGCCATTCAATTCCGACTGCGATCCCAGGGAAGTGTTGACGGCGTACATCCGCTCGAAAATCTGTATCTCGCGCGACCTGCCCTTCGCCTCCAAGGTCTTCGCCAGCGAAATCATGCACGGCGCGCCACACCTGAGCCCCGACCTGGTGGAACAGCTCAACGCCCAGGCCAAACACAACATCGCGTGCATCCAGACCTGGGTAGATCGCGGACAGATCGCCGCCATCGACCCCAACCACCTGATGTTCAGCATCTGGGCCGCAACGCAGACGTATGCCGACTTCGACTGGCAAATCTCGGTGGTGACCGGAAAAGAAAAGCTGGACGAGGCCGACTATGAAGCGGCAGCGCAGACGATTATTCGGTTGGTGCTCAAGGGCTGTGAGCCGGACTGATGGACCGCAGCGCCTGCCCCCATCGCGAGCAAGTCCGCTCCCACATTTTTGATCTGTGAACACATTCAACATGTGGGAGCGGCGGTGCGACGATTCGACTTGCTCGCGATGGGGCCCTTCCAGTCACCTCAAGTCAGGCTGACACCCCCGCATCCGCCAGCAACCCCACCCCCTCGATCGCACTGATCGCACACTGCTCATCAATGTCCGAAGTATCCCCGCTGATCCCAATCGCCCCCAGCACCACCCCATCCTGATCCTTGATCAACACCCCTCCCGGCGCCGGCACCACGCTGCCCTGCCCCAGGCTGTTCAACGCCGCAATAAACGCCGGCCGCTGCTGCGCATCCAACGCCAACAACCGCGAGCCCTTGCCCAGGGCAATCGCCCCCCAGGCCTTGCCGATGGCGATCTGTGGGCGCAGCAGGCTCGCACCGTCTTCGCGCTGCAGGGTGATCAAGTGCCCGCCGCTGTCGAGCACCGCGATGGTCAGTGGTGCAGCGGCAATAGTGCGGCCTGCGGCGATGGCCTGGCTGGCCAGGTTGACTGCGACTTTCAAGGTTAAAGCGCTCATGGGTGCCGTCCTTATCTTGTTATTGGGAAAGCCGTGGGGCTCTGAATGATCAGAAGCCGGACAAAACAAATAGAACACAATAGATTAGTTTTTTGTATACAATATTTCAAAACATTCGCACCACACGTCGAAATAATCCCGTCTAAAAGGCTTCCGACGAACGTAAAGGCCAACGAATAAAATGGATTGACCTGCGCCGCTCGCCGTGAATACACTTTGACGAAACACCACTTGTATACAATTACAAAACGCAAGAGGCACCAAAACCATGAGCAAAATGAGAGCAATCGAAGCCGCCGTTCTGGTGATGCGTCGCGAAGGGGTCGACACGGCCTTTGGCATCCCGGGCGCCGCGATCAACCCGCTGTATTCGGCCTTGCAGAAGCTCGGCGGCATCGATCACGTCCTTGCTCGCCACGTTGAAGGCGCCTCGCACATGGCCGAGGGTTACACCCGCACCAAGGCGGGCAACATCGGTGTGTGCATCGGCACTTCGGGGCCAGCCGGTACTGATATGGTCACTGGGTTGTACAGCGCCTCAGCCGATTCGATCCCGATCCTGTGCATTACCGGGCAGGCACCACGGGCGCGGATGCACAAGGAAGACTTCCAGGCCGTGGACATCACCAGCATCGTCAAGCCGGTGACCAAATGGGCGACCACTGTCCTGGAACCTGGCCAGGTGCCCTATGCCTTCCAGAAAGCTTTCCATGAAATGCGCTCCGGCCGCCCCGGCCCGGTGTTGATCGACTTGCCGTTCGACGTGCAGATGGCCGAGATCGAATTCGACATCGACGCCTATCAACCGCTGCCCCTGACCAAGCCATTGGCGACCCGCATCCAGGTGGAAAAAGCCCTGGCCCTGCTGGATCAGGCTGAGCGCCCATTGCTGGTCAGCGGTGGCGGCGTGATCAACGCCGACGCCAGCGACCTGCTGGTGGAGTTCGCCGAATTGACCGGCATCCCGGTGATCCCAACCCTGATGGGCTGGGGCACCATCCCCGACGATCACCCGCTGATGGTCGGCATGGTCGGGCTGCAAACTTCCCACCGCTACGGCAACGCAACAATGTTGAAATCGGACGTGGTGCTGGGCATCGGCAACCGCTGGGCCAACCGCCACACCGGTTCGGTGGAGGTGTACACCGAGGGCCGCAAATTCATTCACGTCGATATCGAGCCCATGCAAATCGGCCGTGTATTCACCCCGGACCTGGGCATCGTTTCCGACGCCGGCTGCGCCCTGACCCTGTTTATTGAAGTAGCCCGCGAGTGGAAAGCCGCCGGCAAGCTCAAGGACCGCAGCGCCTGGCTCCACGATTGCCAGCAGCGCAAAGCCACCCTGCACCGCAAGACCCACTTCGACAACGTGCCGGTCAAGCCGCAACGGGTGTACGAAGAGATGAACCAGGTGTTCGGCAAAGACACTTGCTACGTCAGCACCATCGGCCTGTCGCAAATTGCCGGCGCGCAGTTCCTGCATGTCTACAAGCCTCGGCACTGGATCAACTGTGGCCAGGCAGGCCCGTTGGGCTGGACCATTCCGGCGGCGCTCGGCGTGGTCAAGGCTGACCCGACCCGCAAGGTCGTGGCACTGTCCGGCGACTATGATTTCCAGTTCATGATCGAGGAGCTGGCGGTGGGCGCGCAGTTCAAGCTGCCGTACATCCACGTAGTCGTGAACAACTCCTACCTGGGGCTGATTCGCCAGGCCCAGCGCGGTTTCGAAATGGACTACTGCGTGCAGCTGTCCTTCGACAACCTCAACGCACCGGAACTCAACGGTTATGGCGTCGACCACGTGGCTGTCGCCGAAGGTCTGGGTTGCAAGGCCCTGCGGGTATTCGAGCCAGATCAGATCCAGCCGGCCTTGCGCCGCGCCCAGGAAATGCTCGAAGAATTCAAGGTGCCGGTGATCGTTGAGATTATTCTGGAGCGGGTGACCAATATTTCCATGGGCACCGAGATCAACGCCGTCAACGAATTCGAAGACCTGGCGCTGGTGGGCAATGACGCACCCACCGCAATTTCGCTGCTCGATTAATGATTGTTCGTTCCCGCGTAATCCGCGGGAACGATGACGCTTTTGAGGAAACCGCCATGCCGCGTTTTGCTGCCAACCTGTCCATGCTGTTCACTGAACAGGACTTTCTTGCCCGCTTCAAAGCGGCTGCCGACGCCGGCTTCAGTGGCGTGGAATACCTGTTCCCCTACGAATTCAGCTCTGCCGAAATCAAGGCGCAACTGGATGCCAATGGCCTGACCCAAGTGCTGTTCAACCTGCCGGCCGGTGACTGGGCCAAGGGCGATCGGGGCATTGCCTGCGATCCGGGTCGGGTCGAGGAATTCCGCGCCGGGGTGAAGCTGGCCATCGCCTACGCCCAAGTGCTGGGCAACACCCAGATCAACTGCCTGGCAGGGATTCGTCCACAAGGTGTCGATGAGGCCACACTGGAAAAGACCTTCGTCGCCAACCTCAAATACGCCGCCGACAAGCTGCAAGCGGTGGGTATCAAACTGGTGATGGAAGCCATCAATACTCGCGATATTCCCGGCTTCTACCTCAACAACACAGCGCAAGCCTTGTCGATTCGCGAGCAGGTGGGCAGCGCCAACCTGTTCCTGCAATACGACATCTATCACATGCAAATCATGGAAGGCGACCTGGCCCGGACCATGGCCGCGCACTTGGGCGAAATCAACCATATCCAGCTGGCAGACAACCCAGGGCGCAATGAACCGGGCACCGGTGAGATCAACTACCGGTTCCTGTTCGAACATTTGGATCGCATTGGTTATCAGGGGTGGGTCGGCTGTGAGTACAAGCCGTTGACCACTACCGAAGCGGGTTTGGGTTGGCTGAAAAGCCACAATGCCATCTGACTGATCGTTCCCGCCCTCCCCATGGGAACAATCAACATCGAATAAAAAGAGGATTTCTTCATGGCTAAAATCGGATTTATCGGTACCGGCATCATGGGCCAGCCCATGGCGGCTAACCTGCAAAAGGCAGGTCATCAACTGTTCCTTTCCGAGCACTTCGGCAAAGCGCCAGAAGAACTGATCGCCGCGGGTGCCGTGGCCCTGGCCAACCCGCAGCAAGTGGCCCAGGAAGCTGAATTCATCATCATCATGGTGCCCGACACCCCGCAGGTCGACGACGTGTTATTCCGCGCCGATGGGGTTGCCGCAGGTTTGGGGCCGAACAAAGTCGTCATCGACATGAGCTCGATTTCGCCAACGGCCACCAAGGCCTTCGCCGCGAAAATCAACGAGACCGGCGCGCAATACCTCGACGCCCCAGTGTCCGGTGGTGAAGTTGGTGCCAAGGCCGGCACCTTGAGCATCATGGTCGGTGGCGAGCCACGAACCTTTGAACGGGCCTTGCCGCTGTTCCAGAGCATGGGCAAGAACATCACCTTGGTAGGCAGCAATGGCGACGGCCAGACCGCCAAGGTGGCCAACCAGATCATCGTTGCCCTGAACATCCAGGCGGTGGCCGAAGCGTTGTTGTTCGCCTCGAAAAACGGCGCCGACCCGGCCAAGGTGCGTGAAGCGCTGATGGGCGGGTTTGCCTCCTCGAAGATCCTGGAAGTGCATGGCGAGCGGATGATCAAGGGCACCTTTGATCCGGGCTTTCGCATCAGCCTGCACCAGAAGGATCTGAATCTGGCCCTGGCCGGTGCGAAAGAGTTGGGGATCAACCTGCCCAACACCGCTAGCACCCAGCAAGTGTTCAGCACCTGCGCGGCCATTGGCGGCAGCAACTGGGACCATTCGGCGCTGATCAAGGGGCTGGAGCATATGGCGAATTTTTCGATTCGCGATAAATAACCTCCCCTGTTGGAATGCAATCCCTTGTGGGAACTGGCTTGCCTGCTCCCACACTTAATCGCATTTCAAATTTGAAAATGATGCACACCTAATAACAAAAATCCCCGGGAGCCCGCTTATGTCGGTCGATCCGCAACACCTGCTTCGCGAGCTGTTTGCCACAGCCATCGACGCTGCCCACCCCCAGCAAGTCCTCGAACCTCATCTGCCCGCCGACCGCACCGGCCGCATCATTGTCATCGGCGCGGGCAAGGCGGCCGCTGCCATGGCCCAGGTTGTCGAAAATTGCTGGCAAGGTGAAGTCTCAGGCCTGGTGGTCACCCGCTACGGCCACGGCGCACCCTGCAAAAAAATCGAAGTAGTCGAAGCCGCCCACCCGGTGCCGGACGCCGCTGGCCAAGCCGTCGCCAAGCGCGTGCTGGAGCTAATCAGCAACCTGGAGGAAGACGACCGCGTCATCTTTCTGTTGTCCGGCGGAGGCTCTGCTTTGCTGGCCCTGCCCGCCGCCGGCATCACCCTGGCCGACAAACAATCGATCAACAAGGCCCTGCTCAAATCCGGCGCCACCATCGGTGAGATGAATTGCGTGCGCAAGCACCTCTCGGCGATCAAGGGCGGGCGCCTGGCCAAGGCATGCTGGCCGGCGACGATCTACACCTACGCGATTTCCGATGTGCCGGGCGACCAGGCCACGGTCATTGCTTCCGGCCCCACCGTCGGCGACCCAAGCACCTCGCAACAGGCACTGGCGATTCTCAAGCGCTACCAGATTGAAGTCCCCGCCTCGGTGCGCAGTTGGCTGCAAAACCCCGAGTCGGAAACCGTCAAACCCGGCGATCCGTGTCTGGCCCGCAGCCATTTCCAACTGATCGCCCGCCCGCAACAATCCCTGGAGGCGGTGGCGGTAAAAGTACGCCAAGCCGGGTTCAGCCCGCTGATCCTCGGCGACCTGGAAGGCGAAGCGCGGGACGTGGCCAAAGTCCACGCTGGTATCGCCCGGCAAATCGTCCAGCACGGCCAGCCGCTGGCGGCGCCGTGCGTGATTCTCTCCGGCGGCGAAACCACCGTCACCGTACGCGGCAATGGCCGTGGCGGGCGCAACGCCGAATTCCTCCTGAGCCTGACCGACAGCCTCAAGGGCCTACCCGGTGTCTACGCCCTGGCCGGTGACACCGATGGCATCGACGGCTCCGAAGACAATGCCGGGGCGATCATGACCCCCTGTAGCTACGCCCGTGCCGAAGCCCTGGGCCTGAGCGCCAGCGATGAGTTGGACAACAACAATGGCTACGGTTACTTCGCCGCGCTCGACGGGCTGATCATCACTGAGCCGACCCGCACCAACGTCAATGATTTTCGCGCCATTGTGATCCTTGAAAGCCCTGACAGAGAGTCTCCTGACCATGACGCCTGACAAGAAGGTCAAAATCCTCGCCACCCTGGGACCGGCTACCCACGGCATCGATGACATCCGCGAGTTGGTGAAAGCTGGGGTCAACATCTTTCGCCTGAACTTCAGCCACGGCGATCACGCCGATCATGCCCTGCGCTACCAGTGGATTCGCGAGGTGGAGAAACAACTCAACTATCCCCTCGGCATCCTCATGGACCTGCAAGGGCCGAAGCTGCGAGTCGGGCGTTTTGCCGAGGGCAAGGTGCAGTTGATTCGTGGCCAGGCCCTGCGCCTTGATCTGGACAGTACTCCCGGCGATCAACGTCGGGTCAACCTGCCCCACCCGGAAATCATCGCGGCCCTGGAGCCCGGCATGGACCTGTTGCTGGACGACGGCAAGCTGCGTTTACGGGTGATCACCAAGTACGCCGATGCCATCGACACCACCGTGCTCAACGGTGGCGAACTGTCGGACCGCAAAGGCGTGAACGTGCCACAAGCCTTGCTGGAACTGAGCCCGCTGACCGCCAAGGACCGCCGCGACTTGAGCTTCGGCCTGGAGTTGGGGGTGGACTGGGTGGCGCTGTCCTTTGTGCAACGTCCGGAAGATATCCGCGAAGCCCGTGAACTGATCGGCGACAAGGCCTTCCTGATGGCCAAGATCGAGAAGCCCTCGGCAGTGCAGCGCTTGCAGGAAATCGCCGAACTGAGCGACGCGATCATGGTCGCCAGAGGGGATCTGGGGGTGGAGGTGCCGGCTGAGAGCGTGCCGCAGATCCAGAAAGATATCATCACCACCTGCCGCCAACTGGGTAAGCCGGTGGTGGTGGCCACGCAGATGCTCGAATCCATGCGTTTCTCACCGGCGCCGACCCGCGCCGAAGTCACCGACGTGGCCAACGCCGTGGCTGAGGGCGCTGATGCAGTAATGTTGTCGGCAGAAACCGCCTCCGGGGAATACCCGCTGGAAGCGGTGCAGATGATGAGCAAGATCATCCGCCAGGTGGAAAACGGCCCGGATTACCAGACGCAACTGGACGTCAGCCGGCCCAAGGCCGACGCCACGGTATCGGACGCCATCAGCTGTGCGATCCGCCGTATCAGCAGCATCCTGCCGGTGGCGGTGCTGGTGAACTACAGCGAGTCCGGCACCTCCAGCCTGCGGGCGGCTCGGGAGCGGCCATCGGTACCCATCCTCAACCTGACACCAAACCTGTCAACGGCGCGGCGCTTGAGCCTGGCCTGGGGCGTACATTCGGTGGTCAACGATCGGCTGCGGCAGGTGGATGAGGTGTGCTCCACGGCACTGGAGATTGCCCAGGCACAAGGGATGGCGAAGCGTGGGGATACGTTGGTGATTACCGCGGGGGTGCCGTTTGGGCTGCCGGGGTCGACCAACTCGTTGCGTATCGAGACGTTGATCTAACCCACTTTTTCAACCACCCCTTGCGTAGCAGCTGTCGAGTGAAACGAGGCTGCGTCCGAGGACACAGTCCTCGTAAAACCTGTGCTCGCAGTTTGGCTGAAACACCGGGGCGCCTGGTTTACGGCTGCTTCGCAGCCGGACGCGGCCTCGTTTCACTCGACCGCTGCTACGACATGGCAAACATCATGCAGAACATTACCCAATGCCCCGACTGGGCCGAAGCCCTTCTCAACGGCTTCAGCCAGATCTTCCTCCAGCGCCATCCGCTATGTGGCTTGCTGTGCCTGCTGGCGATTCTGTCGTGCGCGCCGGCGCTACTCGGCGGCGCATTGCTGGGCGGTGTCGCGGGTCTGCTGACGGCCCAGCGCCGGGGCTATCCCAAGGCCGAACGCCAAGCCGGACTCTACAGCTATAACGGCGTGCTGCTGGGCTTACTGATTAGCCAGCATTTCGTCTGGTCGGCCCTGTTGCCGCCGTTGATTCTGGCCTGTGGCGGCCTCAGCGCGATCCTCACCCGGCAATGGCTCAAGCGCGCGGCAAACCCCGATGACCTGCTGGCCTACACCGCGCCCTTTGTTGGGCTGGGCTGGCTGTTGCTAGGCACTACTGCGCCAACGACTGTTGCATGGAGTGAACCCGGCACTTGGGCATTGCTCAGTGCACCGTTTACAGGACTTGCGCAAATTATCCTGCTGGATCAACCCCTGGCTGGTCTGTTAATCCTGCTCGGTCTATTGCTCGCCAATCGTCGCGTCGCGCTGTGGGCATTGATCGGCGCCAGCGCTGGCGTAGTACTCGCCCTGTTGCTGGACGAATCCGCCAGCGCCCTGCTTGGCCTGCACAGCTATAACCCGGCGCTAGCGGCTTTAGCATTGAGCCAGCAGCGTCGCCAACCCTGGCTGCCACTGATGGGCATCCTCCTGGCAATCGTCCTCACCCCTGGCTTTGCGGCCCTGAACCTGCCCCCTCTGACCGCGCCATTTATCCTCGCCTGCTGGCTGGTGCACGCCAGTCGCAGGGTTATACAAAGGGCCAGCGTGGACAGCCCGTTCGAATCCCCCTAGGCTTCGCTGAATATTGATTCAGGCGACCTCCATGGACAGCAACAACAATTGGCGTCAGCGGCTCTACGTCATGGTTTTCCAAAGCGACACCGCAGCCGGGCGCCGTTTCGACAGCATCCTGCTGCTGATCATCCTGGCAAGCCTGGTGGTCATAATCCTCGACAGCATCGACGAGGTGCACCAGAACTACGCGAGCGTGCTGGCCTACATTGAATGGGGCTTCACCATCATCTTCGCCATCGAGTATGTGTTGCGGCTGTATTGCTCGCCCAAGCCGTTGCGCTATGCCTTCAGTTTCTACGGGCTGGTGGACTTGCTGGCCATCGTCCCCGGCATCCTCGCCCTGTATTACAGCGACGCCCAGTTCCTGCTGATTATCCGCATCATCCGCATGCTGCGGATCTTCCGGGTGCTCAAGCTCAGCCCCTACCTCATGCAAGCCAATTACCTGATGTCGGCGCTGCGCGGCAGCAAGCAGAAAATCGTGGTGTTTCTGCTCAGCGTCTGCACATTGGTGACGGTATTCGGCACCTTGATGTACGTGATCGAAGGCCCGGAACATGGTTTCACCAGCATCCCTAAGGGCATCTATTGGGCGATCGTCACCCTGACCACCGTGGGCTTTGGCGACATCGTGCCCAAGACACCGCTGGGCCAGGTAGTTTCGTCGCTGGTAATGATCACCGGTTATTCGATCATTGCCGTGCCCACCGGGATTTTCACCGCGGAACTTGCCAACGCCATGCGCGGCGAACAGCTGCAAAAGGATTGCCCGGTGTGCAAGAAAAACAGCCATGAACCCAACGCGGCGTTTTGCTCACGATGCGGTAATAGCCTTTTCAAAAAAATGGAATAAGCAAAGTTCTTTTTAATCTTTAAGCGTCTATGCCGCCCCAGCTATAGTCGCTGGCATATTGCCCTTACTTAACAAGTCGACTTCACCCTACAACAAGGAATGAGCAGTGAAAAAACTCGTTAGCGCCTCTCTTCTGGCCGCCGGCCTCGCACTGGCTGGCGTCGTCCAGGCTGCACCGACCACCCTGCTCAACGTCTCCTACGACGTGATGCGCGATTTCTACAAGGACTACAACGCCGCCTTCCAGAAACATTGGGAAGCCGAGCACAAGGAAAAGATTACCCTGCAGATGTCCTTCGGCGGCTCCAGCAAACAGGCGCGCTCAGTGATCGACGGCCTGCCGGCTGACGTCATCACCATGAATATGGCCACCGACATCAATGCCCTCGCAGACCACGGCAAACTGGTGCCGGACAACTGGGTCACCCGCCTGCCGAACAACAGCGCACCGTTCACCTCCGCCACCGTGTTTATCGTGCGCAAGGGCAACCCCAAGGCCCTGAAAGACTGGCCGGACCTGCTCAAGGATGGCGTGCAAGTGATCGTGCCCAACCCGAAAACCTCCGGCAACGGCCGCTACACCTACCTGTCGGCCTGGGGTTACGTACTGAAGAACGGCGGCGACGAGAACAAGGCCAAGGCCTTTGTCGGCAAGCTGTTCAAACAAGCGCCGGTGCTCGATACCGGCGGCCGTGCAGCCACCACCACCTTCATGACCAACCAGATCGGCGACGTGCTGGTGACCTTTGAAAACGAAGCGGAAATGATCGCCCGTGAATTCGGCCGTGATCAGTTCGAAGTGATCTACCCAAGCGTCTCCGCCGAAGCCGAGCCGCCAGTGTCGGTGGTCGACAAAGTCGTCGACAAGAAAGGCACTCGCGCCGCTGCCGAGGAATACCTGAAGTACCTGTGGTCGCCAGAAGGCCAGGAAATCGCCGCCAACAACTACCTGCGTCCACGTGACCCGGCAGTGCTGGCCAAGTACACCGACCGCTTCCCGAAAGTCGACTTTTTGTCGGTTGAGAAGACCTTCGGCAACTGGCGCGATGTGCAGAAAACCCACTTCAATGATGGTGGGGTGTTTGATCAGATCTACACCGGGCAGTAATCCGCTCTAACAGAAGAAATGCAGGCAAGTGTTGCACTTGCCTGCATCGCTATCGCAAGACTTGGCGTAGCAATTACATCGGCGGCGTCACGCCATCCTTGCCTGCCGAAACAGCCTGCGCGGTAATGGTTCCGTCTGCACCCTGTGACGCAAACAACACCACCTTGACCCCCGCCTCCAACAAACTCCGATCACCCGGTTCCAGGTTGACGATCGGCACATCATCCGGCCCGACGATCTTCTGCTCACTGCCCTTGTATTTGACGGTCAACGTCCGGCCTTCATGGCAGTCGACTTCCTGTTTTTGCAGTTGCGACTAAATGTATCATTGACATTCGGCCCGAAAGTTAACGTTTCAGTCATTAATACCCGGCATGAGTGTTATCACCGTAAACGGCCTACTCCCGCCTGGGCCTTGTCTTTATTCTCGCACGCCACTTTCCTTCGCTTTTATGAGAACGCCATGAACGCTACTCCGCAAAGTACAAACACCATGACCCGAGGCATGGTGATGCTGTTTGCGTTCTGTTGCGGCGCCATCGTCGCCAACATCTACTACGCGCAACCGATCATCGAGCTGATCGCCCCGGACATCGGCCTGACGCCGGCCATGGCCAGCCTGATCGTGTCCCTGACTCAGGTCGGTTACGCCTTGGGCCTGTTCTTTCTGGTTCCCCTGGGCGACCTGCTGGAAAACCGCCGGCTGATGATCATCACCACCGTGGTGGCCATCGCCAGCCTGCTGGGCGCGGCGTTCACCGAACAGCCGAACCTGTTCCTGCTGGTGTCGCTGCTGATCGGCTTCAGCTCGGTATCGGTGCAAATCCTGATTCCATTGGCCGCGCACCTGGCGCCGGCCGAGTCCCGTGGCCGGGTAGTCGGTAGCATCATGGGCGGCCTGCTGTTGGGCATTTTGCTGGCACGGCCGGTGTCCAGCGTGGTGGCCGATCACTTCGGCTGGCGAGCGATGTTCATGGTGGCCGCCGCACTGATGGCCGCCATCAGCGTCGTGCTGCTGTTGACCGTGCCCAAGCGCCAACCGGATCACTCTGCCAGCTATGGCCAGTTGCTGCGCTCCCTGGGCACCTTGCTGCGCCAGCAACCGCTGCTACGTCAGCGGGCGTTCTATCAGGGATGCATGTTTGCCACGTTCAGCCTGTTCTGGACCGCAGTACCCCTGGAGCTCTCACGCAACCACGGCCTGACCCAAAGCCAGATCGCCCTGTTCGCCCTGGTCGGTGCCCTGGGCGCCATCGCCGCCCCCATCAGCGGACGCCTGGCGGATGCCGGCCACACCCATCGCGCCTCGCTGCTGGCGATGTTGTTTGCCGCGTTGAGCTTCCTGCCAGCCTTCGTACATCCGATCTACAGCGTGATTGGCTTGGCGGTGACAGGTGTGGTCCTGGACTTCTGCGTACAGATGAACATGGTCCTCGGCCAACGCGCCATCTACGCCCTCGACGCCAACAGCCGCAGCCGCCTGAACGCGCTGTACATGACCAGCATCTTCATCGGCGGCGCCTTCGGTTCGGCGATTGCCAGCAGCGTGTATGAACAGGGCGGCTGGTTGGGGGTGGTGCTGCTGGGCAGCGCGTTCCCGCTAGTGGCACTGTTGCGGTTTTTGAGTGCCTCCAGGCAAGGGGTTGTAGCGGCGGCGTAAGCCCTTACAACCGAACCAACTTCTCCAACGCCGCATCCGCCAGAAATGACGAGCGGCTTTTGACCTTATGCTCACGCACATACCGGTCAATGCGCTGAATGACATAACCGGGCAAGGTCACGTTGACCTTTTCGGTCTTGCCCAGATAAGGCGTGATATCCAACTCCAGCATCCCCCAGCCCATCCCAGCGTATTCCTCATTGCTGTGGTGCGCGGCAACCGACGTCGGCATGGGAATGGCCCGGCCTTCTGCGGCGATCTCTTGCAGCATGATGTGCGCCACTTCAATTGCCGCGTTGTAAGCCTCTTCAAAACTGTCCCCGGCCGTTACCGCACCTGGGATATCGGGGATCTGAATACCGGTAGCGATATGATCGTCGCCCCATTCGATACAGATTGGGTATTGCATGAAAAACCTCCTGAAAAACCGACCTAAAACGAAAACAGCCCGGCACGCTTCCTGATACTCCTGACGGTACCCAAGGGAAGATCCTTCTTGGGATGGGGTACCGGTATCGTGTACGGGCTATAGCGGTGGGTGAAAATATGATGACTGCCCGTGACCCGATCCAGCACCCAGCCTGCCTCTTGCAACTCCTTTATCAATAGCCTGCTTTGCACCACAGTCTCCTTGCTCCCGGCCGAATAAAAATAACCCTAGAGTTACCTTTACTCAAGCACAGAAATCATCAGACCGACTGGCGGCTGTTTTACTGATTGTTAAAATGGTGCTGGCGTTTGTCGAGTATGTGGAGGGATTACTGGTTTAGAACTCACACGTTTTCACCCATGAGTCCTGCGGCTATCCGTCGGCGCCTGAGCACGGTCTTCAAGGCTGTAATCTCGCACCACGTGGGCAATGCGCAGGTGATAGTCATCAAAAATTCGCTTGCGCCCTGCAACTTGGGCAGTACGGTGCAACTCAACACTGCGCCATTGCTGGATGGCCTCCTCGTCACGCCAAAAGGAAAGCGATAGCACTTTCCCTGGCTCACTCAGGCTTTGGAAACGCTCTATGGAAATGAAACCCTCGATTTCCACCAGCAGTGGCTTCAGTTCGGCCGCCATATCCAAATAGCGGTCGTACTGCTCTTCGTGAGGCCAGGCTTCAAAAATAACGGCGATCATTGCGCGCGCTCCTGAGCATCGTGGAAGCGAGGGATACGGCCGTTAAGAGAAGGCCAATAACTAAACTGACAAGGACGGGCCAGTAAGGTCGGTTGACGATGCAGTAATTCCAGGAGGGTCTGCGAGGCAATGGTTAATGCGACTTTTTGGCCTGGGCACTGATGTTTTCCTGAGCCAAAACTGAAGGTTCGTCGTTGTGCTCGTTCGAGTAAAAAGCTATCGGGTTCCGGGTTCGCACCGGGGTCTCGGTTAGCAGATGCCAGCAACAATAGAACGGTATCTCCCGCCTCCAGAACACTGGAGCCAATCGTGCAGCGCCTCGCAACAAATCGCCGGGTGTTTTGCACCGGAGAATCATAGCGTGCCACCTCCTCCACCAGCGCGACCGCGAGGGTCGGTGTGCGCTGAAGTTCTTCAAATAGATCAGGTCGCCGATGGAGCGTAACCAGAGTATTGCCAATAAGGCCTGCGGTGGCTTCGCAAGTCTGTGACAGCAAGCCGATCAGATTGGCGATCAATGCCTCATGGTCTCCCCAGGCACTGGCTTCGTAGTCGCGGCAGATGTGAGTCAGCAAACCGCTGTGCGTCTCTGTTTCCTCCAGCAACGCACTGAACCTCTGCCTTAGCCCAGTCGCTGCGGCATTGGCGTCATGCAATTGAACCTCGCTGCTCAGCGGCGACAGGCAAGCCACAAAGTCACATGTCAACTCGACGACTTCTTGTAACTGAGCGGGTGGAAATCCCAGCAAAAGCGCAATCACAGACACGGGTAACGTGAACATGAACGTGTTCAGGTTATCGACGGGACCGACGACTCGTGCAACGGCATCCGCGAGACTCACAGAGGCCAACGCAGGTTCGATCACCGCTCGGGGGCAACGATGGCTTGCTCCCTCATTCATGCGCATCAACCGAGCGAATACATACCCTGCCGCGCCTTGCGCAATAGCGGGAGGAACTGGCTGCCGCAGTGGACGCACCCGACAGTCGGAATGCTCCAGAATGGCCTCGACCGCCTTGGCACTGCTGGCTACCCACAAACCAAGGCCGGCATCGAACAGCAGTTCGTTGTTGAGCCTCAGGCGTGAGTAATAACCATAGGGGTCAGCATGAGTAGCAGCTTCTAGTGGTGTCATTCAGGACGTCCTGTTCATAAAGAACCGGTACTATCAGCCACCTCTCACGGCAACGATTCGTTCAGGAACGAAATATGAATGCCCACGACGATGACTCCGCGATATCTCAAGTAGCAGGCGCGATTGCCGAACCTGCCAGGACGAAAATGCTCTGCTCGCTGATGGACGGTCACGCCCGTACCAGTACCGAAATGGCGGTCATTGCCGACGTGAGTGCATCCACCGCCAGTGCACACTTGGCAAGGCTCAAAGAAGATGGCCTGGTCAAGCTGCATACCCAGGGGCGGCATCGTTACTACAGCCTGGCCGGCCCTCATGTGGCCCAGGCGATTGAAGCCCTGATGGTGATCAGCAAAAACACCTCAAGACCGTTCGTCTCAACAACGCCCAATAGATTGCAGTTCGCACGCACGTGCTACGACCACATGGCGGGGACCTTGGCGGTGCGCCTGCATGACCACTTCATCGACTCCGGCTGGCTGATTGGCGACGGCATCTATCAACTCACTCCCGGCGGCGAAAAAGCGATGACCGAGTTAGGTGTTGATGTAGAAATACTTCAGGCGCAGCGGCGTCGTTTCGCGTGCTCGTGCCTGGACTGGAGCATGCGCCGCCCTCATCTGGCTGGAGCGCTGGGGGCCGCTTTCCTGCAAAGCGTCATCAGCCGTAAATGGGTGACACAGGACCTTGATAGCCGGGCTCTTGGATTGACACTCAAGGGGCGAAAAGAGTTGGCCGGCAGGTTTGGAATTGAGGCGTGCGGCTAAACCACCCGTCCATCCCATCCGACCGTCACGTGGCGCGGCAACTCACTTCGATGCTGCAACAGCCAGGCATCCAGGGTATGCCCCACATGGGTCAATACCCCCAGTTGCGCGCCCACTTCATCAATGCACTGCAACGCCAGCGTCAGATCATTGTGATTACGCGGCGCCAGGGGTTGCGGCGGCATGGAGCAGTCGAGCACCAGCACATCCAGGGGCGCACGCTGTAGCCAGGCGCTAGTGGCGGGTGGCAAGCCAACAGTGTCGGTCAGATAGGCGATGCGGCGGCCTTCCCCTTCAAGCAGATAACCAAGGGTCGGTTTGGAGTGTTGCAGCGGCAACGCGGTGACGGTCAGCTCACCAAACTGGCGGGTTTCGAACTCGGCAAACGGCTGGCTGAAATCGAGGATGCCGGGGTGTTTGTAGAGATCGGACAGGCCTTGCGAATCCATCGGCCCATGCACCGGAATCACCAGCCCCTGGCCCCAGCGCAGGTGCAGCAGGCCTTGGGCGTGATCGGCATGGTAGTGCGTCTGGAAAATCCCGTTGAAGCTGCGTGGCGGGAAGCGTTCGGTGAGGTCGGGCAAACCGCTGTCGATCAGCCAACGCTGGTCACCGCATTCGATCAGCGCGCTGCACGGCCGGCGACGCAGGTTTTCATCGCTGCGGGCAAGACCGCAAGCGGCGCATTCGCAGCCATAGACCGGGACTTGGCGGGCGTCGCCGGTGCCCAGCAGGGTCAGGCGCATGTGGGCTGTCCGTCGAGGCAGCCCAGCAGGCGCTCGACCGTGAGATCCAACTGGCCGGAGTTGTCGAGCAGGAACACTCCCGGTGCAGCAATCAAGCCCTCACTGAATCGGGCATTGCGCGCCAGTCGATCGTCAATGTCGGCCAGGGATTCGCGCGCCCGCGCCAGCAAACGCTGGCGCAACACCGCTTGATCAACCGTCAGCAACACCACCAGCAGCGTCGGATAATGTCGCCGGGTTTGCGCCAGATGAGCACGAGAGCCGTTGACCAGCACGTCCTCCCCCGCCGTCAGCCAATCGTCGATCTCCCGTGGGATGCCGTAAGACAATCCGTTGGCGTGCCAACTGAGGGCAAACGCGCCCTCGGCTTCAAGGGCAGTGAACTGTTCAGGGCTGACGCCTTGGGCGGCTTCACCCACGGCTTCTGCCGAACGGGTGATGACGCGGCGCACGATGCGGCAGCCGCGTTCGGCCAACCGCGTTCGCGCGGCATCCAGCAGGCTGTCCTTGCCCGAACCCGATGGTCCGATGAGATAGATCAACCTGCCCGCCATCAAAACACCCTCTTCGCTTGTCGCCAGACTTGTTGGACCACTGGCAGCCCGTCTTGCGTCCTGGCTTGCACCAGGTCTGCCCGCAGGCCAATGGCAATTTCGCCGCGATCGCTCAAGCCCGCTGCTTGTGCAGGCGCCAGGCTGATCATCTTGACCGCCTGGGGCAGATCGCAGTCGTTGTCCAGCGCGGCCAGTGCAAAGGCCGCTTGCAGCAGACTGGCCGGGTAGTAGTCACTGGAAAGTATATCCAGCAATCCCTCGGCGGCCAGGCCAGCGGCGGCCACATTACCCGAGTGGGAACCGCCGCGCACGATGTTCGGTGCGCCCATCAGCACCTTCATGCCCACTTGCTGGCAGCCACGAGCCGCTTCCAGGGTGGTGGGGAATTCAGCGATGGTCATGCCGTAGCGTGCCGATTCCTCGACATGGGCCAGCGTGGCGTCGTCATGGCTAGCCACCGACAGGCCGCGAGCCAGGCAATGCTCGACGATGGCGGCGCGGTAGCGGTCGCTGTACTCCCGTGAGTTGGTCATTTGCAGGATGATGAAGGCGTCCATCGTCTCGTCGTTCAAATGGTACTTGCCCATGTAGTACTCACGGTACTTGGATTGCAGCACGAACTGGCGCTGGCCCGGCGAGTGGTCCATCACCGACACCAGTTGCACCAGCGGGTTTTCCACCAGGTCGCGGAACACACTCAACGTATCGGGATGGCACAGTTCGCAGCGCAGGTGCAGTCGGTGTTCGGCGCGGGTCAGGCCGGCGCTTTCAGCCGAGGCAATGGCATCGAGCATCGCCGGCAGTTTCTGCATGCGGTTGCCCTTGGGATTGACGTCGCCGATGGACACCGCGTCGAACACCGTGGTGATGCCGGCGGCGATGATCTGTGCGTCGTGGCTAAGCACCGCCGAGGTGGATGGCCAATCCACGCCGGGGCGCGGGGTCATGTGTTTTTCCAGGTTATCGGTGTGCAACTCCACCAGCCCCGGCAGCAGGAAATCGCCATTCAAATCCTGGGCCTGAGGCAACTGGCTGCGGCCTTCAGCGATGTCGACGATCACCCCGTCACGCAGCACCAGGGAGCCGAGAAGCACCCGGTCAGCGGTGACCAAGCGGGCATTGCTGAGGATCTGTTCAGCGAGCATGGGCGTATTCCTCTTCAGCGACGGCGGTGGGGGTCATGTCGAAATGATGGTCGGCCACTGCTTCACGGGCGGCGCGGTCATGAAAGATGCCGATCAGCGCAGCGCCGCCAGCCTTGGCTTCGTTCATCAGTTCCAGCACCACCTGGCGATTGCTGTCGTCCAGGGACGCGGTGGGTTCGTCCAGCAGCATCACTGGCCACTCCACCATGAAGCCGCGAGCGATGTTGACCCGCTGCTGCTCGCCACCGGAGAAGGTGCCCGGGGCCAACTGCCACAGGCGCTCGGGGATGTTCAGGCGAGTGAGCAACAACTCGGCACGCGAGCGCGCCAACGACTTGGACCAGCCACGGGCCAGGGCTGGCTCCATCACCACATCCAGGCACGCCACCCGAGGGATCACCCGCAAGAACTGGCTGACGTAGCCGAGGGTCTGCTGGCGCACCTGGAGAATGTCCCGAGGTGCGGCGCCCACCAGCTCCAGCCACGCACCGGCATGCTGCACACGGATGCTGCCGCCAGCCGGCAGGTAGTTGCCGTACAAGGTGCGCAGCAAGGTGCTTTTACCGGCTCCGGACTGGCCGTGCAGCACCAGGCATTCGCCGCCCTTTACGCTGAAATTCACCCCGCGCAGCACGTTGAGGACCACGCCATTTTGCTGGTGCAAAGTGAAGGTTTTCGAGAGGTCACGGACCTCGATCAAGGCGTTCATCATGGCTGCAGTACCGAAGACACCAGCAGTTGAGAGTAAGGGTGCTGCGGATCATCAAGGATCTGGTCCGTCAGCCCGGTTTCCACCACCCGTGAGCGGCGCATCACCATCAAGCGGTCAGCCAGCAGGCGCGCCACCGCCAGGTCGTGGGTGACAATCACCACCGCCAGGTCCAGCTCGCGCACCAGGCCACGCAACAAGTCGAGCAAGCGCGCCTGTACAGAAACGTCGAGGCCGCCGGTGGGTTCGTCCATAAACACCAGGCGCGGGCTCGAAACGAGGTTGCGGGCGATTTGCAGGCGTTGTTGCATACCGCCGGAGAATGTCCGGGGCAAATCGTCGATGCGCAGCGGGTCGATTTCAACCTGGCTTAGCCAATCGAGCCCGGCGCCCCGCAGTTGCTGGTAATTGCGCACACCTTGGGCCATCAGACGCTCGCCGATGTTGGCACCAGCCGAGACGCCCATGCGCAGGCCATCCCGTGGATTTTGTTCGACGAAGCCCCATTCGGTACGCAGCAAAGTGCGCCGCTCAGCTTCACTGGCGCTGTACAAGTCGAGCCATTCGCCACCCTTGCCGCGGCTCTCTTTTAAGCGATAGGCAATGCTCCCGGCCTGCGGCGGCAAGCGCCCGCTGAGCAGCGAGAGCAAGGTGGATTTGCCCGAGCCGGACTCGCCGACAATCCCCAGCACTTCGCCGGGGTACAGGTCGAAGCTCACACCCTGGCAGCCCTTTTCCGGGCCATACAGCAGCGACAAATCGCGCACTTGCAACAGTGGTTCGACAGGTTGTGGTTTCATCATGGGCTGATTCATTGGTTGCTCTCCTTGACCCGTTGGGCGCAGTACCAGGTGTCGGAACAGACAAAGCTCTGGGTACCGGCGTCGTCAAGAATCAGCTCGTCGAGGAAGGAATCGCGGCTGCCGCAAATGGCGCAGCACTGCTCCCACTTCTGCACTTCGAACGGGTGATCCTCAAAGTCGAGGCTGGTGACTTGGGTGTACGGCGGCACCGCGTACAAACGCTTTTCCCGGCCAGCACCAAACAGCATCAGCGCCGGGCTCATGTCGAGTTTCGGGTTGTCGAATTTGGGGATCGGAGACGGGTCCATCACGTAGCGTTCGTCGACCATCACCGGGTAGGCGTAGCTGGTGGCGATATGGCCAAAGGTGGCGATGTCCTCGTAGAGTTTTACGTGCATCACTCCGTAATCGTTGAGGGCGTGCATGGTGCGGGTCTCGGTTTCCGAGGGTTCGATAAAGCGCAGCGGCTCCGGAATCGGCACCTGATAAACCATGATCTGGTCGGCCTGCAACGGGGTTTCCGGGATGCGGTGGCGGGTCTGTATCACCGTCGCGTCCGGCGTACTTTCGGTGGTGGCGACGCCAGCGGTGCGGGCGAAAAAGCGACGAATGGAGACCGCGTTGGTGGTGTCATCGGCGCCTTGGTCGATGACCTTAAGCACGTCGTCAGCACCCAAAATTGCGGCGGTCAATTGCATGCCGCCGGTGCCCCAGCCATAAGGCAACGGCATCTCGCGCCCGCCGAATGGCACCTGGTAACCGGGGATCGCCACGGCCTTGAGCAAGGCACGGCGGATCATGCGTTTAGTCTGTTCGTCGAGGTAGGCGAAGTTGTACGCCGGGTCACGCACGGGTGTCTGGGTCAGGTCATTCATGGCGGGTGCCCTCAGCCGGTTGGCGCAGTTTGCGGATCAGCTCCAGCTCGGACTGGAAGTCCACGTAGTGAGGCAATTTGAGGTGCGAGACAAAACCTGCGGCCTCGACGTTGTCGCAGTGAGCCAGGACAAACTCTTCGCGCTGCGCCGGTGAGACGATTTCTTCGTTGAACTCCTCAGCCCGCAACGAGCGGTCCACCAGCGCCATGCCCATGGCCTTGCGCTCGGCGTGACCGAAAGCCAAACCGTAGCCGCGGGTGAACTGCGCCAGCTCCGTGGCAGAGCCAACGAACTGGTTGACCATCTCGCACTCGGTCACTTCAATGCTGCCCAGGCAGATGGCAAAACCCAGCTCTTCGGGCTCGATCCACACCTCGACGTCGCCGATGCGAATTTCCCCGGCAAATGGGTGATTACGGCCGTAACCGCGTTGGGTCGAGTAACCCAGGGCCAGCAGAAAACCTTCGTCGCCACGGGCCAGGGCCTGCAGGCGTTGGGCGCGATTGGCCGGGTATTCCAGTGGGTCGCGGGTGATGTCGGCGACGGTGTCTTCGTTGTCGGACTCGTTTTTGATCAGGCCTTCTTTCGCCAACAATCCCAGCACTCGCGGGCAAGGTTCCAGGCTCGCGCCGGGAGTGGTCTGCGGCCCCGGATACTCACCTTCGGCCAGCAATGCGAAATCCAGCAGACGATGGGTGTAGTCAAACGTGGGACCCAATAATTGGCCGCCGGGCACATCCTTGAACGTCGCCGACAAGCGCCGACTGAGTTGCATTGCCGAGGTATCAATCGCCAGGCTCGGACTGAAGCGTGGCAACGTGGTGCGGTAGGCCCGCAGCAGGAAGATCGCTTCCACCAGATCCCCCGCCGCTTGCTTGATCGCCAGCGCGGCCAGTTCTTCGTCGTACAGTGAGCCTTCGCTCATCACCCGAGCCACAGCCAGGGGCAGTTGCTGGCGGATCTGCTCGACGCCAAGTTCGGTAATAGTGGTATCGCCCCGGCGTTTTTTCGCCAGCAGGCGGTGGGCATTGTCGATGGCCTGTTCGCCACCTTTGACGGCTACGTACATCAGGCAAGCTCCTCTGCGATTCGGGTGCTGCGGGGCAGGCCGATCAGGTGGTGACCGGCGGCGAACAGCACGTCCAGGCCACGGGGGAAGGCCTCGCGACGCTGGCGTTCCAGCCAGAAGCCGTGGGGCAGCGGCAGGCTGACCCGGCGCTGGCTCTTGATCCCCGGACCGCGCCAATTCAGCGGGCGACCGGCCTCCAGTTCGGGCAACTGGACCAGCAGCGTGCAGGACTGATCGGGGTAGCGATCATTACCGTGATCGAAACCGCTCAGGTCCAGCAGGTCCTGGGCATCAAGCAAGGCAAACGATGCTTCTTCCCGGCGCGCAGTCAGCGGGCAACCGCAATGGAACGCCAGGTTGGCGCGAATCAGCGGCGTGTCGAAGGACGGCGCCAGCCACAGCGGCGTGTCCACATCCAATAAAGCCAGGCACAAGGCGTAAGTAGCGGGCGCCAGGCCGTCGAGGCTCGGTGCGGTGGATAAGGCCTGGATCGTGCCCGGTTCGGCCAGGGCCTTGAGAGCCCCACGAAAACCCCGCTGGGCATCCAACACAGGATCAACAAACGCCGGTTGCAACAGTTGGGCATTCATCAGTTTTCTCCTCGGACCAGGGTGAAGAACTCCACCTTGGTGGCAGCGGTTTCTGCCTCTTTCTGCGCCCGACGTGTGGCCTGGGCATTGGCTAAAGAAGTGATCAACTCACTGAGCCAAAGGCTCGGCTGCGCACCCTGCAAATGCGCGTCGGCCAGGGCCGCCAACTCGGCGTGGACCTTGTCGCGCCCCGCCAGATAGCTGTAGCCGGTACGGCCATCGGCCAGGCGCACCACGCAGCGGGTCACGCTCATTTCGCCGACGTTGAACGGCGCGCCATTGCCACCCATGCGGCCACGCACCAGGGTCATGCCGACTTCGGGAGCGCGAATCAGTTGGTAGTCCACATCACGCAAGGCGTCTTCGTGAGGTTGCAGTTCACAGAGGCGGGCGCGGGCGAGCACGCCGATCCAGTATTGTCGCTTGGACGGGTTCATCTGGGTCTCCATCAGGTCACTACCTGGTACTGGAAGCGATCCGAACGGCTGGTGGACTGCGCAAGCTCCACCGGGTGGCCGTCGCGATCGCGGGAAAGGGTGAACACACTCAGCGCGGGTAAATGCCGAGGCATCATCAGCAGCGCGGCTTCGTCGCGGCTGGGCAAACGGGCACCGATCAGACTCAGGGTGCGGGTCAGCGGCAGGTCGCGTTCACGCAAGTAATGGCGCAGGGAGCCGCCGACGTAGTCCGCCAGCAGCGGTGCGCGGCTGGCGCAGTAGCGATGGCGGATCAGGCTGACGGGCTGGTGATCAAGCTTGCGCAGGGTTTGCAACTCGATCATCGGCGCCATCTCGGCGATGCCCAGATGCTCGGCTTCTTCGCGACTGGCGAAGCAATAGCGACGCTTGAGCAGCACCGCTTCCACGCCCAAGCCTTGGGCCGACAGTGACTGGCTGTAAGCGGTGTCGGCGCCCATCGGGTAAATCAGCGGCCGCTCCAGCACCTGGGTGCCTTTGCCTTGGCGGCGCAACAGGCTGCCTTCGAACACCAGTTCATCAATGGCGCGGCGCAGGGTGTGACGGTTGACGCCGAAGCGTTCGGCCAACTGCACCTCGGCGGGCAGGAAGTCGCCGGCCAGGTAGTCACTCAGCTCGCGGCGCAGGATGTCTGCGAGTTCGCGGTACACCGGTTCATCTTGTCTAGACAACTGCATGATTAAAAAAAAGCGCCCAAGGGCACCCCTCCGGGTCAGATGAACCGCTTGCGCAGGCGCTGGGAAAGGACATCGATCATGCTCACCACCACGATGATCACCAGCAGCACCGCGCAGGTCTGCACGAACTGGAAGGCGCGGATATTCTCCCAGAGGATCACGCCGATCCCGCCAGCACCGACCATCCCCACCACCGTCGCCGAGCGCACGTTGGCTTCAAAGCGGTAGAGCGCGTAGGACACCCACAGCGGCATCACTTGCGGGATCACGCCGTAGATCACCTCTTGCAAGGCACTGGCACCGGTAGCCCGAACGCCTTCCACCGGGCCTGGGTCGATGGCTTCGACGGCTTCGGCAAACAGCTTGGCGAGGACGCCAGTGGTGCTGATCCACAAGGCCAGAACACCGGCAAAAGGACCGAGGCCGACCGCCACCACAAACAACATGGCGAAGACCATTTCATTGATCGAGCGGAAGGCGTCCATCACCCGGCGTAGCGGTTGGTGAATCCACCATGGCGTGATGTTGTCGGCGCAGAGAATGCCCAGCGGCACCGAGCAGACAATCGCCAGCACCGTGCCCCAGAGGGCAATTTGCACGGTGACGATCATCTCCTTGAGGTAGGAGCGCCATTCATGGAAGTCCGGCGGGAAGAAGTCGGCGGCGAAGGTCGCCATGTTTCCGGAATCGCGGTACAGCGCCAGCGGGTTCATTTCGGCGCCGTTCCAGGCCCAGGCCAGCACGATCAGGAACAAGCCCCAACCGAGGTACTGGGGCCAGGTGCGCTTGCCGACAGCTTCAGCGTGCAGAGTGGTCATGGGTCTCTCTCAGAAGGCGGCGCGGCGCTTTTTTTTGCGCCGCGCCAGGGGATCAGCCGTTGGCTGCGGTCTTCTTGTCCAACTCGGTAATGCGCTGCTGCAACTTGGCGAGGTCGGCGTCGATATCGGCGAGTTTCTTGGCCTTGTCGGCGGCATCCAGCTTGGCATCGGCGGTGATGGTCGTGCGCTGTTTGAACAGTTCCAGCTGGCGGATCGGCAACAGTTGGTCATCGCTGGAAGCAAGGAACTTGCCCAGTTGCATGTTCTTCAGCACGACCTTCTCTTCATCGGTGTCGCCGTAGTTGAAGATGAAGTCGCGGATCTTGGTTTTCTCGCTGTCGGTCAACGCCTTGCTCCACACCAGCGGGTCGGCAGGGATCAGCGGCGACTTCCAGATCACCTTGAGCAGCGCGGCCTTGTCCGGCTGGGTTGCTTCCAGGCGGCCCCAGCTCTCGGTGTTGAAGGTGGCAACGTCCAACTGCCCCTTGGCAACGCTCAAGGCGTTGACCTCATGGCTGGAGTTGAGGGTGCGTTTGAAGGCAGTAGCGGCGTCGACGTGGTTCTTGGCGAACACGTAGTAGCCCGGCACCAGATAGCCCGAGGTGGAGTTCGGATCACCGTTGCCGAAGGTCAGGTTCTTCGCATTCTTGAGCATGTCTTCCACAGAGTTGATCGGGCTGTCCTTGCGCACGATCAGCACACTCCAGTAACCGGCGGCACCATCGGCAGCGGCGGTCTGGGCGAAGATCTCGCCGTTGGAGCGGTCCACCGCTTCCATGGCGGCCTTGTTGCCCAGCCAGGCGACGTCGACCTTGTTGAAGCGCATGCCCTGGATCAGGCCGGCGTAGTCGGAGGCGAATGTGGCGTTGATGGTCAGGCCGGTCTTCTTGTGCATGTCATCCAGAAACGGCTGCCAGATGCTCTTGAGGTTTTGCGAAGACTCAGTGGACATGATGCCGAAGTTGATGGCTTTGTCGGCCGCCTGGGCATTGCCCATCGCGACACTTGCCAACAAGACGGCGGACAGAAACACGTGGCCGATGCGGTTCAACATGGAAGGGATTCCTGTGGGTCGTGGATGGGGTTTCAAGCGCGCGCCAGCGCCAGCCGAGGGGTGATCTCGGTGCGGCGGGACTGGTCGGAAAACATCAGGCTGGTGTCGACGTCGGCACCGTACAAATCATTGAGGAACTGGCTGCTCATCTGCGAGGCTTGCCCATCGAAATGAATCCGCCCGCCCTTGAGCGCCACGGCTCGCGGGCAATAACGCATGGCGTAATCGACTTGATGCAGGGTCACCACCACCGTCTTGCCGTCGCGGCGGTTGATATCGGCGAGAATCTCCATGACCTTGCGCGCTGACTCCGGGTCGAGAGAGGCGATGGGTTCGTCGGCGAGGATCACTTCGGCACGCTGGGTCAATGCACGGGCAATCGCCACACGCTGCTGCTGGCCGCCGGACAGGGTGGAGGCGCGCTGAGCGGCCAGATCAGCAAGGCCGACGCGGGCCAGGGATTCCATGGCGAACTGTTTTTCCTCGGTATTGAACAAGCCGAGGTTGCCTCGCCAGCGCGGCATGCGGCCCAGGCAACCTAGCAGCACGTTGTCCAGCACGCTCAGGCGGTTGACCAGGTTGAACTGCTGGAAGATATAGCCGATATCAGCCCGCAACCGCCGCACCTTGCCATTCAACCGCCCGCTGGCCTGCACTTCCCGGCCCAGTACCTTGACGCTGCCGCCGTTGCTCTTGTCGCAACAGGCCAGGCCCGCGAGGTGGCGCAGCAACGTGGACTTGCCGGAACCGGAAGCGCCAATCAGCGCGACCATCTCACCGGATGCGATGGTGAGTTCGAGGTCGACCAATGCGGACTTCTTCGCAAAGGTCTTGTTCAGATGATCGACATGGATAGCTGTAGTCATGGGCTTCTCTGTCTGGTTGAACAGCCGTCCGTGGCTGTATTTGAGTTCAAACGACAATAAGCGCGGGGTGTGTCAGGCCTATGACTTGCACATGACGGGGATGAAACGGTTTGGTTAAGGTTTGATGAAAGGTTGGGATGGGGAGCCAGCAACCTGTGGCGAGGGGGCTTGCCCATCATCAGGTTGCACTCCAGCCAGTAATGAAAAAGGCGACCCGAAGGTCGCCTTTTTTCATTGTGCGTATTGCTTGCTCAACCCCGGCGGTACGCCGTGGATATCGGTCTCTTCCCAAGGCCCGTTCGGGCTGATAGAGCGGCTCCAGCCGTTGCTCCAGCGGTAGTAGGTGCGCTGGCGGTAGAACGTATCTGACTGCTCTTCCAGCACATACACCTGCATCTTCCCGTCCCAATGGCTGGCTGCTCCCGGCGGCGGGGCGAAGGTGGCCGACTTGCTCGGCGGCGCCTTGGGCGGTGCAATTACTGGCCCGGAAGGTTTGGTGCCCGGCTGGGTCGACGGCCCCGACGGCGGGATGGTCGGGCCGGTGGGCGCGGGAGGCCGATGAACCGCGCAAGCGCTCAACCCCAGAACCAGGCTGAGCAGGGTGATACGAGCGATGGCGGTCATGGGCGTTTCCTCGAAATTACTTATCCGGACGGTCGATGGTCAGCTGCTGCGTCGCCGTGGTGCTGCTGGCCAAGGGTTGGCTGCGGCCGATCCATTCGCCGGCAGTCGGTTGACCGGCCCGGGAGATGCGCGCAACCAGTTGGACTTCGGGAAAGTTGGACAGTTTCAACTGCGGCATCATCGCGTCGGCGTCGCCCAGTTCGACGGTGATCGGCAGGTCGGCCACGGTGACACGCTTGGCCGCCAATGGCGCAGGCGGACCTTTAACGGCGCGGGCGAAGATGAACACGCTGTCGCCCGGCAAGGCCTTGGCCTTCACATCAGCAGATAGATCGACGCGAACCTTGAGCACCGCGCCAACCTTGACCGGTGCCACGGCCCCGCCGCCCTCTTTCAACTTCTCTGCCGCGCGATCAATCCCACCTTGCAGCGCCGCACGGGAGTTGTCTTGCGGTGGCAGTAGGGCCAGCAGGCGGTTCCAGTAATCCATCGCCTCCTGATAACGCTGGCCTTCAAAGGCGGCAATACCGAGCAGGCCGAGGCTGGTGACTTCCTTCGGATCCAGCTTCAACGCTTCATCGGTCAAGGCCTGAATCTTGGGCGACCATTGTTTGTTGTCGGCAAAGTACTGCGCCTGAGCCCATTGCCCCAGCAGTTCCGGCTGACGGCCCGCCAATGCGACGGTACGTTCGAAGACTTTCGCGGCATCTGCCGAACGGTCCTGGGCCATGTAGGCGCGGCCGAGGAAGTACAAGCCTTCCGGCGAATCCGGCTGCGCTTCGGCAGCCCGCTCCAGGCGCTGGATCATGTCTTCCATGGACACCGGTGGCTGGGAAAATTCGCGGGTCAGTTCGACCTTGTCGCTGGCGCCGTAATGCAAGTACAGCGCAACGCCCAACACCGGCACGAGAAAAGCGGCCAACAACGGCAACGGCTTGCCCAGACGCGATTCCCGAGGCTTTTCAACGCCCTCGGTATCCGCCAGCAACTCACGGGCAGCTTCAGCGCGACCGGTATCCAGTTGCGCCGCATTGAGCACACCTTCGTCCTGCTGGGTTTGCAGTTCCGCCACGCGTTCCTGGTAGAGCGCCACGTTCAGCGCAGTGCGGTCCTCTTCACGCTGGGCACGGCGGCCGCGCAAAACCGGGATCAACAGGAAGCTCAAGGCAACCAAAAGCAACAGACCTGCTGCGAGCCAGAAATCAATCATCAGTTTTTTTGTCCAGCAGTTGGTCGAGGCGTTGACGCTCATCGACGGAAAGCGTGTCCGACCCTTCGGCCGGGGCGGCGCGACGGCGGCGGATGATCACGACAATGATCACCAGCCCGCCCAGCAACAGCCCGGCAGGGCCGAACCAGAGCAGCGCGGTCTTGCCGGTGAGGGCCGGTCTGTAGCGCACGAACTCACCGTAGCGGTCGACCATGAAGTCGATGATCTGCTGATTGTCCTTGCCCTCGCCGAGCATGCGGAAGATCTCTTTGCGCAGGTCGGCAGCGATTGGCGCGTTGGAGTCGGCGATGTCCTGGTTCTGGCACTTGGGGCAGCGCAGTTCCTTGGTCAGTTCGCGAAAGCGCTCGCGGTCGCCGTCCTTGGCAAATTCGTAGGTATCGATGGCGGCGTGGGCCACGCCGGCCATGCTCAAGCCCAATACAGCAGCGGCTAACCAACGCTTCATGGCTTGGCCTCATCCACCAGCGCCTGGTATTTGGCGGCCAGCTGTTCGCGCCAGACCACTTCGTCGATCACGCCGACGAACTTGTCGCGGATCACACCCTTGGCGTCGATGAAGAAGGTTTCCGGGGCACCGTAGACACCGAGGTTCAAGCCGAGATTGCCATCTTCGTCGCGTATATCCATCTGGTACGGATTGTGGAACTCTGCCAACCACTTCAAGGCCGCCGCGTTGTCATCCTTGTAGTTGACGCCGTAGATCACCACGCCCTGCTCGGCCAGTTTGTTCAGCACCGGGTGCTCGACACGACAGGAAATGCACCAGGTGGCCCAGACATTGACCAGCGCAGGCTTGCCGACCAGGTCGGCCTGGGTCAGGGTTTTGTCACCCTGCACCGTAGGCAACGAGAACGCCGGGAACGGCTTGCCGATCATCGCCGAAGGCAACTCGGTCGGGTCCAGATACAGCCCGCGATACAGGAACACCGCCACCAGCAGGAACACCGCCAGCGGCAACACCATCAACCAACGCTTCATACTGCGGCTCCCTGCATACCAAGAGCTTCACGCACCTGGCTCTTGACCTTGACTCGGTAACGCCGGTCCATCGCTGCCAGCAAGCCACCGAACCCGGTGAGCAGGGCGCCGAACCAGATCCAGCGCACGAACGGTTTGACGTGGACCCGCACGGCCCAGGCGCCATCGCCCAACGGCTCGCCCAGGGCGACGTAGAGGTCACGGGTGAATCCGGCGTCGATCCCTGCCTCGGTCATCACCGAATTTTGCACGGTGTACAAACGTTTTTCCGGGTGCAGTACCGAAATTTCCTTGCCGTTGCGAATTACGCGCACGGTGCCCTTGTCGGAAGTGAAGTTTGGCCCTTCGAAGTGCTTGGCACCCTCGAAGACAAACTGGTAACCACCCAGGTCCATGGATTCGCCCGGCGCCAGGCGCAGGTCACGCTCGGCACTGTTCTGGCTGGACAACACCACGCCCAGGGCGCAAACGGCGATGCCGATGTGTGCGACCTGCATGCCCCAGTAGCTGCGGGTCAAGCTTGGCAAGCCTTTGATCAGGCCTTTGTGGCGGGTCTTGTCGAAAATGTCGCGTACGCCGGCCAGCAATACCCATGCGGCGAGCATGAAGGTCGCCAGTACCGCCCAGTTGAAGTCGCCGTAGGCAATCCCGGCCACCACTGCCAGCGCGGCGCTGCCCAGCAGCACCGGGGTCAACATGCCCACCAGCCATTTCACTGGGGTGTCTTTCCAGCGCACCAGCATGCCGACCGCCATCACCACCATCAGCAGGCCCATCAATGGGATGAACAACGCGTTGAAGTACGGCGGGCCGACGGACAGCTTGGCGCCGGTCAGGGCATCGAGCACCAGCGGGTACAGGGTGCCCAGCAGGATCATCGATGCTGCTACCACCAGCACCAGGTTGTTGCCTAGCAATAGGGTTTCCCGCGACCAGAGGTTGAAGCCGACGTGGCTCTTGACCACCGGCGCGCGCAAGGCAAACAGGGTCAATGAGCCGCCGACCACGAACAGCAGGAAGATCAGGATGAACACGCCGCGCTCGGGGTCGGATGCGAAAGCGTGGACGGAGGTCAGCACACCGGAACGCACCAGGAAAGTTCCCAGCAAGCTCAGGGAGAACGCGGCGATGGCCAGCAACACGGTCCAGCTCTTGAACACGCCACGTTTTTCAGTGACGGCCAACGAGTGAATCAGCGCCGTACCCACCAGCCAGGGCATGAAGGACGCGTTTTCCACCGGGTCCCAGAACCACCAGCCGCCCCAGCCGAGTTCGTAGTAGGCCCACCAGGAGCCCAACGTAATGCCGATGCCGAGGAAGGCCCAGGCGACGATGGTCCATGGCCGCGACCAGCGCGCCCAGGCTGCATCGAGACGCCCGCCCAAGAGTGCGGCAATGGCGAAGGCGAAGGCCACGGAGAAACCGACATAACCCATGTAGAGCATCGGCGGGTGGACGATCAGACCGATGTCTTGCAACAGCGGGTTGAGGTCGTTCCCGTTCGTCGGAATTTGCGGCAGGAGCCGCGTGAACGGGTTGGAGGTCATGATCAAAAACAGCAGGAAGCCGATGCTGATCATGCCCATCACCGCCAGCACCCGGGCCAGCATCACTTGGGGCAACTGCCGGGAGAATATCGACACGGCAAAGGTCCAGCCGCCGAGGATCAGTGCCCACAGAAGCAGAGAGCCTTCGTGGGCACCCCATACAGCGCTGAACTTGTAGTACCAGGGCAAGGCGGTGTTGGAGTTACTGGCGACGTAGGCGACAGAAAAGTCGTCAGTCATGAACGCGTAGGTCAGGCAGCCAAAGGCAAAGGCGAGAAAGGCGAACTGGCCCCAAGCGGCTGGCTGGGCCAGGCTCATCCACAGGCGATCACCGCGCCAGGCGCCCAGCAACGGGACGATAGCCTGGACCACGGCGAAGCACAGGGCGAGGATCATCGCCAGTTGGCCCAGCTCTGGAATATAAAGTGCTGACGTCATCGCTTAGCCCTCCTTGGCAGGGGTTGGGGCCGATTGACCGCTGTCTTTCAACGCTTTGGTCACTTCCGGCGGCATGTACTTTTCATCGTGCTTAGCCAGCACTTCATCGGCCACCACCACGCCGTCGGCGTTGAGCTTGCCCAGGGCAACGATGCCCTGGCCTTCGCGGAACAGGTCCGGGAGGATGCCGCGGTAGGTGATGGTTACGGACTTATTGAAGTCGGTGACCACGAACTGGACGTCCAGGGAGTCGCCAGTACGTTTCAGGGAGCCGGCCTCGACCATGCCACCGGCGCGGATGCGGGTGTCCTGCGGCGCTTCGCCGTTGGCAATCTGGGTCGGGGTGTAGAACAGATTGATATTCTGCTGCAAGGCACTCAGGGCCAGGCCGACGGCAGCGCCGACGCCTACCAGAATGGCAAGGATGATCAAAAGACGCTTTCTACGCAGCGGTTTCACTTATCGGTCTCCCGGCGCAGACGACGCGCCTCTTGTTGCAGGTAACGCTTGCGGGCCAGGATCGGCGCGACGACGTTGAGGGCCAGCACCGCCAGGCAGATGCCATAGGCCGTCCAGACATACAGGCCGTGATGGCCCATGGCGAGAAATTCACTGAAAGAGGCGAAACTCATCCACGGGCTCCCAGGCTATTTTGTACTTGGGCCTTGACCCAACTGGCGCGGGGTTCACGCTTGAGCACTTCCAGGCGCATGCGCATCAGCAGCACGGCGCCGAAGAAGCAGTAGAAACCCAGCAGCATCAGCAGCAAAGGCGCCCACATTTCCACGGGCATCGCCGGCTTTTCGGTAAGGGTGAAGGTGGCGCCCTGGTGCAGGGTGTTCCACCACTCCACCGAGTACTTGATGATCGGGATATTGATCACGCCAACAATCGCCAACACCGCGCAGGCCTTGGCGGCGCTGTCACGATTGCTGATGGCGTTGCCCAGCGCAATAAGACCGAAGTACAGAAACAGCAGGATCAGCATGGACGTTAGTCGAGCATCCCACACCCACCACGAGCCCCAGGTCGGTTTGCCCCAGATCGCTCCGGTGACTAGCGCCACGGCGGTCATCCAGGCGCCGATGGGCGCAGCGCATTGCAGGGCGACGTCGGCCAGTTTCATCTTCCACACCAGGCCGACGATACCGCACACCGCTAGCATCACATAGCAGGACTGGGCCAGCATCGCGGCAGGAACATGAATGTAGATGATGCGAAAGCTGTTGCCTTGCTGGTAGTCCGGCGGCGCGAAGGCCAGGCCCCAGACCAGGCCGGTGCCAATGAGCAAAACGGCGGCGACGCTGAGCCATGGCAGCATTTTGCCACTGATGCCATAGAACCACTTGGGCGAGCCGAGCTTGTGAAACCAGATCCAGTTCATTGCTGTGTCCATCACGGTTGCTTCAAGGCAGTTCAAGAAGCCAAGGGTCTTTACTGGCTAAATATTAGCCAGACCTCATTATTCGCCGACACTTATTTTCAGGCCGGCGGCTATAGCAAAAGGTGTCAGGGTTACCGCCAGGGCGGTCAGGCTACCAAGCCACAAGAGGTAACCGGTTGCCGGCATGCCCATGAGCGCAGCTTGCAAAGCACCGCTGCCCAGGATCAACACCGGGATATACAAAGGTAAAATCAGCAGGGCCAGCAGCAGGCCTCCCCGTTTCAGGCCGACGGTCAGTGCCGCACCGACGGCTCCCAAAAGACTCAATACCGGCGTGCCAAGCAACAATGACATGAGCAACACCGGCAGGCACTCGGCGGGCAATCCCAGCATCATCGCCAGCAGTGGCGCGAGCAAAACCAACGCCAGGCCGGAAAACGCCCAGTGTGCCAGTACCTTGGCCAGAACCAGAAGAGGCAGGGGGTGCGACGAAAGGACCCACTGCTCCAGGGAACCATCCTCGAAATCACTGCGAAACAGCCCGTCCAGCGAGAGCAGGACGGACAAAAGGGCTGCTACCCAGACCAGTCCCGGAGACAAGGTTTGCAACAGTTTAGTCTCGGGTCCGACCGCCAACGGGAACAAGGCAATGACAATCGCGAAAAACACCAGCGGGTTGGCCAGTTCTGCCGGACGGCGACACAACAGCCGCGCTTCACGGGCGACCAACAGGGCGAAGACACTCATACCGACCACCGTCCCAGGTCCAGGTCACGGTAACCGGACGGCATCCGCGTCAGCGTATGGTGGGTGGTCAGGATCACCATGCCGCCCAATTCGCAGTGGTTGGCCAGGTGTTCTTCCAACTGAGCCACGCCCTGTTTATCGAGGGCAGTGAAGGGTTCGTCGAGAATCCACAGCAGCGGGCCGTCCAGATACAGGCGGGCCAGGGCCACGCGGCGCTGCTGGCCGGCGGACAGGGTATGACAGGGAACATCTTCAAAGCCCTTCAGGCCAACAGCGGCCAGGGCCTGCCAGATCGACTCGCGGGTTGCCGGGTGATGCAGGGCGCTGAGCCAACTGAGGTTTTCCTCGGGCGTCAGCACGTCCTTGATCCCCGCAGCATGGCCAATCCACAACAGATTGCGGGCCAGCTCTGTGCGTTGTTCGACCAAGGGTTTGCCGTTGAGCCGCACTTCGCCCGCCGTTGGCGCCATCAACCCGGCCAACAGGCGCAACAGGCTGGTCTTGCCGCTGCCGTTGGGTCCGCTGATCTGCACCATGTCGCCGGCCGCCAGACGCAGTTCGAGGTGTTCGAAGAGCATCCGCAGGTCGCGCTCACAAGCGAGCGCTACGGCTTCTAGAAGAGGGCTGGTCAAGAGATCGCGGGCCTTTACGGTTCAAGTCGGCAATGGATCGGCCGTTATAGAGATGCAGAGTAAATGCATTGGCCGCCTGTTTTAGAGAGTTGGATCAATCAGTTGTGATGTTTTTGACACTCTCTTTGAAGACGGGCGGCATTATACATGCGATGCCCTACTCTAAAGAGGGCAATTTCCTTGAGACGGCGCGTGCGATGACCGGTGACATCAACCTTCCAACGCTTCCTCCAGCGGCCCCGGCCGGGCCTCGCCCTGCCCCGGCGGTCGGTGAATTGCTGAAACTGCTGGAGCCCCAGACCGGGCTGATCGATGCCGGAAAAACTGTGAACGCCGAGGTCCTGGCCCTCAAGCAAGGTGGCGAAGCCTTTCAGTTGTTGCTCAAGCTGACCCTGGAGGGCGGCCGACAAACCCTGGTGCAGGCCAACAGCACCCAACCGCTGCCGTTGGGCAGCAATGTGGCAGTGAGCCAGACCTCATCGGGCGACCTGGCCATCAGCCTGCAACAGGCCCTCAGCGCCAACGTAGCCGCTCTCACCCGCATCGACACCAACCAATTGCCAGTAGGCACATTGCTGCAAGCCAAAGTGCTGACCAGCCAGGCCTTGCCCCAGGGTGCCGGGCAGCCTGCGCTCTTTCGTTCGCTGATCTCGGTGCTCAACAATGCCCTGAGCGGCGCGACCCTGACCCTCGAAAGCCCACAGCCGCTACGGGTTGGCAGTCTGCTCAGCGCCGTGATCCAGGATGCGCAGACCTTGAGTTTCGTGCCCCTGAGTAATCGCCGGGATCAACTGGCCGTCAGCCAACAACTCGCCACCCAGCAGAGCCGCCAGGGCTCCCTGGAGGGCGTGCTCAAGGCCCTGCAAAACCTGCCCCGCAGCGACGACACGCCGGTGGAACTGCGCGCTGCCGTGGAGCGTTTACTGGCCGGGTTGCCGGACTTGGCGCAAGTCAGCAATCCCAAGGCCTTGGCTCAGTTGCTACAGAACAGCGGTGTGTTTCTCGAAGCAAAATTACTGGCGGGACAGAATCCACAGGTGCCGCCCCTCGACATGAAAGGCAGCCTGCTGCGGCTGGTGGCAGAGTTGATGCCAGCCCTGCCCGCCAGCACCAACCTCAATGCGATCCTGGCGGCCAACACTCTGGCCCAAATGCTGCCCAGCTTCGTACGCAGCCCGTTAGGCACCCTCGGCCAGGTTGGTGCGAAGCCCTCCCCCGGCGGCTTTCCCTTGCCTGAACGGTTGATGCAACGCCTGGAAGGCGAAGGCAGCCTGGAAAATTTGCTGCGCCTGGCTGCTGGCGCCATCTCCCGCTTGCAGAGCCATCAACTGTCGAGCCTGGAACAAACCGGCACCACCGCCGATGGGCGGCTGCAAACCACCTGGCAACTGGAAATCCCCATGCGCACCTTGCAAGACATCGTGCCCTTGCAGGTCAAGTTCCAGCGTGAAGAACCGGCGCCGGACAAGGAACAGCCCGAACGCAAGATCGAACGGGACGCGAAAAAGATGCTCTGGCGCGTGGAACTGGCCTTCGACATGGAGCCCTTGGGCCCATTGCAGGTCCAGGCGCAACTGACCCAGGGCAAACTCTCCAGCCAGCTCTGGGCCACCCGCCCCTACACCGCCAGCCTGATCGAAAGCCACCTGGGTAACCTGCGCGAGCGCCTGGTGTCGTCTGGGCTCAACGTCGGCGACCTCGATTGCCACCTCGGCACCCCGCCCCGTGGCCCGAAAACCGGGCTTGAGCAACGCTGGGTGGATGAAACCGCATGAAAAACCCCACCCCGCCGCGCCAGGCCATCGCCCTCAAATACGACGGCAAAGCCGCGCCAACCCTGACCGCCAAGGGCGACGACGCCCTCGCCGAAGCCATCCTCAGGTTGGCGCGAGAAAATGAAGTACCGATTTATGAAAATGCCGAACTGGTCAAATTGCTGGCGCGGATGGAATTGGGCGACAGCATCCCCGAGGAGTTGTATCGCACCATCGCTGAGATCATTGCGTTTGCCTGGACGTTGAAGGGCAAGTTCCCGGTGGGGTACGACCCGGATGCGAGGCCGGTGGAGCGGGATGTGACGGAGCGTGGGGACGATTATTGAGCCCTCCCGCAGTGCAATCCACTCGGTAGCACTTGCTCCAGTACCCTTGCCGCAATCGAAGTCGGCACATGTGCCTTGTTGGCGTGCAACTCCAGCGCCTGGCTCAACGTCTTGCCTTCATAGCGGCTCAGCGCCTGAGTGAATACCTTCGCCGTTGCCGGATCCAGATCGCGAACAAACAGGTTGATAAACCCTGGGGCGATCACGGTATCGCGCACCCGTTGTATTTCTGCCGATATCGCGGCTGGATCACGGGCAACATGCTCGGCAAATAACGCTGCATCCTTGACTTCAATGGTGTTTGAGCCAGGAACACGTTCGGCGACCGTTACCGGCTTGGTGCCATCCCAGGCGGTTAACGAGTACTCGCTGACGACATCGCGGTTGTTCTCCACCGACTCTATAGTCCCTTGCCTGTTTTCCAGGGAGGCCTTGAAAAAAATGCTCAAGGTATCGAAGTTCATCAACGCCTCATCCGTGGAGCGCTTGAGGATGCGACAACACAAGGTAGCCAAGTCCACCTGAATATCGTGCACTGCCACTTTTTGCTCGCCTCTGGATACCGCTACGCCCAGCTTGCCATCAAAGTCTTTGGGCCACAGATAAAGCGCATCGCGGGTCAGCGCCTGATCAAACTTGCGCTCCATTGAACCCAGAAAACTTTGCAAAAGAGCGGCCCCCTGGGTGTGAACCTGGGGCATCGTCAGGCCTGGCAGACGATTTTGGATCATGTTTTTGACATCGTCGGCGCCCAAGGCAAATCGGCCCTTCAGGAACGACGTTTTACCCGCCGAAGGCGCACCCCGAACAATCGCAATGTCTTTTTTCTCGATGGGGTCCGGGCCGAGCAGCAATGACTGGAAGGTTGCCGCGTATTGGCTGCTCAATGTGGTGGTGAGGTTTTTCAGAATATTGGCATTGAGGCTATCGACTTCCGGCAGCCAGACGCCGGGGCCCATCAAGCGCGCTGTAAAGCCACCCCAGTCGCTTTTTTGCAGAGCCTTCAGCGCCTCGGGATCGCGGGTAAGTGCCTGCCATGACTCGATGCTGGGATCTGCTTTCAGGCAAGCCAGGCGGGCGTTATAGGTATTTTCGCCGCGCGCAAGCTTTAGCAGATTGCTCAACACTGACCGGGAGTTGTCTTGGTTGATGTAAGCCAATCCTGCGTCATGGAGGCCACAGCCCAAATGGCCATTTGCGGTGTTGCTCTTAAGCCTCAGATCGTCACTGCGTTGTTTGCTATCGATACTGTCAGGCACCCAAGCAGCAGGATGTGCGACCGGTATATTCCCAAGACTATTAGTAGGCATATGGACCACCTTGATTGATCAAGATGGAAACATAATGGGAGAGCCCTGTACTGCATGTAGGACATAACTTACTGACGGGTAAGAAAGCCTAAAACCAGCAGGTCCAGCGCAATGGTAATAACTCCAGGAAGACTCAGAGTGCGCTCGCTGACGGCCAACCCGGAGTCTTCCGACAGGCATATAGGGTTGTCGCTCAGAACCCGCCCCTCTAGCCTCAGTAGTTTGAATCACATCAGCAGCGGGGCGTTATGAACCTGTCCACCCAATCAGATAAGCGGTCATTGCACGGCGTGATGTATCACATCACAATTGCGCCATGATCGTCAGTTGGAAGCATAAAGGCCTCAGGGCGTTTTATGAGACTGGCTCAACTAAAGGAATCAACGCGAACCATGCAAATCGCTTGCGTCGCGCCTTGCTGATTCTGAACAGCGCCGGCCACTGGAGTGACTTGGCATTACCAGGCTGGCGCTTTCATCGGCTGAAAGGCGACCTTGTCGACTACTGGTCTGTGAGTATCAGTGGCAACTGGCGCATCATTTTTCGCATGCTCGATGACCAGGTCGAACTCGTTGATTATCTTGACTACCACTGAGTAGAGGTACCTATATGGGTATGCACAACCCTCCTCACCCAGGAGAAATTCTTCTTGAGGACGTGATCCCCGGATTGGGAATGACCATCACGGAAGTGGCTCGTCGTCTCGGCTTCGCCAGAGAAACTTTCTCAAGAATCCTGCATGGTCATGCCCCAGTCAGCCCTGACCTTGCGGTAAGGCTGGAACGAGCAGGCATCAGCACCGCGCGATTGTGGCTGTCGATGCAAAGTGGTTACGACCTGTGGCAGGCGGAGCATCGGGAGCAACCAAAAATAGAGCGATTTGCCCGGATTGAATGATCAACAATAAAAAAACCGCTGAGCCAGTCTGGTCAGCGGTTTTTTTGTCGACAATTTGATCGTTACAACCAAAAATCCATGTCAGCTCTTGTGCAACTTACTCATCAACTGTGCCTCAGCCTGGGTCAAGCCGCAGGACTGGGTCAGCTCATCGACCGTAGCGCCCATGCCCACCAACTTCGCCGCTTGGGCAAAAGACAGGTTCGACGGATCGCGCTGTTCAAGCGCAGCCAGTTTGTCCGGCAATGGCGCCAGCACTGAACGCAACTCGTGCACGTCCTCCCCGACGCGCACAGCGCTTTGCTGGTAGTTGTCGACTCGCTTGGCCAGTTCACGCATACGCTGGTCGCGCACAGCATCGCGCTCGGCCTGTTGCAGGGTCAATTCGCGTTGCTGGCGCATGTAGCGCAGCAAAATAACCAGTGTCCCGACCCACAGCAGGGCCAGGACGATCACCGCTACCTCAAGGATCAATCAGATGTTCTCCAGATCCGACCATTCTTCTTCGCTCATCATCTTGTCCAACTCAACCAGAATCAGCAGTTCGCCGTTCTTGTTGCACACACCCTGGATGAACTTGGCAGATTCTTCGTTACCGACGTTCGGCGCAGTTTCCACTTCCGATTGACGCAGGTAAACCACCTCAGCGACGCTGTCGACCATGATCCCGACCACTTGCTTGTCGGCTTCGATGATAACGATACGGGTGTTGTCGTTGACTTCGGTCGGGATCAAGCCGAAGCGCTGGCGGGTGTCGATGACCGTCACCACGTTGCCGCGCAGGTTGATGATACCCAGCACGTAGCTTGGCGCGCCCGGCACCGGGGCGATTTCAGTGTAGCGCAGCACTTCCTGCACGCGCATCACGTTGATGCCGTAGGACTCGTTGTCCAGTTTGAAGGTAACCCATTGCAGGATCGGATCATCCAAACCCTGTGCGGACGCTGACTTGTTCATACCCTGACCCCTTCAAGAACCGTTGATAACGGTGTGTGTTCGTAGGCAGCACAACGGTGCTGCGCTTTTTTATTCAAGTACGTTTGTTACCCGGCATAGCTTTAACCGCGCCGCTGGCAATCAGCTCCGCCAGTTCGGCGACGTCCAGCAACGCGCACATATGTTCGATCACGGTGCCCGCCAGCCATGGCCGCTGGCCACGGTGGCTGCGCCATTTGATTTCGTTGGGGTCCAGGCGCAGCGAGCGGCTGACTTGATGCACCGCCAGCCCCCACTCGTAGCCCTGGACCGAGATCACGTATTGCAGGCCCTGGCGAAAATCATCGCGATACCGGTCAGGCATGACCCAGCGCGCGGTGTCCAGCACCTTCAGGTTGCCTGCCTGGCTCGGCAAAATGCCGAGGAACCATTCTGGCTGACCGAACAGCGGTGTCAGCTCCTGGCCTTCCAGCGAGTAAATCGAACCCAGGCACACTAACGGCACCGCCAGGGTCAAACCAGCCACGTCGAACAGCAGGCACTCGAACGGCTCGGCGGCCCAGGCTGGCCGGCCATCGCCCTCTACTGGCGGCGGGGTGATGCTCGGCGGCAGGTGAACATCAGCCACCGGTGTCACCACAACAGACGGCACCAGTGCCAAAGGCGCAGGCGCCTCCTTGGCAGGTTTCGTCACTGGAACCAGGACCGGAACCGGAACAACCAGGGCATCACGGGCCTGCTCTTCCAATACGGCCAGTTGAAACTCATCCAGGACGGTTTCCGGCTCGACGCTTGGCAGCTCGACGACTTCGTCCAGCACCAGGATCGGCTCAGGCAGTTCATCCTCGGTCGCATCCTGCAACAACGCGTCCAGATAGGACTGCAAAGCCAGCTGCGGCCGAGTCTTGAGGTCGACAGGACGATTCATCTGTATGCCCACGCGCAAGCCCCGTTAACCCTGTATTCAAAGGTTATCGGCACAATGGCCCGCAGACTTGAATTCACGGTCATCTCACGCCACCTGCGCAACAAGCTGCTGCGACAGCAAGTGCTTGAGCAATGCCCGATACGCCAGCACGCCACGGCTTTTACCGTCGAACTGCGAAGGTACAAGCCCGGCACGGCTGGCATCGCGCAACCGGGTGTCCACCGGGATATAGCCTTGCCAGATGGTCTCTGGATAGGCATCGCGTAAAACGCGCAAGGTGCCAAGGGACGCCTGGGTGCGACGGTCAAACAACGTCGGGACAATGCTGTAGGGCAGCGCCTGTTTGCGCGAACGGTTGATCATCGCCAGGGTGCTGACCATCCGCTCCAGGCCTTTGACTGCCAGGTGCTCGGTCTGTACCGGAATCACCAGTTGCTGGCTCGCCGCCAGGGCGTTGACCATCAGCACGCCGAGCAACGGCGGGCTGTCGATAATGGCGTAGTCGAAGTCTTGCCACAGTTGCGCCAGGGTCTTGGCGATGACCAGGCCCAAGCCGCTCTGCCCCGGCGACTGGCGCTCAAGGGTGGCCAGGGCGGTGCTGGACGGCAACAGGGAAACCTTGTCATGACTGGTGGGCAGTAGCAGTTGCCCCGGCAAGCCGGTGGGTACGCTGCCCTTGTGCAGGAACAGGTCGTAGCAGCTGTGCTCCAGAGCGTCGGGATCGTAGCCGAAATAGCTGGTCATCGAGCCATGGGGGTCCAGGTCGATCACGACCACACGCTTGCCCGCCTCGGCCAGCAAGCCGGCTAAGGCGATGGAGGTGGTGGTCTTGCCGACTCCACCCTTTTGATTGGCAACTGCCCAGACTCTCATTCGGATTGTTCCTCCCGGCAGGCACAGGCTCGACCGAGAAATAGCATGGGGTTATAGAACCGGTGACGGAGAATTGACGGCACTCTCTCGACCCGGCGGCTTTACAGGCGTCGGTGCAGTTTGTGTGCCAGCCCGCTTCAATGCGGCATCCGGTCGCGCATTGGCGGTGCCGGTGCCGGTCAAGCTGCGGCGCACATCCAGGTTGCGCGACACCACCAACACCACCCGGCGGTTGCGCGCGCGACCTTCGGCAGTGGCGTTATTGGCCACTGGCTGGAACTCGCCATAACCCACAGACGCCAGGCGCCCAGGGTTCACACCCTGCATCGCCATCATCCGCACAATGCTCGCCGAGCGGGCCGAGGACAGCTCCCAGTTGGTCGGGTACTGCGCCGTGCTGATGGGCAGGTTATCGGTAAAACCTTCGACGTGGATCGGGTTGTCGAAAGGTTTCAAAATCGTCGCCACCTTGTCGATAATGGTGAAGGCCATATCGCTGGGCATGGCGTCGGCGCTGGCGAACAGCAGGCTGGAGTTGAGCTCGATTTCGACCCACAACTCGTTGCCGCGAATAGTCATCTGGTTGGAGCTGATCAGGTCGCCAAAGGCGGCGCTGATGTCATCGGCGATGCTTTTGAGCGGATCGCTGCCGCCACTGACGCCGGCGTCGGTTTCATCGCTATCCTTGACCAGGGGCTTGGCCGGGGTCACGGTCTTCGGGCGTTCGTCACCAATGGGGATGGGCTTGAGGGCGCGGTCCGAGTCGTTGAACACGCCCACCAGCGCTTCGGAGATAACTTTGTACTTGCCTTCGTTGATCGACGAGATGGAGTACATCACCACGAAAAAAGCGAACAGCAAGGTGATGAAGTCGGCGTAGGACACCAGCCAGCGTTCATGGTTGACGTGTTCTTCAGGCTCGCGGCGACGACGACTCACAACACATACCTCCCATCAATCCATGAAGCCCTGGAGCTTCAATTCGATGGAGCGCGGGTTCTCGCCCTCGGCAATCGACAGGATGCCTTCGAGCAGCATCTCGCGATAACGGGACTGGCGCATGGCGATAGACTTGAGCTTGCTGGCCACCGGCAACAGCAGCAGGTTGGCACTGGCCACGCCATAGATGGTGGCGACAAACGCCACGGCGATACCGCTGCCCAGTTGCGAAGGGTCGCCCAGGTTGCCCATCACATGGATCAGGCCCATGACCGCACCGATGATACCAATGGTCGGCGCGTAGCCGCCCATACTTTCAAAGACTTTGGCAGCATTGATGTCGCGGCTTTCCTGGGTGCAGAAGTCCACTTCCAGGATGCTGCGAATGGCTTCCGGCTCGGCGCCATCCACCAGCAATTGCAGGCCTTTGCGCGCGTAGTTGTCGGGCTCGGCATCTGCCACGCCCTCAAGGCCCAGCAGGCCTTCCTTGCGCGCCGTGAGGCTCCAGTTGACCACCCGGTCGATGCCGCCTGGCAAATCCACACGCGGCGGAAAAATAATCCATATCAGGATCTGCATGGCGCGCTTGAACGAACTCAGGGGCGACTGCAACAACGCCGCCCCCACGGTACCGCCTATCACGATCAACGCCGCCGGGCCGTTGGCCAGGGCGCCGAGATGGCCGCCTTCCAGGTAGTTGCCGCCGATGATGGCGACAAATGCGAGGATGATGCCCAACAGGCTCAACACATCCATCAGAGACAGGCCTCCACCAGGTGCTTGCCGATGTCGTCCAGGCTGTAGACGGCGTCGGCCAGGTCAGCCTTGACGATGGCCATGGGCATGCCATAGATCACGCAGCTGGCTTCATCCTGGGCCCAGATCGCACTGCCGCCCTGTTTGAGCAGGCGCGCACCTTCACGACCGTCGGCGCCCATGCCGGTGAGCACCACCGCCAGAACTTTGTCGCCGTAGGACTTGGCGGCGGAACCGAAGGTAATATCCACGCAGGGCTTGTAGTTCAGGCGCTCGTCACCGGGCAGGATTTTGATCGCGCCACGGCCGTCGATCATCATTTGCTTGCCGCCTGGGGCCAGCAGGGCCAGGCCAGGGCGCAGGATGTCGCCATCCTCGGCTTCCTTGACGCTGATGCGGCACAGCTTGTCCAGGCGCTCGGCGAAGGCCTTGGTGAACGCGGCAGGCATGTGCTGGATCAGCACGATAGGTGCCGGGAAGTTCGCCGGCAGTTGAGTCAACACCCGTTGCAGGGCTACCGGACCGCCGGTGGACGTACCGATGGCAACCAACTTGTAAGCCTTGCGCTTAGGGGCCGCCGAATGGGTGCTGGGGGCCGCTGCACGAGCCGGCGCCACGGCAGCGCGCGCAACCGGTGCAGGTGCCGCGCGACCGAACGTGCTCGGCGCCACGGGAGGTGCTGCCACCGGGGCAGGCGCCGCAGCCCTGAAACTGCTGCGATTACTGCGCGAGATGCTGTGCACCTTCTCGCAGAGCATCTGCTTGACCTTCTCGGGGTTACGCGAGATGTCTTCGAAATTCTTCGGCAGGAAGTCCACGGCGCCAGCGTCCAGCGCATCGAGGGTCACTCGCGCGCCTTCGTGGGTCAGCGAGGAGAACATCAACACCGGGGTCGGGCAGCGCTGCATGATGTGCCGCACAGCGGTGATGCCATCCATCATCGGCATCTCGTAGTCCATGGTGATCACGTCCGGCTTCAACGCCAGAGCTTGATCGATCGCCTCTTTGCCGTTGGTGGCCGTACCGACCACCTGGATATTGGAATCCGCTGAAAGAATTTCCGAGACGCGGCGGCGGAAGAAACCCGAATCATCCACCACCAGAACCTTGACTACCATAACCACTCCGTTAGGCGGGGCGAGGGACAACCGCCCCGCCCAGCCAGAATCAAATACGCCGTGCGGCGTAACGCTTGAGCATGCTCGGAACATCGAGAATCAGTGCGATCCGACCGTCACCGGTAATGGTCGCACCCGACATGCCCGGGGTTCCCTGCAGCATTTTGCCCAAAGGCTTGATGACCACTTCTTCCTGGCCTACCAGTTGATCGACGACAAAGCCGATACGCTGGGTGCCCACGGAGAGAATCACCACATGGCCTTCGCGCTGCTCTTCATGTTTGGCCGAGGCCACCAGCCAGCGTTTGAGGTAGAACAGTGGCAACGCCTTGTCGCGCACGATCACCACTTCCTGGCCGTCCACCACGTTGGTGCGCGACAGGTCGAGGTGGAAGATTTCGTTGACGTTGACCAGCGGGAAAGCGAAGGCCTGGTTGCCCAGCATCACCATCAGGGTAGGCATGATCGCCAGGGTCAACGGCACCTTGATGACGATCTTCGAGCCCTGGCCCTTGGTCGAGTAAATATTGATCGAGCCATTGAGCTGGCTGATCTTGGTTTTCACCACGTCCATGCCCACGCCACGGCCGGACACGTCGGAAATCTCGGTCTTGGTCGAGAAACCCGGTGCGAAAATCAGGTTGTAGCACTCGGTGTCCGTCAGGCGGTCGGCGGCGTCCTTGTCCATCACGCCGCGCTTGACCGCGATGCCCCGCAGAATGTTCGGGTCCATGCCTTTGCCGTCATCAGAGATGGACAGCAGGATATGGTCGCCTTCCTGTTCCGCCGCCAGAATCACCTTGCCGCCACGGGTCTTGCCCGTTGCTTCACGTTCTTCCGGGGTTTCGATGCCGTGGTCAACTGCGTTGCGCACCAAGTGGACCAGCGGGTCGGCCAGGGCCTCGACAAGGTTTTTGTCGAGGTCGGTTTCTTCGCCCACCAGTTCCAGGTTGATCTCTTTCTTCAACTGCCGAGCCAAGTCGCGAACCAGGCGCGGGAAGCGGCCGAAGACTTTCTTGATCGGCTGCATCCGGGTCTTCATGACGGCGGTTTGCAGGTCAGCGGTGACCACGTCGAGGTTCGATACAGCCTTTTGCATGGCTTCATCGCCGCTGTTAAGCCCCAGGCGCACCAGACGATTACGCACCAGCACCAGCTCGCCGACCATGTTCATGATGTCGTCCAGCCGTGCGGTATCAACCCGTACGGTGGTTTCGGCTTCACTGACGGGTTGCTTGTCCGGGGTGGGGGCAGCAGGTGCTCGCGCTGGGGCCGGGGCAGGCACAGGTTTCGCAGCCACTGGCGCAGCGGCCTTGGCGGCAACCGGAGCCGGTGTGGCAACAGCGGCCGTGGCCGTGGCAGCAGCGGCAGGTGCGACGTCGGAGAACTTGCCCTTGCCATGCAGGTCATCGAGCAGGGATTCGAACTCGTGATCAGAGATCAGGCCATCGGCAGCGGGTGCGGCTGGCGCAGCAGCCGCAGCGACTGCCGGCAGCGCTTCAGCGGCAAACGAGCCCTTGCCATGCAACTGATCCAGCAATGCTTCGAATTCGTCGTCGGTGATTTCATTGCTGGCAGGTGCAGCCGCTTTCACTGGAGCGGGCGTCGCCGCCACGGCGTCGGGGGCAAACTGGCCCTTGCCATGCAACTGGTCGAGCAACGACTCGAACTCGTCGTCGGTAATGTCTTCGGTAGTCGGCACCATTGTTGGTGTCGCGGCTACCGGAGCCTCAGCCTGGGCCTTGACGGCATTGAGCGAGTCAAGCAGTTGTTCAAATTCGCTGTCAGTGACATCACCCGCAGGCTCGGCCACAGGTTCAGCCACCGGTGCAGGTGCAGGTGCATTGGCAGCCGGTTCTGCCAGGCGCGCCAGAGCGGCCAGCAATTGCGGGGTGGCGGCAGTGATCGGTGCACGTTCGCGCACTTCACTGAACATGCCGTTGACCGCGTCCAATGCTTCCAGAATCACGTCCATCAATTCCGAGTCGACGTGCCGCTCACCCTTGCGCAGGATGTCGAACACGTTCTCGGCGATGTGACAGCACTCCACCAGCTCATGGAGCTGGAGGAAGCCGGCGCCCCCTTTTACAGTGTGAAAACCGCGAAAAATTGCATTGAGCAGGTTCGCATCATCCGGTCGGCTTTCCAGCTCAACCAGTTGCTCGGACAGTTGCTCCAAAATTTCGCCGGCCTCTACAAGAAAATCCTGAAGGATTTCTTCATCGGCGCCGAAGCTCATGTACGTGTGCTCCTAAAATCCAAGACTGGACAGCAAATCGTCTACGTCATCTTGCCCTGACATAACGTCTTCACGTTTATCGGCATGAATCTGCGGACCTTCACCCTTGGCGAGGTGTTTTTGTGGATCTTTTTCCGAGAGGATCGCTTCGCGGTCATGTTCAATACCGGCAAAACGATCCACCTGCCCGGCCATCAGCACCAGTTTGAGCAAATTGCTTTCCACTTCAGTGACCAGTTGGGTCACTCGTTTGATCACCTGGCCGGTGAGGTCCTGGTAATCCTGGGCCAGCAGAATGTCGTTGAGGTTGCTGGAAACCGTGCGGTTTTCCTGCTCACTGCGCGACAGAAACCCTTCGACCCGACGCGCCAGCTCACGAAATTCTTCGGCGCCCACTTCCCGGCGCATGAAACGGCCCCAGTCGGTGCCCAGCGCCTTGGCTTCATTGGACATGCCGTTGACCAGAGGCGTGGCGTTTTCCACCAGATCCATGGTGCGGTTCGCCGCCGCCTCAGTCAGCCTGACCACATAGGACAGGCGTTCGGTGGCATCGGTGATTTGCGAGATTTCTTCGGCCTGGGGCATGTGCGGGTCAATCTGAAAATTGACGATTGCACTGTGCAACTCACGGGTGAGTTTGCCCACTTCCTGGTACAGGCCGCGATCACGGGTCTGGTTAAGCTCATGGATCAACTGCACCGCATCGCCGAACCGGCCTTTTTCAAGGCTTTCGACCAACTGGTGAGCATGTTTTTTCAGGGTCGATTCGAAATCGGCCTGCGATGATTCGTTATGCTCCATAGCTCCCCCGTGGCGACATCAATGGTTGATGCGTTCGAAGATTTTTTCGATCTTCTCTTTCAAGGCCAATGCGGTGAATGGCTTGACCACGTAGCCGTTGACCCCGGCCTGGGCGGCTTCGATGATCTGTTCACGCTTGGCTTCGGCGGTCACCATCAGCACGGGAAGGCTGCGCAGTTTTTCATCAGCGCGCACATGACGCAGCAAATCGATACCGGTCATGCCCGGCATGTTCCAGTTGGTTACCAGAAAGTCGATGCTCCCGCTGTTGAGGATCGGAATCGCTGTAATGCCGTCATCCGCCTCGACCGTGTTAGTGAACCCAAGGTCACGCAACAGGTTTTTTATGATCCGCCGCATCGTTGAGAAGTCATCAACGATGAGGATTTTCATGTTCTTGTCCAATTCGACCTCCAAGCAGTCTTAAACGCGTCCAGCACCTGGCGCGCCATTTCAATCAACAGGCGTTACACAAAAAGGACTGCTGGGGTACACCACGGGCTAACCCGCCCACACCAAGAGCATGGACGGTGTCGTTCGCAGTGTCCCCACACTGCCTGTCAGCGCGCTCGCCACTCTCCCAAACGCCCCCGCAAGCGGGCCGCGCACTGGCTGTGTAACTGGCTGACCCGCGATTCGCTGACCCCCAGGACCTCACCGATTTCCTTGAGGTTCAGCTCTTCGTCGTAGTACAGCGCCAACACTAGTCGCTCACGCTCCGGCAAATTGGCAATCGCGTCCGCCAGTGCGCCCTGGAAGCGTTCATCTTCCAGATCGCGCGACGGTTCAAGATGAGCACTCGCGCCGTCCTCATGCAGCCCTTCATGTTCGCCGTCCTGCAACAGGTCGTCGAAACTGAACAAGCGACTGCCCAAGGTATCGTTCAAAATCCCGTAGTAATCGTCGAGACTCAATTGGAGTTCGGCCGCAACTTCGTGATCTTTAGCGTCACGACCGGTTTTTGCTTCAATTGAGCGAATTGCGTCACTTACCATGCGGGTATTGCGGTGGACCGAACGCGGCGCCCAATCACCTTTACGCACTTCGTCGAGCATCGCGCCACGGATACGGATACCCGCATACGTCTCGAAACTCGCACCCTTGCTCGCGTCATATTTGGTCGACACTTCGAGCAAGCCGATCATGCCTGCCTGGATCAGGTCTTCGACCTGGACGCTGGCAGGCAAGCGTGCCAGCAAGTGGTAGGCAATGCGCTTGACCAAGGGCGCATAGCGCTCAATCAATTCGCCTTGGCTATCACGAGCCGAACTCTTGTAAAGGTTATAGCCGCTGGCTGTCATAACACCGGTCCTGCGCTCGTCTGATGCACCAATCGCTCGACGAAAAACTCCAGATGCCCCCGGGGATTGGCGGGCAACGGCCAAGTATCGACCTTCTGAGCAATAGCCTTGAACGCCAGTGCGCACTTCGAACGAGGGAATGCTTCATAGACTGCACGCTGCTTTTGCACAGCCTTGCGCACACACTCGTCATAGGGAACTGCGCCAACATATTGTAAGGCGACATCGAGGAAGCGATCCGTGACCTTGGTCAACTTGGCGAACAGGTTGCGTCCTTCCTGCGGGCTTTGGGCCATGTTGGCCAGCACGCGAAAGCGGTTCATGCCGTAGTCGCGGTTAAGCAGTTTGATCAGGGCGTAGGCGTCGGTGATCGAGGTGGGCTCGTCGCAGACCACCAGCAACACTTCTTGCGCTGCGCGCACAAAGCTGACCACGGACTCACCAATCCCGGCGGCGGTGTCGATCACCAGCACGTCGAGGTTGTCGCCAATATCGCTGAAGGCCTGAATCAGGCCCGCATGCTGCGCCGGGCTCAGATGCACCATACTCTGGGTGCCAGAGGCAGCCGGCACGATGCGAACCCCGCCGGGCCCCTGCAACAGCACGTCGCGCAGCTCACAGCGGCCTTCGATGACATCGGCCAATGTATGTTTGGGCGTCAGTCCCAGCAGAACGTCAACGTTCGCCAGTCCCAGGTCGGCATCCAGCAGCATGACGCGGCGGCCAAGCTCTGCCAGGGCCAGGGACAAATTCACTGACACGTTAGTTTTCCCGACGCCACCTTTGCCGCCGGTCACCGCGATCACCTGTACGGGATGCATGCTGCCCATTTTATTTCTTTACCTTGTCTTGCTTAGACGCAGGCTACATGAGGTGGTCGCGCGAACTGCTGGCAGACCATCGATGTAGGTACTTTTTTGCACTGTCGTTTTAAAATTGAAGGCCATGTTGCCCTCAGCCGACCCGTTTGGCCGGACTGTGGTAGAGATCCGCGAACATGTCAGCCATCGCTTCCTCACTGGGTTCTTCCTGCATTTGCACGCTGACAGCACGGCTGACCAACTGATGACGGCGCGGCAGATGTAAATCATCCGGAATCCGCGGCCCGTCGGTCAGGTAGGCGACCGGTAATTCATGACTAATTGCCAAACTCAGCACCTCGCCCAGACTCGCCGTTTCGTCGAGTTTAGTCAGGATGCAGCCCGCCAGCCCACAACGCTTGTAACTGTGATACGCAGCGGTGAGAACCTGTTTTTGGCTGGTTGTTGCAAGCACCAGATAATTTTTTGACTTGATCCCGCGCCCAGCCAGGCTTTCCAGCTGCATGCGCAGGGCCGGATCGCTGGCTTGCAGGCCAGCGGTGTCGATCAACACCACGCGTTTGCGCAGCAGCGGATCGAGGGCGTTGGCCAACGACTGGCCTGGATCGACATGGGTCACCGGCACGTTGAGGATGCGGCCCAGGGTCTTGAGCTGTTCCTGGGCGCCAATGCGGTAGCTATCCATGCTCACCAGCGCGATGTTCTGCGCGCCGTACTTGAGCACGTATCGGGCTGCCAGCTTGGCCAGGGTGGTGGTCTTGCCCATGCCGGCAGGGCCGACCATGGCAATCACGCCACCCTCTTCCAGGGGTTCGATTTCCGGGGTAGCAATCATCCGCGCCAGATGGGCCAGCAACATGCGCCAAGCCTGGCGAGGCTCTTCAATTTCGGTGGTCAGCGCCAACAGATCGCGGGACAACGGGCCGGACAGGCCGATGCGTTGCAGGCGGCGCCAGAGGTTGGCCTGTTGCGGTTTGCTGCCCTGCAATTGGTTCCACGCCAACGAGCCAAGCTGCACTTCCAGCAGCTCACGCAGGCCGTTGAGTTCAAAACGCATCGAGTCGAACACACGCTGATCGACCGGCGCCGCCTGTGCGGGCGCCGCAGGACGTGGTGGCTCGACAAAGGTCGGCTCTACCAGCGGCTCGGAGGCAGTCAGCGGCAGGCCGGCGAACAACTGGCGATTGGTGGTGGCGTCGCTGTCGCCGCGCATGCTCAATTCGGCCTGGGCCGAGACAATGCGCGAGGCAGTCTTGCGCAGCTCGTCTTCCAGTTCCATGTTCGGTACGCGCGGCGCCAGCGCCGAGGGTTGGTAATCCAGGGCAGCCGTCAGCTCGACACCGCCGGCAATGCGACGGTTACCGATAATCGCGGCGTCGGCGCCCAGCTCATCACGAACCAGTTTCATGGCCTGACGCATATCGGCGGCGAAAAAACGCTTCACTTGCATAACCCACTACCTCAGCCGTTGGGGCCTACTGTCGCGACGATAGTCACTTGCTTATTGTCAGGAATTTCCTGATAAGCCAAAACGTGCAAATTCGGTACTGCCAGGCGTCCAAACCGCGACAACATCGCCCGAACGGGGCCTGCCACCAGCAGAATCACCGGCTGGCCCTGCATTTCCTGGCGCTGTGCGGCGTCGATCAACGAACGCTGCAGCTTTTCAGCCATGCTTGGCTCCAGCAGAACGCCCTCTTCCTGGCCTTGCCCTGCCTTCTGAATACTATTGAGCAATATTTGTTCCAACCTTGGTTCCAAGGTGATCACAGGTAGCTCGGAGTCAAGCCCTACAATGCTTTGGACGATGGCGCGGGACAATCCGACGCGCACCGCGGCGACCAGCGCGGCAGTATCTTGACTCTTGGCGGCATTGTTGGCGACGGCTTCGGCAATGCTGCGAATGTCCCGAACGGGCACCTGTTCGGCCAACAGCGCTTGCAGCACCTTGAGCAGTTGCGACAGCGACAGTATTCCCGGCACCAGTTCTTCAGCCAGTTTCGGCGAGGCTTTGGCCAGTAACTGCATGAGTTGCTGGACTTCTTCGTGGCCAATCAACTCGTGGGAGTGCTTGTAGAGAATCTGGTTAAGGTGGGTGGCGACCACCGTGCTGGCATCCACCACGGTGTAGCCCAGGGACTGCGCCTGGTTGCGCTGGCTGGCTTCGATCCACACAGCCTCCAGGCCAAAAGCCGGATCTTTGGCGGTTATGCCGCTGAGGGTGCCGAAGACCTGGCCGGGGTTGATCGCCAACTCCCGGTCCGGGTAGATCTCGGCTTCTGCCAGGGTCACGCCCATCAAGGTCAGGCGGTAGGCGCTGGGGGCCAGGTCGAGGTTGTCACGAATGTGCACAGTGGGCATCAGAAAGCCCAGGTCCTGGGACAGCTTCTTGCGCACGCCCTTGATCCGCGCCAGCAATTGCCCGCCCTGGTTACGGTCCACCAGGGGAATCAGGCGGTAGCCCACTTCCAGGCCAATCATGTCGATAGGCGTCACGTCATCCCAACCCAGCTCCTTGGTTTCCTGGGCACGGGACGGCGATGGCAGCAGTTCCTGCTGACGTGCAACTTCTTGCAGCGCCTGGACCTTGACCCCGCTCTGCTTTTTCCAGAACAGGTAGGCCGCGCCCCCCGCGAGGGCTGCCATGGAAAGAAAGGACACATGGGGCATGCCAGGCACAATACCCATCACCGCCATGATGCCGGCCGCCACCGCCAGAGCCTTGGGCGAGGAGAACATCTGCCGATTGATCTGCTTGCCCATGTCTTCGGAGCCCGAAGCACGGGTCACCATGATCGCGGCAGCGGTGGACAACAGCAGTGATGGCAATTGCGCCACCAAACCGTCACCGATGGTCAGCAAGGCGTAGACCCTGCCGGCGTCGCCGAAGGTCATGCCATGCTGGAAGATACCAACCGCCATGCCGCCGATCAGGTTGATAAACAGAATCAGCAGGCCGGCGATGGCGTCACCGCGCACGAACTTGCTGGCGCCGTCCATGGAGCCGTAGAACTCGGCTTCCTGGGCCACTTCAAGGCGGCGGTTCTTGGCCTGGTTCTGGTCGATCAGGCCGGCGTTGAGGTCGGCGTCGATAGCCATTTGCTTGCCGGGCATGGCGTCGAGGGTGAAACGCGCGCTCACCTCGGAAATCCGCCCGGCGCCCTTGGTCACCACCACGAAGTTGATGATCATCAGGATCGAGAACACCACGATACCGACCACGTAGTTACCGCCGATCACTACCTCGCCGAAGGCCTGGATCACCTTGCCCGCAGCGGCGTGGCCGTCCTGGCCGTGAAGCATGACCACCCGCGTGGAGGCCACGTTGAGCGCCAGCCTCAGCAAGGTGGCGACCAGCAAAATAGTAGGGAAAACCGCGAAATCCAAGGGCCGCAGGGCGTAGACGCAAACCAGCAGCACGACGATGGACAGGGCAATGTTGAAGGTAAAGAACACGTCGAGCAGGAACGGCGGCATTGGCAACATCATCATTGCCAGCATGACCAACAGCAACAACGGTACGCCCAGATTGCCTCGTGAAAGGTCTGTCAGCGTGCCTCGGGCATTGTTGAGCATTTGAGAACGATCCACCGGCATTCCTCGTTTCCTTGAAGCAAACTTTTGACGCCAGAAGGCGACGTGAAGGCGTCATTGCAAGAAGCCTTCCAACTTTTGCTTGAAGGTGCAGATCGTTCTCTCGCCCGATGAGGTTCAAGACGGTATCTACGACGGGGGGCCTGACTTAGAAAGGGTCATTGCTGGCAACAGAAGCCTCAAGAATCGCGGCGCAAATCCGGCGGGATCGGCAGATCCTTGAGGGGGTCTGGGCGCTTGCCCTTGCCAGCGCGGTATTGGCGGATCTGATAGACGTAAGCCAATACTTGGGCCACGGCCAGATAAAGACCGGCAGGGATTTCGTGATCCAGGTCGGTGGAGTAGAAAATCGACCGGGCAAGTTCCGGCGATTCCAGCAGCAGGATGTCGTTGGCCACGGCGATTTCGCGGATTTTCAGGGCGGTAAAGTCGCTACCCTTGGCCAGCAGCATCGGTGCGCCGCCCTTCTCCGGGTCGTACTTGAGGGCCACGGCGTAGTGAGTCGGGTTGGTGATGACCACATCAGCATCGGGAACCGACGACATCATCTTGCGCTGGGACATCTCGCGCTGCAGTTGGCGAATGCGCTGTTTCACTTCCGGCCGGCCTTCCTGGTCCTTGTGCTCGTCGCGCACCTCCTGCTTGGTCATCAGCAGTTTCTTGTGGCTTTCCCACAACTGCACCGGGACGTCGACGGCGGCGATCAACAGCAGGCCGAGGGCCATCCACAGTGAACTCCAGCCCACCACCTGGACGCTGTGGATGATTGCCAGCTCCAGCGGTTCATGGGCGATGCGCTGCAGATCGTCGATATCCGCTGACAACACCGCCAGCGCCACAAACAAAATAATGAAGAACTTGGCCAGGGCCTTGAGCAACTCAATCAGCGCCTTGGCCGAAAACATCCGCTTGATCCCGGCACCGGGGTTCATCCGGCTGAATTTGGGCGCCAGGCTGCCGGCGGCAAACAGCCAGCCACCGAGGGAAATCGGCCCAATGATTGCTGCCAGCAGCAATGTGACCAGCACCGGCTGCATCGCCAGGATGGCAATTTTCCCCGAGTGCAGCAGGTAGATGCCCATGGAGCGCTGATCCAGCAGCACCTCGCGAGGCAAGGAGAAGTTCAGACGCATCAACTCCATCAGATCTAGGGCCAGGCCACCGCCGTAGATCAGCAGGCCACCGGCACCGGCAAGCATCACCGCGAGAGTATTGAGCTCTTTGGAGCGGGCAATCTCGCCCTTTTCCCTGGAGTCCTTTTTTCGTTTGTCCGTGGGGTCTTCTGTCTTGTCCTGACCACTCTCGCTCTCGGCCATGGCTCAGCGCGCCCGTGCCAGATCACGTAAAAACTGCAAGGCGTCACTGGCCAGCGGTTGATACTGATTGAGAATGTCGGCCATGCCGACCCAGAAAATCCCCATGCCCAGCACCAGGGTCAGGGGGAAACCGATGGAGAAGATGTTCAACTGCGGCGCCGCCCGGGTCATCACGCCAAAGGCAATGTTGACCACCAGCAGCGCGGTGATCGCCGGCAGCACCAACAGCAAGGCGGCGCCCAGCACCCAACTGAGGCGACCCACCAGCTCCCAGAAATGACTGACCACCAGCCCCTCACCCACCGGCAAGGTGGTGAAACTTTCGGTGAGCACTTCGAATACCACCAGGTGGCCGTTCATGGCCAAAAACAGCAAGGTCACCAGCATGGTCAGAAATTGCCCGATTACCGCCACCGACACGCCGTTGGTGGGGTCGACCATGGAGGCGAAGCCCATGCCCATCTGGATCGAGATCACTTGCCCGGCGATCACAAAGGCCTGGAAAAACAGTTGCAGGGAAAAACCCAGCAGCGCGCCGATCAGGATCTGCTCGGCAATCAGCAGCAACGCACTCAGGTCCAGGGCATTGACGGTGGGCATCGGCGGCAAGCCAGGGACAAGCACCACTGCGATCGCTACCGCAAAAAACAGGCGCACTCGCGTTGGAACCAGGGTAGTACCGAACACCGGCATGGTCATCAGCACTGCGGCGATGCGAAACAGCGGCAGCATGAATGAGGCCACCCAGGTGCCGATCTGCGCGTTGGTCAACTCCAGCAGCGGGCTCATCAGCCGATCAGCTGCGGAATACTGCCATACAGCTGCAGGATGTATTCCATGAAGGTTTGCACCAGCCAGGGACCTGCGACGATCAGGGTGACCAGCATCACCAGCAGACGCGGGAGGAAGCTCAAGGTTTGTTCGTTGATCTGGGTCGCGGCCTGGAACATCGCCACCACCAGGCCCACCAATAGGCTGGGCACCACCAGCACAGCCACCATCATGGTGGTCAGCCATAACGCTTCGCGAAACAGGTCGACTGCGACTTCTGGGGTCATGAGGCGTTACCTATCGAACTAAACACCACCAAAACTGCCAGCCAGGGTGCCGATAATCAGCGCCCAACCATCCACCAGCACAAACAGCATGATCTTGAACGGCAAAGAAATGATCAGCGGCGACAGCATCATCATACCCATCGCCATGAGCACACTGGCCACCACCAGGTCGATGATCAGGAACGGGATAAAAATCATGAAGCCTATCTGGAATGCAGTCTTCAGTTCCGAGGTGACGAACGCCGGCACCAGGATGGTCAGCGGCGCCTGGTCAGGGCTGGTAATGTCGGTGCGCTTGGACAGGCGCACGAACAGCTCAAGGTCGCTGGAGCGGGTCTGGGACAGCATGAAATCCTTGATCGGGCCCTGGGCCTTGTCGATCGCGTCCTGGGCCGTCATTTTCTCGGCCAGGTACGGTTGCAGGGCTTGCTGGTTCACCTTGTCAAACACCGGGGCCATGATGAACAGCGTCAAAAACAACGCCATGCCGGTGAGGATCTGGTTCGACGGCGTCTGCTGCAGGCCCAGGGCCTGACGCAGGATCGAGAAGACGATGATGATGCGGGTGAAGCTGGTCATCAGCATGACGAACGCTGGGATAAAGCTCAGCGCAGTCATGATCAACAATATCTGCAGGCTGACCGAATACTCCTGCGCCCCGGCCGCGTTGGTGCCCAGGGTGATCGCCGGGATCGACAACGGGTCGGCCCCCAGTGCCAGAGGCGCAGCCAGCAACAGCATGAGCGTCAATAAAACGCGCATCACTTCTTATCCTTCTGGTCCTTGCCCAACAACTCCATCAGGCGCTGGGCGAACTCCGGCGTAGCCGTTTGGGTCTGGGCCACGTGCACCGGCTGCTTGAGTACATGCAGCGGGGTGATGCGCCCGGGAGTGATGCCCAGCAGAATCTGTTCTTCACCCACTTGCACCAGCACCAGCCGGTCACGCGGGCCAAGGGCTCGCGAACCCACCACTTCAATGACCTGGGCATTACCCGGACCAATGCGCTGCACCCGGCGCAATAGCCAAGCCAGGACGAAAATCAGCCCGACCACCAGCAACAAGCCCAGTACCAACTGGGTCAGTTGCCCGGCCATGCCGCTGCTGACAGCAGGCGCTGCCGCTTGAACCACCGGTTCAGCCGCCAAGGCGCTTAATGGCAGCGCCCACAACAGTCCCACCACCAAGCGCTTCATGTCAGCGCAACTTCTTGATGCGTTCGCTTGGGCTGATCACGTCCGTCAGGCGGATGCCGAACTTTTCGTTGACCACCACCACTTCGCCATGGGCGATCAGCGTGCCGTTGACCAGCACATCCAGCGGCTCGCCGGCCAGGCGGTCGAGTTCGATCACCGAACCCTGGTTGAGTTGCAGCAGGTTGCGGATGTTGATTTCGGTGCTGCCCACTTCCATGGAAATCGACACCGGGATATCGAGGATCACGTCCAGGTTCGGACCGTCCAGGGTCACCGGCTCGTGGTTCTTCGGCACGCTGCCGAACTCTTCCAGGGGCAGGCGATTGCCCGCCGGTGCGGTGGCGGCATCGGCGGCCAGCAGCGCGTCGATATCGTCCTGGCCGACATCACCGGTTTCTTCCAGGGCCGCTGCCCATTCGTCAGCCAGGGCCTGGTCTTCGGCGGAAGTGTTCTCGTGTTCGGTAGCCATTACATGTCCTCGGCGAAGCAAACATTCATAAATTAGGGTGGATCAGCGACGGTTGATCGGTTCGATCACTTGCAACGCCAGGTTGCCCTTGTGGGAACCGAGCTTGACCTTGAACGACGGCACGCCATTGGCGCGCATGATCAATTCTTCCGGCAGCTCGACGGGAATCACATCCCCCGGCTGCATGTGCAAAATGTCCCGCAGGCGCAACTGACGTCGGGCTACCGTAGCGCTTAACGGCACGTCGACGTCCAGCAGGTCTTCGCGCAGGGCCTTGACCCAGCGTTCGTCCTGGTCGTCCAGGTCGGACTGGAAACCGGCGTCGAGCATTTCCCGTACCGGCTCGATCATCGAGTACGGCATGGTCACGTGCAGGTCGCCGCCACCGCCATCGAGTTCGATGTGGAAGGTGGAAACCACAATGGCTTCGCTGGGGCCGACGATGTTGGCCATGGCCGGGTTCACTTCCGAGTTGATGTACTCGAAATTGACTTCCATGATCGCCTGCCAGGCTTCTTTCAAATCGATGAAAGCCTGCTCCAGCACCATGCGCACCACCCGCAATTCGGTGGGGGTGAATTCGCGGCCTTCGATCTTGGCGTGACGGCCGTCGCCACCGAAGAAGTTATCCACCAGCTTGAATACCAGCTTGGCGTCGAGGATAAACAGCGCGGTACCGCGCAACGGCTTGATCTTCACCAGGTTGAGGCTGGTGGGCACGTACAGCGAGTGCACGTATTCGCCGAACTTCATCACCTGCACGCCGCCCACCGCCACGTCCGCCGAGCGGCGCAACATGTTGAACATGCTGATACGAGTGTAACGGGCGAAACGTTCGTTGATCATTTCCAGGGTCGGCATGCGTCCACGGACGATGCGATCCTGGCTGGTCAGGTCGTAGCTTTTGACGCTGCCGGGTTCGGCAACCATTTCGGTCTGTACCAGACCGTCGTCGACGCCGTGGAGCAACGCATCGATTTCATCCTGGGACAGCAGGTCCTGCACGGCCATGTCGTGATCCTACTGCAATACGAAATTAGTGAAGAGCAACTGCTCGACCACGACTTTGCCGATTTCCTTCTGAGCCACTTCCTGCACGCTGGCAGTCGCTTTCTGGCGCAACATCTCCTGGCCCACCGGAGTGGTCAGGCTGTCGAAGCTCTGTGCGGAGAACAGCATCACCAGGTTATTACGGATAACCGGCATGTGCACTTTGAGGGCATCCAGGTCCGCCTGGTTACGCGCCAGCAGGGTAATGCTCACCTGCAAGTAGCGTTGACGGCCGTTCTGGTTGAAGTTGGCGACAAAGGCCGGGAGCATCTGCTCGAAGATTGCCGGTTGCTTGACGTTGCTGTTGGCCTCGACGACAGGCGCCGGTTTGCTCTGGGCGCTGTGCATGAAGTACCAGGTCGCGCCCACCGACAAGCCGATCGCCAGGAACAAGGCCAGGACAATCAGCAGGATAAGCTTGAGCTTGCCCTTGCCTGCCGGTGCGGGTGCTGCTGTTGCTGCGTCGTCAGTCTTCGCCATGCCAATAATCCGTCACTATTCGGGTTTTCACAGATCTACGGCAAGGCAAGAGCAAGTGTTATGCCAGAGTTGTCTGATCAAACTGAAGAGTGTGGGTACGGGCTTATTGTGGCGAGCGGGCTCGCCACAGAGGAAGCTTTTCCAGCCAGATCAGGCGTAGTAATCCACGGCACTGGAGCCGATCACTGTACGGACAGCCGGCGCGGCGACTTCGGCCACGTCACCAGCCCCGCCCCCCTCACGCCCATCACCGCGCTCGCCGCTGCCACTGACGCCACGGCTCTGGTTCTGCTGTTGCTCCTGACCCTGTCCCTGCCAACCGCGAGACTGGTCGGAAACATTGACGTCCACTTGGCCCATACCCTGTTGGGCGAACATTTCCCGCAGCCGCCCCGACTGGCTTTCCAGGGCTTCACGCACCACCGCATGACTGCTCATGAAGTTGACCTGGGCCTGCTGGTCCGCCGTGATGTTCACGCGAATATCCAGGCGACCCAGTTCCGCTGGTTGCAGCTGAATTTCTGCCGACTTGAGGTTGGCGCTGGACAGGTACATGACCCGGTTCACCACTTCCTCGGTCCAGCCGCCCTGGTGCATAGCCAACGGCTGATTGTTGAGGGGCAAGGCATTGGCGGTTTTCGGCGTCGCTGCCTGGGTCAATGCCGCCAGGCGATTGGCGAAGTCGTCGACACGGGTGTCACTGCTGGCGTTCTTAAGGTCTTTGAGGCCGTCTTCGATCAAGCCACTGAAAGCCTTGTCACCGCCCTGGTCAGTGCTGTCCTTGGCCGCCTGTTGATCCACCATGGCCGCCAGGCCGTTGGCGAAACTTTGTGCGGCGGTGGGCTCAGCCTGGGTTGGAGCGGTTTTTTGTGAGGCCTGGCTGCTGGCCGAGACGTGCCCACCCTGCTCCATCGCCAGGCGTACGGCCGGCAATGCATCCAGTGGATCCGCTTCTGGATCGAAGGCCGACTTGACCTCTTCAGTGGCAACCGGCAGCGCAACAACGGCAACCGGCGTGGCAGCGTCGTCCACAGGTACTGGAGCGGGAAGCGGCACTGGCGTGACTGCGGCCGTCAGCGCCGGGTCAACAACCGGGTCGACCGGTGGCTGCTGAACCAGCGCAGGGTCCTTGGTCGTATCGTCATCAGTGCTGGCCGCTGCGTCGGTCTTGCTCGGCGAGCCAGGCAAGTTCTTGCCGCTATCGGCAACCGCTGGAGTGCCAGCGGCAGGCTTGTCATTACTGGAATCTTTCTTGGCGCTGGTGTCGGCAGGCTTGTCGCGGCTTGGTTTGGGCGCCATGTCCGTGGACTTGGTCGGCATCACCTGCGACTCCTTGGCGTACACCTGAGCGAAGCCCGGCCCCTTGGCACGCGGGTCCGCGACCACTGCCGGAGCATTGGCGGAGGAAGCTTTAGGCTTGACCGCAGGGGCAGCCTGAAGGAGCGAGTTCGGGGCGAGAGGCATAAGTGAGTCTCCACTGCACAGGGTCGAGGGCGCAGTAAGAAGAGGTAGAGCAAGAGTCGGGCCAGGTTTATGGAAGGCTTCGACTCTCGCGGGGATCAAAGCTGGAAGCGCTGGCGCTCGTGCTCATACAACGGCCGTATAAAGGCAAACTCATGATCAATCTCGTCCACCAGCGCCCCCAGGCCAACCTGCGCCTGCTTCGCCGATTCGTCTTCCAATCGCCGACACAGTTCCGCCAGGCGCAAAGCCCCGAGGTTGCCACTGCTGCCCTTGAAACTATGGGCAATCTTGCCCAAGGTGTTGGCATCATTGCGAGCATCACGCAGCGCTTGCACGCGTTTTTGCGAGTCATCCAGAAACGTATCCAGCAGTTTCGGATACTCGCCTTCCATTACGTCCTGCAAGCCCATCAACACATCAGGGTCCAAATGAATCTCTGCCACTTGTTCGCTCCTTGATCAAGAATCGGCGCGATTATGCCAGAGCCTCCCAGGAAAACTCTACGCAGACACTGCGCCCACCGTCCGACCAGCGTACATCGCTACTGAGCTGGCGGACCAGGCTCAGGCCGCGTCCGGACAGACGGTCGACGTCCAGCGGCCGCGCCAGCACCTGCTCCACGTCAAAGCCTGGCCCACTGTCGTCGATACGCAGGGTCAGGCAACCACCCACCGGCGTCGGCACCACGTTGACATGCACTCGCACAAAGCCGCTGTCCAACTGTCCCAGGCGCTCATTGCGCTGGCGGTAATAGTTGGCGAAACCCTGGGCGTCACGCTTGAGGCGCGAGTCCAGGCCCAGCACGCCGTGCTCCAGAGCGTTGGAATACAGCTCGGCCATTACGCTGTACAGCGCCCCGCTCTGCCCCCGCAAGCCGTGGATTTCCAGCAACAACTGCAGCAAGTACGGCAACGGGTTGTAACGCTTGAGGGTCTCGGCGCGAAACTCGAAGCTCACCGACCAATCCAGCGGGCACGACTGACCGCTGTCGGAGTAGACCATGGCCGGCGACCGCAGAGGCTGGTCGGGCAGCAGGCTGACTTCCACCATGCTGATGTCGTCCCGCACCTGGCCGCGAAAGCCGGCGAGCGCCCGTTCGATTTCTTCGAACAGCTGTTCAGGCTGGCGATTGGCAGCAAACACCTGCAGTAACCGCCCGGCACCAAACAACTGTTCATTGGCGTCCGCGGTATCGAGCACACCATCGGACAACAAGAAGACCCGGTCGCCCAACGCCATCGGCCAGACGTCGGTGCGATCACTAAAGGACTCGGCCGCCAACACCCCCAAGGGTAAATGCCGCGACACCAGCGGCGTGCGCCGGCCGCTGGCGACCTCATGCACATAGCCGTCGGGCATGCCGCCGTTCCATACTTCCACCATCCGGCGCTGGGCGCTCAGGCACAACAACGTCGCGCAGCAGAACATATCCACCGGCAGGATACGTTTGAGCTTGGCGTTCATTTCCCGCAGGGTTTGCGCCAGGCCGTAGCCCTTGGCGGTCATGCCGTAGAACACTTCTGCGAGCGGCATCGCGCCGATAGCTGCAGGAAGGCCATGGCCGGTAAAGTCGCCCAGCAAAACGTGCATATCGCCAGAGGGCGTATAGGCCGCCAGCAACAGGTCACCGTTGAACAAGGCATAGGGTGATTGCAGATAACGAATATTCGACGCTGCATTGAGGCAGCCGGAATGGGCAACCTTGTCGAACACTGCCTTGGCCGCCCGCTGCTCATGGAGCAGGTAGTCGTTGTGCCGGGCGATCAGGTCGCGCTGCTGCAACACCGTGGCCTGCAAGCGGCGCAGACGATCCATGGCGTTGATCTTCGCCGCCAGGATCACTTGGCTGTAAGGCTTGGCCAGGAAGTCGTCACCACCGGCGTCCAGGCACCGGGCCAGGGCTTCGTTCTCGCGCAGGGAGGTGAGGAAGATAATCGGCACCAGCGCCTCCCCCGCCAGGTGCTTGATCTGCCGGGCAGCCTCAAAGCCGTCCATCACCGGCATCAGCGCGTCCATCAATACTAATTGCGGGCGCTCGCGAGCGAACACCTCCACGGCTTCCTGACCATTGCTGGCAGTCAGCACCAAATGGCCCTGGCGGCGGACGATGGTCGACAGCAACAGACGATCGGCGGCGCTGTCTTCGGCGATCAGGACGGTCAGGGCTTCGAGCACCGGGGCCAAGGTGCTCAACTGATGTCGAACAGTTTGTCGAAGTTGGAGATGGCGAGAATTTTACGTACGTCGGAGCTGCTATTGATTACACGCACGTCAGGCTCCCGGCCCTGGCCATCGGCGTAGTCGCGCAGCAGCAGAAGCATGCCCAGCGCAGAGCTGTCGAGGTAGGTGGCTTCCTTCAAGTCCACGACGTAAGTCTCGGGCTTCTTGACGAGGCGTTCGTAGGAATCGCGAAACTCTTGATGTTTGCCGAAATCGAATCGCCCCTTGATCGAAATCGTCACCTTTTGCCCGTCTGCGGATACTTCTGTAGCAACTGACATACAACTGCTTCCTTGTCATTGGCAATGTGCAACAAGGTTTAGCAGGTGAAGAGGGGGTGGGCAACTGCGCCTATGGCAACACACTGAAAAAGATGCAGGAACAGCTGCTATCAGTATTGGTCTTGGCGCGGCAAGCGCTGGGACAATTCATCCAGCAACTTCTGCTCGCGCTTGTCTTCCAGGGTGCGGGCTTCTTCGATGTAGCGCCGCACCAGCTTGCGCAGGCCTTCGACCCGGGCATAGGCCTGTTGCCAGCCTTCGCGGGCCTTGTCGAGGTTGTTCTGGTGCCAGGCCAGGCTTTGGCGCTGCTGGCCGACAGCCGTCTCCAGCTGGTTGAGGAAGTGCTGGTAATTCATCAGCCACTGCCCGGAAACGCCGTGGCTGCCGCGGTCGATCCATTGCTGCTGGTATTCGCCGCGAAAGCGCTCCAGGTCGCCCAGCTTGCTTTCCGCCAGGCGCACCTGGCCCTGGAAATGCCCCAACCGTTGGACGGCGGTGCGTTCGGCGCTTTCGGCCATCTCCACCACTGGCGCCAGGCGGGCTGCGCGACTTGTGGCCACGGCTTAACCGCCGGGCGCAGGTGCGAACACCGACGCCAGGTGCCCTTCGCTCTCGGCCATGCTGATGTTGTCGTTGAGGCCCTGGCGCAGGTAGGTGACCAACTGCGGTTGCAGGGCAATCGCCAGGTCAGTCTCACGATCACCGCCGGGCACGTAGGCGCCAACGCTGATCAGGTCGCGACTCTGCTGATAGCGCGACCACAATTGCTTGAACTGCTGGGCGCGGGCCATGTGTTCAGGGCTGACCACCGACGGCATCACCCGACTGATGGACGCTTCGATGTCGATAGCCGGGTAGTGTCCTTCCTCGGCCAAGCGCCGGGACAACACGATGTGGCCGTCGAGCACGCCCCGGGCCGAGTCGGCTATTGGGTCCTGCTGGTCATCGCCTTCGGACAGCACCGTGTAGAACGCCGTGATCGAACCACCACCGGCCTCGGCATTACCGGCGCGCTCCACCAGCTTGGGCAGCTTGGCGAATACCGACGGCGGATAACCCTTGGTGGCCGGCGGTTCGCCGATGGCCAGGGCGATTTCCCGCTGGGCCTGGGCGAAACGCGTGAGGGAGTCCATCAGTAACAGGACATTCTTGCCCTTGTCGCGAAAATATTCGGCAATACGCGTGCAGTACATCGCTGCGCGCAAGCGCATCAGCGGCGCATCATCCGCCGGCGAAGCAACCACCACGGAGCGCTTGAGGCCTTCCTCGCCGAGAATGTGTTCGATGAATTCCTTGACCTCGCGGCCCCGCTCGCCGATCAGCCCGACCACGATAATGTCCGCCTCGGTAAAGCGAGTCATCATGCCCAGCAGCACACTCTTGCCCACGCCGGTACCGGCGAACAGGCCCAGGCGCTGGCCGCGGCCCACCGTCAATAAACCGTTGATGCAGCGAATGCCCACGTCCAGCGGCTGGCTGATGGGGTTGCGCTTGAGGGGGTTGATGGTGGGGCCGTCCATCGGCACCCAGTCTTCGGCTTTCATCCCGCCCTTGCCGTCTAGGGCGCGCCCGGCGCCGTCGAGTACCCGGCCAAGCATGCTCATGCCCATGGGCAAGCGGCCGGTGTCGGCCAATGGCACGACCCGCGCACCGGGAGCGATACCGGCGAGACTGCCAACGGGCATCAGGAAAATCTTGTTGCCGGAGAAGCCCATCACTTCCGCTTCGACCTGCACCGGGTGATAGCTGTCGTCGTTGATCACCATGCAGCGGCTGCCCATGGCAGCGCGCAGGCCTTCGGCTTCCAGGGTCAGGCCGACCATGCGCAGCAGCCGACCTTCGAGGATTGGCTGGCCCGGCAATTCGGCGACTTCGGCATAGCCGCCCAGGCGCTTGGCGAAGCTGGTGCGATCAAGGCGCATCAGGAGCGTCCAGGTCGTCGCTTAATTCAAGATGCAGATCAGCTGCTGCCGGGTGCAGTGCCTGCTCGTGCAACTGGTCAAAAAGTTTGGCCATGATCTGGCTGATGCGCGTCTCGACGGTAGCATCGATACGACTGTGTTCGGTCTCGACCCGGCAACCGCCCGGCTGCAGCGCGGCATCTTCAACGATACGCCAGGTTTCCTCATGGCGTTCGCGCAGGCCTTTGACCTGCTCGAAATCCTGGGGGTTGATGTACAGGCGCACATTGCCCACGCCCAACGGCAGCAGCTTGAGGGCTTCGCGCATGACGCTTTCGATCTGGGTCGAGTCCATCTTCAGCTCGCGCTGGATCACCTGGCGAGTGATGTGTTCCACCAGGCCGACCATGGCCTTTTCGATCTGCGAATCCTGGTCGGCGATGGGTGCAAACAAGTTGCCCATCAACCGCTCCAGACTGACCAGCTTGGCGCTCAGGGCCGCGTCAGCTTCCTGGCGGACCTTGAGAGTGGCGCTATGGAAGCCTTCTTTCTCGCCGGTGGCAAAGCCTTCGTTGTAAGCCTCCTGACGGATGCTTTCCAGCTCTTCCAGAGTCAGTGGCTGGACTTCGTCCAGGGGCACTTCTTCCATTTCCACCGGGGTTTCTTCAACAGGTTCCGGCTCGGGCTCGGGCCGGTGCGGGTCGAAGCTGGGCAGCGACCAGACGTCGAACCCGCCGACGTCACGGGCGCGAATCAAATCGCTGGGCGTCTCATCTTTGTTCGACATGTGCGGCGCCTTAAATCATTTCTTCGCCGCCCTTCCCGCCGAGAACGATTTCTCCGGCTTCGGCCATACGGCGGGCAATGGTGAGGATTTCCTTCTGCGCGGTTTCCACATCGCTGACGCGTACCGGGCCCTTGGCCTCCAGGTCGTCGCGCAACAGTTCGGATGCCCGCTTGGACATGTTCTTGAAGATCTTTTCCTTGACGCCCTCATCCGAGCCTTTAAGGGCAAGTACCAGCACATCGGAGGAGACTTCGCGCAGCAGCGCCTGGATGCCACGGTCGTCGACATCCGACAGGTTGTTGAAGACGAACATAAGGTCTTCGATCTGCACGGACAGGGTGTCGTCGATCTCACGGATCGAGTCCATCAACTGGCCCTCGATGGAGCTGTCGAGGAAGTTCATGATGTCCGCCGCACGCTTGATGCCACCCAGGGTGGTGCGCGAGGCGTTGGAGTTGCCCGAGAATTGCTTCTCAAGAATGGTGTTCAGTTCTTTCAAGGCCGCCGGTTGCACAGTGTTCAACGACGAGACCCGCAGGATGATGTCCAGGCGCACCTTGTGGTCGAAATGACCAAGCACTTCGCCAGCCTGGTCCGGGTCCAGGTACGCCACGACAATGGCCTGGATCTGCGGGTGTTCGTAGCGGATCACGTCCGCCACGGCACGGGGTTCCATCCATTTCAGGCTGTCGAGGCCGCTGGTGTTGCCGCCCAGCAGGATGCGGTCGATCAGGCCGTTGGCCTTGTCCTCGCCGAGGGCGGAGGTGAGCATCTTGCGAATGTAGCTGTCGGAACCGACGCCCAGGCTGGTCTGGTCGCCGACGATCTCGACGAACTCGCTCATCACCTGTTCGACCTGCTCGCGGTGCACATTGCGCATTTGCGCCATGGCCACACCAACACGCTGAACCTCTTTGGGGCCCATGTGGCGCAGCACTTGGGCGGCGTCGGTTTCCCCCAGGGACAGCAGCAGCACGGCGGCTTTGTCGACCTTGGAGAGTTTGGCTACAGCAGCTCGACTATCACTCATCTGCGTTGATCCACTCTTTCACGACCTGGGCCACACGACCCGGATCTTCTGCCACCAAACTCTTGATTGCGTTCAACTGTGCGTCATAGCCTTCGCTCGGGCTAGGCAGCAAGATGCTTTGTGGGCCGCCGAGGCTGACACGGTCGTTGGCCAGTTCGCCATCCAGGCCGCCCATGCCACCCAACTCGACATCGCTGCCGCCAAAGGGTGCCAGTTGCTTCTTGCCGTGGCCGGTGATGTTGTTAAGCACCGGGCGCAGCACGCCGAACACCAGCACCAGGATGAACAGCACACCCAGCACTTGTTTGACGATATCCCAGAACCATGGCATCGAGTAGAACGGGGTCTCAGCGATCACCTCACCGCGCTCCAGGGAGAACGGCATGTTGATCACGCTGACGCTGTCGCCACGGCTGGCATCAAAGCCCACGGCGTCCTGCACCAGGCGGGTGAAGCGCGCCAATTCGTCGGCGCTCCACGGTGCGCGGCTGGTTTCGCCGTTGGCGGCGTTGATCTTGACCTGATCATCCACCACCACCGACACCGACAGGCGATTCAAGCGGCCTTGTTGCTGCTTGGTGTGGCTGATGGAACGGTCCAGCTCGAAGTTCTTGGTGGACTGTTGACGTTTGTCCGCAGGGTACGGCGCAAGCATCGGCTGGCCGGTGGCTGGGTCCATAATCTGCTGGCCGTTGGCGTCGAGCAGCGGCTGGCCGGGCTGGATCGCGGCAGCGGTAGCCGCAGCACCACCTGTGGTTTGCGGGGCCGAAGCCGGGGCTGGCGGCTGATTGCTCAGGGCGCCGGGCACGCCTTGCGGGCCACTGCTGGCGGTGCGTTGTTCGCTGGTCGATTGCTCACTGCGCAGCGCCGGCTGGTCCGGATTGAACTGCTCGGACGTCGACTCGATCGCGCTGAAGTCCACGTCGGCAGACACTTCAGCCTTGTAGCGATCATTGCCCAGTACCGGTTGCAGGATGTTATGCACCCGCTGGGTCAGCATGCTTTCCATACGACGGCTGTAGTCGAACTGCTTGCCGGCCATGGTCAGTGCGGAGTTTTCCGCCTGGTCGGAGAGCAGGTTGCCCTTCTGGTCGACCACGGTGATTTGCGACTTGCTCAACTCGGGAACGCTGGTGGCCACCAGGTTGATGATCGCCAGGACCTGGCCAGGCTCAAGGGAGCGGCCGGAAAACAGCTCAACCAAGACCGAGGCGCTGGGTTTGCGTTCATCGCGCACAAACACCGAGCTTTTCGGAATCGCCAGGTGCACGCGGGCACCCTTGACGTTATTCAGGCTGGAGATAGTGCGTGCCAGTTCGCCTTCCAGGCCACGACGGTAGCGGGTGGCTTCCATAAACTGGCTGGTACCCAGGCCCTGGTCCTTGTCGAGGATTTCAAAACCGATATTGCCGTCGGTGGGGGTGACACCGGCTGCCGCCAGTTTCATCCGCGCACGGGATACGTCATCGGCCTTTACCAGCAACGCGCCGGAATTGGGCTCGACGGTGTAGGCGATGTCGGCGGTGGCCAGGGTTTCCATGATCTGCTTGGCGTCCATACCCGCCAGGCTGCCGTAGAGCGGCCGGTAATCGGGTTGCTGGGACCACAGCACCACGGCAAAACCAATCGCCACGCTGGCAGCCAGGCCGACCATCAGGCCTACCTGACGCAACATGGTCATCTCGGAAAGGTTTTCCAGGAACGACAGGCCAAACAGCGGCGGTTTGCCATCTGTCTTAGCGGGTGCGTTATCCACGACTGCTTCTGCCATGACTCAAATCGTCCTTAAACCGGCATCTGCATGATGTCTTGATAGGCCTGAACCAGCTTGTTGCGCACCTGGGTCAAGGCCTGGAAGGAAACGCTGGCCTTTTGCGAGGCGATCATCACGTCGGTCAGGTCCACGCCGCTCTTGCCGATCTCGAAGGCAGTCGCCAATTGGCTGGAAGCCTGCTGGGTATCGCTGACCTTGTTGATGGCTTGACCAAGCATGTCGGCAAAGTTGCTCTTGCCCAATTCCGGCACTTGCGTGACGGATTTCGAGCTAGCCATGGCATCCATTTGCATGGAGCGCATATCCAACATCAACCGATTGAACTCAACACCTTGGCTCATGAACTTCTCTCTCCGACGACCCGCAATTTTTTGACACTACGTCTGCGGTTAATAGGGTGGTAGCAACAAGGGTGCCAGCTCCGTGGCTGCTTGTAAGAAAAGGCGACTGATCCTGTCACCCCTAAGGTTTTCACGTGGGAAATTTTCAGGTGGCGAAAAGGTAGGCTTCCACGTCCATCCCGGCATCGCGCATTTGCGCCAGCTTGTAGCGCAAGGTCCGCGGGCTGATGCCCAGCCGCTCGGCAGCCTCTTTGCGACGGCCGCGCTCGGAGCGCAGGGTGTCGATGATCATCTGGAATTCGCGGCGGCGCAGGTCGTCGCCCAATGCGCCAGCCGCTTCGGCGGGAGCGGCTTCAACCTGCGGGGCAGCCAGGCTGGGTAGCGGCGCAGCGCCGCTGCTGCTGTTACCCAACACCAGGCAAAAGTCCTGAGGCTGGATCAAGCCACCCTGCTGCAAAATCAACGCACGCTGGATCGCATTGTCCAGCTCGCGCACATTGCCTGGCCACGGATAGCTGATCAGGCACGCCTGGGCGTCGGCCGATAACCGCGCCTGGGCATGCTTCATTTTATTGACGTACTTGCTCAGCAGGCGCTCGGCCAGCGGGATGATATCCGCCGGGCGCTCACGCAAAGGGCGCCAGGCCAGAGGGAACACCGAGAGCCGGTAGAACAAGTCTTCACGGAAGCGCCCCGCCGCCACTTCACCCGCCAGGTCACGGTTGGTGGTGGCGACCACGCGGATATCCAGCTGAATCGGCTTGCGTGCGCCGACCCTCTCCACTTCGCGTTCCTGCAGCACCCGCAGCAACTTGGCTTGCAGGCCCAGGGGCATTTCCGAAATTTCATCGAGCAGGATGGTGCCGCCGTCGGCCTGTTCAAACTTGCCGGCTTGCGCAGCGATAGCACCGGTGAAGGAACCTTTTTCATGGCCGAACAAGGTGGCTTCGAGCATGTTGTCGGGGATCGCCGCGCAGTTGATGGCGATAAACGGCTGGCTGGCGCGGTGGGATTGCTGGTGGATATAACGCGCCAGCACTTCTTTGCCAGTGCCGGACTCGCCAGAGATCAGCACCGTGGAATCACTGCGTGCCACACGGGCCGCCAGCTCCAGCAATTGAGCACTGGCCGGTTCAAAGGCAATCGGGCCTTCGCCATCGGCGGCACCGAGAGTGCCAAGGGCGTGACGGGCGACCAGTTCGATCAAGGCCTTGGGCTCGAAGGGTTTTACCAGATAGTCCGCCGCGCCCTGACGCATGGCCTCCACAGCGCGCTCGACGGCGCCGTGGGCGGTCATCAGCAGCACCGGCAATTGCGGCTGGCGGGCGCGCAACAGGCCGAGCAGCTGGTGGCCATCCATGCCCGGCATGTTGACGTCACTAACCACCAGGCTAAAGGATTCGTGCTCTACAGCCTCCAAGGCCTCCTCGGCAGAACCGACCGCCCGGTAGTCATGGCCCGCCAACAGCAGCGTGTCAGCCAATGCTTCACGCAAGGCGCGATCGTCTTCAACCAATAAAACCTTGATAGCCATTACCTTTACTCCGCGCTTGGCGCGCTTGAAAACAGCGGTAGCGTCATCAGCGCACAGGTGCCGCGACCCAACCGGGAACGCAACTGCAATTCTCCCTGATGTGCCCGCGCCACTGCCTTGACCACGGTCAGGCCCAGGCCGGTCCCGTTGGTTTTAGTGGTAAAAAAGGGTTCGCCCAGGCGCTGCAACACCAGCGGCTCGATCCCGCTGCCGCTGTCGCTGATGCACAGCCGCAGGGTATCGGCGCGGGTGTACAGGTGCACCTTGAGCTGCGCACCGGGGCCGCTGGCCTGGGTCGCGTTTTCAATCAAGTTGAGCAGCGCACCCACCAGCGTGTCGCGATTGCACAGCAACTCCCCCAGATGGCTGTCGCACTGCCAACGTACCGACACGTCTTGAATATGGGTGGCCGCAGCGGCTTGCAGGGACTGCATCAGCGCCGACGGCGTGACGCGGTCGGTCAGCGGCAACTCGCCGCGGGCAAACACCAGCATGTCGCGCACCTGGTGCTCAAGCTCGTGCAGACGCTCCTTGAGCCGGCCGGCAAAACGCTGATGAGTGGCCGCCGGCAATTGCTCGTCAGTCAAATGACTGGCGTAGATCAGCGCGGCCGACAGCGGGGTACGAATCTGATGCGCCAGAGAAGCGACCATGCGCCCCAGGGACGACAGGCGTTCATGGCGCGCCAGTTGATCCTGTAGGTGACGGGTTTCAGTCAGGTCGTTGAGCAAGACCAATTGGCCGGGCTCGGCGTCCAGGGAACGGGTGGCGATGGACAGCCGACGACCGTCCTTGAGGGAGATTTCGTGACCGTCGTCTTCGCGTGGCGCAAAGCAGCGGGCAATGACATGGCGCCACAACTCGCCTTCCAGTGGCAAGCCCAGCAAGTCGCAGGCCGCCGGGTTGGCTTCGCGCACGCGGCCCTGATCGTCGATGACGATAACGCCACCGGGCAACAGGTCGAGGAGGTTTTGCAGACGGTTGGCCAAGCGTTCTTTCTCGGCCAGCTCTGCCATGCGCTGGGCACTGACCACCGCCAACTCGCCTTTGAGCTCAGAAACCCGGGCTTCCAGCAGGCTGTAGGAATCGGTCAACTGACTGGACATCTGACTGAACAGCGAGAACGCCTGCTCAAGCCCAAGCCGGCTGATCTGCTCTACGGAAGGCCCCTGAGTGTCAGGGACTGAAGATAGTTGGGCGACGTGGGGCATCGTGCTCTCTCGCTTGGCTGACCGTCAGTTAAACGGAACGTTGCGAGAGCTGTAGCAATACCCGTGCCTAAAAAAAACTACCTATATATCAGTGAGTTGAAAAACAGGCGTCAATCATCCGCCTGTTCATCACCTTCACGACGGCTCATGCCGTACTTGCGCATCTTCTCCACCAGGGTGGTACGACGGATGCGCAGACGCTCGGCGGCACGGGCAACGATGCCATTGGCGTCGTCCAGAGCCTGCTGGATCAGCCCTTGTTCCAGGCTGCCGAGGTAGTCCTTCAAGTCCAGGCCTTCGGGCGGCAGCATGGCAGTGGCGCCGAAGTCCGGGGTGTGGCCGTTGATGGCCACCCGTTCTTCCAGGTCACTGCGCAGGCTGTCCACCAGTTGCTCGTCTTCGTCGTCGACGTAGCGAAATTTCTTCGGCAACTCGACCACGCCAATGACCCCGTACGGGTGCATGATCGCCATGCGCTCCACCAGGTTGGCCAACTCGCGGACGTTGCCCGGCCAGCCGTGACGGCACAGGGACATGATCGCCGCCGAGTTGAAACGGATTGAGCCGCGCTTTTCGTGCTCCATGCGCGAGATCAGCTCGTTCATCAACAACGGGATGTCTTCCACGCGCTCACGCAGGGGTGCCATCTCGATGGGGAATACGTTGAGGCGGTAGTACAGGTCTTCGCGGAAGCTGCCGACCTCGATCATGCTTTCGAGGTTCTTGTGGGTCGCGGCGATGATGCGCACGTCGGCACTCTGGGTCTTGTTGCTGCCCACGCGCTCGAAGGTGCGCTCTTGCAGGACTCGCAACAGCTTGACCTGCATCGGCAGCGGCATGTCGCCGATTTCGTCAAGAAACAGGGTGCCACCATTGGCCAGCTCAAAACGCCCGGCACGGCTGGTGATCGCCCCGGTAAAGGCGCCCTTTTCGTGGCCGAACAGTTCGCTTTCCAGCAACTCTGCAGGAATCGCCCCACAGTTGACCGGCACAAAAGGCCCGTCGCGGCGCTTGGAATGGTAATGCAGGTTTCGCGCGACCACTTCCTTGCCAGTGCCCGACTCGCCGAGGATCAGTACGCTGGCATCGGTATCAGCCACTTGCTGCATCATCTGGCGCACGTGCTGGATGGCGCGGCTGGTGCCGACGAGACTGCGGAACAGGTTGGGTTCGCGGTGACGTCCGCGCTCGCGGGCCTGGTCGTACATCTCGCGATAGACCTGGGCACGGTGCAGGGAGTCGAGCAATTTGCTGTAGCTGGGGGGCATTTCCAGGGTGGAAAGGACGCGGCGGCGCTGGTCTTCCGGAAGCTCGACAGAAGAAATATCGCCCATTAGCAACACTGGAAGGAACTCATCCCAGGTTGAGAGTGTCTTTAACAAGCCCAGAACTGCGCCAGGAGCGTTTACCGTCCCGATCAGCACACAGATGACTTCACGGCTCGACGACAAAGAGCTGACCGCCTGCTGCCAATCGTGGCTGCCGCAGGGCAGATTTTCTTCGCCAAGAAAATTCAAGATCACCGCCAGATCGCGGCGGCGAACGCTATCGTCATCGATCAGCAGAATTTTGGTTTCACGCCACATGCAATAACAACTTCCCTAGTAAAACTCTAATGCCCTCGATTCGGGGCAATCTAGATAGCTGTAGGCATTTTCTGCGCTACGGCCACCTGACGTCTGAAAATAGCACTAGTTAAGTCAAAAAAATGTGCACAGTCAAATTTATGACGCGCCCGTTCGGATTAACTGAGCCAGATCAGCCGAACAGATGGTAAACCTTTGACGCACTCTTCGCTCGATTGATCTGCGACATCTCTTCGAAAATCGCCTGGCGCTCCCCGGTCGTCACCTCAAGCAACTGCTGGTAAACCACCAACAGGCTCTCCAGCTTTTCCCGCAGGGCATCCTCGTCGACCGGCGCCTCGCTGAGCACATCGTCAATCACGTTACGGCAGCCCAGGTCCAGTTCGCCGATGGCGTCCCAGTTACGTTCTGCCAACGCGCCGATCAAGGCTTCGCGGGTTTCATCAATGCGTTGCAGTGCATGGCTCATGACGTGTCCCTCAAGGCCTCAGGCCTTATTGTGTTGCGATGGCATCCCAGCCTTCTTTTACGGTAATCAGCAGACGAGCGACTTCGTCGATCAAGTCAGCATCATTCACACGATTGGCTTCCACCAGGCGGTTACTCATGTAGCCATACAGGGCGTCCAACTGATGCACCGCTGCCGGATCTTCAGCCTTTTCCGGCTCCAGGCCGTCGCGCAGACCGGTGATGATTTCAATCGCCTTGCCCAGCATTAGCCCTTTTTGTGCGATATCACCACGACTCAACGCGCCCTTGGCTTGAGCCATACGATCGAGACCACCTTCCATCAGCATCTGCACCAGACGGTGCGGGCTGGCTTCGGAGACCTGAGCGTGGGAATTGACCTTCTGGTATTGGCGAAGGGCTCTCATAGGGTTCATGTTGCTACCTCAGTTACAGGCCACAGTCGAATAGGTTTGCTTAACCAGTTTTTCGACCGCACCGCAAAAAACTTTAATCCAGACTTCAAGACCCGGACCACCGGCACATGCTTTTTCGGGGCGTTGAACGCCCCTAAAAATCAGCTCGACTTCGGATTGTTCAGCGAGTTAAGGGTGGTCATGATGCTGGAGCTGCTGGCGTTGATCTGCGCGATCATGGTGTCCATCGCCGTGTACTTGGCGGTCAGGGACTTCTGCAAGGCCTCCATGCGCCGATCCAGGTCGGCCTTCTGGGTGGTCAGGTCGGTCAACTTGGTGTTGAGGTCCGTCGCCCGCGTGGCCAGCGTCCCGGTGGTGCCTACATAACTCGCGGTCGCCTTGTTCATGCGGGTGACCAGACCGGTGTCGCCGGTGAACAGCTTGGCGATGTCGCCGGCGCCCTTGACCACCGCCTTGTCCCACGCCTTGTCTTCCAGGCTCAGCAGCCCGGTTTTCTGGTCAGTGGTGATGCCCATCTGGGCCAGACTGGTCATGCTGCCAGCACCCGAACCGTTGACCAGCTCACTGCGCAGGCTGGCAACCAGCTGACGCATCGACGCATCGCCGGTCAAGGCGCCCGCCGTGGTGGTGGAGGCATCGCCCGTGGCGGTGACCTTGGTCTGGGTGTTGATGGAGGTCATCAGCGCGTTGTAAGCGGTGACGAACGACTGCACCGAGGTCTTCAGCGTGTCGGTGTTGCTGGCCACGGTGATGGTGATCGACTTGGTGCTGTCAGCTGCCACCAAATCCAGGGTCACGCCACTGATGGCGGATGTCACCTTGTTGCTGGTGGACTCCATCGCGATGTCGTCGATGGTGTACTTGGCGTTCTGCGCCGGCTTACCCGCGTCATAACCGGTGGCCAGGTCCGAGTCACCGCTAAGGGTGATGTCGGTGCCTACGCCACTGGTGTTGGAGCCGATGACCAGACGCGCACCATTGGCGTCACTCAGCACGTTGGCACTGATGCCCTGGGCGGAAAGCTGGGTATTGATGGATTCGCGCAGCTGCTGCAGCGTCGCACCACCCGGAACCAGCACGTCGTAACTTTTGCCCGACTGGGTAATGGTCAGCGTCTGGGTTTCATCGCTGGCATTGGCCTTGCCCGAAGCACCACCCTCGATCATCTTGCTGGTGACTTTCGAAGAGGTTGCCAGATCCGTGACCTTCACGGTGTATTTACCGCTGGACGCGCCGTCACCCAGGGTGACCTTGACGTTTTTTTCTTCAGAGGTAGTAGCAGCCAGCCCGTTGAACGAGGCCACGTTGTTCAACTTGGTGATCGCCGCCTGGTAAGCTTCCAACGCCGTTTTCACCGAGCCTACAGCCGACAGCTTGACGGTCGTGTCTTTTTGCTGAGCGGTGATCTGGGCCAGCTTGGGCGCCTGTTCAGCACCCACCAACGCCTTGACGATGGCTTGCGTGTCGTAGCCCGAGCCTGGGCCGGAAATCGTTGAACTAGCCATTTGCTATTCTCCTTGTCCTGCGGCTGCCGCTTTATTGGCGCACTAACGCCCAAGCAGCAATCAGAAACATGTTTCGTGCCAACTCAAGCCTTTGCTTCAAACAGCAGGCTGCTGGCATCGCTCAGGTTCTGCGCCAGCTTCAGCGCGGTCTCCGATGGAATCTGTCGAATCACTTCACCGCTGTCGGTGGCGATAACTTTGACGACCACTTTGCCGGTGGTGTCATCGATGGAGAAGTCCAGGTTACGTTGGGTTGCCTGCACAAACTCACGAATATCGGTTACAGCCTTTTCCAGTGCCATGCGCTGCGGCTCCTCGGCGGAGGCCGGCTCCGTCTCAACCGCAGGCTTGGCCTGAGCAGTAGAGGCATTATTGGCCTGATTGGCCTGGGTTGCGCCAGCCGGGTAAGTCGCGTTCAGCTTGATGCTCATGTCCATTTCATCACCTCCAAACTGAAAAAACGAAAGGGCACGTATACGCGCCCTTCCGTTATTTAACCGCTAGCCGATATTACTGAAGCAGCTTCAGAACAGCGGATGGCAGTTGGTTGGCCTGGGACAGGATCGCGGTGGAAGCCTGTTGCAGGGTTTGTTGCTTGGTCAGTTCAGCGGCTTCGGAAGCGAAGTCAGCGTCTTCTACACGGCCTTTGGCGGCAGTGGAGTTCTGCGAAATGCTCTGCAGGTTAGCCACGGTGCTGGCAAAACGGTTTTGCACCGCACCCAGCTGCGAACGCTGGCTGTCGATCTGCTGCATGGCGTCGTCCAGAGCCTGGATGGCTTGCTGGGAAGAAGCTGCGGACAGGATGTTCAGGTCGGAAACGCTGGTTTCCATGGTGACGGCAGTTTTGGTGCCGGCATCGGAAACGGTTTTCAGACCCAGTGCGACCAGACCAGTACCGGCGCTGCCGTCCTTGATGGTGATGTCTTTGTCAGCAAACAGATTCAGGGTGCCATCAGCGTTTTTGGTGGCGTTTACACCGGTGCTGGCGCTGTTGATCGAAGCAACGATTGCGTCAGCGGTGTCACCTTTCTTGAACTTGACTTCAACGCCATTCACATCAATGGAGGTGTCAGCGGTCAGCTTGGCTTGAGTAGTGCCAGCCGACAGGCCCAACAGCGACAGAGAACCGCTTGTGGTGTTAGACAGCTTGATGTCTGCACCGTCACCCGAGGTCAACTTGACTCGACCTTCAGTGAAGGTGGCCGAGGCACCAGCGGCAGTGCCGCCAGCAGCGGCAGTCAGGGCAGTGAGAACGCCCGCCATGGGAGCGTTTTTAGCCCACTTTACCTCAGTACCATTCACAGAGATGGAACCGGCAGCGGTCAAATTGCTGGTAGTGGCAATGTTAGCTGCAGGAGTGAGTTTGAGGCTGGCCAAGCCATCAGTGCTGGCAAGGACTTCAGGGGGGCCTGCGCTGTAAGCTACAACAGCACCAGCTTCAAGCTTGATAGCTTTGGTGGATGTCAGTGTCAGGATGCCAGTAGCGTCGGCACTGGCAGTAACACCGGTAGTAGCTGTCTGTTTGTTGATAGCCTCAACTGCAGCCGCACCCTTGTCAGAACCGTCGCCAACACCGAGGGTGATTGTTGTGCCATTTATTTTGAAATTATCGCTAGCCACAGTGGCGCCGGCAGCAGCGGTACCTGTCGTAGTGGCTTTATCAATGAGTACCGAGCCAGTAGCAGTAGCAGCCAGGCCTTTCAGCGCGGTGCTGTCAACGCTAGCTTCTTTGTAGTTGCCTTTCAGGGCAGTAGAGCTGATGTCGGTCATGCCGAACGAGATAGTTTCGTTAGCGTTGGCGCCGATCTGGAATGCTACGTTGCTGAACGAACCGTCGAGCAGGTTACGACCACCGAAGGTGGTGGTGCTGGCGATACGGTTCAGCTCACCCACTTTAGCGGTGAATTCTTGTTGCAGGGAAACACGGTCAGCGTCGCTTTTATCACCGTTGGCTGCTTGCAGGGCGAGTTCACGCAGACGCTGCAAGGTGTTGGTGGATTCTTGCATCGCGCCTTCAGCAGTCTGGGCGATGGAAACACCGTTGTTGGCGTTGGCGATGGCAACGTTCAGGCCTTTGACCTGGTTGTTCAGACGGTTAGCGATCTGCATGCCGGCAGCGTCGTCTTTGGCGCTGTTGATTTTCAGGCCGGAAGACAGACGGTTCATCGACTGGCTCAAAGCGTCGGATGCTTTGTTCAGGTTCTTCTGGACGCCCAGGGAAGTGATGTTGGTGTTTACGGACATTGCCATGACGAAATCCTCGTGAGTTGGATACTGCGGCTTCCGGCCCTGGCAACCGCCGGGTGTGGCCTAGAGAACCTTCGTAATAGTTATCGTCGTGAATGCAGGTTGCTTGAGGTTTTTTTTGAAATTTTTTACTAGCCCCGTGCCACTCCTTGCAATTCAAGGCCTTACAGAGGCGCGAATTGCCAGCAATCACGGGTTACTGGCGTCAGAACTCCGCCCCAAGACACGCCGTCAATTATTGTAGGAGCGAGCTTGCTCGCGAAAAACCTGAGGGCGCCGCGCGCATTCTGAATGCCCGCGTCATTGTTAACGTTTTTCGCGAGCAAGCTCGCTCCAGGTGTGCACAAAAAAACGCCCAGGCTCTTTCGAGCCTGGGCGTTTTTTGTGCAGCTCTATTAAGGCATCACGGCCGATAGATAATCGCCGAGCCCCATGACAGGCCCACGCCGAAGCCACTGATGGCCACGCGCTTCCAGTCGGAGTCCATCGCATGCTTTTCCAGCAACAGAGGAATGCTCGACGACACGGTATTACCAGTCTCGACCATGTCTTTGATGAACTTCTCTACCGGCGCGTCTTCGAAACGCCGAGCCACGGCGTCGACAATCGCCGCACTGCCTTGGTGGATGCAGAACGCATCAATCTCGTCGGCCTTGAGGTCCGACTCGTTGAGCAGCTCGTGCAGGTGCGCCGGCACCTTGAGCAGGGCGAAGTTGAAGACCTGGCGGCCATTCATGAAGAACACACCGTCGCTGACCTTCAGATGCGGTGCGCCGGAGCCATCGGTGCCGAACTTGGCCTTGCCCAGCTGCCACGGCGCGTCTTCGCCCATCCAGGTGGCGGTGGCGGCGTCGCCGAAGAGCATGGTGGTGTTGCGGTCTTCGGGATCGACGATCTTCGAGTATGGGTCGGAGGTCACCAGCAGGCCGTTTTTCAGGCCGGTGGCTTCCATAAAACCTTTCATGGCGTAGATGCCGTAGACGTAGCCGGAGCAACCCAGGGAAATGTCAAAGGCCGCCACGTGAGTCGGCAGGCCCAGCTTGTCCTGGACGATGGCGGCGGTATGAGGCAGGCCTTCTTCATCACCGTTCTGGGTGACGACAATCAGCACGTCGATGGATTCGCGCTTCAAATCTGGGTTGTTGGCAAACAAGGCATTGACGGCCTCGACACACAGATCGGAGGTTTCCTGCGCGGCATCCTTGCGCGGCAGAAAAGCTGAACCGATCTTGCCAATGATGAACTCTTCATCCTTGGCGAATTTGGCACCCTGGGCGTAGTTATCAAGCCCATCTACTGGCACGTAACTGGCGATGCTTTTTATGCCAATCATTGTGGCTTCCCAATACTAAATAGCTGGAGAACACCCCTGAATGCATTCAGGAGTGCTGACAATAAAGGGGATAACCCCGCAAAAAACATGCCGAAAGCGGCCATCCATTCACTGGTCAAAGCCGCTGAATCCGGCTCGGCGGAGGTCTGGCGGTGGCCTATCCTTTTCACACGATACAGTGAAGATGCGCTTTATGACTCATAGGTCACTCAATTTCGTGCGCTTTGTGCAAAACCCTGGAAGTTGCGCACGCCTAAAACGACAACGGCCCACCCTGTTTCCAGGGTAGGCCGCTTTGTCACAGCACCCATTACATCTTGCTGAACAGGCTCAACTGGGAGATTTTCACGAACGCCAGTTGCGAGGCTTCCAGCATCGCCTTCTGGAAGGCCAGCTCAATCGACACCGTGGCTATGTCCGTGTCGGCAATGGACGAGATGGTCGACTTGTTGGCCAGGACCATGCTGGTGTTTTCCGATTCCTGTATCTGCAGTGAGTTCAGTCGCGCACCAATGGAGCCACGCACCATGTCCACCTGGGCATAAGAGGCCTGCAGGTTGGTGATGGTGGCGTTGGCCACATCGGTCAGCTTGCCCTGGGCGACCGGATCGCCATCGGACGGTGTTTCCAGGGCCTGACGCAACTGGCTGAGGGTATCCAGCGCGCTTTGGGTCTTGTGGGTGCTGGAACCCACTGCAAACTGATCGCCTATGCCCGGTGCGCCGCTGACCTCAAAGGTCACCCCAGCGGCGGTGATTTTGGCGGGGATTGCGGGGATGACCGGAGGGCCGGGAATAGCCGGCGTACCAGGAACCATGGTGCCGTTGGACACCGGCTTGCTGTCGGCATTTATTGGCTGGGCGTACACCTCGTAATCGGTCGCCGAGGTGAACTTGATCACCGCCCCTTTGTTCGGGAAGGTGCTTGAGTAATCCGCCTGGCTGGTGACTTGGCCCGCCGCCAACTGCGCGGTGGAGGTATTACTCGGCGTGCGCGACACGTTGAAGCTGTCCGGCTTGCCTTCCAGGGTGTAGACCCGGTCCTTGTACACTGCATCAGTGTCGGCGCCGGGCTTGATGTCCTTGAGGTTCTGGCTGACATCGAAGCTCACGCCCCGCAGGCTGATGGACGAACGGCCTTCCTTGGTCGCATCGAACACGCCGTTACCGGCGGTCTCGGAGGTAATGTCCTTGCCCGCCGAATCGCTCACGGTGTACTGGGTGCTGCTGATGAAGGTCAGTTTGTACGGCTGGCCCTCGGTGAAGCTGCTGTCATATTTTGACTGCGACGTCACCGCGCCGGCCGACACCCAAACCTTGCCATCATTGACTGCTGGCGGTTGCAACGTCGCCTGGGTACGTCCAGCGTTGGCCGTGCCTTCCAGGACGCTCTTGCCGGTGTCGTTCGCCACCATCGACAACGTGTCGGATATCTTCAGGCTCAACGGCGTTTCATCACCCTGATAGCTGTAGGTACCATCGCTGTTGCGGGCATACGGCGGCGTATCGCTCTTGCCACCAGCAAACAGGTAGTGGCCGGACGAATCCTTGCTGTTGAGCAGGCTAAACACCTGCTTTTCAATCTCGCCGATCTCCGAAGCCACTGCCTTGCGGTCATCATCGCTGATACCGCCACCGCCTTTACCGGCCACTTTGAGCGCCAATTCACTGGCACGCTGCAAGGCCGTATTGATGCCCTCGAGCACACTTTCCTCGCTGTTGAGCGAGTTCTTCATGCTGCTCATATTGCCGGCGTACTGGCCCAGCATGTCTTGCTGTTGTTGCAACAGCAGCAAGCGCGCAGCGCCCACCGGATCATCCGCGGCAGTCTGGATACGCACGCTAGAGTCGATCTTTTGCTGGGTATTGGTGACGTTGGAAAAGTTGCTCGAATAGCGCGAAGCACTGGTATTGAAATACTGTTCAGTCGAGATGCGCATCGTCTCAATCTCCCTTAAAGACTGTTAATCAGCGTGCTGAAGGTTTCTTGCGCAGCCTTGATGATCTGCGACGACGCGGTGTAGTACTGCTGGAATCTGATCATGTCGCCCGCCTCTTCATCCAGGTTGACCTGGGACACCGAACTGCGACTGGCCTTGGCGGCGTCCAGCATGGCGCCGGTGGCGCTGTTGTCGACATTGGCCTGGCTGGCCTTGCCGCCCACCGCGGACACCAACTGGCTGTAGGCGGTGGTCATGCTCACGCCTGCGTTGTCGTCGGTAGCACCCACGGTTTTCTTGGTTTGCAGGCCAAGCAGTTGCAGGGCATTGCGGTTGTCCAGGGCAGCTCCGGCATTGAACGACACGCTGAAGCTGTCGCCATCTTTCGGCGCGCCACTGATGACGGTGTCGACGCCAAAGGTCATGGGATTGTTGGCAGCGTCCTTGATCACGTTGCCGGCCGAATCCAGCATCGGCACCTTGATCGTCAGTTTGTTGTCCTGACCCGGAATGACGGTGCCGTTGCCGATGACATTGCCTTTAGCGTCGTTAACCACATAGCTCTGGGTGCCGTCGGCGGCCGGTTTACCGAAGACCATTTTCACCGGCATCGACTGCTTGATCGCCGCTTCCAACTGGGCCGTGGTGGCGCCACCGTGGATGTCCAGAGGCAAGGACAGGGTCGGTGCGCCGAACACACCGGTGCCGCTGTTGTTTTTATTGCCTTCGGCCAGCAACGGCCCCGAGAACGCCAACTTGTTCGGGTCGGTCATCACGACCTTGAGATCCGTCGCACCATTGGCGGTGGGGCTGACCTTGAACGTGTCCCCGTTGGCCATGGCGCCCTTGCCGTCCAGGGCCAGGGTGATACCGTCGATCACCGGAGGCGGCGTCGTGGTGGTGTTGAAAGGGCCCATGGCCTTGCCGTCCGAGCGCACCACGGTGTAATTGTTGGCGTCGGAGAAGGTCACTTTGTAATCGAGTGTCGACAGCTTGCTGGCGTCGGCGATGGTCACATTCAGGTTGCCGGCGCTGCTGTTGTTCGGGCCGCCGACACTGCGCTGGCTAATAGCCGTCGCGCTGTTAATGTTATTGAACAGCAAGTTACCGAACTGGCCGTTGGCGTCCAGGCCCTGGCCCAACTGACTGTTGATGCTTTCGGAGACCACCAGGGCGGTTCGGCCTAGGTCGTTGATGGCCGGCATCAGTACATCGCTGCGATAACGCAGCAAGCCACCGATGGTGCCGCCGCTGATGACCGAACTGACGTCCATCTGCTGCGAGCCGCTGGCCAGCATGACCGAGTACTGGCTCTTGTCGTCCTGGCTCGGCACCGCCGACAACTTGTTGGAAATACCGTCCGACACCAGGGACTGACCGGTGCCCAGGCTGACGTCGAAATGACCATTGGCCTCAGTAACCCTCACACCCACCAGTTCATTAAGCGAACGCACTGCTTCATTGCGCGCATCCAGCAGGTTCGCAGGTTCGGCGTTGCCCATGCCCTTGGCCTGGCTGATCTGCTGGTTGAGGGAGGCGATGGAGGACGTCAGCTGGTTGACCTGGCCGGTCAGGGTTCCCAACTGACTGTTGATGCCTTCCTTCTGTTTATTCAACTCGGAAGCAATGGAATTGAAGCGGTTGCCCAAGGTTTGGGCGATGGTCAGCACCAGTTGGCGCGCAGAGTTGTCGCTCGGGTTGGAGGACGAGGTCTGCAACGCGGCAAAGAAGCTGCTGAGGGCAGCGCCGACACCGGTGGTCTTGTCCGACAGCAGCTTGTCCACCGAACCGATCTGATCCAGATACGCCTTGGCGTCGCTGTTGAGCGAGGTGGTGGTCTGCAACTGGGTGTCCAGGTACTGGTTGTAGACCCGGCGTACATCCGCCAGGGTCGTGCCGGTACCGACAAACACGCCATCGAACCCCGTGCTGCCGTTGGCATTCTGGGTGGTCTGCTGACGCGAGTATCCCGGGGTCTTGGCGTTGGCAATGTTGTTACTCAAGGTCGCTAGCGACCCTTGGGACGCATTGAGCCCCGACATCCCGATATTGAGCAAACCCATGGTTCAGACCTTATAAATGAGTGGAAGCGCCCGCGGCAGCGTAGTTCTGGTAGCTGTTCATCGTTTTGGCTATCTGCGAAATCTTGCTGGCGTAGTCCGGATCGGTTGCATAACCGGCTTTTTGCAATTCGCGCACAAACTGTTCCGGCTTATCGGCCGACTTCAGGACTTCTTTATATCTTTCATTGCTTTGCAGCAATGTTACGAGGTCATGGAAGCTGTCCTGGTAAGAATCGTAGGAGCGGAATTGCGCCGTTTCCTTGACCATCTCGCCATTACGAAACTCGCTGGTGATCGCCCGCGCCTGAGCACCCTGCCAACTCTGACCGGCCTTGATGCCGAACAGGTTGTGGCTGCTGGTGCCGTCTTGCTGACGCATCACCGATTTACCCCAACCGGTTTCCAGGGCCGCCTGGGCCACCAGATAACGTGGGTCGATGCCAATGCGCTCGGCGGCCTGCTTGGCCATCGGCAGCATGGTGGCAACAAATTCATCCTGTGAACTGAAGGTTTTCTTCGCCGGCGCCAGCGGTGGCTGGGCCATGGCACGGCCGTAGACCTGCATACGGCTGCTCGGCACGGCAAAGGTGCGAGCCGCGCCATTGATCACACCATCTTCGGCGGCACTGTTACGCAGTGGCGCGGCCTTGGCGGTGCTGGCGACGTCCGCGCCAGGCACGATGCCGGCCAGCAGTCGGTCGGTCAGTTTGCTCGGCAACGAGATGCGCCGCTGGTTCATCAGGGCCATGTCGTTGCGCACGGTGCCGTCGTCGACCCGTTCCGCTACCGCCACGCGAGAGGCCCACAATGGACGCTGGCCATTGGAGCGACCCAGCGGACCGTCCGCCAGGGTGCCGGCAGCAATCGGGGTGGGCACGTCGACTTTCTTCGGCGCCTGCTCCGGGCCTTGCAAGGTCGAGGCAGCAGCAGCCTCCACCGGTTTGTTCTTCTGCATCTGGCGCATCAGCACGTCCGCCAGGCCAATACCACCGCCCTCCCGGGACAGTGACACCGCCAGTTGCTGGTCGTACATTTCCTGGTACTGCTTGGCCGCCGGGGTATTCATCGGGTTATCTTTGCCCAACGCCTCGGTGGCCGAGCGCATGGACTTGAGCATCTCGTTGAGGAACAGCGACTCGAATTCCTGCGCAACCTTGCGCATGTTGCCTTCGCTGTTCTTGTCGCCGACCTTGAGCTGGTTAAGCCGGTTGAGGTCGGAATAGGAACCCGAGTCCGCCGTACTGGTTAAACCGCTCTTGCGCATGTCCATGGTTACGGCCTCAAATCACGATCAGGTCGGCTTGTAAGGCGCCGGCCTGTTTCAGGGCTTCGAGGATCGCCATCAAGTCGCCTGGGGCTGCGCCCACCTGGTTCACCGCACGGACAATTTCATCCAGGGTGGTGCCGGGGCCGAACTTGAACATCGGCTTGGCTTCTTGCTGGGCATTCACGCGCGAGCGCGGAACCACAGCGGTCTGGCCGTTGGACAGCGCCCCCGGCTGGCTGACAATCGGGTCTTCGGTAATGGTCACGGTCAGGCTGCCGTGGGTCACCGCTGCCGGCGAGACCTTGACGTTCTGGCCGATCACGATGGTACCGGTGCGCGAATTGATGATGACCTTGGCCACTGCCTGGCCCGGATCGACTTCGAGGTTTTCCAGGATCGACAAATAGTCGACGCGCTGGCTCGGGTCCAGTGGCGCGGTAACGCGAATCGAGCCGCCGTCAATGGCCTGAGCCACGCCTGGGCCGAGCAGGTCATTGATTTTGTCCACCACGCGCTTGGCGGTGGTGAAATCGGAGCGGTTGAGGTTCAGGGTCAGGCTATTGCCCTGGTTGAAACCGCTGGGCACGGTGCGTTCCACCGAAGCACCGCCAGGAATCCGTCCGGCCGAGGGCACGTTGACGGTGATCTTCGAACCGTCGCGGCCTTCGGCGTCAAAACCGCCCACCACCAGGTTGCCCTGGGCAATCGCGTAGACGTTGCCGTCGATACCTTTCAACGGCGTCATCAGCAAGGTGCCACCCCGCAGGCTTTTCGAGTTACCGATGGAGGACACGGTGATATCCACCACCTGGCCCGGCTTGGCGAACGCCGGCAAGTCGGCACTGATCGACACGGCCGCGACGTTTTTCAACTGCACGTTGCCCGAACCTGCCGGCACCTTGATGCCGAACTGCGAAAGCATGTTGTTGAAGGTCTGCAGGGTGAACGGGGTCTGGGTGGTCTGGTCACCGGTACCGTTGAGCCCCACCACCAGGCCGTAGCCGATCAACTGATTGGTGCGCACGCCGGAAATACTGGCGATATCCTTGAGCCGCTCAGCCTGGACGCCTGCGCTCAGGGCCAGTAACAACACCGCCGCCATCAGCTGTTTGAGTTTCAAAGCATTCACCTTGAGGACCACCTAGAAAGGGAACAGCGGGCTAAGGAAGAAACGGTCAAACCAGCCCGGCTGACTGGCGTCAGCAAACGAACCCGTACCCGAGTAGGTAATGCGTGCATCGGCAATCCGCGTCGATGGCACAGTGTTGTCGGTGGCAATATCGTCCGCCCGCACCATGCCGGCAATACGCACCAGTTCGTCACCGGTGTTGAGGGTCATCCACTTCTCGCCGCGCACAGCAATGATGCCGTTGGGCAACACGTCAGCGACGGTCACAGTGATCGAGCCGACCAGGCTGTTGCCCTGCCCGGCCTTGCTGCTGCCATTGGTGGCGCGGTCGCCGCTGTAGCCGACGTCCAGGCTCAAATCACCACTGCCCAACGGGTTGTTGGTGTTCAAGCCGCCGCCGAACAACGAGCTCAGGCCGATACCGGTCTTGCTGTTTTTCGCCACCTGGGAGTTGGCATTCTTGCTGGCCGTAGTGCGCTCGTTCAGGGTGATGGTGATGATGTCGCCCACACGGAACGCCTTGCGGTCGCTGTACAGGTTCTGTTCGAAGCCGGCCTGGTAGATCGAGCCATTGTTGGCGGCCGCAGGCAGCGGCGTGCGCGGCAGCACCGGCGCGTAGTACGGGTCATTGGGCTTTGGCGTCGGCGCGACACAGCCCGCGAGCACGGCGATCCCACTCAATGCCAAAACAGAAACAAAGTGATTCATGACCCTTACCTCACGGTGTTGCAGGCGCCATCAGGCCGCCCCATAGACTTGATTACAGATTCTGCGTTACGAACGAAAGCATCTGGTCGGCGGTGGAAATCACCTTGGAGTTCATCTCGTAGGCACGCTGAGTGGTGATCATGTTGACCATCTCTTCAACGGTGCTGACGTTGGACGTTTCCAAAGTGTTTTGCAGGGTGGTACCAAAGCCGTTGAGCCCCGGCGTACCCACTTGCGGCGCGCCGCTGGAGGCGGTTTCCAGGAACAGGTTGTTACCGGAGGCTTGCAGGCCGGCCGGGTTGATGAAGTCAGCGGTCTGCAGGTTGCCGATCACTTGCGACGCCGGGTTGCCGGCGATGGTGACGGACACGGTGCCGTCGGTGCCGACCGTGAAGGTCTGGGCATCGTTGGGCACGACAATCGCCGGCTCCAGGGCAAAACCGTTGGCGGTGACAACCTGGCCATTGGAGTCCAGGTGGAACGTACCGTCACGGGTGTAGGAGGTGGTGCCGTCCGGTTGCAGAATCTGGAAGAAGCCGCGACCGTTGAGCGCCAAGTCCAAAGGCTGGCCAGTTTGCTGCAGGTTGCCGGCGCTGAAGTTTTTCTGGGTGCCAACAATGGACACACCAGTACCCACTTGCAGACCCGACGGCAAGGCGCTGTCCTGGGTCGACTGGGCGCCAGGCTGACGCTTGATCTGGTAGAGCAAGTCCTGGAACTCGGCGCGATCACGTTTGAAACCCGTGGTCGAAACGTTCGCCAGGTTGTTGGAGATCGTGGTCAGGTTGGTGTCCTGGGCGGACAGACCTGTTTTGGCAACCCATAGAGCCGGAAGCATGCTGTTCTCCTTCGTGCGCCTGTTTTATGGCGCCGCGTTACGAAATTAGTAATCAGTGGGTGGCGATCAGGTCATCTGCAGGACGCGAGTCATTGCCTGGTCGTCTTCCTTGGCGCTGTTCATCATTTTGATGTGCAGCTCGAACTGCTTGGACAGGGCCAGCACCGCCGTCATTTCTTCGACAGCATTGACGTTGCTCGACTGCAGGAAGCCCGACACCAGTTTGACGCTGGCATCCGCTACGGCAGGCTGGCCGTCATTGGTGTGGATCGCGCCGTCCAGGCCTTTACTCATGGTCTTTAAATCAGGGTTGACCAGCTTGATCCGGTCCACTTCAGCCATCACCCGCGGGCCTTCGCCCATGGCGCGGATGCTGATGGTGCCGTCTTGGCCTACTTCGATCTTCTGCTCAGGCGGCACGGAGATCGGCCCGCCGTTGCCCATGATCGGCATCCCGTTGCCGGCCCGCAGCATGCCGAGGGCATCGACGTTCATGCTGGCAGTGCGCACGTAGGCTTCGCCGCCGTCTGGGGTTTGCACGGCAATCCAGCCGTCACCGCCGACGGTGACGTCGAGGTCGCGGCCGGTTTCGAGCATGGAGCCGGCGGAGAAATCCGTCGCCGGCCGCTCGGTCAAGGCAAATGCCCGCGCCGGAAAGCTGTCGCCAAATACCGGCATCGAGCGGGCCTGTTCCAGGTCACGCTGAAAACCGTTGGTGGAAATGTTCGCCAGATTGTTGGCATGAGCCTTCTGAGCCAGTGCATTCTGGCTGGCGCCGGTCATTGCCACATAAAGGTACTTGTCCACGCTCATTCCTCTCTCTGACGGACGCTTGCCGTCCACCGCTGTACTGAAGAGTCTTTAGCAATTTGCGCACCAACTTTTAAAAACGGAGGAAAGTCCAGGCGGAGCAAGGGTTTGCGGGTAAATGAAGGAAAACGGGGATTTGCGATAAGTCGAAAAAACGGCGGAGTTATGCCGCTTACGGCAAATGCGGGTCGTAGGTAGTCAATAAGCTGAGTCGCCGCTTCATGTAGCCCTGGCAGCGGCGCTACGCAGAAAACTTTCCCTCCCCGTAAGCCCAATCTGATTTTCCGGACCACTCGTCCAGCCCCTCTTTTGCTGTTGCAGACTCCGACGCCTTTCCCTTGCAGAGACGTCACGGATGCCTGTTCCTGCCACTGCGGCCTCGTCGCACATTGCCTTTATCGAACATGAGCTGGATGGCTTTCATCAGAGCCTGGCTGTGTATCGCCAGCAAGTGGGCGCCTGGTACTCGCAGGCGGTGGACAAGGTAAGCCATGCCGCAGATTTGCCGTCGTTGCTGGGCATGGATGATTACACCGTGACTAAGTGGGGAAAAGACCAATATGGTAAGTCGTGGCCGGCAGAGTGGAGAGTATTAAGAGGTCCAAACAAGGGAGCAGAGGTAAACATCGACGATCCGTCGCTGGTTCCAACCACTAAAGGTCCTGCCTCACCACATGCTGGTTACCAGACAGCAGGAAAAAGAGGCTATGGCGGAGCCAAAAGAGGGCATATATTGCTTGAACTACTTCCTGTTAGCCGTTCGAAAATTGGCACATCTCAATGAATTATTTAGAAGAAGAAATCGATGAAGCTTTAATAGCTTTAGACATTGAGGGCAGAAAGCTAGACTCGAACGAGCTCAGCGCCCTGATCACATCTCTTAGTGAGAGATTTTTTAAAACCAAACAAAAAGCACTTAACCCTATTGATCTCAACATAAAAAGCGAGGAACACAATCCAAATTTTTGGAAAGAGATACAAGCCCATATACATAGTGAGAGACTGATTTTTATTGTTTTCGATTCAGCCCACAGAGCTTGGGAGATATGTGGCTCCAAAAATCTTGCTCGCATTTTATCTGAAACAACGGGCTATCCTTTCTGGGTAACTGACCGAGACCTAACGTTCTTAGTCCACATGGATGACCATGACTGCGTAAGCTGGGCATAGACCACCTCTAAGAAGCAGCAATGGCAGCTACTTCAGAATCCATGCCCCTTCCTTACCCGAAACCAGGCAATACCTAAGCTTGAACGGTACAACTCCGAACAATAAGGTTTCACCTTCAGGAAAGCAAATGGGAAGAACGCAAAGCGAATACAACGAAATAACACACTTCAACAAGGAATAAAAAAACGAAACTGATATGTGTTCCGTTGACCACACAAGCTTTGAGCCTTCTGGACCTTGACGCATGCCCTGAATCCGAGCTTGAGCACCTACACTTGAATGAGGAAGAATACGAGCAATTAAAAAGTTCAGGAGCAATTGAGACAATAAACCTGAAACTCAAAAAAATAATTGATGATTATGAGAATGAAAATATTCAAGGTACCGAGAACCTGAGAAAAACACTGGAAATACTTAACTCCACAAAAACCCCTGAAAATTCCGAACCATTAAACAAGCTAATAAAGCTAAACGAAGCAGCAATTAAAAACAACACAGGAAGATTTTTCTTTTCCTGACAAAGACAACTTCCTCAACCAAGCGCAGGAAGCTCTACAAGGCCAAAAACAAGTGACACCATAAAAACAAAGGGGACGGATCCTGCCCCCCCAACAAATCTACCCCAATGCAAGCGCCTGTTGATGCACCTCGGCTCGCAACGTGCGTTCAAGTGGAGCTCACATAAACGTTTGGTCTGGGAAGAAAAAAGGATCTCACTACCTTTTCGAAGGCTCACCAGAGCTTGTGCTTAGGATAAATAGAAGGTTTTCAAAAAAATGAGTTACTTCGATGACTATTTGATATGCACGCTAAAAAAAGAATGCATTCACCATGTACAGCTGTCGAGCAGTGACCAGGAGTTCTTTGTCAATGAACTACAAAAAAAAGTCACTTTTATCGGAAATAAAATCAACTGGGAAACTCTGCAAAATCCAATCAGCCTTAGCGCCTTAGAAAAAGACAGCGCTTTAACCGAAATATCAAAAAGACTGAGCAGCCTGGCTATCCAGAATGTGATTTTCTTGGGTGACGCAACTATTGATCACGCTTACTCCATCAACATCACCGACATCAGAAAAGCAATTGAGGTTTTTTCAGAGATCCCTCAACACACGTATATCTTCCCTGAAAATCTATGCTGGATAGGCTGTTTGGCATTTGAGGGCTACATGAATTACGCAGACCTTCAGTAAGGCCCCTTCCCAAACGCCCCCAATGATTTAACAAAGGCTTTAGGTGCCCCCCCAAAGCCTCTACACAAAATATGGCACCCAAAGAATGGAATGGCGGCCTAATACCGATACTCTAATACGCTTTGAAAGCCATCCAGGAGACTTAGGCCCTTTCAGTCCAAGACATCACGGGGAGCACTATCACATCGAACTTAAGCCAAATAATTTGAGCTGGAAGCAAGCCGAAAAACAAAAACTGCTCTTGAAAGTAAAACCCGAAAACTATCAACCCGGACATGGAACTGGTTTCTTGCCAGGCGAAAAGCACCCAGGAACTCAAAATGAAAAAATTTCCCGTTTCAGACGGAACAATCGAAAAAATAACGTGCAACCGAAACACATTGCTAATGGAGTTTACAGATTGGCAAGAGCAATCATGGATCATATCTTTTCAAGATTTGATTGCCTTCCAAGGTATTGGCGCCGTTGGTTCTGAAATATCTGAAATGTACGAAGCATCCGAGACAAGTCTCTCTGGAGAAGCGATGAGAATTAATTCCAATGAGACTGGAAAAAACTACTGCTTCACTTCGAGTCGCAGAGGAGAAGTGATCTTAATAGTAGTGGCAGGTGACTATGACGCTGAAAAGATATAACCAAATCCGAGAACCAATTACTTTGGATAAATAATAAAGGGGACGAGAGGTAAAGTGCAGACAAGTCCGCCCACACACTTTGATCTTTATCAGGTCAGTTGCCCAAGCGCTGCGCAGCCACAATCAACATCATCGGCCGCTCCTGCTCTTGCGCCAACTCCGAGCGGATCTTGAGGTCCGCCTCACTTGGCCCCCACTCATCGACATGACTCAAGGTAAAACCTGCCTGGATCAACAGGTTGATCAAGGTGCCCAAGGTGCGGTGCTGCTTGATCACACCCTCCGCCAGCCAATTGGTGACCCGCGGCCCTTCCTGCTGATAGCCGTTCACTGGCCAGCTCTTGCGCCCCTGGTCATCAATCAGCCAACCCGGCTCACGAGGCGCCATGAAGATCGGGTGTTCGATGGAAAACACCAGCCGACCACCAGGAACCAGCGACTCATGGACACGAGCGAACAGGCCCTTGAGGTCGACGATATAGTGCAAGGCCAGCGAGCTATAGGCCAGGTCGAAGGTGGCGGCAGGAAGGTCCAGTTGCTCAAGGTCGGCAATGGCGTAAGTAATGACTGGCGATGAGGTCATCTCGGTTGCCCGCGCCAGCATCTTTTGCGAGACATCCAGCCCCAATACCTGACCAGCGCCCTGCTCCTGGGCCCATCGGCTGAACCAGCCATAGCCGCATCCCAGATCCACCACTTTCAAGCCTGGCATGGGCGGCAGCAATGCCTGCAAGGCGGGCCACTCCGGCGCGCCGGCGAGGCCTTCCACTGAGCGCCCCATTTTGCTGTAGCCCTCGAAGAAGGCCGGGGTGTCGTAGATGTTCTGGGTCATGGGATCGCTCCGTGCTGAGTGGTGCCTATTCTGCCGACTCAGGCCCCCGCCAACAACGCATTCACTTCAGCGCTACCCGGTGAAGTTGCCGGCCCCCAACGCGTGACCGCCAGTGCCGCCGCCGCATTCGCTCGGAGCGCCGCCGCGGCTGGCGTCAATCCATTAGCCAGGCCGGCGATAAACACCCCGGCATGAGCATCGCCCGCACCGTTGCTGTCCACCGCCTTAACCTTGAACCCTGACACATGCTCGGTCTGCCCGTTACGGCCGATCCAGCAGCCGTTGGGCCCATCGCGCACCACCAGCAGCGTTTGCGCAGGCAGGTGGTCGTTGAGTTTGAGCAGCGCGTCGGCGATAGCCCCGGTGCCGGTAAAGGCCAGTGCCTCTGGACCGTTGCTGGTCCAGATATCGATGCGGGGCAGCAAGACGGCCATCAGCGATGAGCCCGGCGCATTGACCAACGGGCCCGGATCGAACACCACAGCGATCTCCCTCGGCAACCCCAGCAACCAATCGAGCAAAGGCTGAGCCTTGCCCTCAAGCAACAGGCTATAGCCGCTGACGTAAACATAGTCGTCGGTGCGGGGGACCGTACGGGCCAAGTCCTCGGCGCTCAGCTCACCTTCGGCGCCCATATGGGAAATGAAGGTGCGCTCAGTGGTCGCTTCGGTCAGTGCCACACACAGGCCGGTGTCCTCACCCTCGCTGGCGGCCAGGGCCATTTCGATGCCTTCCACCTGCATCGCCGCACGGGCCAGGTCGCCGAAACGCCCCTTGCCGTGCCGTCCCAGATACACCACCGGCAAGCCGTTGCGCTGGGCGGCTGCCATCACGTTAAAGCCGCCACCGGCTTCGAAACTGGCGGATTGCGCCAGCACATCGCCGCCTGACGCGGGCAGCTTGTCGAGGGACATGACCAGGTCGACGATGACCTGGCCTGTGTGAAGCAATCTAGACATTAGCGTTCTCTAACAAAGCAGAGCGACGATCCGCAGCGCCACCCAATACCGCATAAATCCCGCCGGCCACCAGGAAGGTGACGATCCAGCCCAGGCCGTTATGCCCCAACCAGGAATCGGACAGCGGCCCGGCGAACCAGATGTTCTCGGCAGTGGTGCCGATGGTGGTGAAGCTGAAGCCCAGCACAATCGCGATCACCCAGGCACCAAATGCGCGCCATTCGATACCGCCGCGATACCAGTAGGCACTGCTGGGTGTGACGTCCAACAAATCCTTGGGGCTGTAGTAATGGCGATGGATCAGATCGACGACAAAGATCCCCACCCAGGCGGTGATCGGCACTGCCAGCAACGAGATGAAGGTGATGAACGGGCCGTAGAAGCTGTCGGCGATCAGCATGAAGTAAATCGAACCGGCGAAAATCGCGACGATGTCGACAATCACGGCATGCACGCGCTTGACCTTCAAGCCGAGGGTCAATGTGGTCAGGCCTGCCGAATACACCGATAGGTTGTTGGACAGCAATAGCCCGCCAAACGCGGTGATCAGGTACGGCACGGCCATCCAGGTCGGCAGCATGTCGCGGATCACGATGATCGGGTCAGTGGCCGAGGCCAGGTCATTGTTGCCCACCGACAGCAAGCCACCGAGGGTAATCAGCAGCACCAGCGGAATCCCTGCACCGAAGGCTGCGGACGCCACCAGGCGCACGGCCTTGACGCTGCGATGCTGGTAGCGGGACATGTCGGCACCGGCGTTGGCCCAACCAATCCCGGTGCCGGCGGCCATGGTGCCGACGCCGATGATCATCGCGCTCAGCGGTGCCGGGGTGGCGTTGAACACGGCGCTCCAGTCGATGGTCGCGCAGAGGAAACCACCCACCAGGATATTCAGCGCGCCGAACACGTAGGTCGCCCACTTCTGGATCACCAGCAAGGTGGCATGGCCCAGGCCCGAGACAGCCAGGGTCAGCAGTACGAAAATGCCGATAAACAGCAAGGTCAGCAGCGGTGCGCTTTTTGCGGCCACCGGCGAGTTGAACAAGATTGAGCACAACGACAGCAGCACGAACGCGGCGGTGGTGGTGTTGACGGTTTCCCAGCCCAGGCGCGACATCAGCGACACCAGGGTCGGGCCGATATTGCCGCGTACACCAAAGATCGCCCGGGACAGAGTCAGGCTCGGTGCGCGACCACGACGGCCGGCGATGGAGATGATGCCCACCACCGCAAACGAGCCAGCAGCGCCGAGGATCGCGACGATGATTGCCTGCCAGATGGCCAGGCCGCGAAACGCCACCAGAGTCGCTCCCAGCGGCAAGCCGAGGATGCTGATATTAGCGGCGAACCAGACCCAAAACAGTTGCAGCGGATGACCGTTGCACTCGCCTTCCGGGACCGGCTCGATGCCGCGTGTTTCCAACTGCCCGACGCTTTGGCCGGAAGATGTCGAACTCATGACGGGGTGCTCCTGGTGCCTGTTTTGTTGTGGTTGTGGCAGTTTCGCAAGTTGAATCAACACCCCGGCATTCCTGTGGAACCGGATACTGTATTGAGATCTGTGGCGCTCAGCGCAACGCCAGCAGCCCCTGGACCAACAGCTGCAAGTCCAGGCCGTTAACCTGTTTGACCTGCTCAATCAGCGACTCAGGCCAACACTGCATCCCCAGGCAAGCGCCAAGCATCGCGCCGAGAATCGCGGCAATCGTGTCGGTGTCGCCGCCGAGGCTGGCGGCCATGCACAGGGCTTCGAAAGCATCCATCTCGCCCACTGCCACTTGCTGTGCGAGAGCAAAGGACACCACCACCGATTCCTGGGAGGCAACGGAGGTGCCTATCAATTCGTAGAGCAAGTCGGCGAACAGGGCCTTGTCGCTGCTGCCGACACTCAACGTCCGCGCCCAACTGATGCGGGTGGCGATACGTCCGCCGGCGACCCAGTTACCGTGACTTTCGGCCTGTTGCGCGATCTGCGTGCCGATGTTCAGTGCCTCACCCAAATCAACGCCGTTGATGCCGGCCGAAACCACCGCTGCCACTGCGGCTGCACTGGCGATACCCAAGGTGGTGTTGTGCGTGACCTGGCATGCCTGGATCACCGACTGGATAAAGGCTTGCGGGTCAGTGACATCCGCGGCAATGCCCACCGGCGTGATGCGCATCGCCGCGCCATTGGTGGTGCCGTAGCGTCCGGACTCTTGCGGGGTGTGGCCGGCCAGGATCATATCGATGGCCCGCTTGGTCGACGGGCCCAGAAGGTCCTGGGAGCCTTTGGCGCGCATCACCGCTTCCCAGTCGATCAAGCGTTGAGCGAGTTCGGTCGGGTCGATTTTGCCCTGGCCGTCCACCAGCAGTTGACCTACCAGAATCGCCTGCTCGGTGTCATCGGTGATTGAGCCCTTGGGCATGTTCGGCGCAATCGGCTGATCAGCGCCGGCATCTTCCAGGGCAGTGATTGCTCCGAAGCGGGCCTTGACCTGTTCACGGCTCAGGGACTGGGTAGGCATGCCCAAGGCATCGCCCAATGCCAGGCCATAGAAAGCACCGAGAGCGCGAGTATGCGGGGTTATTACGAGCTTCAAAATTGAAGGTGCAAGCGAAAGTGCAGAGGGTCGAGCCAGCTTTCGACGTACTCCATGAAACGGTCCTGACGGTCATAGGTAGTACGCAGGGCCTTGAGGAAAACCGTGCCAGCAGGACGACCCAGTAACTGGGCGTCGATGTCGCTCAAGGGCTCGGCGCCGATCCATTGATCGCCGCCAGCACCCACATAGCCGTAAGCCGCGAGGGTGATAGTCAGGGAGTTGTCGATCAGGCCGACCCGAGGAAGGCTTTCCAGGTCACCGGAGGCGGGCATCAGCGAGCGCTCCAGAGACACGGCAGTGCCGTCGGTGGTGCGCCGGCGGCGGTCGAGGGCGATGAACTGATCGCTACCGTAGCGGCTGAGCAAATCCGGGCGGGTTACCGCTTCCAGGCGCAGGACGTCGGTGGTCACCAGGGCGCCGGTATCAGCCAGGCCCTGGGCCCAGCCACTGCGTTGGTCAAGTACCATGCCGTCAAAGGTGACGATGGAGCCGACACCACTCTGGGTGGCGATGTAGTTGCGACGCTTGAGCTCGGCGAGGGCCTCACGTAGCGTGCCGCGACTGACCGAAAACTCTTCGGCCAGTTGATGTTCACCTGGCAGCAGGAAACCGTCGGCCATGACTCCGCCCTCGATACGGCGGATCAGTTCGTCAACGACGCGTTTTTTCTTATCAAATCGAACATGTCTAATCATGTACAAATTGATAACCGAAAGCGCCTCGCTACAGCAAGCAAATTATTTCAGGGGAAAGGGGAAATCGGTCTCAGGGTTCCAGGCCGATGGGGAAAAACACCCCGCAGCTCCATACGCCAAGCCAGTTCTGACCGTTGATCGGACGAGACACCGCCAGCTCCACCAACTGGTAGAAAACGTTGCGATGAACCAAGGCTTCGAGGTTGGTGCGCACCCGCAAATAAGGCGCTGGCTCTTGAGTATCTGGATCAATCACCACCCGCAGCGGATGCTCTAGGCCAGCCTCGACCTGATCTTCAACGTTGGTGGTAAAGCGCAGGACCTGGCTTTCGCCCTGCCCTTCAACTTCCAGGGTCAAGGCGATGAAGGGTGCGTCGTCGACCTTGATCCCAACCTTTTCCACCGGGGTAATCAGGAAGTAATCATCGCCATCGCGGCGGATGATGTTGGAGAACAGCTTGACCATGGGTTTACGGCCGATGGGCGTGCCCATGTAGAACCAAGTCCCGTCACGGGCAATTCGCATGTCGATATCGCCACAAAAATCCGGGTTCCACAGGTGAACCGGCGCCGGTCCCTTGCCCTTGGGCAGTTGTGCCAACAGGTCGTTGGCCTTGGCCGAATCGCTCATGCTGCCTCCTTTGACTTACTGATCGCTCATGCCCAACAGGCTGCGAGCGTATTGCGCAAGCGGCGGCCCAAGCAGATCTTCGGGTTTGTTGTCGTGGAACGTCAGTAAACCGCCACGACTGCGAATCCGTGCAGTATCAATCAAATACTGGGTGCTGGTCTCGATCAACATGATCTGGATGACGCCGCTGTCGATCCCCAGCCGGTCCACGGCCTGCTGGTCGGTCCATTCGTCGGCATTGCCGATCCGGTCGTCGGCCTTGGCAAAGCGCGTATACAACAGGTAATGGGCGCCGACGCTGCGGGCTTCGGCCATCGCCTCCTCCAGGCCTTCCGGCGAGCGGGCGCGGCGGACCATGGGGAAGTATTCGATAAAGCCGTTGAATGCTTCTTCGGCCACCACGTTGGGACGTGGATAGGCGCTGCCCGGCGGGGTGAATGCGCCTTGGGCGATAAAGATAAAGGAGTCCGGCTGTATGCGGATCGAGTTGGAACGGCGGGTATTACTGTGATCCAGCAACCCGGCATCGCTCATCTGATAGCGAGTGCCTTCGGCCATATCGCTGACTGTCATGCAGCCGCCCAGCGCTAACGACGCCAGCAACAAAACCAGACTACGCATCCTATCCTCCAGAGGCCGGTGACGGAAAACCGGCGAATAGGCACGAGATGCAGATTTTGCGCCAGCTTGAGCGACTAGCCGCCAATGATCTTCATGATCGTGGCCCCACCGGAAAACGCCACTTCCTGCTTGTCACCCAAGGCCTTGACCAGCAAGCGCTGCAAGGCCGGCAAAGCCTGGTGACGCGGCTTGTCCAGCAGGTCGCCGACATAGTGGCGATTGCTCGACGACAGGCAGCCATGCAGCCAACCGGTGGACGACAGGCGCAACCGTGAGCAGGTACGGCAGAACGGCACGCTTTCGTTGGCGATCACGCCGAAGAAGCCCTTGCCGGGCACTTCATAACGTACCGCAGTGGCATCCACCGGGGCATCGGCTTGCAGGTAGTCGTGATGGGCGCCAATCAGGCTCAGCAACTGCTGCAGGCTGACGAACTGCTGGAGGAAGGCATTGGAGTCGCTGGCCAGGTGGCCCATGCGCATCAATTCGATAAAGCGCAGCTCGTAGCCACGCTCCAGGCAATAGTCGAGCAGCGGCAGAACCTGGTCCAGGTTCTGCCCGCGCAACGGCACCATATTGACCTTGATTTTGATCCCTGCGGCGCGCGCCTGGTCCATGCCATCGAGCACGGTGGCCAAGTCGCCGCCACGGGCGATACTGCGAAAGGCATCAGCGTCCAGGGTATCGAGAGAAACGTTGATCCGGCGAATCCCTGCATCCACCAACAACGGCAGCTTGCGGGCCAGCAGTTGGCCGTTGGTGGTCAGGCTGATATCGCTCAGGCCCATCTTGCCTACCGCGCCCATAAAGGCTTCAAGCTTGGGGCTGACCAGCGGCTCGCCACCGGTAATACGCAGGCGATCGATGCCGGCAGCCTCGATCAGATAGGCGACGCCCCGCGCCATGGCCTCGGCCGAGAGCTCGTCCTGCGCAGCCACCAGCCGCTTGCCGTTTGGCACGCAGTAGGTACAGGCGTAGTTGCAGGCTGAGGTCAGGCTGATTCGCAAATTGCGAAAACGCCTGCCTTGACGATCAACGATCATGGATCACTCCGGCAGAGGATAATTCGGGCGCACTAAAACCTGACTGATAAATCAGATTTTAGCAAGATCCTTACCTGAGTATATTCCTGGGTTACTGCACCCAGCAGTAAATTATCTGGCAATTGACTTAGGCGGCAGGCGTTTCGGCACTCGGCAGCTCGGTGCTGTGCTTGCGCTTGTTGCCCATGCGCACGCCGATGTCCATCAGGAACTGGAAGAACCCTTCCTGATCTTCCAGCACGTTGCTCCAGAACGGCGAGTGGTACAGCGCCACGGCGCCGTGCACCAACGCCCAAGCGGCGCAGTAATGGAAATATGGCGGCACGTCTTCGAGCTTGCCTTCGCTGATGCGGCCCTTGATCAACTGGGTCAGGCGTTCGAAGTTCGAGGCACGAATCTTGTGCAGTTCCTCGACCATCTCGGGCACCTGGTTGCCCTTGACCACCTTCTCTTCCAGGCGATCAAACAAGCGGTAGCGTTGCGGGTCGCGCATGCGGAATTCGAAATAGGCACGGGACAAGGCTTCCTTGTCCTTGTCGACATCGGCCGAGTGCAGCAACTCATTCAAATCCCGCTCGTAGTCGAGCATCAGGCGCAAATAGATCTCGGCCTTGGACTTGAAGTGCTTGTAGATCGTGCCTTTGCCGATACCCACGGCATCCGCAATCATCTCGACAGTGACGCTGTCTTCACCCTGTTCGAGAAACAGCTTGAGTGCGATGTCGAGAATTTCCTGCTCGCGGCGGCGAAACTCACGGACCTTACGGGGTTCTTTGTGCATAAGAAAAAGGTCTGCAGAGGTCAGTAATGGAAGGGTTACGTACCGCATGCTTCGATTGGAGATGCGTGACGGAACGTTTTACCCGGTCCGAGGGATTATCCGGACTGTACGGTCGTTGGGCAACGTCTATATGAACAACCCTTGCACTTAACTTACAGCCCGCCAACGATTGGAGCTATATGGGTCAGAAATAATACGTACCACCCTGCAGCGTGCATCGTCTCAATGAGAACTCAACCGAAGCGGGCGTATTCCAAATCTGTTTAAAAAACGATCAGATGCGGCTGGACTGAACGGGATACTGATCAATACTTGAAATGTCGGCGTGACATCTCCCCCAAGTGACGCGCCGATATGGGCACCGACGGACTGCGTGCCCTTGTTTTACTCCTAATGGTCTTAACCCGGATTCACCCCCCAGAACCCGGGTTTTTTTTGCCTGGGATTTAACCCGCGCTCATTAACCAACGTGAGCCTGCGCAAACAGGCGCTTGAAGTTCTCTGTGGTCTGCTCGGCAAAGCGCTCGTAGGACTCGCCCCGCAACATCGCCAGATAGTCCGCCACATCGCGCACGTATTCCGGCAGGTTCGGCTTGCCACGATGAGGGATAGGCGCCAGGTAAGGCGAGTCGGTTTCCACCAGCAGGCGGTCCGCCGGTACTTGGCGTGCCACATCCCGTAGGGCGTCGGCATTGCGAAAAGTAACGATACCCGACAAGGAGATGTAGAAGCCCAGGTCTAGGGCAGCCTTGGCCATGTCCCAATCTTCAGTGAAGCAATGCAGCACACCGGCCTGGGGCAGCGCGGCTTCCCGAAGCAGTGCCAAGGTATCGGCACGGGCGCCACGGGTGTGAACGATCACCGGTTTACCGGTCTGTTGCGCGGCTTGCAGGTGCAGACGAAACGACGCTTGCTGCAACTCGGCCGCTTCCGGTTCGTAGTGATAATCCAGGCCGGTCTCGCCGATCGCGACTACTCGGGGGTGATTGAGCTCACCCAGCAGCCAGTCCAGAGCAGGCGCTTCGCCAGGTTTGAGGTCCAGGGGATGGATGCCCACCGAGCAATCGACATCGGCATAGCGCTCGGCCAGGGCTTTGACGTCGGCGGCGTTTTCGGCGCTGACGCCAATGCACAGGAAGTGCCCTACCCCGCGCTGGCGAGCAGCGTCGAGAGCGGCATCCAGGGAACCGTTGTGTGCAGTAAGGTCGAGACGGTCAAGGTGACAATGGGAATCTACGAGCATAGGAAGTTACAACTTGCGTCACAGGGAGTGTCTGGCCAACGGTAAACCCGTGGGCCCCGAAAAGATCAGCGGCGGCCGAGCAACCCGACCCATTGCACCAGCAACGCCTCAAGCAGCAGCACCCGATTGAGGTTGGCCTTGCCCAGGACTTTCTGGCGCTGGGCGAGTATCCAGTCCTGAATATTCAAGACCTTGTCCTGAGCGCTCTTTTGCGCCAGGTATTGCAAAACCTTGCGCATATCCATCAAGCCCAGACCGCTTTCGTCCTGGGTCAGCTGGTAGCGCAGAATCAGGCTGGACCAGTCGCAGAACCAGTCGAACAGCAGCAGCAGTGGAATATCTTTCCAGGCTGTTTCGGCCAGTTGTGTGGCGGATAGCTCTTGCTTGAGCAGTTTTTTCACGCCATCAACCACCAACGCCCGCTGCTCGCGCACGCCCTGAGCCTGCAACTTGACTGCGGCCAATGGCGAGCCGGCAGCCAGGGTCAGCAACTCGATACGCGCCTCTGCACTGCACTCCGGCAACGCTTGGCCCAACCACTGCAAACTCATGGCCTCGCTCGGCAACGGGCAAGCCTGTTGCACGCAGCGACTGCGAATGGTCGCCAGCAAGCGGCTGGACTGGTGACTGACCAACAGCAGCACGGTGTCGCCAGACGGCTCCTCCAGGCTTTTGAGCAAGGCGTTGGCAGCGTTGATGTTCATCGACTCTACCGGCTCGATCAACACCACCTTGCGCCCGCCCATCTGTGCGGTCTGCACCACAAAGCTGACCAGGTCACGAACCTGATCGACCTTGATGGCCTTGTCGGCCTCTTCCGGTTCCAGCACGTAGTTGTCCGGATGACTGCCGGCCTTGAGCAGCATGCACGATTTGCACTCGCCGCAGGCTTCCAGGCCGTGCGGACGCTGGCACAGCAGGCTGGCCATCAAGCGCTCGGCCAACGCCCGCTTGCCGATACCCACCGGCCCATGGAGCAAATAGGCATGGGCGTGCTGGGCACGACCGGCCAGTTGCTGCCACAGACTGTCCTGCCATGGGTAGGCTTCAGCCACGGTAAAGCTCCAACAGTTTCGGCATCAGGGCATCCAGTGCCTGCTGAACCTGAGTCAGAGGCTGCGCCGCGTCCACCAGGCAATAGCGCGCCGGGTCTGCCTTGGCGCGCTTGAGGTAGGCACTGCGCACGGCGTCGAAAAATACCCGGCCTTCCAGCTCGAAGCGGTCAAGGCGCCCACGAGCGCTGGCTCGGGCCAGGCCGACTTCCACCGGCAGGTCGAACACCAGGGTCAAGTGTGGGCGCAAGTCGCCCTGGACAAAGGTTTCCAACGTCGCGATACGCTCAAGGGACAAGCCACGGCCGCCACCCTGATAGGCGTAAGTGGAATCGGTAAAACGGTCACAGATCACCACTGCACCACGGGCCAGGGCCGGGCAAATCACTTCGGCCAGGTGCTGGGCGCGGGCGGCAAACACCAACAGCAGCTCGGTGTCCGGGTTCATCTGCTCGTCGCCCGGAGCCAGCAACACCTCGCGGATCCGCTCGGCCAGGGGCGTACCGCCCGGCTCGCGAGTCAGCAATACCTCGATGCCCTCGGCCCGCAGGCGTTCGGCCAAGTATTCGCGGTTGGTGCTTTTGCCTGCGCCTTCCGGGCCTTCCAGGGTAATAAACAAGCCAGTCACAGGCAGTCCTTAGTCAGAGTCATTGCGGGCTTTGTGGCGCAGCGGCGTCAGGTGCCGGGGATTGCTCCGCCGGCACTTCGGGCGGTGCGTCAGCCGGGAGCGGCGTGCTGTCCGCCGGCTTCGCAGCCGGCGCAGGGCTGGAACGATAATCGGCGCGGCGCTTGATCTGGTACTCACGCACAGCAGAATTATGCGCATCCAGGTTGTCGGAGAAAATATGGCTACCGTCGCCACGGGCAACAAAATACAGGCTGCTGCCAGGCACCGGATTCAGTGCAGCATGAATCGCCTCGCGGCCGACCATGGCAATCGGCGTCGGCGGCAAACCGGGAATCGTATAAGTATTGTAGGGCGTAGGCTCCTTGAGATGAGCGCGGGTCAGCTTACCGTTGTACTGCTCGCCCATGCCGTAGATCACGGTCGGGTCGGTTTGCAGCGGCATGCCGATTTTCATGCGTCGCACAAACACTCCAGCAATCTGCCCGCGCTCTTCAGGCACTCCGGTCTCTTTTTCCACCAGGGAAGCCATGATCAGCGCTTGATAAGGTTCGGTGTAGGGAACAGCCGGGGCACGCTTGCTCCACTCCTGGGCAAGGACATCGTCCAGACGGTTGTAGGCCTTCTTCAGCAGTTCGGCGTCAGTCATACCACGCACGAAGCGGTAGGTATCGGGGAAGAAGCGCCCTTCCGGAAAGACGCCCGGATGACCGAGTTTGTCCATCACCTCGCTGTCACTCAAGCCTGCCAGGGTCTGCTCGATCTTTTCATGCTTGGCCAGGGCGGCGCGCACTTGGCGGAAGTTCCAGCCCTCCACCAGGGTCAAGCTGTATTGCACCACCTCACCGCGCTGCCACAGGCCGATCAGGCCCTGCGCAGTCATGCCGGGAGACATGCGGTACTCACCGCTGTGCAGTGGCTGACCATCAAGGTTGAAGCGCCAGTAGAGACGCAACCAGAACGCGTCCTGGATCACACCATCAGCTTGCAGGCGATTGAAGGTGCCTGTCGGTGTCGATCCGGCGGGCACATCCAGCAACTGCTCTTGCGTCAGGCTCAAGGGCTGCTCAAGGGCGCTATTGAGCTTCCAGGCCGAAGCACCCAGCAGCAAACCTGCCAGGACCAGACCAATCTCCAGCAGCAGTACAAATTTACGTCTCAAATCAAATATCCAATAGCGCGCGAACAATGCCTTGCAGTTTACGGGTGAGTGGCCCAATCGACCAGCTCATCACCCCACATCCATGCACCGGCCAAATGCCATATACGCTGTTGCAAACAAAGACTTCGTCCGCCTGCTGCAACTGTTCAAGGCTGATATCGGTGACGTTCACCGGGATACCCAACGTACCCGCCTGGGCCAACACCTCGGCCCGCATGACGCCGGCGACGCCACAGCGATTCAAATCAGCGGTCAGCAACATGCCGTCACGAACCAGGAACAGATTGCTGAAGACGCCTTCGATGACTCGACCGGAAATATCCAGCATCAAACCTTCGGCGTGATCGGCATCCTGCCACTCGGAACGGGCAATCACCTGTTCCAGACGGTTGAGATGTTTGAGACCCGCGAGCACGGGTTGCTCGGACAAACGGGTGGCGCACGGAAACAGGCGTATGCCCGATAAAGCATGCGTCTCTGGATAAGTAGCGGGCGGATTGCCCTGCAGAATACGGCGCGCAGTTGCGCCAGGTTGAATGCCATAACCGCGCTGGCTGTCGCCTCGGGTCAGGATCAGCTTGAGTACACCATCGCCCAGTGCGGCGGCATAGCTCAGCAATTCGCTGCGGATCAGGTTCTGATCCGCAACAATCGCCAAACGCCTGCAGCCTTCGGCGAGGCGCTGCAGGTGGCGGTCGAGCAGCACGGGGCGCCCGGCCTTGACGGCAATGGTTTCAAACAAGCCATCGCCGTATGCCAGGCCGCGATCTTTCAGAGGCACTGTGTCCGCTGGCTGACCGTCGACCCAGCTGTGCATCACTCGGCGAACCGGCGGAACACCAGGGAACCGTTGGTGCCACCAAAACCGAACGAGTTGGACAACACCACGTCGATCGGCATCTTCTGCGGCTCGTGAGGCACGAAGTTCAAGTCACAGCCTTCGTCTGGCTCATCAAGGTTAATGGTCGGCGGCGCGACCTGATCCTTGATCGCCAGCACGCTGAAGATCGCCTCGACCGCGCCCGCCGCACCTAAAAGGTGACCGGTCATGGACTTGGTGGAACTGACCGCCAGGTTGTAGGCGTGATCGCCGAACACCGACTTGATGGCCTCAGCCTCCGCCAAGTCGCCAGTCAGCGTCGAAGTGCCGTGGGCGTTGATGTATTGCACCTGGTCGACGTTGATCTTCGCATCCCGCAGCGCATTGGTGATGCAGCGTGCTGCACCCGCACCGTCAGCCGGTGGCGACGTCATGTGGTAGGCGTCACCGCTCATGCCGAATCCGATCAGCTCGGCGTAGATGGTAGCGCCACGGGCCTTGGCGTGCTCCAGCTCTTCGAGGACCAGCGCACCGGCACCGTCGGACAGCACGAACCCATCACGGCCCTTGTCCCACGGACGGCTGGCACGGTCCGGCTCGTCATTACGAGTCGACAGCGCACGGGAAGCACCAAAGCCGCCCATGCCCAGCCCGCAGGCGGCCATCTCGGCGCCACCGGCGATCATCACGTCGGCCTCGTCATAGGCAATATTGCGCGCCGCCATGCCGATGCAGTGAGTACCTGTGGTACAGGCTGTGGAAATGGCGTAGTTAGGCCCCTGCGCACCCAGGTGGATGGACAGGAAACCAGAAATCATATTGATGATCGAACCTGGCACGAAGAACGGTGAAATTCGACGAGGCCCGGATTCGTGCAGGGTGCGGCTGGTTTCTTCGATATTGGTCAGACCACCAATACCCGAACCCATAGCCACGCCGATGCGCTCACGGTTGGCGTCGGTTACTTCCAGGCCGGCATTTTGCACCGCCTGAAAACCTGCTGCCAAACCGTATTGAATGAACAGGTCGAGTTTACGGGACTCCTTGATCGAGAGATATTCCTCGACATTGAAGCCCTTTACCGAGCCGCCAAAACGGGTGGAATAGGCAGAAAGGTCCCTATGTTCAATCAGACCAATACCACTGCGGCCAGCCAGAATGCCCTGCCAACTGCTCGGCACATCCGTGCCCAGTGGCGACAACATACCCATACCGGTGACTACGACGCGTCTACGCGACACAGCACTCTCCTTTTTCTAATGACGACACTTTGCATCAGGCTTAAAGGAAAAAACCGCACGCCATAGGGCAGTGCGGTTTTTCCATCACAGCAAGCGACGATTACAAACTATTACGCCTGGTGGCCAGTAACGTAATCGATAGCAGCTTGAACGGTAGTGATTTTTTCAGCTTCATCGTCAGGGATTTCGGTCTCGAATTCCTCTTCCAGAGCCATCACCAGCTCAACGGTGTCAAGGGAGTCGGCACCCAGGTCTTCAACGAAGGAAGCAGTGTTTACCACTTCTTCTTCTTTAACGCCCAGTTGCTCAGCAACGATTTTCTTGACGCGCTCTTCGATGGTGCTCATACCTTGTTTTCACTCCTAATGGACAAATTCAGGCAGCTGGCCAGTGGGTAAGTGTATAGAAAGACTTTTCAGCTTTTCAACTGAAAGCTTCACCCTCGTACCCTATTGGCCATCTGCCTATAAATAGATTGCAGCTTTATAACGGATTTTAGACAGCTCGTATGACATTTTTTTGAAGCGATCCGTCACAATTTAACTCATGTACATCCCGCCGTTAACCGGGATTGTAGCCCCAGTCACGTATGCCGCACCGTCGGATGCCAGGAAAGCGACCACATTCGCGATCTCTTGAGCCTGGCCCAGACGGCCCAGCGGAATCTGCGTCAGCAAGGCTTCACGCTGTGCTTCAGGCAATTCGCGGGTCATATCGGTATCGATGAACCCAGGGGCCACCGAGTTGACCGTAATCGACCGCGAGCCGACTTCACGCGCCAATGCACGACTGAAACCTTCCAGACCTGCCTTGGCGGCTGCGTAGTTTACTTGGCCTGCGTTGCCCATGGCACCTACTACCGAGCCAATATTGATAATTCGCCCCCAACGCGCCTTGGTCATGCCACGTAAAACCCCCTTGGACAGGCGAAACAGACTGTTCAAGTTGGTGTCGACAACGTCATGCCACTCGTCGTCTTTCATGCGCATCATCAGGTTATCGCGGGTGATACCGGCATTGTTGACCAGAATAGCCGGCACGCCGAATTGCGCCGATATTTCGGCCAATACCGCTGCGACTGATTCGTCACTGGTCACATTGAGCTCAAGGCCCGTGCCTTGAACGCCGTTTTCCTTCAAGGTCGCGGCGATACGCTCGGCGCCGGCGGCGGAGGTCGCGGTGCCGATGACTACAGCGCCCAGGCGCCCCAGTTCCAGGGCGATAGCCTGGCCAATCCCGCGGCTTGCGCCGGTCACCAGTGCAACTTTACCTTGCAGACTCATGCAGGCTTCTCCTTATTTCAGGCCTGTGCCGCAAGAGCGGCAGCGAAGGCATCCGGGGTATTGAGATTGGAAGTCGACACGCCTTCGGCGCAGCGCTTGTTCAGGCCGGCCAGGACTTTGCCTGGACCACATTCGACCAACTGGGTGGCACCTTGAGCAGCCAAGGCCTGGATCGATTCGACCCAACGGACTGGCTTGTACAGCTGCTCAAGCAAATCACGCGTGAGGGCTTCCAGGTCTGGGGCAACGGCAGCGCTAACGTTTTGCACCAGCGGGATCTGCGGCGCCTGCCAGTTGATCGCGGCGACCGCCTGCGCAAAGCGCTCGGCAGCCGGGCGCATCAGTTCGCAGTGGGACGGCACACTGACTGGCAGCGGCAGCGCACGCTTGGCACCACGGGCCTTGCAGCCTTCAATGGCGCGCTCGACAGCGGCCTTGGCACCGGCGATCACCACCTGGCCTGGCGAGTTGAAGTTGACGGCGCTGACCACTTCGCCCTGGGCCGCTTCGGCGCAGGCTGCAATCACGTCAGCATCTTCCAGACCGAGAATGGCAGCCATGCCACCCTGCCCGGCTGGAACAGCCTCTTGCATCAGTTGGCCGCGACGCTCTACCAGCTTGACCGCTTCACCGAGGGTCAGGCTTCCAGCCGCCACCAGGGCGCTGTATTCGCCCAGGCTATGGCCAGCAACGTAGGCCGGGCGCACACCACCCTCAGCCAGCCAAAGACGCCACAGCGCGATAGAGGCGGTGAGAATGGCCGGCTGGGTCTTGTCAGTTTGATTGAGCTGTTCTTCCGGCCCCTGCTGGGTCAGCGCCCAAAGGTCGTAACCCAGGGCGTCGGAAGCTTCCTTGAAGGTTTCCAGAATCAGCGGATATTGCGCGCCCAACTCGGCCAACATGCCGAGGGACTGCGAACCCTGCCCTGGAAAGACGAATGCGAGGGATGTAGACATGTAACAAGCCCCTAATGATCTGGTCGTCGGTGAATTGACGCCCCACAGGTGGGAGCGCAAGAAACTGACAAATTGGATGGTCAATTGAACTGGCCGGTCACATTGTAAGCATTCCCGGACCAATTCACCTAAGGCAACAGATCCTCAAGACGGCCGTGCAAGCGTTGCGGCAGGCTTTCCTGGATTTCGATCAATGCACGCTGAATGGCACTTTGAAAGCCCTGCACCCCCGCTGAACCGTGACTTTTCACCACTATCCCCTGCAAGCCGAGAAAACTCGCGCCATTATGCCGCGCTGGCGCCAGGTCGGCCTGCAGACGCCGCATCAACGGCAGCGCCAAGGCGCCCACCAGACGCGAAGCCAGGTTCTTCCTGAACAACGTCTCGATGCGCGCGGCAATCATGGTGGCCAGCCCCTCGCTGGACTTGAGCAGGATATTGCCGACAAAACCGTCGCACACCACCACATCCGCTTCGCCGCGATACAAACCGTCACCTTCGATAAACCCGATGTAGTTCAAGCCCCGCGCACCTTGCAGGAGGCTGGCGGCCAGCTTGACTTGCTGATTGCCCTTGATGTCCTCTGTGCCGATATTCAGCAAGGCAACCCGAGGCCGGACAACACCCAACGCTTCGGCCGCCACGGAGCCCATCACAGCAAACTGCAACAGATTCTCGGCACTGCAATCGACATTTGCCCCCAGGTCCAGCAATTGGCAATAGCCACGCTGAGTCGGAATCGCCGCCACCATCGCCGGTCGGTCAATCCCTGGCAGGGTCTTCAGCACATAGCGCGACAAGGCCATCAAGGCCCCGGTATTGCCGGCGCTGACCACGGCCTGGACCTTGCCATCGCGCAACAACTCAAGCGCTACGCGCATGGAAGAGTCCGGCTTGCCACGCAAGGCCTGCGCAGGCTTTTCATCCATACCGATGGTTTCGCTGGCGGCCGTAATCGTCAGGCGCACGCGATCCACAGGCGGATGGCTGGCAATCAGTTCTTCAAGTAGGGAGGGTTGACCGACGAGGGTCAGGTGCAGCGAGGGTGTGGCAGACAGGCAAGCAATGCTGGCCTGAACAATGCTGCGGGGACCGAAGTCCCCGCCCATTGCGTCAATCGCGATGACTTGAGCAGACAAGTGATTACTCGTCAGCGCCCTTGTCGATCACTTTACGGCCACGGTATACGCCTTCTGGCGATACGTGGTGACGCAGGTGAATTTCACCGGTGGTTTTTTCTACAGACAGAGTGCTAGCCGTCAGGGCGTCGTGCGAACGACGCATGTCACGGGCAGAGCGGGATTTTTTGTTCTGCTGAACAGCCATAATTGATTAACTCCTAAACGTTTGGGTCACGCTTTAACTGCGCCAATACACTGAACGGGTTGGACCGCGTTACCTCGTCCTCGCTCGGTTCGGGCTCATCGAGACCCGCCGGCTGCTGGCATTCTTCCGGATGATGAGCAGGCACAATGGGCAAGGCAAGCAAAAGCTCCTCCTCGACCAGTGACTGCAGATCCAAAGGATCTTCGCCCAGTTCCAGAACGTCATAACCTTTCGGCAACGACTGGGTATTCGCACCCTCTTTCACCACAACATAACTGCATTCGCTGTGGATCGGCAGGGTGACCAGCTCAAGACAACGCTGGCAAACCATTTTAACCTCGGTGTCGATAAAGCTGTGGATTACCACAGACTTACGTTCATCTCGCTCAAAAATAAATTTAGCCTGCACCGTACCGACAGTGTCGGAAAGCGGGTCGCAGAGTCTCTCCAAATCGGCCAGCAGCAGTTCACCTTGAAGGGTGGTGCCACGATCAGCCAATTTGCGCGGGTCAACGTGAGGTGGAATCGGGTCATTCAACATAGGCGCAGCATTATAGGGATGCACCCAGCCATGTCAAAGGAAATTCAGCCCTGTCCGTCACCCGACCACCTCGCTAGAATCCGCGACTGCCTTGAGGAGACGCCCATGCTGCCGTTATTACTTGCTTCAAGCTCGATTTATCGTCGGGAATTGTTGAACCGCTTGCACCTGCCGTTCATCTGCAGTTCGCCCAATATCGACGAAAGCCACCGACCGGACGAGTCCGCCATAGAGCTGGTCAAGCGCCTGGCCGAAGAAAAAGCCCGCGCCCTTGCTGACAGCCATCCAGGCCACTTGATCATCGGATCGGATCAGGTAGCCGCACTCGACGGAAAAATCATCGGCAAGCCCCACACCTTCGAAAACGCCCGCGAGCAACTGCTGGCAGCCAGTGGCAAGCGCGTCAGTTTTCTCACCGGCCTGGCCGTACTGAACAGCAACACCGGGCACTGTCAGGTCGACTGCATCCCCTTTACCGTGCACATGCGCACGCTCGACGCCACACGCATCGAGCGCTACCTGCGCATTGAACAGCCCTACGACTGCGCAGGCAGCTTCAAGGCCGAAGGCTTGGGGGTGAGCCTGTTTCAAAGCACTGAAGGCCCTGACGCGACCAGCCTGGTGGGCTTGCCGCTGATTCGACTGGTAGATATGTTGCTGGCCGAAGGCATACAGATTCCGTAACCCGCCAAAACAGAAAACCGGCCACAAGGGCCGGCCTCTATTGAGCGGTGGCAATCAGCGCAAGGTCGGCCCTTGAAAGCCCATCCACATCGCCAACTGCTCGGCCACACTAGCGCCGAGCTTTTTCGAGAAGCGATCAAACGGCGATTCCTGGACCGTGAAATCCACTAGCTCTTTCTCGCCAATCACATCGCGCGCTACTGAACTGGCACTGCCCAGGCCATCGATCAAGCCCAGCGGTAGCGCTTGCTCACCCGACCAGACCAACCCGGAGAACAGCTCCGGATGATCTTTATCCTTGAGCCGATCACCGCGCCCTTGCTTGACGCTGGCAATGAACTGCCGATGAGTGGTATCCAGCACGCCCTGCCAGAACTGGGTTTCGTCAGCCTTTTGCGGCTGGAACGGATCCAGGAACGACTTGTGCTCGCCAGACGTGTAGGTGCGGCGCTCAACACCCAGCTTCTCCATGGTGCCAACAAAGCCGTAGCCGGCCGCCGTCACACCAATGGAACCCACCAGGCTGGCCTTGTCGGCGTAAATCTGATCAGCGGCACTGGCGATGTAGTAGGCACCAGAAGCCCCCAGGTCGGAAATAACCGCGTACAGCTTGATGTCCGGGTGCAAGGCGCGCAGGCGACGAATCTCGTCATACACGTAACCCGACTGCACCGGGCTGCCGCCCGGGCTATTGATGCGCAGAATCACGCCCTTGACCTTGGAGTCCTCAAAAGCCGTCCGCAGGCTGCTGACGATATTGTCGGCGCTGGCAGACTCCTTGTCGGCAATCACCCCGCGCACTTCGATCAATGCCGTGTAATTACCGCTACGGGTGGCGCTTTTCTCCATATCCACCAGCGGACTGAACAGCGCCAGCATTCCCAACAGGTAAATAAAGGTCAGGAACTTGAAAAAGATCCCCCAACGCCGGGAGCGACGCTGCTCCTGAACACTGGCCAGCAAGGTTTTCTCCAGCAGCTTCCAACTTTTGTCATCGCCGCTATCGGCACTGGCCTTCTCAGGCGCTTTCCACTCATCGGTCATTCCATCCACCCCAGCAAATACTTAACTATCCCGGCTGAGCCAGGCCTGCAATTCAGCAAAACGGTCAATCGTCAGCCTTGGCTCATACGCCTGCAAGGCTTGGCCAGACTGAGCGCCGTAGCCGACCGCCACGGAGTCCATTCCGGCATTGCGCGCCATCATCAGATCGAACGACGCATCACCCACCATCAACGCCTGACGGGGCGACACGCCACAATGAGCGAGGATCTGCTCAAGCATCAGAGGATGAGGCTTGCTGGTGGTTTCATCCGCAGCACGAGTGACATCAAAATAATCTTCCCAGCCATGCGCCTTGAGCACCCGGTCCAGCCCGCGACGGGCCTTGCCGGTGGCCACCGCCAAGTGATAGCCCTCGGCACGGAACGTTTCCATGGACTGCACCACCCCCTCAAACAGCGGCGAAGGCAGGGCATCCAGAGCCATGTAGTGATCGGCATAGCACTGACGAAACGCTACCAGCTCATCGTCGCCAATCTGCGGATACAGGGTGCGGATTGCTTCCGGCAAGCCCAGGCCGATAATGCCCTTGACTGCCAGGTCGCTGCACAGCTCGTACCCAGAACGCGTCGAAGCCGCATGCATCGATTCCACAATCCGACCAATGGAATCGCACAGGGTGCCATCCCAATCAAAGATCAGCAGCTTGTAGTCAAGGCGCGACACTCAGGCGCTCCACGGTCTTGGCCCACATTTCATCGACAGGCGCTTGTAGCTTCAGTTCGCCACCATCGGGCAGCGGCACAGTCAGCATATAGGCGTGCAGGAACAAGCGCTTGCCGCCCAGGTCGCGGATTTCCTTGGAGAAACCCTCGTCACCGTACTTGGTATCACCGGCAATGCAGTGACCCGCATGCAGGGTATGAACGCGAATCTGGTGGGTACGACCCGTAATGGGCTTGGCCTCAACCATCGTTGCGAAGTCACCAAAGCGACGCAGCACCTTGAACAGGGTCAGCGCTTCCTTGCCCTCCTCGTTCACCTCGACCATGCGCTCGCCGGAGCGCAGGTTGCTCTTCTGCAACGGCGCTCGCACGCTCTTGATCGACGTCGCCCAGTTGCCACGGACCAGGGCCATATAGCGTTTATCGATACCGTCACCGCGCAGGGCGGCGTGCAGATGGCGCAACATGCTGCGCTTTTTCGCGATCATCAGCAGGCCGGAGGTATCACGGTCCAGGCGATGGACCAACTCCAGCTCCTTGGTATCAGGGCGCAACTGACGGAAGGCTTCGATCACCCCGTAGTTGAGGCCGCTGCCCCCGTGCACGGCAATGCCGGCAGGCTTGTTGATCACGATCAGCGCCTTATCTTCGAAGATAATCGACGCCTCAAGGCGCTGCAACAGCCCCTGAGCCAGGGGAACGGGCTCGTCGCGCTCAGGCACCCGTACCGGGGGCACACGGATGATATCGCCCGCCTGCAACTTGTACTCGGGCTTGATCCGGCCCTTGTTCACGCGCACTTCGCCCTTACGCAAAATGCGATAAATCAAGGTCTTGGGCACGCCTTTGAGCCTGGCAAGAAGAAAGTTGTCGATGCGTTGGCCGGCATATTCCGGCGAGACCTCAAGCAGCTGGACGCTGGGGGTCTGGGGGGCGGTAGTCGTCATGGCGGGAATGATAACAATTTTTTATGGAATTGAAGCACTTAATCATTGCTGCTATAGTCGCGAACGTCGCCAAAAGCGGCCTGGACAGAGGACTAACGGTAAACAGCCGGCCCTGACCATCGCAATTCATCAGGACGCGAGGCCGTCCTACGGGGCTTTCGCCACCTTGGAAGGCTCAAGATTGTAACAAGCGCAGGTGACATGAGGCCTGAAGCGAGTGCAAAGAGCAGAGCAATTACTCGCCTTTTGCGCCGATATTTACGGCCAGTTCACAAAGTGCAGTCAGTCTTGAACCAGACCACGGCGAATGCTTCGGAAACAACGCCTGTTACGAGCTGAGTGAGAGCACAGTTGCCCACACCCGGTCTTGTTTAGCCATGAGCGTGGTCTCCCCATTGGAGAACACGGTAAATGCCAACCCGCTGCGGATTCTGCGCGCGGCAGCACCCGAATTATCAGGGATACGTGTAGGGTGGAGATGCACAACCGTCGGACTGTGTAGCACTAGGCTTATATTTAGACGCTTCATCTCGTCCACAGTCGCCGGTTGATTCCTCCTCCTGACCTTAGCTTTTGTTTAAGTGGTGCGTTAGTCACCACAGCAAACAAGCAGGACGCGTCCGTCGCGACTTTGTCCCATTGGACAGATGTCGCTGGACACTGGAGTGGCCAACCACTCTTGACGCACCTGACACCGACCGTGAGAAGTCGTGTGTGCCGAACGCCGTTTCCGGCAGCCCGGAAACCGACGGTATAACATGAAAAGAATGCTGATTAACGCAACTCAACCCGAAGAGTTGCGTGTTGCACTGGTAGACGGCCAACGCCTCTACGACCTGGATATTGAGTCCGGTGCACGCGAGCAAAAGAAGGCCAACATCTATAAAGGCCGGATTACTCGTATCGAACCAAGCCTTGAGGCTGCCTTTGTCGATTTCGGCTCCGAGCGCCACGGCTTTCTGCCCCTCAAAGAAATCTCCCGCGAATACTTCAAGAAAGCTCCTGAAGGCCGCGTGAACATCAAGGACGTCCTGAGCGAAGGCCAGGAAGTCATCGTTCAGGTGGAAAAAGAAGAACGTGGCAACAAGGGCGCCGCCCTGACCACCTTCATCAGCCTGGCTGGCCGCTATCTGGTTCTGATGCCGAACAACCCACGTGCCGGTGGTATTTCCCGCCGCATCGAAGGTGAAGAGCGCAACGAACTGCGTGAAGCGCTGAACGGCTTGATCGCTCCGGCCGACATGGGCTTGATCGTGCGCACTGCCGGCCTGGGCCGCAGCAGCGAAGAAATGCAGTGGGACCTCGATTACCTGCTGCAACTGTGGACCGCTATCAAAGAAGCGTCCCTGGATCGTTCCGCGCCTTTCCTGATCTATCAGGAAAGCAACGTGATCATCCGCGCCATCCGCGATTACCTGCGCCAGGATATCGGCGAAGTGCTGATCGACAGCGTTGAAGCCCAGGACGAAGCTCTGACCTTCATCCGCCAGGTGATGCCGCAGTACGCCAGCAAGATCAAGCTGTACGAAGACAGCGTCCCGCTGTTCAACCGTTTCCAGATCGAAAGCCAGATCGAGACCGCTTTTCAGCGCGTCGTTGAACTGCCTTCCGGTGGCTCCATCGTTATCGATCCGACCGAAGCCCTGGTGTCCATCGACATCAACTCGGCGCGCGCCACTAAAGGCAGCGACATCGAAGAAACCGCACTGCAGACCAACCTTGAAGCCGCCGAAGAAATCGCCCGTCAGTTGCGCCTGCGCGACATCGGCGGCCTGATCGTCATCGACTTCATCGACATGACCCCTGCCAAGAACCAGCGCGCCGTGGAAGAGAAAGTCCGCGAATGCCTGGAAGCCGACCGTGCCCGCGTACAGGTTGGCCGCATCTCGCGCTTCGGCCTGCTGGAAATGTCCCGTCAGCGCCTGCGTCCTTCGCTCGGCGAAAGCAGCGGCATCGTTTGCCCACGTTGCAACGGCACCGGCATCATCCGTGACGTTGAATCGCTCTCCCTGGCGATCCTGCGCCTGATCGAAGAAGAAGCCCTGAAAGACCGCACCGCCGAAGTCCGCGCCCAGGTGCCGATTCCGGTTGCAGCCTTCCTGCTCAACGAAAAACGCAACTCGATCACCAAGATCGAACTGCGCACCCGTGCCCGCATCGTCATCCTGCCGAACGATCACCTCGAAACGCCGCACTTCGAAGTGCAGCGCCTGCGTGATGACAGCCCGGAAGCCCACGTCAATCTGTCCAGCTACGAAATCGCTGCTGCCGCTGCCGAAGTGGAAGAAGTCCAGCCAGCCGCCGCGACCCGCACCCTGGTTCGTCAGGAAGCGGCCGTCAAGACCGCACCGGCCCGTGCCAACGCACCGGTTCCGGTTGAAGATGTCGCCCCGGTTGCAGCACCTGCCGCCCTGCCGGAGCCAAGCCTGTTCAAGGGTCTGGTGAAGTCGCTGGTCAGCCTGTTCGCCACCAAGGAAGAGCCTGCTGCTCCAGTTGTCGTCGAGAAGCCAGCCACCGAACGCCCTGCTCGCAATGAAGAGCGTCGCAACGGTCGCCAGCAGAGCCGCAACCGTAACGGTCGCCGTGACGAAGAGCGCAAGCCTCGCGAAGAACGTGCTCCGCGTGAAGAACGCGCACCACGTGAAGAGCGCCAGCCACGTGAAGCCCGTGAAGAAACTCCGGTCGTAGCCCGCGAAGAACGTGCGCCTCGTGAAGAACGTGCACCACGCGCACCTCGTGCACCTCGTGAAGACCGCAAGCCTCGTGGCGAGCGTGAAGAACGTGTGCGTGAACTGCGCGAACCGCTGGATGCCGCTCCGACCGTCGCCGCTGTTGCTTCGACCGAAGAACGCCCAGCTCGCCAGCCGCGTGAAGAACGTGCTCCACGTGCACCGCGTGAAGAGCGTCAACCTCACGCCGAACAGGCTGTTACCGCCAGCGAAGAAGAAGAACTGCTGTCCAACGAAGAACAACTGCAGGAAGACGGTCAGGACAACGCCGAAGGCGATCGTCCACGCCGCCGCTCCCGTGGCCAGCGTCGTCGCAGCAACCGTCGCGAGCGTCAACGTGATGCCAACGGCAACGTGATCGAAGGCTCCGAAGAGACCGGCGAAGCCAACGACGACGACAGCGAACCAACCAGTGCCGAACTGGCCGCTGGCCTGGCCGTTACCGCTGCCGTTGCCCGCTCGGTCATCAGCGCACCCGCTGAAGCCCAAGCCAACGAGCAGGCTGAACGCGCCACTGCTGCTATACAGGAAAACGCTGTAGTTGAGACGCCAGTTGTTGAAGCCTCGACGCCAGCAACTACTGAAGTGGAAGTTGCGCCAATTCGCGAAGTTCGCGAGCCTCAGCCTGAAGCCGAAGTGGTATCCGAGCCTACCGTTGTTGTTGAACAACAGCCGGCCGTTGAAACCGCTGTCGAAACGCCAGTGGTCGAAGCAACCCCAGAAGTGCGTGAAGTTCGCGAAGAACAGACTGCCTTCCAATGGACTGCCGAACCCGCCGCCGCTTTCGAAGCACCAGCGCCTGCCCCGGTAGAAGAAACTCCAGCGCCAGTTGCTGAAGTCATCACCGCCGAGCCAGTAGTTGTTGCAGCTCCGGTCGTCGAAGAAGCGCCAGTGGTTGCCGAAGTTGCCGCTCCGGTAATTGAAGCTCCGGCCAGCGCCCTGACCGAAAATGGCCGCGCACCAAACGACCCGCGTGAAGTGCGTCGTCGCCGCAAGGAAGCCGAACTGGCTGCCGCTGCTGCTCCAGTAGCTGCACCGGTTGTCGCTGAAGTGGTCGAGGCTCCTGCCCCGGCAGCCGAAGCCGTGGTTGAGCACACTGCCCCCGCCATCGACGAGAACCTGCGTTCCGCTGAGGAAGTGGTAGAAGCCCTGGAAGAAGAGCACGAGCCTAAACCCCTCGCCTGATTCCATCGGCCACTAAAAAGCCCCGCCTGAGTGATCAGGCGGGGCTTTTTTATGTCTGACGATTGTTACCGGAAATGCAGCAACCCTGGCACATCTACATCCCACAATACCCCAGGATCATCGACTGGCACTTCTCGCACTAATGCCTGGGCAAACAGCGGCTTCGCCCCACGATCGCCAGTCAATGCCATTAATGCAGGGCCAAAGGAGAGACCAAAGCCAACCGGGTGACCGTACTCACCGCCCTGAACGGGAACGCTGATGCCATCTTGCCCAAGTCCCGCAACCACCTGCTCGATGCTCGACGGCAGGATAAATGGCATATCCCCCAACACCACCAGCCAGCCAGTGGCTGAAGCACTGGCCGACACCGCCGCTGCGATGCTGTCGCCCATGCCTGCTGAACGCAAAAGGAGCACCTCACAACCATAAGCCTGTGCCAGACGAATAACCTCGCTTCGATCCGGCGACGTCACCACCCAACGCTTTGCAACGCTGGGCGGTAGATTTACCAGCACCTGCTCAATCATCGGTCGCATCACCCCATCACGACCCACGCAAGGCGCCAGCAACTTGTCCTGATCCGCCACAGCCCGAAATCGGCTGCCTTGTCCTGCTGCCAGGACAATGGCTGTGATTGAGCCCGTCAACTGACTGCCACCTGCAACGGTTTCTTTTGCAACAAATCAATCCCGTTCTTGATGGAGACGATCTCCGCCATCAACGACAAAGCGATCTCCGCCGGGGTATGGCTACCGATATGCAAACCGATAGGGCCATGCAGACGAGCGATCGCATCCGTCGTCAACCCCAGGGCTGCCAAGTTGTCCCGACGTTTTTGAGTGTTGACCCGCGAACCCAAAGCACCAATGTAGAACGCCCTGGAGTTCAGCGCCGTGAGCAGCGCCATATCGTCCAGGCGCGGATCGTGGGTCAACGCGACAATGGCCGTGCGCTCGTCAGTCTGGATATTGAGCACCGCGTCATCGGGCATACCCGGCACGAAGCGCCCGTGCTGTTCTTCCCAACCGTAGACGAACTCCTTGCGCGGATCGCAGATCAGCACTTCGAAATCCAGCAACCGAGCCATTTCTGCCACGTAGCGCGACAACTGACCGGCACCGATCAACAGCAAGCGCCAGCGAGGACCGTAAATGGCCCGCAGGCGCTCACCGTCAAAACTCACGGTGTCGGTCTTGTCTGCGGGGCTCAAGATGACTTCGCCGGTCGCCAGGTCCAACTCTCTGGCGACGACCTCATGGGCCTCACAGCGTGCCAGCAACTCGGCCACCCAACCCGCATCGGTCACCCGTTCCTCCGTGAGACGCAAGGTTCCGCCACAAGGCAAACCAAAACGCGCCGCGTCATCTCGCGTGACGCCATACGTCACCAGTTGCACTGGCGGCCCATCGTCGGGCAAGCGTCCGTCCTGCGAACGGGCGATCAAGTCGTCTTCAATGCACCCGCCAGAGACCGAACCAATCACCACCCCATCGCCCCGCAAGGCCAACATGGCCCCCGGTGGGCGCGGCGCACTGCCCCAGGTCTGGACCACGCTGTACAGCACCACCTGCTGCCCAGCCCGGCGCCACTCCAGCACACTGCGCAAGACGTTCAGATCGACACTGTCCATCAGCCCTTCGCCTCCTGCTGCCAACCCTGCAATTGATAACGGACCGGCAAATTACGGATACGCTTGCCCGTAGCGGCGAAGATTGCATTGCACAGCGCCGGTGCAATCGGCGGCACACCCGGCTCACCGACACCGCCCAACGGTACATCGCCTTTTGGCGTGACCAGGTGCACGGCGATTTCCTTGGGCGCCAGGGACATCCGAGCCACTTCGTACATATGGAAGTTGTCCTGCTGGACCTTGCCGTCCTTGAAGCTGATTTCTCCCAGCACCGCATTGCCCAGCCCCATCACGCAAGCACCCTCGAACTGCGAGCGGATGCGCTCCGGATTGATCTGCGGGCCGCAGTCAACGGCAATGTCCGCCTTGTGCACGATCAGGGTGCCGTCGTCTTTGACTTCCACCTCGATCACCGCTGCCACGTAGGTGACAAAACTGTAGTGCACCGCCAGACCCAGCCCACGACCCTTGGGTAGCTTGCGACCCCAACCAGCGGCTTTGGCAGCGGTTTCCAGTACGCCACGCAAGCGTGCGGTGTCGATGGGATAGCGCTCTGGCGATTCGCCATAGTTCCACTCATCGCTCAAGGTTTTGGGATCGATCTGACGATCCGGGCCCAGCAATTTCAGCTGGTACTTCAACGGGTCTTGACCTGCCTTGTGGGCCAATTCATCTACAAAGCTCTGAATTGCAAAGCCGTGGGGAATATTCGATACCGAGCGGTACCAGCCAACCCGGGTATGGGCCACCGCTTCAGGGTTTTCCAGGCGCACATTGGGAATCGCGTAGGCCATGTTGGTAAATCCCATGCCCAGCTCGAATGCGGCCTCATGGTTCATGCCGGGGGCAAACAGCGCGGTGATGCTCGGCGCCACCGTGCGGTGCAGCCAGCCCGACGGCATGCCGTCCTTGTTCAGGCCGGCCTTGAGGTACTCAGCGGACACGGTATGGAAGTAGGAATTGTGGATATCGTCCTCACGCGTCCACTGCACGCGCACCGCCTTGCCAGGAAACGCCTTGGCCAGGATTGCCGCTTCGACGATGAAGTCGGGTTTGGACTTGCGACCAAAACCGCCGCCCAACAGCGTGACATTCAGCGTGACGTTATCGAAAGGCAGCCCTAGCCGCTCAGCGATTCGCTCACGACTGACTTGTGGTGCCTGGCTTGGCGCCCAGGCTTCGCACTGCCCCTTGTCGAATCGGGCGATGGCCACCATCGGTTCCATCGGCGACTGAGCCAGGTGCGGCAAGTAGTAAGCGGCTTCGAGGGTGCTGTCGGCGTCGCTCAGGGCCTGATCGATACTGCCGGTGTTGCGCACCACTTTGCCGGGTTTCAACGCGGCAGCTTCCAGTTCCTTGCGGTAGTCGATGGAGTTGTAGCCGGCGTTGATGCCGTCATCCCAAACAATCTGCAAGGCTTCGCGACCCTTGATCGCCGCCCAGGTATTGCTGGCGACAACTGCTACGCCGCCCAAAGGCTGGAATTCCGACGGCAAAGGCCGGCTTTCGATTTCCAGCACGTTGAGCACACCCGGGATCTTCAATGCCGCGCTGGCATCGAAGGATTTGACCTTCCCGCCATAGACCTTCGGACGGGCAATGGTGGCGAACAACATGCCATCGAAATGCACGTCGGCGCCATACACCGCGCGGCCGTTGACGATGTCGGCACCGTCGATGGCTTTGGTGCCTTCCTTGCCGATGTAGCGAAACTCCGACGGCTGCTTGAGCCGCAAACCGTCGCGAGCCGGCACCGCCAGCGCACCGGCGGCAGCGGCCAGGGCGCCATAGCCCAGTTCGCGGCCGCTGGGCTGGTGAATGACTTTATGCAATTGCGCGCGGCACTCGCCCACCGGAACTTTCCACTGCTCGGCAGCGGCCTGCTCCAGCATGGTCCGCACGGCAGCACCGCACCGACGCATCGGCTCATACCAGTGACGCATGCTGCGTGAGCCATCGGTGTCCTGGTTGCCGAAACGCACTTCGTCACCCGGGGCCTGCTGAACCTTTACGAGCGCCCAATCGGCATCCAATTCATCGGCCACTACCAGGGTCAGGCTGGTGCGCACGCCCTGGCCCATTTCCGAGCGGTTACAGATCACGGTAACGGTGCCGTCGGTGGCAATACTGACGTAGACCTTGGGATCGTCGATCACGCCATTGGGCATGGCGTCGCCGCCGTATTTCTTCACCGCGTCTTCGGCAAATGCATCGGGCAAACCCCAACTGGCGGCGATAACCAGAGCACCGGTAACGCCAACGCCTGCGAGGAAGCCACGGCGGCTGAGGTTGTTCAGTTTGAAATCATTGGGCAACTGGCTCATGCCTTGATCCCCTGCAGGTGCGTGGCGGCCTGGCGGATCGCGGTCTTGATCCGGTTGTAAGTGCCACAACGGCAGATATTGCCGACCATCGCCTCTTCAATCTGCTCGTCGCTGGGATTGGGGTTGGTTTTCAGCAACGCGGTGGCGGACATGATTTGGCCGCCCTGGCAGTAGCCGCATTGGGCCACGGCGGTGTCCAGCCAGGCTTGTTGAACCACTTGGCCGACAGGGTCAGTGTGCAGGTTATCGATGGTGCTGATGTTCTGGCCCTTGACCGCGCCAATCGGGGTGATGCAACTGCGGGCGGGCGAGCCGTCGATATGAATGGTGCACGCGCCACACAGGCCCATGCCGCAGCCAAACTTGGTGCCGTTGTAACCGGCCACATCGCGGATGGCCCACAGCAGCGGCATATCCTCGGTGACGTCCAGTTGATGGTCTTGACCGTTGAGCTTCAGGGTAATCATGGGCACGCCCGCATATTTATGGGTTATGGGGTCGAGCAATCTGCCGCCAGGGGTAGAGTAGAGTTGGTACACGCAGATTGACTCAGGCTAGTCGGGCTCTCTTGTGAAGACGGATCTTCACCGGGCCTTTGATAAACAGCGTCTATAGAACGATAAACAAACATCGTTAGCCAGCTAAGTTAACCCAGCAAGCAGAGCGGTGTGAAGAGTAAAAAAAAGCCCTGCAATGCAGGGCTTGATTCATTCTTGAAGAAGCGTAGCTCAATAGCGATTGGGCTCCATTTCCAGATCAACCTGGAAGCGCTGGGCAATGTCCTGCTGGATTCGTTGCGCCAGATTGGAAATTTCCAGGCCCGTTGCCGCGCCGTAATTGACCAGCACCAGGGCCTGCAAGCGATGCACGCCGGCATCGCCGTCGCGAAAGCCTTTCCAACCGGCCTTATCAATCAACCAGCCAGCTGCCAACTTCATCTGCCCGCCCGCCTGAGGGTAGGCCACCAGATCCGGGTACAGTGCCTGCAGCCGGGCAGCCAAGGCCTGGGAAACCAAGGGGTTCTTGAAAAAGCTGCCGGCATTGCCCAGCACCGCCGGGTCAGGCAGTTTCTCGCTGCGAATGCTGCAAATCGCCCGACTGACATCGCTTGGCGTCGCTTGGGTAATCCCCTGCTCGGCCAAACGCTGTTGCACCGGACCATATTCGAGCTTCAAGTGCACAGCGCGACTCAAGGCAAAACGCACCCGCAAGATCAACCAGCGCCCGACTTCATGTTTGAACAAGCTATCGCGGTAGGCAAAGTTACATTCGTCCAGGCTGAAATCCCGCAGCTCGCCGGTCTGGCGATCCAGCGCGGTGAGGCCGGCAAACATGTCCTTGATCTCCACACCGTAGGCGCCAATGTTCTGCATCGGCGCCGCGCCGACCGTACCAGGAATCAGGCTGAGGTTTTCCAGGCCGGAAAAACCGTGCTCCAGGGTCCACAACACAAACGGATGCCAGGCTTCGCCAGCTTCGGCTTCGACAACCACATGAACGCCATCATCGTGCACCACCCGAATACCCTGGGTAGCCATGCGCAACACCATGGCCTTAATGTCCTGGGTCAGCAGCAGGTTGCTGCCGCCGCCAATCACCAGCAACGGCAATTGTTGCCCGGCAGCGTAGGCCAGGGCTTCACGAACATCGGCATCACTGCGGGCCTCGGCAAACAACTGGGCACGCACATCGATACCAAAGCTGTTGAATGCCTTGAGCGAAACCTGCGCCTGCACTTGCAAGGTCATAACCGCCCCTTCAATTCAATCACCAACAAATCACAGGCGTGCTCGATCAGGTCCAGGACCCGTTCGAAGCCTTGCTCGCCCTCGTAGTACGGGTCTGGCACCTCGTCCACCGCCGAGTCGTAACGGCGCAGAAACAGGTCCAGATCCGCCTTGCCTTGAGCAGGCTGCATGGCCTTGAGGTTACGCAGGTTGCTCTCGTCCATGGCGAGGATCAGGTCATAGCGGGCAAAATCGGCACGCGACACCTGCTGCGCGCGCTGGGCCGACAGGTCGTAGCCCCGCTGTAGCGCCGCGCGCTGGCTGCGCTTGTCCGGCGCCTTGCCAATGTGCCATTCGCCAGTGCCAGCCGAGGCGACTTCAACCTGCCCAGCCAGCCCGGCTTCGCGCAATTTGTGGCGCAGTACACCTTCTGCGGTGGGCGAGCGGCAGATATTGCCCAGGCAGACGAACAAAACCTCCATCAGGCCCCCAGCAGGCGACGGACGCGCTCAAGGTCTTCAAAGGTATCGACACCGGCCGGCGGCGCTTCCAGGGCATCACCCACGTGAATACGCACGCCGTGCCATAGTGCACGCAGTTGCTCCAGGGATTCGGTGTTCTCCAGCCAGCATGGGCCCCAACTGACGAAGTCATGGAGGAAACCGGCGCGGTAAGCGTAGATACCGATATGGCGGCGATACGGCACGCCCGCCGGCAATACGTCACGGCTTTTGGCGAAATCATCGCGCGCCCACGGCAAGATGGCACGACTGAACGTCAGCGCCAGGCCATTAATGTCGCTGACCACTTTCACCACGTTCGGGTTGAACAGCGTTTCAATGTCTTCGATCGGCTCGGCCAAGGTCGCCATACGTGCTTCAGCGTGGGCCGCCAGGTTGGCCGCCACCTGATCGATGACACCAGGGGGAATCAACGGCTCGTCACCTTGCACGTTGACCACAATGGCGTCAGGCGCCAGCCCCAGGTGCGTGGCCACTTCGGCCAAGCGGTCAGTGCCGGAGTTGTGATCTTCACGGGTCAGCACCGCTTCAGCGCCAAACGCTTTGCAAGCTTCAATGATGCGCACGTCATCAGTGGCCACCACCACCCGTTCGGCGCTGCTTTTGCAGGCCTGTTCCCAGACAAGCTGGATCATCGGCTTGCTGCCGATCATCTGCAGCGGCTTGCCCGGCAGACGGGTGGAGGAGTAACGGGACGGGATGACAACGGTGAAGGCGGTGGTCATTTATCCAGGCGCTCGTCGGTGGTCAAGGTGCGGGCTTCGCTTTCCAGCATCACCGGGATGCCATCACGGATCGGGTAAGCCAGGCCGGCACCCTTGCTGATCAGCTCGGTTTTGTCGGCGCTGAGCTTGAGCGGGCCTTTGCAGATCGGGCAAGCGAGGATGTCGAGCAGTTTGGTGTCCATGAATGTTTCCTGGATAAAAGCGTTTTAAGGCAAAAGGCGAGCAGGCAGCAGACGCATCAATTGCGTATTGAACCAGGCGACGAACGCCGGTGACGGTGCCGCATCCACCGCAAGGTACCACCAGTGGGCTTGCGCAAAGGCGCGGCACTTCACCGCGTCCTTCTCGGTCATGACCAGCGGCAGTGACGGCGTGAAACTCAGAACCTCAGCGCTGTAGGACGCATGGTCAGCAAAAGCATGGGGTATCGGCAGCCAGTGTAGCGTTTCAAGGGTATTGAAGAAACGTTGCGGGTTACCAATGCCAGCGACAGCGTGGACGCGCTGGCCCAGCGGAAAATGATCCAGAGGCTTGCGCTCGCCGGTTTGCAAATTGACCAGCGCGGTGGGCAGCAGACGGAAGGCAAAACCATCATCACGATCCGAGCCTGCGCCGTTATAAAGAAGCGCATCGACGCTTTGCAAGCGTTCCACCGGCTCGCGCAACGGCCCCGCCGGCAGGCACCGGCGATTGCCCAGGCCTCGGGCCGCGTCGATCAGCACCAGTTCCAGGTCACGGGCCAATCGGTAGTGCTGCAGACCATCGTCGGAAAGAATCAGGTCCAGTGTTTCGCTGGCCAACAGCGCCTGCACGGCGCGACTACGGTCGGGGTCGATCATCAGCGGGACGCCGCTGCGCTGCACGATCAACAGTGGTTCGTCGCCCGAGACCTCGGCGCTGTGGCTAGCTTCAACCCGCCAGGGTAACTGCGGCGGCTTGGCGCCGTAACCGCGGCTGACCACGCCGACCCGCAAACCGCTGCGCTGGCAGTGGTCGATCAACCAGAGAATCAACGGCGTCTTGCCCGTGCCACCGACGGTGATATTACCGACCACCACCAGCGGCACCGGCGACTGATAGATCTCGCCCTCGCCCGCCAGGAAGCGTTCACGCTTGCGCCGCACAACCCGGCGATACAGCCATTCCAGCGGCTGCAAGAGCTTGAGGGCGGGATGGCCGGTGTACCAGGCGCGCAGCAAACGATCAGACATGCTCATCAGGGTTGGCCCGCCGCCTCGACGGTGGTCATGCGCAAATGGCTGAAGCCAAGCTTGCCGGCGGCGTCCATCGCGGTGATCACGGCCTGGTGCTGGGTCTTGCCATCAGCGCTGATGGACAGCGGCAGCTGCGTATCACCGCCGGACTCTTTCTGGAGTGCATCCATCAGGCTGGCCAGATCGTTTTTCTCCAGCAATTGGTTATTCACCGAAAACACTCCATCGACGCTAATGGCGATGTCCAGTTGCTTGGCCTGCGAGTCTGGCGCCGGCGAGCCGCTGACGGCTTCCGGTAGATCGACCCGCAGTTGGGTTTCCCGGGTAAAGGTGGTGGTCACGACAAAAAACAGCAGCAGGATGAACACCACGTCGATCAACGACGCCAGGTTGATATCGACGTTTTCCCGTTGCTTGCGGCGAAATTTCACGCTTTGCCCTCAACCAGATCGACATCACGGTCGCCCTGCACCACTTCCACCAGCTTGATGGCTTCCTGCTCCATGCCCACCACCAGCTCATCGATCCGGCGTTGCAGGAATCGGTGAAAGAACACTGCCGGAATACCGACCATCAGGCCTGCGGCCGTGGTGATCAAGGCCTTGGAGATGCCCCCGGCCAGCACAGCGGCGTTGGTGGTCATGCCAGAGCCCATAAAGGAACTGAAGATATCGATCATCCCCAGCACCGTGCCGAGCAACCCAAGCAGCGGCGCCATGGCGGCGATGGTGCCCAAGGCATTGATGTAGCGCTCCAGTTCATGGATGACCCGGGCAGCAGCTTCTTCGATGCATTCCTTCATGATCTCGCGGCCATGCTTGGAGTTGGCCAGCCCCGCGGCCAGGATCTCGCCCAAGGGGGAGTTGGCCCGCAGCTCCTTGAGCTTGTCCTTGCCCAGTTGCTTGTCCCTGATCCAGCGCCAGACCTGCCCCAGCAGATGGGGCGGGGTCACGCGGCTGGCGCGCAGGGTCCACAAGCGTTCGGCGATGATACCGAGTGCGGCGATGGAGCTCATAATGATCGGCAACATCATCCAGCCGCCGGACTTGACCAATTCCCACACAGTGAACGCCCCTTCGAAAAAGTGCGCCACTTTAGCATATAGGGTTGCGCGCAAGGGCCTACCTGCCCGCGGCCATCATGTCGCAGGCGCCGGTCTTTGGTTACGGTCGATTACCGCTGGCATTGTCGGAACCTCTCGCCAGAACCGGCGCTGGCCGCGAGCGGCTACTGGCTTCTGAAAAGTGCCCAATTGCAGGCGCAGGGCGCCCATTTCGGCACTGTCATAAATGGCACTGCCCAAGGCCCGGTAACGCTCCAGCACCTGAGGATGCGGATGGCCAAACGCGTTGCCGCGACCACGAGAGATCAGTACGGCCTTGGGCACGAGCCGCTGCAATAGAGGCCATGAAGAAGAGCTGCGACTACCATGATGAGGTGCTTGCAGCCAGTCAGTACTGACCGCCAGTGACGTGGCCAGCAGCGCCCTCTCTGCCTCGCGGTCGATATCTCCGGTCAGCAGCAGTCTCTCGCCGTTGGCCACTATCTGCAGCACACAGGATTTCTGGTTGCCGCTGCGGGCATCCGGCCACTGCCATAACTCAAACCTCACCCCATCCCATTCCCATTGCTCACCGCTGACACAAGGTTGAGTACCCAGGAAAGCGGGCAACCCGTTAGTTTCTCCGCCTACCACACGCTTGACGGGTAACCCCTGAGCAACGGCCGCCGCACCACCGGAGTGATCAGCATCGGCATGACTGAGCAGCATCAAGTCCAACTGCGATACACCCATCTTGCGCAGGGAAGGCAACACTACGCGTGCGCCAAGGTCGAACTCGCCAAACCGAGGCCCTGCGTCATACACCAAGGCGTGGTTGCGGGTACGCAGTACGATCGCCAACCCCTGCCCGACATCCAGTTGCACCACATCAACCTGCCCGCTGGGGATCGATTCACGGGGTGGGAACACCGCCAACAGCAGCATCGGCCAGCCCAGCAGGCGAAACGGAACACCTTTGGGCATCAATAACAACACCGCCCCCACCAGGCTCACCAGCCAATACCCGAAAGACACCTCGACAGGGACCCAGGCCGCAAAATGCTCCGCCAACAGCGCCAGGGCCCTGAATAGCCAATCAAGGGTGCCGCCCGCCAGCCACAAGAGGGATTCGCCAATATAAGGCACTGGCAACAAGACCGTACCCAGTAGTGCCAGGGGTAACACCACCACGCTGATCCACGGCACCGCAAACAGATTAGCCAGGGGCGCAGTCAAGCTGATGGGTAAGCCGAGTATCAGCAACAATGGGAACAGACCGATAGCAATCAACCACTGGGCGCGGGTCCAGGCCTGCCAGGCTCGCCAGGGACCCAGCCGCCCGCTGAACGCCAGAACCAGCACCGCCACGGCGGCAAAGGATAACCAGAACCCCGGTTGCAGGCTCGCCAATGGTTCCAGGATCAAGACAGCGTTGAGCGCCAGCAACAGCGGCCACCAGATGCCCAGGTGACGAAACCTCAGGCGCCACAACAATACCAAGCCGACCATCACACAGGCCCGTTGCACCGGCACTTCAAAACCCGCCAGCAAGCCATAGGCCAGTGCTGCGGCGAACGCCAGGACACAAGCCCAGGGCAACCACGGCAATCGTCTCGGCCAACAACCGTAACGGGCCAGCCCGGCGACCAGTCCATAGATCAACCCCGACAACAGCCCGATGTGCTGGCCGGAGATCACCAGCAAATGCACAGTGCCGGTGTCTTGCAATATGCGCCAATCCTCGGGCGCCAACCCGGAACCATCCCCCAGTACCAGTGCAGCCAGCCCTGCTGCACGGCCTTGGGCATCCACGGCCAACAGGCGCTGGCGAATCGTATCGCGCCAGGCATGCCGGGCGGGCGCCAGGCGCTGGCCATCCTTGACCGAACCCGTAGCGCCGATGCGCTGGGCCAATAGCCAGGCTTCATAGTCAAAACCATGGGCATTGAGCAAGCCGGACGGACGCTTGAGGGTGACAGCCAGGCGCCAACGCTCGCCACTGTGAACCGGGGGACCTCCATGCCAGGCCACACGGATGAGCTTGGGCAGCTTGTCCTTGCGCGACCGGCTATCGCTCAGTTCAAAGCGCACTACGTCGCCATTTTGTTGCGGCAGCCCGGTGACGCGACCTTCCAGCCAACGAGTCTGGCCATCCAGTTTCTGTGCAAGCCGGTCATCCAGCGCCCACTGTGCGCTGAAGCTGGCCCAACTCAACCCCAGCAGAAAAAAAGCCAATGGATACGTGCGAAATGGCAGTAGCATCAACGCCAGGACCAGCAGGACCAGCAGCCAGCCAACCGGCGGCAACGCCGGCAAGAACCGCAAGGCAAGTAGCCCCAACGCGAGCGCGAACATCCCTGTGCGCATGAGTCATTCCTTGAAAGTGACCCATTGAGTCTTAGCCAAACCGGCTACGCGGAGTATGATTTTTTGTCACAAAGTCTGAATTTCCCGTTCATGGAATACGGGCATACTTGCCCCTCGAACTGACCTGGACCCCTTATGCCACGGCGCTTATTCAAACGGTACATGCCCGACCCGACCAGCATCAGGGAACACAAATCCTTACGCTTTCTTGGCACGCTGCTGCATGACCCAAACCTTTGGCACCTCAATCGGCACTCTGTGGCCCGGGCCATGGCCGTGGGCCTGTTTGCCGCGTTTATCCCCATTCCCTTGCAGATGTTGCTGGCCGCGGTCCTGTCCATTGCCGTGCGCGGCAATATGCCGCTCGCCGTCAGTCTTGTTTGGCTGACCAACCCGATTACTATGCCAGTGGTGTTCTTCTGCACCTACATGACCGGTACTTGGCTGATGAACGTACCGCCCCGCGGCCTTCCCGACGAGTTGACCTGGGAATGGATCAGCGGGCAGTTATCGACGCTTTGGCAACCGTTTCTGCTGGGCTCGGTGGTGTTGGGGTTGGTACTGGGAGCGTTGGCCTATTGTTTGACCATGGTCTATTGGCGGTGGTGGGTTGGCCGGCAGTGGAAAAAGCGCAAACAGCGCAACCTGTAGCCAGGCAACGATCTCTCCTCGATTCGCTCGCAACCCCTGCACCGTCATCGAGTTTCAATGGCTCGTTCTTCGTCTCGCATATTCATTTTGCAAGATTCCCGGCCCTGCGAATGGCTACACTGCGCAAGTGTCGCGAGCCGGACGCCCGCGAAGAATTTCGATCACAATGTGGTAGCAGGAGAGTGGCGTGTTTAGACGAATGGGGATAAAAGGCCGCGTACTGTTGCTGACATTATTACCTACCAGCTTGATGGCATTACTGCTGGGTGGTTATTTCACCTGGATGCAACTGTCGGAGCTGCAAACCCAGCTGCTCAATCGCGGCGAGATGATTGCCGAGCAACTGGCGCCACTAGTGGCACCGGCGTTGGGTAACAAGAATACCGACTTGCTGGAGCGCATTGCCACCCATTACCTGGAGCAACCCGACGTACGAGCCGTGTCTTTCCTGGCGCCGGACCGCTCGCCCCTGGCCCATGCCGGCCCGACCATGCTCAATCAGCCGCCCATCGGTAACAGTTCCCACCTGCTACAGCGTACCGGCAATGACGCTACCCGTTATCTGCTGCCGGTCTTTGGCCGCCATCGCAACCTCGCCGGCGAGCTGATCCCTGATGAATCCGATCGCCTGCTGGGCTGGGTCGAGTTGGAACTGTCCCACAACGGCATGCTGCTGCGTGGCTATCGCAGCCTGTTCGCCAGCCTGCTGCTGATCGCCATTGGCCTGATCTGCACCGCCTCGTTGGCCCTGCGCATAAGCCGCACGATCACCTCGCCCATCGGCCAGATCAAGCAAGCGGTGGCGCAACTCAAGGACGGCAACCTGGAAACCCGCTTGCCACCTTTGGGCAGCCAGGAGCTGGACCAACTGGCGTCGGGCATCAACCGCATGGCCGAGACCCTGCAAAACGCCCAGGAAGAACTGCAGCACAGTATCGACCAGGCCACTGAAGACGTGCGGCAGAACCTGGAAACCATCGAAATCCAGAACATCGAACTCGACCTGGCCCGCAAGGAAGCCCTGGAAGCCAGCCGCATCAAATCGGAATTCCTCGCCAACATGAGCCATGAAATCCGCACGCCACTCAACGGCATTCTCGGCTTCACCCACCTGCTGCAGAAAAGCGAGCTATCGCCCCGTCAGCTGGACTATTTGGGCACCATCGAAAAATCCGCCGACAACCTGCTGGGCATCATCAACGAAATTCTCGACTTCTCGAAAATCGAAGCCGGCAAGCTGGTGCTCGACAGCATCCCCTTCAACCTGCGAGACCTGATGCAGGACACCTTGACCATCCTCGCCCCGGCCGCCCACGCCAAGCAGCTGGAACTGGTAAGCCTGGTCTATCGCGATACGCCGCTATCCCTGGTGGGCGACCCGCTGCGCCTCAAACAGATCCTCACCAACCTGGTCAGCAACGCCATCAAGTTCACTCGCGAAGGCACCATCGTCGCCCGCGCCATGCTTGAAGACGAACAGGAGGACAGCGTGCAACTGCGCATCAGCGTCCAGGACACCGGAATCGGCTTGTCCAGCCAGGACGTACGGGCGCTTTTCCAGGCGTTCAGCCAGGCCGACAACTCACTGTCACGACAGCCGGGCGGCACCGGTCTGGGGTTGGTGATTTCCAAGCGCCTGATCGAACAGATGGGCGGCGAGATTGGCGTCGACAGCACGCCAGGCGAAGGCTCGGATTTCTGGATCAGCCTGAACCTGCCAAAAACCCGCGACGATGTCGAAGACCTGCCCTCTGCGCCTTTGCTGGGCCGCCGTGTCGCGGTACTGGAAAATCACGAACTGGCACGCCAGGCCCTGCAACACCAGTTGGAAGACTGCGGCCTGGAAGTCACGCCGTTCAACACCCTGGAGAGCCTGACCAACGGCATCACCAGCGCCCACCAAACTGAGCAGGCGATTGACTTGGCGGTATTGGGCGTCACCGCCAATGACATTCCGCCGGAGCGCCTGAACCAGCACCTCTGGGACCTCGAACACCTGGGCTGCAAAGTGCTGGTGCTGTGCCCGACCACCGAGCAGATGCTGTTCAACCTGTCGGTGCCCAACCCTAACAGTCAGTTGCAGGCCAAACCGGCCTGCACCCGCAAGCTGCGTCGTGCCCTGTCCGACCTGATCAGCCCGCGTCCTTTACGCAGCGAACCCGGCGAGCCGTTGTCCAGCCGTGCCCCAAGGGTGCTGTGTGTCGACGACAACCCGGCGAACCTGTTGCTGGTGCAGACACTGCTGGAGGATATGGGCGCAAAGGTCCAGGCAGTGGACAGCGGTTATACCGCCATCGAGGCGGTAAAAAAGGAAACCTTCGACCTGGTGCTGATGGACGTGCAGATGCCAGGCATGGACGGTCGCCAGAGCACCGAGGCGATTCGACAATGGGAAAGCGAGCGCCACGGCACGCCGCTGCCGATCGTCGCCCTTACCGCCCACGCCATGGCCAACGAAAAACGCGCCTTGCTGCAAAGCGGCATGGATGACTACCTGACCAAGCCCATCAGCGAACGGCAACTGGCCCAGGTGGTGTTGAAGTGGACCGGCCTGGCCTTGCGCAATCAAGGCCCGGAACGGAGCGCCGACGGTATCGGCCAGGCCGTGCAACTGCTGGTTCTGGACCACGAGGAAGGCTTACGCCTGGCGGCCGGCAAGGCGGACCTGGCGGCGGATATGCTCGCCATGTTGCTCGCGTCCCTGGAGGCCGACCGCGAAGCCATTCGTATCGCCCGTGATGCCAACGACAACCATGCCCTGATCGAACGCGTCCACCGTCTGCACGGCGCGACCCGCTACTGCGGCGTACCGCAATTGCGGGCGACCTGCCAACGGGCCGAGACCCTGCTTAAGCAGGGCGACGCCAAGGCCATGGCGGCTCTAGATGAGCTGGACATGGCGATTGCACGGCTGGCCAGTGAGGCCCGGGTCAGCACCTAAACCCTATCAATAAAGGAACAATTTGATGCGCGTCATCCTCTTCAGCAGCCAGACCTACGACCGCGACAGTTTTCTTGGCGCGTCGTTGCCGGCAGGCATGGAGCTGCAATTTCAGCCCGCTCGATTAAACCTCGACACCGTGGCTCTGGCCGACAACCACGAAGTGGTCTGTGCCTTCATCAACGACGATCTCAGTGCCCCGGTGCTGGAACATCTGGCCGCAGGCGGTACGCGACTGATTGCCCTGCGCTCGGCCGGTTACAACCATGTCGACCTGACTGCCGCCAAACGCCTGGGCCTGACCATCGTGCGGGTACCTGCCTACTCGCCCCATGCGGTGGCCGAACATGCCGTCGCCCTGATCCTGGCCCTCAACCGCTGCCTGCACCGCGCCTACAACCGTACCCGCGACGGCGATTTCAGTTTGCATGGCCTGACCGGCTTCGACCTAGTGGGCAAGACCGTCGGCGTGGTCGGCACCGGGCAGATCGGCGCCACCTTCGCCAAAATCATGAACGGCTTCGGCTGCACGCTATTGGCCTACGACCCGTACCCCAACCCACAGGTCGAAGCCCTCGGCGCCCGTTACATGAGCCTTCAGGAGTTGCTGGCCCAGGCACAAATCATCAGCCTGCATTGCCCGCTGACCAGTGAAAGCAAACACCTGATCAATGTGCAGTCCCTGGCCCATATGCAGCCCGGCGCCATGCTGATCAACACCGGACGCGGTGGGCTAGTAGACACACCGGCGCTGATCGAAGCCCTCAAGGATGGGCAATTGGGTTACCTGGGGCTGGATGTTTACGAAGAAGAGGCGCAGCTGTTTTTCGAAGACCGTTCGGACTTGCCGCTGCAAGACGATGTGCTCGCGCGCTTGTTGACCTTCCCCAACGTGATCATCACCGCTCACCAGGCGTTCCTGACCCAGGAAGCACTGGCATCGATTGCCGGAACCACCCTGGCCAATATCACGGCGTGGGCGGACGATCGGCCGCAAAACCAGGTGCAAGGCTGATCAGCGGTCACATACCGGGTCCATGATGGGCTGCGGCCCGTGATAGGATGCCGCGCCTATTTGGAGGATCCATGGCCGAACACGATTTCCGCTTCAGCTTGCTGAGCCCGCAACACACCCTGATCGAATGCCGCGCCCTGGTGCCGGGCCGTTATCAAGTCACCGGCAACGGCGGCTCGATCAAGAACGGCGATGTCCTGATCGTCACCCTGCGCGGCAGTAAAACCTTGTCGATGCGCCTGACTGTCGAAGGTGACGCCCGCTACTCCATCAGTCCGGCCGGCCAATGGGTCGCCATGGCCCAGGGCCCGAAGTTTGGCGAACTGGAGATCCACACTTGGAAAGCCAACTGCGACAGCTGCGACAGCTGCGACACGGTGTTGGAGTTTGAGTTCGCGGTAGAAACCAAGCTGACCAAGGCGCCGCTGCAACCGGCCGCCAACGCGCGGATCACCGAGTTGGGCTGGACCACTGACGGCGACAAACACCGCTGCCCGAAATGCCAGAAGGCCGTTCAATGAAGGCCTTGCTTGTGCTCGCCGTCCTGGGTGCAGGCCTCGCGGGCTGCGCCGGTGAACCCGTCAAGCTCAAGCAGGACCACAGCTACGTGCTGGAGTGGATCGGCGAACGGCCGCTGATGGATTACGCGCATCTAACCGTGACCCTCGGCTCTGACGGCCGGGCCTACGGTAATGGCGGCTGCAACCATTGGTTTGCGCCCTACACTCTGGACGGTGACAAGCTCAGCTTCGGCAAGGTCGGCAGCACACGCAAGCTGTGCCCTGAAGCATTGATGGAGCAGGAACACCGCTTCTTCAAGGCCCTAGAAACCGTCGAGCGCTGGGATATTTCGCCCATCGAGCAAACCCGTTTCTGGCCAGTTGAAGGCAAACCTTTGCGGTTATGGCTGGAAGAAGGCTGAAAGACCTGCAGGAGCCGGTTAACCGGCTCCGACATTAATCAGCCACGCAACGCCTTCAACTTCGCCAACACCCCTTCTGCCGTCTGCTCACCCATCAACTGTTCACGCACCTTGCCCTTGTCATCGATGATGTAGGTCACCGGCAAGGCTTCGCTGCGCGGAATGTCGAATATCCCGTCCGGGTTCTGCGCCAGCACGGTGAACTTGATGCCCAGTTTGTCACTGGCGCTCTTGAGTTCTTCGCCCTGCACATTATCGAAGTTGACCCCGAACACCCCCGCCGACTGGCCTTTGAGCTGCTCGGCCAAGGCATTCAGCTCGGGAATCTCGGTGCGGCACGGGCCACACCATTCTGCCCAGTAGTTGATGACCAGCCATTGCTTGTCCAAGCGCTCGGACGCCACTTTCTGGCCGTATTGGTCAACGCCATAGTCATTGCCGCAGCCGCTGAGCAGCAGGGTTGTGATGATCGCCAATGCACCGATCAGTCGCCTTGTCATGGGTAATCCTTCGCAAAAGTGAACGTTGGCTGCGGCCTATCGCCTCTCAAGGTTCAGGACTGGGCGCAGCGCGGGTAGAATACCCGCCACCTTACGCAAGATGCGACCCGCACATGACCGATCTGACGCTTTATCACAACCCGCGCTGCTCGAAATCCCGCGGTGCGCTCGAACTGTTGCAAGCCCGCGGCCTGACGCCGACCGTAGTGCGCTACCTGGAAACTCCGCTGGACGCCTCGCAATTGCAGGCATTGCTGGGCAAGCTGGGCATCCGCGCCCGGCAACTGCTGCGCACCGGCGAAGATGAGTACAAGGCCCTCAACCTGGCTGACGCCAGCCTCAGCGAAGCCCAGTTGATTGCCGCCATCGCTGCTCATCCCAAGCTGATGGAACGGCCGATCCTGGAAACCGCTGACAAGGCTGTGATCGGCCGTCCGCCGGAAAAAATCCTGGAGATTCTGCCGTGAGCGCGCCGTACGTACTGGTGCTGTATTACAGCCGCAACGGCTCGGTCAGTGAAATGGCCCGGCAGATTGCCCGGGGCATCGAGCAAGGTGGGCTGGAAGCGCGGTTGCGCACCGTGCCGGCAATCTCCACCGAATGCGAAGCCGTGGCGCCGAGCATTCCGGCCGAAGGCGCGTTGTACGCCAGCCTCGATGACCTGAAAAACTGCTCGGGCCTGGCGCTGGGCAGCCCGACCCGCTTTGGCAACATGGCGGCACCGCTGAAGTACTTTCTCGATGGCACCAGCAACCTGTGGCTGACCGGTGCCCTCGTCGGCAAACCGGCTGGCGTCTTCACCTCCACCGCCAGCCTGCACGGCGGCCAGGAAACCACGCTGATGTCGATGCTGTTGCCGCTGTTGCACCACGGCATGCTGATCACCGGCCTGCCCTACAGCGAACAGGCATTGCTCGACACCCAGGGCGGCGGCACCCCTTACGGCGCCAGCCATCATTCCGGTGCCGACGGCAAGCGTGCCCTCGATCAACATGAGATCGCCCTGTGCCGAGCTCTTGGCCTGCGCCTGGCGAAAACCGCCTTGAAACTGGAGAGTGGCCGTGGCCAAGAAGCCTAAAGTCCTGCCGCCCCAAGCCTGGCTGGAACCTCGGGTCAGAGTGACGCGGGTACTGAGCCTGGTGAGTTTCCTCGGCCTGATCGGCTTGCTGTGCGCCTATTATCTGGTGTTTGCCGACCTTCACGGCGCCCGGCCCTGGGTGATACTGCTGATCGAACTGGTGCCGTTGCTGTTGCTGGCGCCGGGCATGATCGTAGGCAGCGCTCGCGGGCATTCATGGATGTGTTTTGTGGTGAACCTGTATTTCATCAAAGGCGCATTGGCCGCCTACGATCCGAACCGGCATTGGTTCGGTGTGCTGGAAATGCTGGCGAGCCTGGCGGTGTTCTGCACGGCGCTGCTGTATGTGCGCTGGCGATTCCAGCTGGATCGGCGGTTGTCGGGGGAAGGTCAGCCGGCCTGATGGAATTGTCGGGCTGAAGAGGCTTTTTGTAGCGAGGGGGCTTGCCCCCTCGCCACAGTGTCAGTGGTTGACTGTGTAGGCCAACATCATCGACAACTGACACATCGGCCGCCCACTCTCCGCGTGCCACTGGTTGAACGCGTCCTGCACCGTTGCCAGGTCTCGCAGGCTGGTGGGCACCTTGTCGACGATCTTCTGCGCACTCAACGCCGCCACCACGTCATAGCTCGGCACGAAGGTGTCCTTGCCGACCATGCGCAAAAAGCGCGGTGCCGACAGCCCGCCCAACTGGTGGCCGTGCTTGCTCAAATACTTCCACAGGCCAACGATATCGGTCACTGGCCACTCGGCGATCAACTCGCCAAAGCTGCCCTTCTCTTTCTCGATATCCAGAATCATCTGCGCATTGCGCGGCACGCTCTTAAGTTTGCCCAGGTGGCGGATGATTCGCGTGTCCTGCATCAGCCGCTCAAGGTGCTCGGCCCCCATCAGCACCACTTTTTCCGGGTCGAAACCAAAGAACACCTGCTCGAACGCTGGCCACTTGGCGTCCACTACGCTGTGTTTGAGCCCGGCGCGGAACACCCGCAGCGACAAGGTCGACAGGTAGCGGTCATCGCTGATCTCGCGCAATTGCGCCGGGGTCTTGGGGACAGGCAGATGGGCTTCCAGTTCGGCCGCCGAACCGAAACGGTTCAGACAGTATTCGTGCAGCCACTTGTAATCGCGCATGCCCTCTCCTAAGAATTGAAATGAAAACGGCGCCCGCAAGCGCCGTCAATCAGAGCGTTGAAAATGCTCAGAGATTCACTACGTTGACGAAGCGCGAAGCGGCGCTTTCGTCGATCCGCAGGCTGGTGAAGTCGAACAGGTTGCGGTCGGCCAGTTGCGACGGCTGCACGTTCTGCAAACTGCGGAAGATGCTATCAATGCGCCCCGGCGTCTTACGCTCCCAATCCTGAAGCATGTCCTTGACCACCTGGCGTTGCAGGTTTTCCTGGGAGCCGCAGAGGTTGCAGGGAATGATCGGGAATTGCTTGAAGTCGGAGTAAGCCTGGATGTCCATCTCGTTGCAATACGCCAGCGGGCGAATCACCACGTTGCGCCCGTCATCGGCCCGCAGCTTGGGCGGCATGGCCTTGAGGGAACCGTTGAAGAACATGTTGAGAAAGAAGGTTTCGACGATGTCATCACGGTGATGACCGAGGGCCATCTTGGTCGCGCCTATCTCGTCGGCAAAGGTATAGAGCGTGCCACGGCGCAGGCGTGAACACAGTGAACAGGTGGTCTTGCCTTCCGGGATCAGTTCCTTGACCAGCGAATAGGTGTCTTTCTCGACGATGTGGTACTCGACCCCCAGTGTCTTGAAGTAGGCCGGCAGCACTTCCTCGGGAAAACCAGGCTGTTTCTGGTCCATGTTCACGGCAACGATGTCGAACGTGATCGGTGCGACCTTTTGCAGGTGCAGCAACACGTCGAGCAGGGTGTAGCTGTCCTTGCCACCGGACAGGCAGACCATGACCTTGTCGCCCTCCTCGATCATGTTGAAATCGGCGACTGCTTCACCGACCTGGCGACGCAGGCGTTTTTGCAATTTGTTCTGGTTGACCGTAAGAGTGCCCATGGCGCTTGGACCCGTTAAAGGAGTGTGACGAAAAGCGGGGTATTTTACGCAAAAATCCAGACACAGTGGCGAGCGGGCTTGTGTGGCGAGCCATTTACAGAAGTCATTGCGATTAACCCCTGTGTTTACAGCGCGATTTGCTCTAAAGCCTCACACTTTTTCCGGTCATCACTTCCTATACTCCGACATAAGGTCGCGCACATATATCCAGACCTTTCAGGCCAATTGGCCCGTGGGCGCTCCGCTGGGGGGCGATGGTAATAACGACAGGAGTGACTGGCATGATCCATCACGTCGTGGGACTTTTCACCCACCCCGATAAGGAATGGCGGGAAATTCGTGGCGATAAAGAAGAAAGCATCAGCCACATGTACCTCACTCACACGCTGATTCTCGCGGCGATCCCCGCCGTAGCAGCCTTTATCGGTACCACCCAGGTCGGCTGGGTCATCGGCAATCGGTCCCCGGTCATGCTGACCCAGGAAAGCGCGCTGTGGATGACCATCATGTCGTACCTGGCGATGCTCGGCGGCGTTGCGGTGATGGGCGCCTTCATTCATTGGATGGCGCGCACCTACGACGCCAACCCGAGCATGGCGCGCTGCGTGGCGTTTGCCACCTACACCGCGACACCGCTGTTTGTCGGCGGGCTGGCGGCGCTCTACCCGCATATGTGGCTGGGGATGGTCGTCGGCACGACCGCCATCAGCTACACGGTGTACCTGCTGTATGTCGGGTTGCCGACCTTCATGAACATCAACCCGGACGAAGGCTTTCTGTTCTCCAGCTCGGTGCTGGCCGTGGGCCTGGTGGTGCTGGTGGCGATCATGGCCTTTACCGTGATCGTCTGGGGCCTGGGCGTCGGCCCGATCTACACCAGCTAGCCCACTCCAAATCGCAGGAAAAGCCACCGCAAGGTGGCTTTGTGCGTTCTGCCTGACCATTCGGCGCCTGACAGATTCGGAAACACCCAGGTTTGCGGCATACTGGGCGTCTCTGGAGATATGTACAGCATGCCCGAGCAACTCAATACCCGCGTCGAAGATTGTTTCCAACAAGCCGAATCCTTTTTCAAACGAAGCTTCAAACGCCCCCACGTCAGCCTCAAGCTGCGTGGCCAGAAGGCCGGTGTCGCGCATTTGCACGAGAACCTGTTGCGCTTCAACCCGCAGCTGTACCGGGAAAATAGCGAAGACTTCCTCAAGCAGACCGTCGCCCATGAAGTGGCGCACCTGATTGCCCACCAATTATTCGGCGAGCGCATCCAGCCCCATGGCGAGGAATGGCAGTTGATCATGCGCGGGGTCTACGAACTGCCGCCCAACCGCTGCCACACCTATGAGATCCAGCGGCGCCGGGTAACCCGGTATATCTACCGCTGCCCTTGTGCGGGCAGTGATTTCCCGTTTTCGTCCCAGCGCCATGGGCTGGTGAGTCAGGGGCGGCGGTATTTGTGCCGGCGGTGTCGGGAGACGTTGGTGTTTACCGGGGAAACTCGGGTGGAGTGAGGTAGTGAGGTGCCTGCGATGACCATAGGTATCTACACATCTCTTGAGGTTGCTGATGGCTGGGGGGGCAGGTTCTAGGGGGGCTGTTGAGTACATATCCGTTGTTGCGGTAACGGCTGCTGGCGGTTTCGCTCTTACAGCGACTCACTTTCGAAAGGCGCGAAAGTAAGCAAAGCGCTCCTGCCCTACCTATCGGCGCCCCGCTGTGGCTCGGCGTACCCGAACGAAGGCATTGCTCCGTGGGCCGCCGCGATGGGCCATCCCTGGCCCAGCGCGGCTAAACCGGCATCCTTGCCGGTTTACCCACTGCCCAACACCTGCGTTCGGCCTCTGGTTTTATGGGCAGGCAGATCAAGAGCGAGATCAAAAGCAGAGCAAAGCCAGTGACAATCCGCTTTTCTGTGGGGGCTGGCTTGCCTGCGATGGGCTCACAGGCACCGCATTCATCCAGGAAGCCCGTGTCATCGTTAACGACCATCGCGAGCAAGCTCGCTCCTACAGTAGTGGGCAGTAGATCCGCTCTTGCTTCTCACCACTCAGGTCGGCTACCAGGCCGCCGTGCTTTTGATCTTGATCTTGATCTAAGGCGCCCCGTTAACCACGATGGCTGAACGCAGGCATTGATCCGTGGGTAAACCGGCAGGACGCCGGTTTAGCCGCGCTGGGCCAAGGATGGCCCATCGCGGCGGCCCACGGAGCAATGCCGGAGTGAGGGCATGCCGAGCCTAAGCGAGGCACCAAGTGGTGGGGCAAGAGCCTTTGGTTACTTTGGGCTTTTCAAAGTGACACGCCGTAAGGGCGTAACCCTAATCCGCCCTGACCAAAATAACGGATATGTACCCAACCCAGCCACAGCCCACAACCCCAGAATCCTGCCCGCAACAATATGTAGATACTCATACCGCAATAACGGCAGGCCAGCCCCTAACCCACCACCTTGGCACCCCGCAATTGTGCAATCCGCGCGGCGCTGAACCCCAACTCCCCCAACACCTCATCACTGTGGGCTCCAAGCGCTACCCCAATATGCCTGGGCGCCGGCAACCCTTCTGAAAACTTCAACGGACAGGCCATTTGCGCCTGACTGGAACCATCCCCCCATGGCACTTGACTGACCAGATCCCGAGCCTTGAGCTGTGGATGTTTCAACGCTTCACCAAGGCTGAGAACCGGTTCGACACAAGCATCCACCCCCGCAAACAACCCACACAACTCCTCAAAGCTGCGCTTCTCAAACTCGACCTGCAGTGCCTGCTTAAGCGCGTTCTGCTGCTCAGGCTTGGGCGACAACCCCTGGGGCGCCAGTTCCGGACACCCGAGGGCCGCACACAACTGCTGCATAAAACCTGGCTCCAGACTGCCCACCGACAGCCAGCGCCCGTCCCGCGAGCGATAGTAATCGTAAAAACTGCCGCCATTGAGCATCTGGTCTTCTCGCGCAGGCTCCACACCACAAGCCAGGTAACCGGCACCGGCCATGGCGTTAAGGCTGAAGGCGCAGTCGGTCATGCTCACGTCCAGGTACTGACCCACCCCGCTCTGCTGCCTGGCGATGACCGCCGCCAGCAGCCCGATCACCGCGTGCAATGAGCCGCCACCGACGTCCGCCAGTTGAACGCCCAACGGCAACGGCCCACTGTCCTGGCGCCCGGTGTAGCTGGCGACCCCTGCCAGGGCGAGGTAGTTGATGTCGTGGCCGGCGCGATCCTTGTAGGGGCCGGTCTGGCCGTAGCCGGTGATGGAAACGTAGATCAGCTTCGGATTGATGGCCTTCAAGGCCTCGTACCCCAGGCCCAGACGGTCCATGACGCCAGGGCGAAACTGCTCCAGAACGATGTCGTAGTCCTTCACCAACTGCCGGACGATCTCCAGCGCCTCGGCCTGCTTGAGGTCCAGGGCCAGGCTGCGTTTGTTGCGATTGAGGTAGGCGTGGCTGGCCGATATTCCCCGATCATGGGGCGGCAACACCCGCAGCAAATCCATACGCGTGGGGGATTCGATACGCAGCACTTCGGCGCCCATGTCCGCCAGCAGCAATGAAGCAAACGGGCCAGGCAGCAAGGTGGAGAAATCCAGCACTTTGAGGGACGCCAAGGGACCTGACATGGGAACTCCGATTCCGATTCGATTGGGCACAGAGTAGGCAGGCTTGGGGGTAAGCGGCAATTACATAAACCATCATCGACAGTGACCGTTGTGATTTCAGGGACTGCTGCGCAGCCCAACGGGAGCAAGCTCCCTCTCCACAAAAAAAACCCATCCGAAGATGGGTTTTTCATGAGCGGTGCAGTGTTACTTGACGCCAGATGGTGTCGGGCCTTCAGCCACACCCAGGTCGTCTTCTTCACGGGTGTCGGAGATGCCGCGACCACCGGAAGCCAACTCGGTTTGCAGGGTATCTTCGTCCAGTTCCTTGACCCACTTGGCAACTACCAGGGTAGCTACGGCGTTACCGACCAGGTTGGTCAGTGCGCGGGCTTCGGACATGAAGCGGTCGATACCCAGGATCAGCGCCAGGCCGGCAACCGGCAGGTGGCCAACAGCCGACAGGGTGGCGGCCAGTACGATGAAACCACTACCAGTCACGCCTGCAGCGCCCTTGGAGGACAGCAGCAACACCAGCAACAGAGTGATCTGGTGGGTGATGTCCATGTGAGTGTCAGTCGCCTGGGCGATGAACACGGCAGCCATGGTCAGGTAGATCGAAGTACCGTCGAGGTTGAAGGAGTAGCCAGTCGGGATAACCAGACCTACTACCGACTTCTTCGCCCCCAGGCGCTCCATCTTGATCAGCATGCGTGGCAGGGCCGATTCCGAGGAGGAAGTACCCAGTACGATCAGCAGTTCTTCACGGATGTAGCGGATCAGTTTCAGTACGCTGAAACCGTGGGCGCGGCAGATGCCGCCCAATACCACCAGGACGAACAACAGGCAGGTGATGTAGAAACAGATCATCAACTGGCCCAACTGCACCAGCGAACCTACGCCGTAGGCACCGATGGTGAACGCCATGGCGCCCAGGGCACCGATTGGCGCGAGCTTCATGATCATGTTGATGATGTTGAACATCACGTGGGCGAAGCGATCGATGAAGTCCAGGACCGGCTTGCCGTAGGCACCCAGGCGATGCAGGGCGAAACCGAAGATCACCGAGAACATCAGCACTTGCAGGATATCGCCGTTGGCGAAGGCGCCGACGATGGTGTTCGGAATGACGTTGAGGATAAAGCCGACGATGCTCTGGTCTTTACCGGCAGTGACGTAGGCCGCCACTTTGGAAGCGTCCAGGGTCGCTACGTCGATGTGCATGCCGGCGCCCGGTTGCACGACGTTGACTACGATCAGGCCGATCAGCAGGGCGATGGTGGAAACGACTTCGAAGTACAGCAGCGCGTAGCCGCCGGTTTTGCCGACCGATTTCATGTTCTGCATGCCAGCGATACCGCTGACGACTGTACAGAAGATGATCGGTGCGATGACCATTTTGATCAGTTTGATAAAGCCGTCACCCAGTGGCTTGAGGGCCACACCGGTCTGCGGGTAGAAGTGACCGAGCAGGATGCCGATAACGATGGCAACGATCACCTGGAAATACAGGCTTTTATAGAACGGCTGACGAGTCGTCATTGCAAAGTTTCCTCAAGAGCCTCGTGTGGCAAATATCCGCCATTGCCCACGACACTTGAATTGCGAACCCTCCTGCACTGGAGGGATTTGTTTTGGCGAGCTGCGCTGGGCAGATCTGCGTTTCCTATCGCAAACGCCATGCCACTTTGCTAAAAGCAGCTAAAGGCCTTTAGGCATAAGGCCCTGTGGTTTTCGGGCTCCATTCAAACGTTGGTACAGGTGGCGGATTTCCGCCCACTGCCCGAGCCTCGTCCTACAATTTGGCGGATATCCGCCTTGTCGCTTCTCTGTACGATGGCTACCATCCGCCACTTAATGGACGAGGCCCCTTCATGCGTGAACGTACCATTGCCAGTCACTATGCCCGTGCCGCCTTGGGTGGTGCGCACCGGGCCGGCTACGATTACTCGGGGTTGTTGCAGCAACTGGGCATCACCCCCGAACTACTTAGCGAACCTCGCGCCCGTATCGCGCCGGAACAATTCACCCGCCTGTTGCAGATGCTGTGGCTGGCGCTGGACGACGAATACCTGGGCTTCGCCGATGGCCCGAGCAAACGCGGCACCTTCGCCATGATGTGCCATGCGCTGATCCACTGCCGCACCCTGGAGAAGGCTCTGGAACGCGGCTTGTTATTTTATGGCCTATTCCCGCAAGGGCCGCGCTGGCACCTGACACGGGAAGGCGATATGGCCCGCTTGAGCCTGGACGATTCTCAACTGTGGGACCCGGATCACTTTTTGAGTGAGTGCCTACTGGTGATCTGGCACCGCCTCGGCAGTTGGCTGATCGGCCAGCGTATTCGCCTGGAGCAGGCAACGTTCAGCTACCCGATGCCGGCCCACAGTGGCGAATACGATTTGCTGTTCCCCTGCCCCCACGTATTTGCCGCACCTGTCAGCAGCCTGGTGTTCCACAGCCGCTACCTGAGCCTGCCGCTGTTGCAGGACGAGCGCACCCTCAAGTATTTCCTGGAGCGTTCACCCGCCGACCTGCTGTCACGCCCGGACGAAGGCGACAGCTTGAGCAGCCAGTTGCGCCGTTTGTTGAGTCGCGACCGCACGCCCTGGCCGGACCTGGAAGCGGTCGCCCAGCATTTGCATATCAGCCCGCAAACACTGCGCCGGCATTTACGCGAAGAAGGCACCAGCTTTCAGGCGCTCAAGGATGAACTGCGCCGAGATATTGCGATTTTTCATCTGGGTCGAGCGGATTTGTCACTGCAGGAGATCGCCGAGCAACTGGGGTTTTCCGAGCCGTCGGCGTTTCATCGGGCGTTCAAAAAGTGGACGGGGCTGACGCCGGGCGCTTATAGAGCGCAAGAAAGCTAAGGCCGAACACTGTCCTGAGATAATAGTGATTAATGTGGCGAGGGAGCTTGCTCTCTCACCACAGAAAACTCACTGACCATAGAAGTATTTAGACTGCCGGAAAGTGGATCTTGAACGCCGCCCCTCCCAAGGGTGAATCCCCCAGGGTCAGCCGCGCGCCGTAGCTTTCGATGATGTCCTTGACCACTGCCAACCCGATCCCCTGCCCCGGATGCTGACGGTCCAGCCGCTCGCCCCTTTGCAGAATCCGCGCACGCTGGTCCGGCGGTACTCCGGGGCCGTCGTCTTCAATGCACAACTGGGTGCCTTCGAGGCTTTCATACAGGGTGATGCGCACTTCGCTCAGGCACAGGCGGTAGGCGTTTTCCAGCAGGTTGCCGAGTAATTCGAGTAGGGCGCCCTGCTCGATGGGCACGTCGCATTCGTCCGGCAGGTCAAAGGACACCCGCACGCGCTTGTCGCGGTAGACCTTGTCCAGGGTGTCGCACAGGCTTTGCAGCACCGGCCGCAACCGTACCTGATGGCGCACCAGGCCGCTTTTGCGCAGGCTGGCGCGCTGCAACTGGTAGCTGATTTGCTGGCTCATGCGCTCGATCTGCGATTGCAGCACCCAGGCTTGCTCGCGGTCCTCTGGGCGCTGGGCCATGTCTTCGCTCACGCCCTGCAACACCGCCAGCGGGGTTTTCAGGCTGTGGGCCAGGTCGTCGAGGGAGTCGCGGTAACGGGTGCGCTGCTCACGCTCGCTGTGGAGCAAACGGTTGAGGGAGCCGGTCAGCCGAAGCAGCTCCCGCGGGTGTTGTTCACTGAGGCTTTCGCGGGTGCCGCCTTCGATCTCGTCCAGTTCCTGGCTCAGGCGGCGCAGGGCTTGTAGGCCCCAGGTCAGGCCGAGCCAGAGCAGGGTCAGCAGCACCAGCAAGGCGGCACCGAAGCCCAAGTAGAGGTTTTCCCGCAGGCCTTCGAGGGTTAGTTGGTATTCGCGCACCGGTTGCAGGGCGACAATACTGAATGCCGCGCTCTTGCCCCCCAGCAGCTTGACCTCGACGTCATAGACAAAAAATTCCTGGTCGTTGGCCTCGCGAATTTTCGCGAACTCGTTGCCGCGCCCGTCGTAGCGCGGCGTGTAGTTGATGTTTTCTTCCTGGGTCGCCCGCGAGCGCCAGACCAGGTGGCCTTCACGGTCATAGATGTAGCCCAGCAGGCGGCTGTCGGTGAGGTTGAAGCGCTCGTCCGGCAATTGCGCCGGCATCTGCAGGCGGTTGTTTTCGACCCGCGCCGCAGAGATCAGCGTCGTCACGTCTGACGCCAGGCGCTGTTCGATAGCGTCCTGCAAGGCCAGGCTGAACGCGCCCTGCATGGCCGGTAGCAACGCCAGCATAAACAGGACGGCCAGGGTAGCGGCCGCCAGCATCAGGCGCACACGTAACGAGCGAATCAACGGCAGCGCTCGTTAAACAGGTAGCCCAGGCCTCGCACGGTGTCGATCGGCTTGAATCCCGCAGGCCCTTCCAGCTTGCGGCGCAGGCGGCCCACCAGCACTTCGATCACGTTTGGATCGCGCTCGTCGTCATCGGGGTAGAGCTGCTCCATCAAGCGGTCCTTGGCCACCACTTGTTGATGGTGACGCATCAGGTATTCGAGGATTCGGTACTCATAGGCGGTCAGCGCCAGGGGTTGTTCGTCGAGGGAAGCCTGTTTGCGATTGAGGTCCAGCAGCAAAGGGCCCGCAACAATGGTCGACTGGGTAAACCCGCTGGAACGACGCAACAATGCATTCATCCGTGCTTCCAGCTCTTCGAACTGGAACGGCTTGACCACGTAGTCGTCGGCGCCGGCTGCCAGGCCTTCGACCTTGTCCTGCCAGTTGCCGCGCGCGGTGAGAATCAGGATCGGGAAGGTCTTGGCCTGGGTGCGCAACTGGCGGATCAGGTCCAGGCCGCCCATGCCCGGCAGGCCCAGGTCGATGATCGCCAGGTCATGGTTGAATTGCCCGGTCTGGTACAACGCTTCTTCGGCATTGGCCACGGCTTCAACCACGTGACCGCTGTCGGTGAGTCGGGTCAGCAAGTGATGACGCAGCAGCGCCTCATCTTCGACAACCAGCAGTTTCATAAAGCTCTCCAAGGCAAATCAACGTTCCAGCCAGGTACATCATAGCGGCCCTGCAAGTCTTGCTGGCGCAGTTTAACGCCGTTAAAACGGGCAGATATGTTTTCGTAGTCCCAGACTACGCAGACGCCCCTGAACTGCTCCTGAACACTCTCTGAATCTGGGCTGAACCGGATCGCCCAGTCTGTAACACGTCGGTTAAGTCGAGCCTGCTCCAGGCTACCCATGCTCGCGGTAACCGGTGCAAAATACCCGGTATGAATCCGCTCCCCGCCTGCTGCACCCCACTCGACGCCCATTGGCCGCTGCCCGTCCCCTTGCCGGGTACGGTATTTCTGAGCACCCGCTTCGATCCGACATTGCTGGTCGCCGGCGACTTCCAGCGCTGCGCCGTGCCGCCCCCGGCCAGCATCCAGCGTTCGGTAGCCAAGCGTCAGGCCGAGTTTCTCGCCGGGCGGCTATGTGCCCGTGCTGCCTTGCAACAGCTTGAAGGGCTGGACTGCATTCCAGCCATTGGCGAAGATCGAGCGCCGGTATGGCCGGGCCATATCAGTGGCTCGATCACTCACAGCACCGGCCACGCGGCGGCCATCGTCGCGCATAAGGCGCAGTGGCGCGGGCTGGGGATGGATCTGGAGAATGTGCTGGCGCTGGAGCGAGCCGAACGCCTGGCAGGGGAAATCCTCACGCCAAATGAGTTGCAGCGCATGGCCGCAGGGCCTCGGGAACAGATTGCGCAACTGGTGACCCTGACCTTTTCGGCCAAGGAGAGCTTGTTCAAGGCGCTCTACCCCATCGTGCAAAAGCGCTTCTACTTTGAACATGCCGAGCTTTTGGATTGGTCTGAGACAGGCCATGCGCGATTGCGGTTGCTGACGGACCTGTCCAGCGAGTGGCGTCACGGCAGCGAGTTGGATGCGCAGTTTGCCGTGCATGAGGGGCAGTTGTTGAGCCTGGTGGCGATCAACGCCTGACAGATCCCTGTGGCAAGCGGGCTTGTCGGATAGCCACAAGGTCTCAAGGTTTCTCTTGATCCCTCGGCCAACTCAAGCTGAAACAGGCCCCGCCCAGGTTGTTGCTCTTGCTGATCAACGCCCGCCCGCCGTGCCAATTGATAATCCTGCGCACAATCGAAAGCCCCAGGCCATGCCCACCCGACGCCCGGGTACGGCTGTCGTCCAGGCGCAGGAACGGGGTGAAGACCCGCTCCCAGGCATTTTCCGGCACGCCGGGGCCATCGTCTTCGACGTCGATGCGACAACGTACCTGGCCCACCTGATAACTGATCAACACCTGTGACTGCGCGTGACGCATGGCATTGCTCACCAGGTTTTGCAGGGCCCGGTGCAGGTAGCGCGGCTCGGCCTCGACCCAGGCGTCATCCAAGTGGGCCGATGACAGGCAAATCCCTCGCGCCACATTGATTGCCGGTCGCAGCGGCGCTAACTCACCAATGACCTGATCGAGCAAGGCATTGAGGTCGACCCGCTGGAAGTTCAGTGCCGGCGAACCCTGCTCCAGCCGCGCGTAGGTGAGCATCTCGTCCACCAGGCCATCGAGGTCCTGGATATCGCTGTCCATGCCTTCCATGTATTTACGCCGGGCTTCAGGGGTGGCGGCGTCGCCGATCATCTCCAGGCCAAAGCGCAGGCGCGCCACCGGGGTGCGCAGCTCGTGGGACACCGCGCGCACCAATTCGCGCTGGATCGCCTGCAACCGCTGCAGGTGCTCGGCCATGCCGTTGAAGGCCGCCGCCAGGCGCCCTACCGAGTCAGCACCGCGCGCCGGCACCCGCGCCTCCAGGTTGCCTTTGGCGATGCGCGTGGCGGCGGATTCAAGGCCGTGCAGGCGACGCTCCAGTTGCCGCACCAGCAGGTAGACAATCAAGCCGATCAGGGTCAGGCCGATCAGCGCAATCAATATCAGCCATTGCGCCGGATAAGGATTCATCTGGTACAGCGGGCCGATTTCCAGGACCCACGGCGTGCCAACCATGCCGGCAAACACGCGGATCGAATCACCCCCCTTGCCCAGCGCCATCACCGTATCGCCCTCCGCCACTCGGCGGCGCTGGTCTTCGTCCATATCGGCCTGGTCGAGGGTAATCAGGTGCAATTCGAAGCCAAAGCCCTTGGCGTCTTTAAGGTCCGCCAGGCGTTTTGGCTGCTCGGCCACCGGGTAGCGCACCAGTTCATCGGCCAGCAGGTAGATAGTCGCCCGGGCCAGCTGTTCGCTGATTTGCTGCACTTCCCCAGTGAGCAACAATTGCTCTTTTTCACTGACCAGTCGCAGGACCTTGGCGGCATGGGGTCCGGTCTGCTCTACCAACACCTGACCCCGTTGCAGGCGATTACGCTGGCCCAAGTCGAGCTGGGCATCGGCCACGGCCTGCAATTGCAGGGGTATCCCCAGCAAGCGCTCCCACACCGCCAGGGCTCGGCGGCGCTCGATGGCGCTCATCGGTTGCAAGCTGTCGCCCATCAGGGCAAAGGTGCCGTGGGCCAGGCGCTCGCGGTACTGGTCACTGCGCACCTCGTTGAGCAGGTGCAATGCCAGAACGCCGAGCAGCGCCACCAGGATCAGCGCCGCACACATGCCGCCGTAGATGCGCAGGAAGATCGAGTTCACGGCTGCAGGTCGGCAGCAGCTTCGGGGACGAACAAATAACCTTTGCTGCGGATGGTTTTGATCAGGCGTGGATGAATCGGGTCATCGCCGATTTTCGGACGTATCCGCGAGATGCGCACGTCGATGGAGCGGTCCTGACCGTCATAGCCGATACCGCGCAAGGCGGTGAAGATTTCTTCCCGAGACAGGATGCGCCCGGCATTGGCGACCAGCAGCCACAACAGGTCGAATTCGGCGCTGGTCAGCTCGATGCCACCGTCGTGCAGCCAAGCTTCGCGCAGGGCGTTGTCCACCACTAACGGGCCAAATTGCAGGCGTCGTTGTTTTTCGGGGATCGCCGGCTCGACGCTTTCGCTGCGCCGCAGCAAGGCCTGGATTCGCGCCAGCAACAGCCGCGGGCGCACCGGCTTGCAGACGTAGTCGTCAGCACCCATGTCCAGGCCCAGCACTTGGTCCATGTCGTCGGTGCGGGCGGTCAGCATCAGGATCACCCCATCGTAGCGCTCACGCACCTTGCGGCAGATGCTCAGGCCGTCTTCGCCGGGCAGCATCAGGTCGAGAATCACCAGGTCGGGCTGCTCGGCGATGATCCGTGCCGCCGCCAGGGCACCGTTACCTTCTATCGACACCCGCAGGCCGTTGCCTTCCAGATAATCACGGGTCAATTCAGCCAGACGCTGGTCGTCCTCGACAATCAATACCTGCCAGGCTTCATGCTCCACGGGTGACCTCTATTATCAGCTATTAAAAGAAGATGCCCCGCTCTTTTTGTCATGTTGCGGGTGCATAACACAGCGTGTATCCAAGCCGATTGTAGCAACGGGCCAGCCCTCGAACACAAGCCTGGAAATGCATTCGGTAATCGCGTTTTTTTGTGATAGGGTTCGCGCCCTCAAAAAACCAACCGGGTGTTTTCACCTTGGAATATTCGGTGACAAGCGGTGTAATGCCGCAGTACTGCGGCCTACACGGCGATTCGCTCTTTCATACACATTTTACCCACAACGTTATCCACAGGTAGTGCGTTGCTAAGCCCCCCAAAACGCATTATCTTGTAGCTCGTCGCCAAAAAAACCCTACATGTAGGGTTTTCGGCAAAAAGACCAAACACAAATCAGACAAGAAACTCAAGCCCTTTCTTGCTCCTGTTTGGTTGAACTTAAGACGTTTTCAGAAGACCAAACCGCGCACGCGGATGGCAGCCGTTTCAGCCCACACCGGGAGAAGCGGTACGGGTGTTGCAGTACGAAACTGTCACCCATCAGAAATACGGTTTAGAGCCAAGGCTCTGCACCGAAGACTTCGGCATGGAAGCGGCGCGATCAGCTCCCTTCCTCCTGTCCCGAAGTTGTTATGCCAGGCCCAGGCCTGCTGTAAGTGCTTCAGGACGGAACGGTGGGCACCGTGATGGTGCCCAAATAAATATAGAATGTGGAGACAACCCCCCATGCAAACCGACACAACTCGCGAGAACCCGCAGGGCTCCGTGCAGCAGGCCGCCGATTCGAATCTGGATCTGTCCGCCACCGCACCCGGCCAATTGCGCGTGATCAAGCGTAACGGCACTGTCGTTCCTTACACCGATGACAAAATCACCGTCGCCATCACCAAAGCGTTTCTCGCAGTTGAAGGCGGCACCGCTGCTGCCTCGTCGCGAATCCACGACACCGTTGCCCGCCTGACCGAACAAGTCACTGCAACCTTCAAGCGTCGCATGCCATCGGGCGGCACCATCCACATCGAAGAAATCCAGGACCAGGTCGAACTGGCCCTGATGCGTGCCGGCGAGCAGAAAGTGGCTCGCGACTACGTGATCTACCGCGACGGTCGCTCCAAGGAACGTGCGACCCGCGCTCCGACCGAGGAAGCGGTAAACGCTCACCCGTCGATCCGCATCACCCTCGCTGACGGTACCTTCGCGCCGCTGGACATGGGCCGCCTGAACACCATCGTCACCGAGGCCTGTGAAGGCCTGGAAGAAGTCGACGGCGACCTGATCCAGCGCGAAACCCTGAAGAACCTGTACGACGGCGTGGCCCTGAGCGACGTCAACACCGCCCTGGTGATGACTGCCCGTACCCTGGTCGAGCGTGAGCCGAACTACTCGTTCGTCACCGCCCGCCTGTTGATGGACACCCTGCGCGCCGAAGGCCTGAGCTTCCTGGAAGTCGCCGACAGCGCGACCCACCACGAAATGGTCGACCTGTACGCCAAGGCCCTGCCTTCGTACATCGCCAAGGGAATCAAATACGAATTGTTGAACCCGATCCTGGCCACCTTCGACCTGGAAAAACTCGGCAAGGCGATCAACCACGAGCGTGACCAGCAGTTCACCTACCTGGGCCTGCAAACCCTGTACGACCGTTACTTCATTCACAAGGACGGTATCCGCTTCGAACTGCCGCAGATCTTCTTCATGCGCGTAGCCATGGGCCTGGCGATCGAAGAGAAGAACAAGGAAGACCGTGCGATCGAGTTCTACAACCTGTTGTCGTCCTTCGACTACATGTCCTCGACGCCAACCCTGTTCAACGCCGGCACTCTGCGTCCACAGCTGTCGAGCTGCTACCTGACCACCGTGCCGGATGACCTCTCGGGCATCTACCACGCGATCCACGACAACGCCATGCTGTCCAAATTCGCAGGCGGCCTGGGCAACGACTGGACGCCAGTGCGCGCCTTGGGTTCGTACATCAAGGGCACCAACGGCAAGTCCCAGGGCGTCGTCCCGTTCCTCAAAGTCGTGAACGACACCGCCGTAGCGGTCAACCAGGGTGGCAAGCGCAAAGGCGCTGTCTGTGCCTACCTGGAAACCTGGCACATGGACATTGAAGAGTTCATCGAGCTGCGCAAGAACACCGGTGATGACCGTCGTCGTACCCACGACATGAACACCGCCAACTGGATCCCTGACCTGTTCATGAAGCGCGTTTTCGATGACGGCCAGTGGACCCTGTTCTCGCCGTCCGAAGTACCGGACCTGCACGACCTGACCGGCAAGGCCTTCGAAGAGCGTTACGAGTACTACGAAGCCCTGTCCCAGTACCCGGGCAAGATCAAGCTGTTCAAGACCATCCAGGCCAAAGACCTGTGGCGCAAAATGCTCTCCATGCTGTTTGAAACCGGCCACCCATGGCTGACCTTCAAAGACCCGTGCAACCTGCGCAGCCCGCAGCAGCACGTGGGCGTGGTCCACAGCTCGAACCTGTGCACCGAGATCACCTTGAACACCAACAAGGACGAGATCGCCGTTTGCAACCTGGGTTCGATCAACCTGCCGAACCACATCAAGGACGGCAAGCTGGACACCGCCAAGCTGGAACGCACCGTCAACACCGCAGTACGCATGCTCGATAACGTTATCGACATCAACTACTACTCGGTGCCACAGGCGCAGAACTCCAACTTCAAGCACCGTCCGGTCGGACTGGGCATCATGGGCTTCCAGGACGCTTTGTACCTGCAGCACATTCCTTACGGCTCCGACGCAGCCGTCGAGTTCGCCGACAAGTCCATGGAGGCGGTCAGCTACTACGCGATCCAGGCTTCCTGCGACCTGGCTGACGAGCGCGGCGCCTACGAGACGTTCCAGGGTTCGCTGTGGTCCAAAGGCATCCTGCCGCTGGATTCGCAACAGATCCTGATTGAGCAACGTGGCCAGAAGTACATCGACGTTGACCTGAACGAATCCCTGGACTGGGCGCCGGTACGTGCCCGTGTGCAGAAAGGCATTCGTAACTCCAACATCATGGCCATCGCACCGACCGCCACCATCGCCAACATCACTGGCGTGTCGCAGTCGATCGAACCGACTTACCAGAACCTGTATGTGAAATCGAACCTGTCGGGCGAATTCACCGTGATCAACCCGTACCTGGTTCGCGACCTGAAAGCCCGCGACCTGTGGGACTCGGTGATGATCAACGACCTCAAGTACTACGACGGTTCGGTGCAACAGATCGAGCGCATCCCGCAAGAACTCAAAGAGCTCTACGCGACTGCCTTCGAAGTGGACACCAAGTGGATCGTTGACGCCGCCAGCCGTCGCCAGAAGTGGATCGACCAGGCTCAGTCGCTGAACCTGTACATCGCCAGCGCTTCGGGCAAGAAGCTGGACGTGACCTACCGCATGGCTTGGTACCGTGGACTGAAAACCACTTACTACCTCCGTGCGCTGGCCGCGACCAGCACCGAGAAGTCGACCATCAATACCGGTAAGCTGAACGCAGTATCCAGCGGCAACCACGGTGATGATTCGGTTCTCGCGGCTCCGGCCGGCCCTGCACCAGTGCCAAAAGCCTGTGCGATTGACGAGCCGGATTGCGAAGCTTGCCAATAAGCTGAGCAGGTCCTGGGCTTAATCACCCAGGACTGAAAAGCCCCCGATAGACCCTGGCTGCAGTTGGGTTTATCGGGGGCTTTTTCATATGGGCTTCGCGGAGCAAATGACGTCCGCCAGGCCTGACTCAACACGCTTCCCCTCCAGTCAGTGCAGAGCAGCCTCGGCCACTCAAAACGAAAGGCAAGAAGCACCCCGTTTGACGAATAGCGCGCAAAAAAAGCCCCTCATTGAGGGGCTTTCGGTGCAGGCGCTAAATCGACAACATCAGGTCATCTGAATAATGGTCTGCATGATGGTGCTTTCGGTGGAGATGGTCTTGGAGTTCGCCTGGAAGTTGCTCTGAGCCTTGATAAGCTCCACCAACTCGCTGGTCAGGTTGACGTTGGAGTTCTCCAGGGAGTTGGCGATGATCGAACCCAAAGTGCCGGACTCTGGCGAGTCATAACCTGGCTGGCCGGACGCGAAGGTCTCCTTCCAGGTAGTGCCGCCGTTCGGCTGCAGACCCTGTTCATTGTTGAAGCTGGCCAAGGAGATCTGGCCGATCGCCTTGCTCTGCTCGTTACTGAACGTGGCAAACATGACGCCGCTGCTGTCGATTTTCAACCCAGTGATTTCGCCAGTAGCGTAACCATCAGTGACCGGCGGGTTGCGATAACTGGCAGAGTTGTACTGGGTGATACTGGCCATATTGATGGCAATACCGGTCGGGTTGGCCGCTGCGCCGTTATCTACCCACACGCCACCTTTCATGACGCCCGGTTTCCAGTCGGCAATCGTCAGGGTGGTATTGGAAACAATACTTGGCGGCGTAACGATGCCCTTGAGGGTACCGGCCGTGTCGAAGGTCACGGTCGACGCCACAGGCGCGACGGCACCGGCGCCACTGATAGGCGTACCGTTGGGGTTACGGCCGTCGATCAGGGTGTAGGACTTCCAGGTATTGGAGTCGGTCTTCACCATGTACTGCACCATAGGGTGCGAGTTGCCCTGGGTGTCGTACAACATGGTGGTGTACTGGGTGGTAAAGCTGCCCGATTTGGTCGGATCGAACGGGTTGAGCGCCTGGTCGATCACTGGCTCCGAGGACTTCAGGTTGCTGGTGGAGTCCACCTTGGTGGACGCCTTGGGTGACAGGTTCGACTGATCTATGCGCAGGTCTATCAGGCCACCCTTGATGATCTTGCCGTTTTCGTCTGCCGCGTAACCTTGCAGGCGCGAGGTGCCGGTGGAGTTGGTGACGTAGCCATCCTTGTCCGGTTTGAAAGTACCAGAGCGGGTGTATTCCAGGGAACCGTCGCTGCCCTTCTGCACGAAGAAGCCGCCGCCCTTGATCGCCATGTCCAGCAAACCACCGGTGCCGGTGATTTCGCCTTGGCTGAATTGCTGGGAAACCGCTGCCAGGCTCACACCGCTACCAATAGCGTTGTGGCCGCTGCCCAGTTTGGAGGCGGCGTAGACGTCGGCGAATTCAGCACGGGACGACTTGAAGCCGGTGGTCGCGACGTTGGCGATGTTGTTGCCAGTCACGTCCAGCTGTTTGTTGGCCGCATAGAGGCCGCTAAGGCCGATATTAAAAGACATGTTTCTCTCCTCTTGCCGTATTTAGGCGGCTCTATGTACCGATAGTCTGAATTTGCGACAGCTTGATGCTGCCCATGCCGCCAGAAAGATTGAGCAGCATTTCGCCGCCCGTCTGGCTCAAAGTCACGCTAGTGACCGTGGCTGGTAGTGAGGTCTTCAACGCTATCGCATCACCGGCATCGTTCTTGGTGGTGGCAGCGAAGGTGTAGTTGCCGGAGTCGACTTTCTCGCCGGCTTCGTTTTTGCCGTCCCAGATAAAGTCCGACTTGCCGGCTGCCTGAGCGCCCAAGTCGATGGTCTTGACCAGCTTGCCGTCCTTGTCAGAGACCTTGATGGTGACGTTGCCCACCGACGAGGTGACTGCCACGGAACCAGTGAAGCTCTTGCTGGTGTCGACCATGGCCTTGTCGGTCTCGATGATCACCGAACGACCCACCAGCGACGACGCTTGCAGCGCTTGCGACGACTTGTAGTTGCTGGAGATTGCATTCACCGAGTCGTTCAGGGTGTTGATGCCTTCCAGGCTGCTGAACTGCGCCAGTTGCGCGACAAACGCGCCGTTATCCTGGGGCGACAGCGGGTTCTGGTTTTTCAGCTGGGTGACCAGCAACTGCAGGAACGCATCCTTGCCCAGGGCCTGGCTGCCAGAAGCCTCTTTGGTAGCACCCGCCAGGCTATCCTGGTTGGCCGCGGCATCCTTGACCTTGTTGTTGAACAAGTCCTGGATCGTCGAGTTACTCGACACATCGTTGGTAACGGACATTCTTTGGCGCCCCTTATCACTGACCCAGGGTCAGGACCTTCTGCATCATGGTTTTGGCGGTGTTCATCATTTCCGCGTTGGTCTGGAACGAGCGACTGGCGGAAATCATGTCAGCCATTTCCTCGACCACATTAACGTTGGGGTAGAACACATAACCCTTGGCGTCGGCGGCAGGATGGTTCGGCTCGTAGCGCGCGTCGAGATTGCTCTGGTCTTCGACCACACCCAGCACCTGAACGCCCTGGCCCGCAGCATCCTGGTCCTGGAACAGCGAATCGCTGCCGCCACTCTGGCCGCCCTGGAACATGGTGGCGAACACCGGGTGACGGGCGCGGTAGGTCTGGTCAATGCTCGACGACACGGTCTCGGCGTTGGCGATGTTACTGGCGACGGTGTTCAGACGGGTGGTCTGGGCGCTCATGCCACTACCGGCAATATTGAAAACACTGGATAGAGACATGACTTACTCTCCGCGCAGGGCTGACATCAGCCCTTTGAATTTGCTGTTGAGCAGGGTGAAGCTGGCCTGAAAGTTCACCGAGTTCTCGGCGTAGCTCGATTGCTCCAACTGCGCGTCGACGGTGTTCTGGTCGATCGATGGCTGCATCGGCGTGCGGTACATCAGCGACTCGTCGCCATTGCCCATGCCTTGCGCTTCGATATGACGGTTATTGGTCATGTTCAAGGCGAAGGAGCCGTTCTTGGTCTTGTCCTGCTGTGCGGCGAGCACGGCGGAAAAGTCCAAGTCCCGAGCCTTGTAGTTCGGGGTGTCGGCGTTGGCGATGTTGTTAGCCAGGACTTCGGCACGCTGGGCGCGAAAGCCCAGGGCTTGTTCGTGGATACCGAGCGCTTTATCGAAGCTGATGCTCATGGCGGAAACCTTTAGGGGCTGACCTGCTTTTCGTAATCTGGATATAGCAAGTGGCATGCCAAGTCATCGAAGCCCTTTAAATCAAGGGCTTGCCGGGAGATTGCCGGTGGCAATGCCAGAAAAGCGGCAAGGGGTCTCCGCCAACCGCCAGTAAAGCGGCAATGAGCGTTGCCGCTTTGCGCCCATAAAAAACGGGAGGCCTTTGCAGGACCTCCCGTTTTTATGCGACGCATATCTATCACTTGGCCTGGTAAATAATCCCAGGACTGCACTGCACCATCTGGTAATGATCCGGCAACCCGTTCAACGCTTCAGAAGCGCCGAGAAACAGATACCCACCGCGTTTGAGCGTGCTGTGGATGCGTAACAGGATGTCCTTCTTCACTTCGGCCGAGAAGTAGATCAGTACGTTGCGGCAAAACACGATATCGAACTTACCCAGGCTAGCGTAGCTGTCCAGCAGGTTGAACGAACGAAACTCCACCCGGCTCTTGATTGGCGCCTTGACTGCCCAACGACCAGCGCCCTTGGGGTCGAAGAAACGCTGCAAGCGTTCCGGAGACAGGCCGCGCCCCAGGGCCAGGCTGTCGTACTCACCCGTCTTGCAGTTGGTGAGCATGGTGCCGGACAAGTCGGTGGCAACAATCTGCACCCCGGCCTTCAACTGGCCCAAATTGGTCCGCTCGAACTCGTCGATAGACATCGACAGCGAGTACGGTTCCTGCCCCGAAGAGCAGGCCGCCGACCAGATGCGCAGGCGCTGGCCGGGGCTGGCCTTGATCGATTCTGGCAGGACCTTGTTCTTGAGCACTTCAAAGGGATAGGTGTCACGAAACCACAGGGTTTCGTTGGTGGTCATGGCATCGACCACCATTTCCTTGAGCCCGCTGCGTGGCTGGCTCTGTATCCGCTGAACGAGTTCGCCGAGGGACTTGATCCCTTGCTGCTCCATCAGTTTATTGAGACGGCTTGATACCAGGTACTGCTTGTTTTCACCGAGCAATATGCCACAGGCTTTTTCCAGGAAGACCCGGAACTGTTCAAAATCCAAATTACCCGTAGACAATGGTACCGCCTCTTAAATCGTGTGACCGCCAGGGAAAAAGCCCCTAGCCGTGATCTGCTGCCTTGATCCGGTCGACTACCCGGGATGCCAGGTCATCAGGACGGAATTTGGCCAGGAAGTCATCGGCACCGACCTTCTTGACCATCGCCTGATTGAATACACCGGACAATGAAGTATGCAGGATGATATGTAATTTTTGCATGCGTGGATCGTTGCGTATCTCGGCCGTGAGGGTGTAACCGTCCATTTCCGGCATCTCGATGTCGGAAATCATCATCAAGAATTCTTCTTCCGGTTTCTTGCCTTCATCCACCAGTTTGCGCAGGTAATCCAGGGCCTGGCGGCCATCGTTGAGGGCCACCACTTCGACGCCAACGGTCTGCAGGCAACGGGAGACCTGCTTGCGCGCTACCGAGGAGTCATCCACCGTTAGCACCCGCAGGGAAATCGCCTTGTGCGCCGTCTCAGCGTCTACTACGCCCACCGAAATAGCTTCCGAAGTCGGCGCCACTTCCGCGAGGATTTTCTCCACGTCGATGATTTCCACCAACTGGTTGTCGACCCGCGTCACTGCCGTCAGGTAGTGATCGCGACCGGTGCCCTTGGGCGGCGGATGGATCTCTTCCCAGTTCATGTTGACGATGCGCTCCACCGAGCGCACCAGGAAACCCTGGGTCTTGGTGTTGTACTCGGTGATGATCACGAACGGACTCTCGCGATCCTGCAAGCCGGACGAGCCCGTAGCCATCGCCAAGTCAAGAATCGGAATGGTCGAGCCGCGAATGTTGGCCACGCCACACACCACAGGGCTGGACTTGGGCAATACGGTCAGCTTGGGACATTGCAGTACCTCCCGCACCTTGAAGACGTTGATGCCGTAAAGCTGTTTGCCATCCAAACGAAACAGCAGCAACTCAAGGCGATTCTGCCCTACCAGCTGCGTGCGCTGGTTCACTGAATCCATTACTCCCGCCATGCCCAGACTCCTACACTACAAAACCTACGGGTACGACGCGTACCCAACACTAAACGGCACGAGCTTTGCTTTTTTATTGGCCATGGACATCAAAACGACAGTTTCCCGACGCTTTCTCCCCCTGCCGTACTTTAAACAGTACCGCAGATTGCTCTGCGTCTTGCTAACGATGCTTGCCTTGGCTGCAGGCCAACAGGCCCGTGCCGACAACATCACCTTGCCTGATCTACTTATCGGCGTCACTCAAGGCTTTCTTGAGTTTACTGTAGAAGATTATCTGGCCACTACTCAGACACCAGGACGCTATGAAATCCAGGTCAACCAATTGGACCCACGCCTGCGCCTGCCCATGTGTGACAAGGAATTGACAGCCACCCTGGAAAGCCCCGCACAACCCATCGGCCGTGTGACCGTGCGCGTGCGCTGCGACGGCGCCTCGCCCTGGACAGTGTTCGTACCGGCTCAAGTCCGCCTGTTTCGCGAAGTGGTCGCCGTCACTCGCCCGCTGAAACGCACGGGCATTATCGGCTTTGAGGACGTTGCCCTACGCGAGCGGGACATCGGCCAGATCAGTCAGGGATACCTTACTTCCGTGGATCAAGCGATCGGGCAGAAACTTACCCGACCAATGGTCACAGATCAGGTCATCACCCTGGCTCACATGGAACAGGCGGAAGTCATACGCAAGGGTGATCAAGTGGTGATTTCCGCCAGCAGCGGCGGCCTGAATGTAAAAATGCCGGGAGAGGCTCTGTCCAATGGCGGCATGAGCGAACAGATTCGGGTCAAGAACCTCAACTCCAAGCGGGTGATCAGAGCGCGAGTGACTGCACCCGGCCAGGTCGAGGTAGCGTTATAGATCACTGGCGCGGGAGGCCAGCTTTTCCTACACTGTGCGCAAGACGTCATCACGTATAGGTTTATTGTCAATCGAGCCTAAAGTTTGTCCGGGTATGGCCGAAAACATGGCAAGCGTCCAAATACCCAGAGGTTTTCATGATGGTCATTGATTTCAGTCGATTAAATAACGCCCCCTCACAGCTCGTCAGCACCCGCGCCAACGGTGCCAAGGAAAGCGTTGAGGCCGGCAAGTCCCAGCCACTGCCCGTCAAGGCAGACCAGGCCGGCGCCAGCCAGAGCGGGGAATCGGTACATTTGAGCAATGAGGCTCAACAGTTGCAAAAGGTCACTGACTCGCTGCGCGATCAACCGGTTGTCAATAAAGCCCGTGTGGCCGAATTGAAACAGGCGATTGCCGATGGCAGCTACAAAGTCGACAGCAACCGTGTAGCCAGCAAACTGCTTAACTTCGAAGCCGAGCGCTAGGCAAAGGCCTGCGCCAGGCTTTTGGACGCTTAAAACCCAAGGCCAGCCATGCACGACGAAAATTTACTGCAACTGATCATTGAAGACCTGGCTCCAGCGCAGCATCTGCTTGGGCTGCTTCAGGAAGAGTCGATCGCCCTGCACGGCCGAGACATGCGCCTGCTGGAAGATATTCTGGCGCGCAAGCAATCGCTGATCATCCTGCTGGAACAGCATGGCAAGAAACGCAGCCAGATTCTTGTCAGCCTGGGACTGCCTGCCGATCACGACGGCCTGGAGCAACTGGCGAGCCACTCGTCGGTAGGCGACCAGTTACGGACCCAGAGCCAGGAGCTCAACCAGCTGCTGATCACTTGCCAGGAAGCCAACACGCTCAACGGCCAGTCGATCCAGCTTCAGCAAGCCACTACCGCCAACCAGCTGCGCATCCTTCACGGCGGAGAACCTCCGACGCTCTATAACGCCCAGGGCTCCACCTCGCGACTGGTCAAGCCCAGCACCATCAGCCAAGCCTGACGCCGGTTTACTGCGTGCCCTATCAAGGCGCGTAACATACTGGCAAAATGCCGGTTCTTGCGTGTAGTCGTATTTTGTCTGGAGATGGAAGAACCGTGTTCAACGCCCTCAACGCGGAAGATGCTCCGCAGCCACCCAAGGTCCTCACTACGCCTCTGGAAATTGCCGGCACCTTGCGGTTGCTGCAAGAGAGCCACGATCCTCTGATCATTACCTTCCATGAGCGCAACCAGCGCTTTCAAAGCTATCTGGTGGAAGTCGACCGGGACAGCAAGACGCTGAGCCTGGACGAAATGATCCCACGGGAAGGCGAACGCTACCTTGAGAATGGCGAAGCCTTCCGTATCGAAGGCTTCCACGACGGCGTGCGGGTGGCCTGGGAGAGTAACGGTAGTCTGACCATCAGCGAAAAGGACGGCCACCGCATCTATCGGGGCGGCATGCCTGACGAGGTGGTTTACCATCAGCGGCGCAACGCTTTTCGCGCAGCACTGAAATTGGCGCAACTGGTCAATGTCGACATGGGCGGAGAGAAACTCAAGTCGCCCATTGGCGGCAAACTGCTGGATATTTCCGCCACCGGTTGCAAGCTGCGCTTTGACGGTGATATCTCCCAGCGCCTGCAACTGGGCCAGGTCTACGATCGCTTTATTGCCGCCCTGCCCTTCGGCAACATGAGCACCGCCGTAGAACTGCGTTACCTGCACTTCGAGGAAAGGATCGACACCACCTTTGCCGGCGTGCGTTTTCACAACATGAGCGGGCTGGTGCAGCGCCAGGTTGAACGCTTTGTCTACCAGCTGCAGCGCGAGGCGCGGCGGTTTGACAAGGATGATGATCTTTAAGCGGTAACAATCTGCATAAAAAACGGGCAGCCCCTCATGGGACTGCCCGTTTTTTTGTTTCAGGGGCGCGCCCTGCTCAGGTCGTGGGGATGATCATCCGGGTCCGGAGGCTCTGGAGGCTCTTCTGCAGGCGCCTGCTCCACCGAATCAGGATCGGTTTCAGACTCTGGGTCCGGCTCGGGAACCGGCGTCTGCATCTGATCCTGAACCACCTGTTCATCCACCCGTGGGTCAAGGGCGGCCACCAGCGGCGAGCTGGACATGCTGTCAGGTACCGCCACGTGATGCAGCGGTGCATCGTCCACCTGGTGCAGATTGGTCACGGCTTTGGGACGGATGCGCCAAACCAGGATCACCGCGCATAAACTGAAAAATGCATAGAGCATCTGGCTACCAAACAGCTTCATCAGCACACCGGCCAGCAGCGGCCCGATACTGGCGCCGACGCCGTAAGTCACCAGCAGCATGGCTGTCAGCGATACGCGGCGATCCCCCTCAACGTGGTCATTGGAAAACGCCACCGCCAACGGGTAAAGGCAGAACTGCACCAGGGAGCAGAAGAACCCGACCACAAACAGCACTTCCAACGGCACCTGGGTCATGATCGCCAACGGCAGCGCCGTCACCGCAAGGCACAAGGCGAAGCAGCGGATCAACAGTGCCCGGTCATACCGATCCGAGAGCCAGCCCAAAGGCCACTGCACCACCAGCCCGGCGAAAATGCAGCTACCCATGAACAGACCAACCTGTTCGGTGCTCAGCCCTTGCTGAGAAGCGTAAAGCGGCGCCAGACCGTAGAACGAGCCAACAATCAACCCGGCGCCCAGCACGGTACTGAGGGACTGCGGTACTCGCTTGATAAAAAAGCGCGGCTCCATCGGCGCCGGATGCAACGGTGCCGGGTGAATACGTCGAGTCATCGCCACCGGCACCAGGCACAGGGCAAAGCACAGCGCAACCAGCATCAGCAGCTCAAGGCCCAACTGCGGATGCATGACCAGAATAAGCTGGCCCAATACCAGGCCCAGATAAGAAGCGATCATGTAGCCACTGAAGACCAAGCCCCGCTGCTTGGCGTCCGCCTGCTCGTTGAGCCAGCTCTCGATGACCATGTACTGGCACATCATGCCGAGGCCGACGATTATCCGCAGTACGATCCAGGCCGACAGCCAGTCGATCAAACCATGGCCGAGCACCGCCGCACCGACAATACCGGCGCAGGTGGCATAGGCGCGAATATGGCCGACTCGGGCTATCAAGCGGTGACCGATCTTGCCACCCAACACCAGACCAAAGTAGTTGGCAGCCATCAACGCACCGACCCACAGGCTGTCGACATTATCGGCTGCCAGGCGCAAAGCCAGGTACGTACTGAGCAGACCGGAACCGATCAGCATCATCAAAGAGGCGAAATAAAGGGCTCGAAAAGATTTCCAGATTTGGCGCATCGGCGTTCCGAGCGGCTCCTTGCAGTGGGTGTCAGGCTATCAGCATGATAGTCCGGCGGCGTCAGGTCCGGACAGCCAAAACGCGCTGTACCAGGGGATTATTTTCGTCAAGCCAATTGGCTACCTCTCAGACGCTCGACGACGGCATACAAGGTACAAGGCCGTGACAAAAACTCGCGCCCCAACCGCTCACTCCCCTGTGAACCTCAAACTCCGGCAAGGTTCGCAATACAATCAAAAAGACCTGCCCCCCCTCCAGACGCATCCCATCCTCTGCGGCCAACGCCAGCCCACAAAAAAGCCCCGCCAGAGTGTTCTGAACAGGGCTTTTGCGTATCGCGGCTCTTTTAAAGGAGCACAACTCTAATGTGGTGTCCCAGGGCCGGTTCGAACGGCCAACCTTCCCCTTAGGAGGGGGATGCTCTATCCAATTGAGCTACTGGGACAAATGACAACCATCGGACCGAAGGCACAGCGGCGGACGGCGTGCATGTTAACGGCCAAGGTGCGTTTTGTCATGTCGTCCGTAGGCTTTTTGAGTGTAGGCCGAGCCTTGCAATGCCTAGTCGTGTTTAGGGCAACAACCAAGGGCCATCTATTACTATCGTGCAAAATGCACTAACCCAAAATGCCATCATTGCAAATTGCAACAAGCCGGCCTGCCGATCAGTCTTTAAGACTTTGATTTAAAAAGGATTTAATCAAAATATAGACTGGCACGACACCTGCAATCCTTTATCCTACAAATTCAGTCTGGCCACGCCACCTGCGGAGAATATGCCCATGAACAGCACGCCTCTACTAGTAGCCCTCAATGCTGTGGCATTGGCCACGCTGGTGATGTTCCATTTTCAATCCGCTACCGGTGATGATGTGGCACAAGCCAGCCAAGCTGTTCCCCATCATTTGCAACACCAACAGCGTCCAAAGCTGGCGGTCATGACGGCCGATGCGCAATCGCCGATTCAACTGACCCAAGGCAACCAAGCCGCACACTCTTCTGAACACTGGGTTTTCTGAACCAAACACAGGAGTATTCAATGACCAAGTTTGCGTGGCTGTTCCTGACCCCGGCAGCCTGTTTGTGCTCCGAGCCCGGCTGTCCAGCCGCCCTACCTTACGTCGCCCTACCCTAGTAAATCGGCAGTTTGCCACTAGTCTTAAAGTTAAGGGCAAAAGGCCACACCACTAGAGGATGTGCGCCCAAAACCCTTTGCGCACTGGGTTTGCGGGTAGAACACTCGCATGGATGCCTTGCAGAAAAGTTTTCCAACCAGTCCGCAAATTTGAAAATGAGTGCTGGCATAAAGCCTGTAGCCAGTTCAATATTTGTCACAGAATTGACGCCAAGGAACTGGCAAGTTTGAGGCATGATGCGGCCTCTTTGCAATTCAGGTTGAACATTTGGCTGCAGACCTTGTCCTAACACACATCTTGCGGCCAATTCCAAAAACCGCTCCCCTGAACTAACCGGTTAAATATATGCGCCCATTGAAACAGGCAATTTATTCCAGCCGTACGGCTGACAAGTTCGTCGTACGTCTGCCAGACGGAATGCGGGAACGCATTGCTGAGGTGGCTCGCAATCATCACCGCAGCATGAACTCCGAAATCATCGCGCGCCTGGAACAGAGCCTTATTCAGGAAGGTGCGTTGGGTGAAGCGTTGAGCATGCGCCTGGACAGCCCTGAGCTGTCACTGCACGAACGCGAACTGCTGCAGCGTTTTCGTCAGCTCTCCCACCGCCAGCAAAACGCTCTTGTCTCACTTATTGCTCATGATGTTGAGGCAGCCGCCGAAGCCAACTGATTGGCGACTGAAAGCCGAAGCCAGCTGCATGCTGGCTTTTTTTTGCCTGTAATTTGGTTAAAGGCCCGGCGGTATCTGCCTCGGGAGAAGACAATCAGAGTAGGAAGATGGTCGCCAGCCCCAGGAAGATGAAAAAGCCACCACTGTCAGTCATGGCTGTGATCATCACACTGGCGCCCATGGCAGGGTCGCGACCAAGGCGCACCAAGGTCATAGGGATCAATACTCCCATCAGCGCAGCCAATAGCAGGTTAAGGGTCATGGCGGCGGTCATCACTACCCCCAGGGACCAACTGCCATAGAGCAAGTAAGCCACCACGCCAATCACGCCACCCCACACCAGACCATTGATCAGGCCCACTGCCAGCTCCTTGCGCATCAGCCGCGAGGTGTTGCCAGTGCTCACCTGATCCAGGGCCATGGCCCGCACGATCATTGTGATGGTCTGGTTACCGGAGTTACCACCAATCCCGGCCACGATAGGCATAAGAGCCGCCAGCGCCACCAGCTTCTCGATGGAGCCTTCAAACAGGCCGATCACCCGGGAGGCAATAAACGCGGTAATCAGGTTGACGGCCAACCAGGCCCAACGGTTACGCAGAGATTTCCAGACTGACGCAAAGATATCTTCCTCTTCACGCAGACCCGCCATGTTGAGGACTTCGTTTTCACTCTCTTCACGAATCAGGTCGACCATCTCATCGATGGTCAAGCGGCCGATCAGCTTGCCTTTCTTGTCGACCACCGGGGCCGAGATCAAGTCATAACGCTCGAATGCCTGGGCGGCGTCGTAGGCGTCTTCGTCAGGATGAAAGCTGACCGGGTCGCTGGCCATGACGTCCGCGACCTTCTTGTCCGGATCATTGACCAGCAGACGCTTGATCGGCAGCACGCCCTTGAGAATGCCCTCGTAGTCGACCACAAACAGTTTGTCAGTGTGGCCTGGCAGCTCTTTTAGCCGGCGCAAGTAACGCAACACCACTTCCAGGCTGACGTCTTCACGAATAGTCACCATCTCGAAGTCCATCAGCGCGCCGACCTGCTCCTCGTCGTAGGACAACGCGGAGCGCACACGCTCACGCTGTTGGCCGTCGAGGGTCTCCATCAGCTCATGGACGACGTCACGCGGCAGCTCGGAGGCCAGGTCAGCGAGTTCGTCGGCGTCCATGTCCTTGGTCGCAGCCAGGAGCTCCTGATCGTCCATGTCGGCGATCAGGGTTTCACGAACCGAATCGGATACTTCGAGGAGGATGTCGCCGTCACGATCAGCCTTGACCAGTTGCCAGAGGGTCAGGCGATCACCCAAGGGCAAAGCTTCAAGGATGTAGGCTACGTCGGCGGAGTGCAGGTCATCGAGCTTGCGTTGCAACTCGACGAGGTTTTGCCGGTGGACCAGGCTCTCTACCCGGTCATGATTCGGGCCTTCCTGACGGTGAGTCAGGTCTTCGACCACGCGCTGGCGCTGCAGCAGCTCAACAACTTGAGCGAGGCGATCCTGCAGGCTTTCTTGTGTTTTCTTTACTTCAACTTCGGTCATAGGCGAACTCCACTCCCAGCAGCGGGGCACGCCGGAAGGATCAATCAGTCAATTCATGATTGGTAAAACGGGGTACTGAGTTACTACTGGGTAAGTCCATGGAGGTATTCCACAAGCCCCGGCGGGGCTGACGGGCGCAATGATACACCGCCCAGCCGCTTAAAACGTTAAAAAACTGGCAAGAACAAGCGCTTGCGAGACAAAGCCGAGTATCGGGCACACTCATGAAACTGCGACGACACAGGCAGAAAAGAAAACACGTGGGGGCAGGTAGAAAAGCCCGGAGGGCGATTACACACGTGGTCACAGACAAGAAAAATAAAAACCCCAGACGGCAAAAAGCCCGCGCTAGGCGGGCTTTTTGTTGTTTGGTGCACTCGACAGGATTCGAACCTGTGACCGCTCGGTTCGTAGCCGAGTACTCTATCCAGCTGAGCTACGAGTGCAGATTGTGTTTTTAGACCAGATCACAACTGGTTGGAGCCAAGCTACCTGCATTGCTGCAACTAACTCTTAAATGGTGCACTCGACAGGATTCGAACCTGTGACCGCTCGGTTCGTAGCCGAGTACTCTATCCAGCTGAGCTACGAGTGCATTTGTTGCCGCGCATTATAGCCCGTTCAATCTCTATGTAAAGCGATTTTTTCTAGTAACTTCAACAACTTACCGAAAAAATCCAGATTGCAACGTACTAAGCAAATAATGGCGGAGAACGGGGGATTCGAACCCCCGACACCCTTTTGAGGTGTACTCCCTTAGCAGGGGAGCGCCTTCGGCCACTCGGCCAGCTCTCCGCAACACGGGGCGTATATTAACCAGCTTCATCCCCGTTTGCAAACATAAAAAACGATAAAAATTAATGGCTTGGTTCTTCGTCCTTCTCTTTCTTGATCCGCAGGTAGATTTCCTCACGGTGGACAGCCACCTCTTTCGGGGCATCAACCCCAATCCGTACTTGATTGCCTTTGACGCCGAGCACGGTCACGGTGATTTCGCCATCACCAATAATCAGGCTTTCTGCGCATCGACGAGTCAGAATCAACATACCTTTCTCCTCACGCATTTCAGTTCAGGGATAACAGTCTGCAAAAAAAAGGCATTCGACCTACAACCCAACGGCCATAGCTCTACCCGCCTAAGTATTGTCGGGCACACGCAAAAGAACAGCTCTCCACAGGCGCCAGACAGAAAAATGAAAGGCGAGGATCAACCGCGCCCTCCAGTCACGCATCACTCGCCCTGTCGGGCCGGAGCGTCCAGCTCAAATGCGGTATGCAGTGCGCGTACAGCCAGCTCCAGGTACTTCTCTTCGATGACCACCGACACTTTGATTTCCGAGGTGGAGATCATCTGGATGTTGATGGTCTCCTTGGCCAGGGCCTCAAACATGCGGCTGGCAACACCGGCATGGGAACGCATGCCCACACCGACGATCGACACCTTGGCAATCTTGGTATCGCCGACCACTTCACGGGCGCCAATCTCGCTCGCCGTTTTCAACAGGACCTTCTCTGCTGCGTCGTAGTCATTGCGGTGCACGGTGAAGGTGAAGTCGGTAGTGTTATCGTGCGCAACGTTCTGCACGATCATGTCGACTTCAATGTTTGCGCCACTGATCGGCCCGAGAATCTTGAAGGCCACGCCCGGGGTGTCTGGCACACCACGGATGGTCAGCTTGGCTTCATCGCGGTTAAAAGCGATGCCGGAAATGATCGGCTGTTCCATGGATTCCTCTTCATCAATAGTAATGAGGGTGCCCGGACCCTCCTTGAAGCTGTGCAGTACGCGCAGCGGAACGTTGTACTTGCCGGCGAATTCCACCGCACGGATCTGCAACACCTTGGACCCGAGGCTGGCCATTTCCAGCATCTCTTCGAAGGTGATCTTGTCCAGTCGCTGAGCCACGGGCACAACGCGCGGATCGGTAGTGTAGACGCCGTCCACATCAGTGTAGATCTGGCATTCGTCAGCCTTCAGGGCTGCCGCCAGGGCCACACCGGTGGTGTCGGAACCGCCACGACCGAGAGTGGTGATGTTGCCGTGTTCGTCGACGCCCTGGAAACCAGCGACGACTACCACGCGACCCGCCTTCAGATCACCGCGAATTTTCTGATCATCGATCTGCAATATGCGCGCTTTATTGTGCGCGCTATCCGTCAGGATTCGTACCTGGGTGCCGGTGTACGACACTGCCGGCACGCCACGCTTGATCAGCGCCATGGCCAACAGCGCAATAGTCACTTGCTCACCAGTGGAAACGATCACATCCAGCTCACGGGGAACCGGCTGTTGATCACCACTGATTTGTTTGGCCAACTCGATCAGACGATTGGTCTCGCCGCTCATGGCCGACAGCACCACCACCAGGTCATCGCCGGCATCGCGGAACTTCTTAACCTTGTCGGCGACCTGCTCGATTCGTTCAACGGAACCGACCGAGGTGCCTCCAAATTTCTGTACGATCAAAGCCATTTCTAAGCCGCCTCAGCCCGTAAAGGGGCGCCCATTAATCAATCAAACTGCGCTGCCCGGGCAGGTGACTAGACCACACACCCAGGCAGCGTCTTAGATACCCGCCTCGACAAACGGTACGGTCAGGGCAAGGGCCGCGTCCAAAGCACCAGCGTCAATACCGCCGCCTTGCGCCATGTCCGGACGACCACCGCCCTTCCCGCCCACTGCCGCAGCGGCTTGTTTCATCAAATCACCGGCCTTGAGTTGGCCAGTCAGGTCTTTGGTTACACCGGCAACCAGAACGACCTTTTCCTCATGGACACTGCCGAGCAGGATCACTGCGCGACCGAGCTTGTTCTTCAACTGATCCACCAGCGCCAACAGCGCCTTGCCGTCCTGACCCTCCAGGCGCACGGCCAGGACTTTCACGCCTTTGACGTCCAGGGCAGAAGCCGACAGATCGTCGCCCGCCGCACTGGCGGCCTTGGCCTGCAACTGCTCCAGCTGTTTCTCCAGCAGACGGTTGCGCTCCAGCACTGCCGAGAGCTTGTCGATCAGGTTGTCGCGACTGCCCTTGACCAGGCTGGCCGCTTCCTTGAGTTGTTCTTCGCCAGCATTGAGGTAAGCCAGGGCCGCAGCACCGGTGACCGCCTCAATACGACGCACGCCGGACGCCACACCGCCTTCGCTGATGATCTTCAGCAGGCCAATGTCGCCGGTGCGCTTGGCGTGGATACCGCCGCACAGCTCCACCGAGAAGCTGCCGCCCATGCTCAGCACGCGCACGTTGTCGCCGTACTTCTCGCCGAACAGCGCCATGGCGCCTTTGGCCTTGGCGGTCTCAATGTCGGTTTCTTCGGTTTCAACCGGGGTGTTCTTGCGCACTTCGGCGTTGACGATATCTTCCAGCGTCCTGATCTGCTCAGGCTTGATCGCTTCAAAGTGGCTGAAGTCAAAACGCAGGCGCTGGCTGTCGACCAACGAGCCTTTCTGCTGTACATGCTCGCCCAGCACTTGGCGCAAGGCAGCGTGCAGCAAGTGAGTGGCCGAGTGGTTCAGCGAGGTGGCGTGACGCACGTCAGCGTCGACCTGAGTCTCCACCGGCGCGCCGACGGTCAGGTTGCCCGAGGCCAACACACCGTGGTGCAGGAACGCGCCGCCGGTCTTGGTGGTGTCGCGCACGTCAAAACGACCGGACGACGCCTTGAGGAAACCGCAGTCGCCAATCTGGCCACCGGACTCGGCGTAGAACGGCGTCTGGTCCAGGACCACCACACCTTCGTCGCCTTCGTTCAGGATGTCGACCGACTGCCCTTCTTTATAGAGGGCAATCACTTTGGCCGAGCCGCCGGTGGCGGTGTAACCAGTGAATTCGGTGGCCACGTCAACCTTGACCAGGGTGTTGTAGTCCAGGCCAAAGGAACTGGCGGAACGGGCGCGCACGCGCTGGGCTTCCATCTCCCGCTCAAAGCCGGCTTCATCGACGGTCAGCTCGCGCTCACGGGCAATATCGGCAGTCAGGTCCATCGGGAAACCGTAGGTGTCGTACAGCTTGAACACCACGTCGCCCGGCACCACGGTGCCTTTGAGCTCAGCCAGGTCCTGTTCCAGGATCTTCAGGCCGTGCTCCAGGGTCTTGGAGAACTGCTCTTCTTCAGCCCTGAGCACGCGCTCGATGTTGGCTTGCTGCTGCTTGAGTTCCGGGAAGGCTTCGCCCATCTCGGCCACCAGCGCGGCAACGATCTTGTAGAAGAAGCTACCGCTGGCGCCCAGTTTGTTACCGTGACGGCAGGCGCGACGGATGATCCGGCGCAGTACATAGCCGCGACCTTCGTTCGACGGCAGCACACCGTCGGCGATCAGGAAGCCGCAAGAACGGATGTGGTCGGACACAACCTTGAGCGAAGACTGGCTGTCGTTGGCGCAACCAATGGCCGCGGCCGAAGCGCTCAGCAGGTTGGTAAACAGGTCGATTTCGTAGTTGGAGTGAACGTGCTGCATCACCGCACTGATCCGCTCCAGGCCCATGCCGGTGTCGACCGACGGAGCTGGCAGCGGATGCAACACGCCATCGGCGGTGCGGTTGAACTGCATGAACACGTTGTTCCAGATTTCGATGTAACGGTCGCCATCTTCTTCCGGCGAGCCGGGTGGGCCGCCCCAGATGTCGGCGCCGTGATCGTAGAAAATCTCGGTGCAAGGACCGCATGGGCCGGTATCACCCATGGTCCAGAAGTTGTCGGAGGCGTAAGGCGCGCCCTTGTTGTCGCCGATGCGAATCATGCGCTCGGCCGGCACACCGATTTGCTGGGTCCAGATCTCGTAGGCTTCGTCATCGGTGGCGTAGACAGTGACCCAGAGTTTTTCCTTGGGTAGCTTCAGCACGCCGGTCAGGAAGGTCCAGGCAAAGGTAATGGCGTCACGCTTGAAATAGTCGCCGAAGCTGAAGTTGCCCAGCATCTCGAAAAAAGTGTGATGGCGAGCGGTGTAACCAACGTTCTCCAGGTCACTGTTCTTGCCGCCGGCGCGTACGCACTTCTGGCTGCTGGTGGCGCGGGTGTAGGCGCGCTTTTCCTGGCCCAGGAAGCAGTCTTTGAACTGGTTCATCCCCGCGTTAGTGAACAGCAGGGTGGGGTCATTGCCTGGGATCAAAGAGCTGGAGGCAACACGGGTGTGACCTTGCTCTTCGAAGAAGCGAAGGAAGGCTTCACGGATTTCTGCGCTTTTCATTAGGTTCTTCCACGGAGGCTGCGGCCAAAGGCCAGTGCTAAACGTCATCAGACGGAGCGACGGCAAAGGGCCGCATTATATCGGCCCTTTGCCCGTGGCACAGCGTGTTTATGTGATAGAAACAGTCAATTAGACGGTCTGCACTGTCATTTCCGGGAAAACTCGACAAATGTCGCGACCACCTGCTCGATCTGCGCCCGACTGACGTCCAGGTGCGTGACCATACGCAGGCGAGGAGCGGCGCTCAACTTGATCCCGCGCGTCGCGGCAAAGGCCTTCAACTCCTCGGCCAGGCTACCCACCTGCACGTAGACCATATTGGTCTGCACTGGCTCTACCTCGTACCCGGCCTGGCGCAACCCATCCGCCAGCCATTGGGCGTTGGCATGGTCTTCGGCCAGACGCTGGACTTGATGATCGAGGGCATATAACCCCGCCGCCGCCAACGAACCTGCCTGACGCATGCCGCCACCGACCATTTTTCGCAAACGGCGGGCCTTGGCGATCAGCGCAGTCGAACCACACAACACAGAGCCAATCGGCGCGCCTAGGCCCTTGGACAGGCACACCGACACTGAATCGAAATACTGGGCGATCTCTCGCGCATCGACACCCAGCTTGACCGCCGCGTTGTAGATCCGCGCGCCGTCCAGGTGCAAGGCCAGGCCATGCTCGCGAGTAAACGCCCGCGCGGCAGCCAGGTATTCCATCGGCAATACCTGGCCCTGCATCGTATTTTCCAACGCCAACAGCCGGGTACGCGCGAAGTGGAAGTCATCTGGCTTGATCGCCGCCAACACCTGATCCAGGTCCAGCGAGCCATCGGCCTGGACTTCCAGCGGCTGGGGCTGGATAGAGCCCAACACCGCCGCACCGCCGCCTTCGTATTTGTAGGTGTGGGCCTGCTGGCCGACGATATATTCCTCGCCCCGCTCACAATGGGCCATCAACGCCAGCAGGTTGCTCATGGTGCCGGTGGGTACGAACAACGCGGCGGCAAACCCCAGGCGCTTGGCCAGTTCGGCTTCCAGGCGATTGACGGTAGGATCTTCACCGTAGACATCATCACCGCTGACGGCGCTAGCCATCGCGTCGAGCATGCCTGGGGTCGGTTGGGTCACGGTGTCGCTGCGCAGGTCAATCATGGTCATGAAACAAGCCTCGGCGAAGGGACAAAAGTCCCGGCTAACGGGTTGGAATTTGTTTTTTGATTACAGGTTACTGCGGGCATGGAGAGTGAATATCAAGCTAACGGGTCATGAAAAGTGCCAGACAGCCCCAGCTTCCCATTCAATACCAAGCAAAAAAGCCAATAGTGAATATCGAAAATGGAGCCATGCAGTTTCCAGAAATATATGGTAAAAACTCACCGCCACCAGCGTTCTGGTGGCAACGTTCTCAGGGCGGGGTGTAACTCCCCACCGGCGGTAATTACGCGCAATGCGTATAGCCCGCGAGCGCTTGGCGCCTCGAACTGCCTAGGCAGGACGGCGACAAGGTCAGCAGACCCGGTGTGATCCCGGGGCCGACGGTCATAGTCCGGATGAAGAGAGAACGGGATTGGCGCCTAAGGGCCGTGCGCAGAACGTCCATGCCTTACATGCTCATTCTGTCCGTACCCTTAAATCCCATTCGATTCATAACGCCCTGTTTTTTTCATAAACAGGAGTCAGAACATGCAACCCACTGCAATTGACAGCAAAAGCAAAAACCACCACGGCGAGCGTGTCGCGTTTATCCAGGCCTGCTGGCACAAGGATATTGTCGATCAGAGCCGTAAAGGTTTCCTCGCCGAAATGATCGCCCAGGGCTACCAGGAATCGGACATCGATTTCTACGAAGTCGGCGGCGCCTTTGAAATGCCCCTGCACGCCAAGCTACTGGCCAAGTCCGGCCGTTATGCCGGCATTGTCGCGGCTGCCCTGGTGGTGGACGGCGGGATCTATCGTCACGAGTTCGTCGCACAATCGGTGGTCAGCGGCCTGATGCAGGTTCAGTTGGAAACCGAAGTGCCGGTGTTCTCGGTGTCCCTGACCCCGCACCACTTCCAATCGGGTGTTGAACACCACACCTTCTTCTTGGAGCACTTTGTGCACAAGGGCCAGGAAGCGGCGAAGACCTGCGCGGATACGCTGCACAAGATTCGTTCGTTGCGTCGCAATGAACCACGGGCTGTGGCGGTTTAAGGAACACTGTAAACCCCAGTGTCAGAGCTGGGGTTGTGTGGGAGCAAGCCAGCTCCCACATTTGACCGAGTCGACCTCGGGATTTATGCCAGGCCTTTATCCGTCGTCGGCACAATCAATATCCCTGCCCGCAAGCCATTCTTCACCTTCGGGTTGGGGAAGATGATGCGTGCGCCCTCCTCCTCGATCACCCAGCGCGTCTTGGCGATGTCCTCGGCCAGCAGGTAGCCCTTTTTCAGTTCCGAGAAGTTTTCTACATCCGCCGGCAGGTGCAGGATGAAGGCATCGCTGTGCTTGATGATTTCTCGGGCGACACTGAACAGTTGCAGGCCGTCCAGGCTCTCGGTGGTCGGTTCATTGCCTTCGATGATCTGCTTGAGGCGGACTTCCAGGCGGGACACATCCACGCCCTGGTTCTGTCCGAACGGCCGGGCCTTGCCCAGTTCCAGGGTGAAGGACTCGGCGCCCAACTGCTCGTAGGTAAAGGCTGTGAAGGTGATCGACGCCTTGTTCTGCAATAGCACCGCTTGCATGCCGGCGGCACGCAGCCGCGCCAGTTCGCGGCGCGAATGCTGGCGGCCGTCTTTCCACGGGTACAGGGCGAACTGTTCAATCTTCGACCCACGAATGGCGGTGTGCAGGTCGTAATGCAGCCGGCTGCGTCCGGGCTGGCTGAAGAAGTTTCTAGCCAGTTGCTCCAACTCGCCTGCCCGCAGGGCTTCGGGCCCGCTGCTGTGTTCGTGACGACCGTTGAACAACCGGTTGACGTCTTGTTCGAGGTAACGCTCCCCCCTACGCATGGCTTCGGGGTTGCCGAACAGGAACAAAATTCGCGCCCGAGGCTTCAAGTCACCCCGGGCAATGTCGTTCAGCAACCGGTCGAGCAATTCGATCGGTGCGGTTTCGTTGCCGTGGATGCCGGATGACAGCAACACATCGCTGCCATTGTCCCGGCCTTCGGGCGGCCGCACTTCCAGCGCGCCCTCACTGAGCCAGCGCAATCGCACGCCGTCGACAGTCGTTTGAGTAATCGAAGCCGGTTCACGTCCGGCGAGGGTCAGTTCAAGCAGTTTGCCGAGGGCGAGCATAGAGCGGCGTCCTTAGTGGTTGCAGCCAGGACCATGGACGTGGTCTTCGTCGTCGCCGACGTCGGCTGGTTCCATTTCCAGTTGCAGGCTCATCAGGTTGGTGGCCAGCGGGCGCATCAGCAGGTTGGCGTATTCAACATCGCCTTCCTCCACGTCAACGCCGATCAGCAGTTGGCCACGGCCGTCGTGCTGAATCCAGACTTCCTTGCCCTGCCAGATTACGGCGACGCGGGTGCAGGAAGTTTCCAGTTGAGTGCCGTCGGTGTCTTCAAGGATCAGCTTGAGGGTGTCGTTCAGGTTGTCGCTTTTGTCGCTCATGGCTTCGTTCTCATCTGGAGTCTTAATTGATCTGGAAAGGATAAACCGAGCCCAGTTTAAGGATTTGCGTCAGTTCGTCCAATGCCGTGCGGCACTCAAACAGCAATTGCGGATCAGCCAGGTCGGTTTCCCGCAAGGCATCGCGATAGTGCTTGTCGACCCACTGGGTCAGGGTGTCGTACAACGGCGCCGTCATGATAACCCCTGGGTTGACCGCCGCCAGTTCGGTTTCATTCAAGGCCACCCGCAAACGCAGGCACGCCGGGCCACCGCCGTTCTGCATACTCTGCTTGAGGTCGAAGACTTTCACTTCGCGGATCAGGCCTCCGGAGCTGGTCAGGCCTTGCAGATACTGCCAGACACGTTCGTTGCTGCGGCATTCTTCCGGCACGATCAGCAGCATCGAGCCGTCAGCACGAGTCAGCAACTGGCTGTTGAACAGGTAGGAACGCACCGCGTCTTCGACGCTGACCTGGGCGCGGGGCACGCAAATGGACTGGAAGTTGCCGCCACATTTGCCGAGCTTGCCATGCAACTCCGCAAGCATCTGTTCAGTATTGAGGAACGCATCCTCGTGATAGAACAGCACCTCGCCGTTACCCACCGCGATCACGTCATTATGGAACACCCCTGCATCAATCACCGCCGGGTTCTGCTGGGCGAAGACCACGCCGTCATCCCGCAGGCCGTGCAAGCGGGCGACCGCCTGGGAGGCTTCCAGGGTCTGGCGCGCCGGGTACTTTTGCGGCGCCAGGTAGCGGGTGTCGAAGGCACTGCGACCGAACACGAAAAACTCCACGCCGGCCTGGCCATAGTCACGACAGAAACGGGTGTGGTTAGCCGCGCCCTCGTCTCCGAACTGCGCCACGGCCGGTAACGCGGCGTGGTGGGCAAAGTGCTTCTGGTCAGCGAACATGGCCCCAAGCACTCGGCTGGTGGTCGGGTGTTCGATGCTGCGGTGGTATTTGCAGTTAAGGTTGGCAGCGGTGAAATGCACGCGGCCGTCGGCGGTGTCGGCACTTGGGCTGACGGTTGCGGCGTTGGCCACCCACATGCTCGATGCCGAGCAGCTTGCCACCAACAATGGCATGGCTTGCTTGGCCGCTTGCTGGATCACTTGCGCGTCGGTGCCGGCAAAACCGAGGTTGCGCAAGGCGGCCACATCAGGGCGTTCCTGAGGGGCCAGTACGCCTTGGACAAAACCCATCTCCATCAGCGCTTTCATTTTCGCCAGGCCTTGCAGCGCCGCTTCCTTGGGGTTTGAAGACTGCTGGCTATTGCTCTGGGACGCGACGTTACCGTAGGACAAACCGCCGTAGTTATGGGTCGGCCCCACTAGACCGTCAAAATTGACTTCATAGGATTTCATCGGCGAGGCTCCACGAATATCTGTTTTTATAGGTATCAATATCGATTACGACAACCGCACACCGGGCGTCAGCGTGGCCGGTAACACCAGGCTCGGGGTCTCAAGCGAGGCCACCGGGTACGCGCAATAATCCGCCGCGTAATACGCACTGGCGCGATGGTTGCCCGACGCTCCTACCCCACCAAACGGCGCGCTGCTCGCAGCGCCGGTCAGTTGTTTGTTCCAGTTGACGATCCCGGCACGGCTTTCCAGCCAGAACTGCTGGTAGCGCGCTTCGGAATCCGACAGCAAACCTGCCGCCAACCCATATTGGGTATTGTTGGCCTCGACAATCGCCGCTTCGAAATCAGCGTAGCGGATCACCTGCAACAGCGGACCGAACAGTTCTTCGTCAGCACGCTCGGCCACTTGCGTGACATCAATAATGCCCGGCGTCAGCAATGCGGCCTGACCCTCTGGCTGAGTCATTTCCAGCAGTGCCACTGCGCCATTAGCCAGCAACAGTTCCTGAGCCTCCATCAAGGCCTTGGCCGCTCCCAGGGAAATCACCGAACCCATGAAAGGCGCAGGCTGCTGGTCGAACGCGCCGACTTCGATGGTCGCGCTTACCGACACCAGGCGCGCCAGCAACGCATCGCCCCAGGCACCTTGCGGCACCAACAGGCGACGGGCACAGGTGCAACGCTGGCCGGCAGAGATAAACGCCGACTGGATGATGGTATAGACCGCCGCATCCACGTCAGCCACTTCATCCACCACCAGCGGGTTGTTGCCGCCCATCTCCAGGGCGAGGATCTTGTCCGGGCGCCCGGAGAATTGCTGGTGCAGGTGATTGCCGGTACGGCTGGAACCGGTGAAGAACAAACCGTCGATGCCCGGATTCGCCGCCAGGGCGATCCCGGTTTCCCGCGCGCCTTGCAGCAGGTTCAAGACGCCATCCGGCAGGCCAGCCTCAATCCAGCACTGCACCGTCAGTTCGGCGACTTTCGGCGTCAGTTCGCTGGGTTTGAACAGCACGGTATTGCCCGCCAGCAAGGCTGGCACGATATGACCGTTAGGCAGGTGACCGGGGAAGTTGTAAGGGCCAAACACCGCCACCACGCCGTGGGGCTTGTGGCGCAACACAGCAGTGGCATCGCCCAATGGGCCGCTCTTCTCGCCGGTACGCTCACGGTAACTCTGCACCGAGATCGCGATTTTGTTGACCATACTGGTGACTTCTGTCGCCGACTCCCACAGCGGCTTGCCGGTTTCCTCACCGATGCAGCGGGCGAGCTCGTCGGCACGATTTTTCAGGCTTGCGGCGAAGGCTTCGAGCACACCGAGGCGCTCGTCCAGGGATCGCTTGGCCCATGCAGGGAACGCCTGGCGCGCGGCCTGCACGGCGGACTCGACCTGCTCGGCGGTGGCGCCATTGCCAGCCCATAGCACTTGCTGGGTCACCGGGTTCAGCGACTCAACGCGCTCACCCTGACCGGCCAGCCAAACACCAGCGATGTATAGCGAATTCATTATTTCGGCTCCCGGGCAGCAGACAACGGTACGGCACGTACTTGATCACCGGCTGTCAGTTGCAGACGCTTGGCGGTCTTTGGATCGACCACCAAGGTGCCCGCCGCCAGCCGTGCCGGTGCAGCGGTGATGCGGCACTCTTCACGTTTGCGGTTATGGATCAGGAACGGCGTGGCGTCGTCACCCGGCGTACCGATGGCCAGCACCAGTGCCTCGCTGTCGCGCACCGCACGGATCTTGCTGGTTTCACATTCCACAGCAGGACCTGCATCGAAGATGTCGACGTAGCCCTGATAGCTGAAACCTTCGCTCTTGAGCATGCTCAGCGCAGGCTCGGTGTCGGTGTGAACCTTGCCGATCACGTTGCGCGCGTCCTCGGAGAGGAAGCAGGTATATACCGGGAACTTGGGCATCAACTCAGCGATAAACGCCTTGTTGCCCACGCCCGTCAGGTAATCGGCCTGGCTGAATTCCATCTTGAAGAAGTGCCGGCCCAGGCTTTCCCAGAACGGCGAACGCCCAGCTTCGTCGGACATGCCGCGCATCTCTGCGATGATCTTGTTGCCAAACAGTTGCGGGAATTCGGCGATAAACAGCATCCGCGCCTTGGCCAACATGCGACCGTTAAGGCCGGTGCGGTAATCGGCCTGGAGGAACAGCGAGCACAACTCAGAGTTGCCGGTCAGGTCGTTGGCCAGGAACAGCGTCGGAATCTCGCGGTAGATGCTCAATTCCTGGGAAGCGCTGACGGTCAGGCCTACACGGAAGTTGTACCAAGGCTCACGCAGGCCAACGGCGCCAGCGATGGCGGAAATCCCCACCACCTGGCCTTCGTCGTTTTCGAGAACGAACAGGTAGTCGGCATCACCGCGCCCGGCTTCGCCGCGAAAGGTCTTTTCAGCCCAGCCAACCCGATGGGCCAGGCGCTCTTCGTTGGCCGGCAAAGTGGTGAGGCCGGTGCCGGTGCTGCGCGCCAGATCAATCAGGGCCGGTAAATCGCTGCTGCGTACGGGACGAACGATCATGCTATCTCCTCAAACGGGCCGCTGATTCCAGCCACCCGCGAAACTCGCTGCTGTAAGACTTTAAACCGCAACCAGGCGCACGCTGGCACCTTCGCCGACGCCCAGGGCCTCGGCCGTTTCCAGGTCCAGGGTCACTGGTTTTCCTGGCGCGTAGTCCAGTTCCAGCAACACTGCGCGGTAATCCTGCAACTGCGCATTGCTGACCAGGTACTGGCGGCCAACACCCTTGACCATCTCAGCGATTTTCACCGGCACCACGCGGCTCTGGGCAATCGAGCGAATGCCCGAGACGCGCGCATGCAGTGTCGGCCCGCCGTCGAAGATGTCGATGTAGTGATCGGTTTCAAAACCTTCGCGCATCAAGATGTCGAAGGTGACCTGCGCCCGTGGGTGCACCTGGCCCATGGCTTCCTGGGCTTCGTCCGGCAGCAGCGGTACGTAGATCGGATAGTGCGGCATCAGTTCGGCGAGGAAGGTGCGGCTTTTCAGCCCGCACAGGCGCTCGGCGGTGGCGTAGTTGAGGTCAAAGAAATTGCGACCGATGGCATCCCAGAACGGCGATTCACCGTTCTCATCGCTATAGCCAACAATTTCGGTCACCACCGAATCGGCGAACCGCTCGGGATGGCTGGCGACGAACAACAGGCGACCACGGGAATTGAGTTCCGACCAGGCCGAACCCACCAATTCCGGCACCACGTAGAAACTGGTCAGCAGGCTGTTGCCAGTCAGGTCGTGGCACTGCGATAGCACGTGGATCTTGTTGTGAATCTTCAGCTCGCGGGAGGCGTGAACGAAGGTTTCATTGCGAAAACTGTAGAACGGTTCCGAGTAGCCGGCCGAGGCGACGATGGCGGAGCAGCCCACCAGCTTGCCGGCGACGGTGTCTTCGAGGACGAAGAAGTAGCTTTCCTCGCCGTTGAAACTGACTTCGGCAGCGAAGGACGCTTCGCTTGCGGCGATCTTGTCGCTCAGGCGTTCGACATCATCCGGCAAGGAGGTGACACCAATCGGGCTGTCCGCAGCCAGACGCTGTACCTCGCCCAGATCAGCCATTTGCGCGGGGCGCATCACCAGCATGGTGTCACTCCTTAATTCCAGAAAATACAAAATAGGGGGATCAAAACCTCTGCAGGAGCGAGCTTGCTCGCGATGGTCTCAAAAACACCACAGGGCATCAGGTACCCCGCGTTATCGTTAACGACCATCGTGAGCAAGCTCGCTCCTACAGGGGATGAATCAGGCTTGCGTCAGGTTCTTCACAGCACGTTCGAAACGGTCCAGGCCTTCCTGGATATCGGCATCTTCCACCACCAGGCTCGGGGCGAAACGCACCACGTCGGGACCGGCTTGCAGAATCATCAGGCCTTCACGCTCGGCGGCATTGAAGATGTCCTTGGCACGGCCTTTCCAGGCATCGCTCAGCACACAACCGAGCAACAGGCCCAGGCCGCGCACTTGGGTGAAGATGCCGTATTGCTGGCCGATCTGCTCCAGGCGGGAAACGAACAAGTCGTGCTTGGCGTTAACACCGGCCAGCACTTCAGGAGTATTGATCACATCGATCACTGCTTCCGCCACTGCGCACGCCAGCGGGTTGCCGCCGTAAGTGGTGCCGTGGGTGCCAACCACCAGGTGCTTGGCCAAGTCTTCGCGAGTCAGCATGGCTGCGATCGGGAAACCGCCGCCCAGGCTCTTGGCGCTGGTAAGAATGTCCGGAGTCACGCCGTAATGCTGGTAGGCGAACAGCTCACCGCTACGGCCCATGCCAGTCTGCACTTCGTCGAACACCAGCAACGCGTTGTTGGCGTCGCACAGGTCGCGGGCGCCTTGCAGGTAAGCCAGTTCAGCCGGCAATACGCCGCCTTCGCCCTGGATCGGCTCCAGCACCACGGCGCAGGTCTTGTCCGAAACGGCGGCTTTCAGGGCCTCCAGATCGTTGAACGGAACGTGGGTGATACCGATGATTTTCGGACCGAAGCCGTCGGAATACTTCGACTGGCCGCCGACGTTGACGGTGAACAGGGTACGACCGTGAAAGCTGTTCAGGGCCGCGATGATTTCGTATTTTTCGGTACCGAAACGGTCGAACGCCACGCGACGGGCCAGCTTGAAGGCGGCCTCGTTGGCTTCGGCGCCGGAGTTGCAGAAGAACACACGCTCGGCAAAGGTGGCGTCGATCAGCTTGCGGGCCAGGCGCAGGGCCGGCTCATTAGTGAAGACGTTGGACACGTGCCACAGCTTGTTGGCCTGTTCGGTCAATGCACCGACCAGCGCCGGGTGGGCATGGCCCAATACGTTGACCGCGATGCCGCCGGCAAAGTCGATCAGCTCTCGGCCCGCCTGGTCCCACACACGGGAACCTGCGCCACGCACGGGGATAAAAGCGGCAGGTGCGTAGTTGGGAACCATGACCTGGTCGAAATCGGCACGTTGCACCGGGGCTTGCTCAACGGACATCGGAGTCTCCTGAAGAGGAACGCCTGCCTGAAACTGGCGGGCGATGCAGGGATTGTAAGGACAGTTTTCAGCGCGGCCTTGCCGCCAAGCGACAACTTCTTATAGCGCCAACCCGCGATTTACACGGGTTTACGCCAATGCGACAAATAGCGTCGCAATGGCGCAGTTTAAACCGTGTGTGGGTCTAGTGGGCAGCAACAACGATATTGAGCCCCTGCCCCGCGAGTTGCTGGAAATAGCCACTCAATGACGACTCCAACGTGAGCGGCAATCCACTGTCAGCACAAAGCCTTGAGCTGTTGCGCGCCTACTACCGGCAAACAGGAACCAATGGAGGAGTGATCAAGCGCGTTCGGACGGTACCGACGACAACTCGAACGGGCTGCTACTGCGCCGATGGTTGCGGTCTTCGCGAGGGGTGGCGCCAAAGAAGTTGCGGTAGGCGCTGGAGAAGTGCGGCCCCGAGGAGAAGCCGCAGGACAAGCCAATCTGGATGATCGACTTGCTGGTTTGCATCAACATTTGCCGGGCCTTGTTCAGGCGCAGTTCCAGATAATACTGGCTGGGGACGCGGTTGAGATATTGCTTGAAGATCCGTTCCAGCTGTCGTCGCGACACGCATACGTGCTGGGCGATTTCGTCGGTGGTCAGCGGCTCTTCGATGTTGGCCTCCATCAACAACACTGCCTGGGTCAGCTTTGGATGGCTGGAACCCAGGCGGTTTTGCAGGGGAATACGTTGGCGCTCGCCGCCTTCGCGGATGCGCTCCACCACCAATTCTTCCGAGACGGCACCGGCCAGTTCGGCCCCGTGGTCACGGGCCAATACAGCCAACAACAGATCGAGTACCGACATGCCACCACAGGCGGTCAGGCGATCACGGTCCCAGTCAAACAGATGGCTGGTGGCGATAACCTTGGGGAAACGTTCGGCAAAATCGTCCTGCCAGCGCCAATGCACGGCGGCGCGATAACCATCAAGAAGACCAAGCTGGGCCAACGGATAGACGCCCGCTGACAAGCCACCAATCACACACCCGGCGCGAACCAGTTGCTTGAGGGCGCTACTCAGCTGTGAAGCGATAACAGTCGGCGGCTCATCGGCCAGCAGGAACAGCTTTTGAAAGCCTTCCAGCTTGCCGGCCCAAGGTTCACCCGGCAATTGCCAGGCGCCGTCGACCGGCGGCTCGGCCTGCAGGAACGACAGCTCGTAAACCACGTCCGGATGCACCCGCTGAGCAACGCGCAAGGCCTCCTCAGCCAGCGCAAGCGTCAGTGCTTTAGTGCTGGGCCAAATCAGGAAACCAATGCGATGGGCGGTCATGGAGTGCTATCCGAAACGAAAAACAGTGTTAAAGGCCGAAAGCGGCAACCACCAACATAGTGCATGTGGCGCAAAGCGCGAAGCATGCACTAAATGGGTGCACAACGGCAGTCTTGATTACTTCAAGCTACCGGAAAGAAACTGTTGCAGACGCTCCGATTGCGGATTGACCAGCACTTCGCGCGGGTCGCCACGTTCTTCGACGATGCCTTTGTGCAAGAACACCAACTGGTTGGAAACTTCGCGGGCAAAGCCCATTTCGTGGGTCACCACCACCATGGTCCGACCTTCCTGGGCCAGGTCCTTCATCACCTTGAGCACTTCGCCTACCAATTCAGGGTCGAGGGCCGAGGTTGGTTCGTCGAACAGCATCACTTCGGGCTCCATCGCCAGGGCACGGGCAATCGCCACGCGTTGCTGCTCGCCGCCGGACATATGGCCGGGGAAAGCATCCTTGCGATGGCTCACGCCAACCTTGGCCAGGTAATGCTCAGCCTTTTCCCGAGCGTCTTTTTTCGACATGCCAAGAACGTGGACCGGCGCTTCCATGACGTTTTCCATCGCCGTCATGTGGGACCACAGATTGAAGTGCTGGAACACCATCGACAGTCGCGAACGCATGCGTTGCAGCTGTTTGGGGTCTGCGGCCTTCATCGCGCCGTCCTTATTGGCCACCAGCTTGAGCTCTTCGTTGTTGAGCAGAATCCGGCCAGCGTGGGGTTGCTCCAGCAGGTTGATGCAGCGCAAAAAGGTACTTTTACCCGAGCCACTAGAGCCGATGATGCTGATCACATCACCTGCCGAGGCGGCCAGGGACACACCTTTGAGCACTTCATGACTGCCATAGCGTTTATGCAGGTCTTGGACTTCAAGTTTGTACATGCGGTCGGTTCTCACAAAAACAGTGGGTCAGTCGTTCAGCAAGGGCCCATGACGCAGCGCTTCGCGCCCCGCCACCTTGGCCAGCCAAAAACCTGCTTGGGCATAACGTAGCCGTTCAACGGCAAACAGCACTCCGGACGTGCCAGCGCAAACAATGCTGACCTGATCGGACAAGGGATCAATCACTTCAAACAGCGGCTCACCCGCCTCCACCCAAGTACCCGGCGCAAGCAGGAAGCTGATAACGCCAGCGTGGGGCGCGAAGAGCATTTCGGTGCCTTCAAACGGCACGCCTTCACACGGTTCGTGCTGCGGCGCTGGCCAGTCACCTTTGATCAAGCCTTGCTCAGCGAGAAACGCGAGGATGCCTTCAGCATGGAAGATCGCCTCGTCTCGACCGGTGTCGGACTGGCCGCCCAGCTCCAGGGTCGTGGACATGCACGCCAGGGGAATCTGCGCCTCGGGGAACTGCCGGGATAAACGCAACCACGGCACCGAGCAGGCTTCGTCAAAGGAGTTGCCACCGGAGTCTTCCGCCAGCAATCCGACCTTCACATTCAAATGCGCCGACAACGAACGCCACTGCGGCCAATGTTGCGGCAGCGCGTACATGTGCAACGCGGCTTCACAATCGCAATGCAGGTCGAGGACCACATCGGCGGTGCAGGCATGACTGAGCAGCAGCCGCTGCATGCCCTGTAACTGGCTGGCAGCCGGCGGCAAAGCGTTGAGCACATCGGTCATGGCCTGGCGGATCAGCCGGACATTCGCGTGTGGGTCATCACCCAGACGACCCTCCAGCAACCGCCCGACCGGCTCACTCAACTCGACGAAATCACGGTTGAAATTCTTGCCGGTGCCCGCCTCGAAACGCCCCTGATGACCGCCCTGCAGCAACTGGCCTAACCCCATCGGGTTAGCCACTGGAACCAACTCAATCACCCCGTTAAGAGCGCCTTGCTGTTCCAGTTCGGTCAGGCGCTTTTTCAGCTCCCAGGCGGCACGCATGCCAGGTAATTCATCGGCGTGCAGGCTGGCCTGGATGTAGGCCTTGCGCTCGCCGCTGCCGAAACGGAACACCGTCAGTTGGCGCTCACAACCCAGGTGCCCCCAGGGCAACAGATGATCGATACGTTCCATATCAATGCTTCCGTGGAGCCAGGTAGCTGAGCCAGCGGCGCTCGGCCAACTTGAACAGGCGCACCAGGATGAAGGTCAGGCACAGATAGAACACACCTGCGGTAATGTAGGCTTCAAACGGCAAGTAATACTGGGCGTTCACCGTGCGCGCAGCACCGGTGATATCGATCAACGTGACGATGGAGGCCAGGCTGGTGGTCTGCAGCATCATGATCACTTCGTTGCTGTACTGCGGCAGTGCCCGGCGCAAGGCCGACGGCAACAGGATGCGGCGATACAGCTTGTAGCGCGACATGCCCATGGCCTTGGCCGCTTCGATCTCGCCATTGGGCGTGGACTTGAGGCTGCCGGCGATGATCTCGGCGGTGTAGGCGCTGGTGTTGATGGCAAAGGCCAGGCAGGCGCAGAAGGTCGCACTGGACAGCAACGGCCAGAGGAAACTTTCGCGCACCGCTTCAAACTGGGCCAGACCGTAGTAGATCAAGAACAGCTGCACCAACATCGGCGTGCCGCGGATCACGTAGGTGTAGAGCCAGGCGGCGCCGTTGATGATCGGCTGCTTGGACACACGCATCAGGCCCAGGGGCAAGGCAGCGAGCAAACCGAAGAACAGCGAGATGGCCAGCAATTTCAGGGTGGTCAGCAAACCGCCGAGGTACAGCGGCATAGCCTCCCAGATGACGTTGTAGTCGAAGATCATAGATCAGCCGCCCTTATGCCTACCGAGTAGCGCTTCTCAAGATAACGCAGGGCCAGCAACGAGACGCTGGTGATCACCAGGTACATCGCCGCCACTGCGAGGAAGAAGGTAAAAGGTTCGCGGGTGGCATCGGCCGCCTGCTTGGCCTTGAACATCATGTCTTGCAGGCCCACCACGGAAATCAGCGCGGTGGCCTTGGTCAGTACCAGCCAGTTGTTGGTGAACCCGGGGATCGCCAGACGAATCATCTGCGGTACCATCACCCGGAAAAACACCTGAAAACTGCTCATGCCGTAGGCGAGACCGGCTTCGGCCTGGCCCTTGGGGATTGCCATAAAGGCGCCACGGAAAGTCTCCGAGAGGTAGGCGCCAAAGATGAAACCCAGGGTGCCAATACCGGCGACCAAGGGGTTCAAGTCAATATAGTCGTCGTAGCCCAGCAGCGGCGCGACGCGGTTCAACAGGTCCTGACCGCCGTAGAAAATCAGCAGGATCAGCACCAGGTCGGGAATCCCACGGATCACCGTCGAATACAAATCGCCCAGCCAGGCCAACCAACGCACCGGCGACAGGCGTAACGCGACCCCGATCAGACCCAGAACAATGGCCAAGGCCATGGACGACAAGGCGAGCTGAAGCGTCAACCATGCGCCATCGAGGATGACAGCCCCGTAGCCTTTCAACATGATTCAGGTCCTCGAAAAGGGGGGATGAAAAAATGGCGCAAACTTCAGAGACCCTGTTGCTTGCGCCATTTAAGACAGACCGCTGCGATAAGTTAGTTGGCGGCTTTGGTGTCAGCGCCGTAAATATCGAAGTTGAAGTACTTGTCCTGGATAAGCTTGTATTTGCCGTTGGCACGGATCGCGTCAATGGCAGCATTAATCCGGTCCAGGTTGGCCTTGTCGCCCTTGCGTACTGCGATGCCTATACCGTCGCCGAAGTATTTGGCGTCGGTGAAGGCTGGGCCGACAAACGCATAGCCTTTACCGGCTGGCGTATCGAGGAAACCTTCCTGCAACAGGGTGGCGTCTGCCACGGTACCGTCAAGGCGACCAGCTTCCACGTCCAGGTAGATTTCGTTCTGCGAGCTGTAAGGAACCACGGTGGCGCCTTTAGGTGCCAAGACTTCCTTGGCGAAACGGTCGTGGATCGAACCGCGCTGCACGCCGATTTTCTTGCCTTTCAACTCATCCAGGCTGTCGCTGACAACGGTACCTTCCTTCAACGCCAGACGCGCTGGGGTCAGGTAGTAGCGGTTAGTGAAGTCCACAGACTTCTTGCGGTCGTCAGTGATGGACATGGACGACAGGATCGCGTCGATCTTGCGCACTTTAAGCGCAGGGATCAGGCCGTCGAACTCTTGCTCGACCCACGTGCACTTGACCTTCATCTCTTCGCACAGGGCGTTGCCGATGTCGTAGTCAAAACCAACGATGCTGCCGTCCGGTGCCTTCGAGGCAAACGGAGGGTAAGCCGCTTCGATACCAATCTTCAGGGGTTTTTCATCGGCGGCGAAGGCCTGCATCGACAGGACGGACAGCGCCAGGGCGCCCAACAGCACGAGTTTCTTCATCTTGGGACTCCATCGGTATAGGGCAAAAACAGCAGTATGAGCCATGGCTCACGATGCGACTGAGTGAAACCGAATAGCGGCGCTTCGTCCTACGCAAATTCAACAGCAGCGACGGCGAGCGAGTGATCGGCATTCTAACGACAGGGCGGAAGCCGATATTTCCTCAATGCGACAACAATTTACAGAAGCACCGAGAAAGCGGCTCAAGCGCATTGACAGCCCCTTGATTTTGTGCAGAGGCTAAAGATATTAAACCTGTTAACACTGCAAGTTACGGGCCCATTATTCGCAAACCCTTCTAGTCCGGCAAGTCTGACGTTTAATCTTATTTTCGGGTGTATCTAAAATGGGCGTTTAAGGGGTGCCGGAGTAGCACTTTGCCTCATGCTTGGGCAGCGGGTTACACATTTAGATGGCTGGGTAACATTCAGAAACTTCCCACCATGAAAACCGATATTTATTTACCTCGCGGCTAGAGTGGTCTGTCAGACAGTCATTGCAGGACCGGCTTTAGCGGTGTCGCTGATGACCAGCCCCGCACCCTAACCCTCTCCTCCACCCAATAAAAAGCCCCGCTCTCTTGCATCGAGAGCAGGGCTTTTTACTGGGCGGGTTTACTCAGCCAGCTTGAAGGTAATGAAGCTGGCACGACCCTGACGCAGGACGCGCATCGACACCGAGCGATTTTTCGGCAATGCCTTGGCGATGTCGGTGAACTCCTTGGCGGAGTTGATCGCCTGATTGTTCAGATGAGTAATGACATCCCCCGGCTGCAGGCCGATCAACGCCGCAGGGCCATCCTGAACTTCCTTGATGACCACACCACTTTTCAAGTCGAAGCTTTTTTTCTGTTCATCGGTCAGCTCGACCACGGCAATGCCCAGGCGATTGCTACTACGTTCGGCGCCAGACTTGCTGCCCAGGGCATCAAGCGCCTGGCCTTCCTCCGGGATGGCGCCTACGGTCAGCTCGACGTTCTGGCGTTTTCCTTCGCGAATCACTTCCAGCTTGGCCTTGCTACCGGCCTTGAGCGCACCTACCAGGTGCGGCAAGTCAGCAGACATTACGATCGGCTGGCCGTTCATGCTCAGAATCACGTCACCCACTTGCAGGCCACCTTTGGCAGCCGGCCCGTCATCCTGGATCTGCGCGACCAAGGCACCGGCTGGCTTGTCCAGGCCGAAGGACTCAGCCAGGTCCTTGTTCACTTCCTGAATCACCACGCCCAACCAGCCGCGACTGACCTTGCCACCGTCTTTCAACTGGTTGGAAACGTCCATGGCCACGTCGATTGGAATCGCGAACGACACGCCCATGAAGCCACCGGAACGGGTGTAGATCTGCGAGTTGATACCTACCACTTCGCCCGCCAGGTTGAACAACGGACCGCCGGAGTTGCCCGGGTTGATCGGCACGTCGGTCTGGATGAACGGCACGTAGTTTTCGTTCGGCAGGCTGCGACCGATGGCGCTGATGATGCCCTGGGTCACGGTGTGGTCGAAGCCAAACGGCGAACCGATGGCGACCACCCATTGCCCTGCTTTCAAGTCTTGGGATTTACCCAGTTTCAGGACCGGCAGGCCCTTGCCTTCAATCTTCAGCAAAGCCACGTCGGAACGTGGATCAGTGCCGACAAGCTTGGCCTTGAGTTCACTGCGATCAGCCAGGCGCACGAGAATTTCGTCGGCATCAGCGATCACGTGATTGTTAGTGAGAATGTAGCCATCGGGCGAAATGATGAAGCCCGAACCCAGGGATTGGGCTTCGCGCTGACCGCCACCACCGCCACGGGGTGACCGTGGCTGGGGCATGCCACGCTCGAAAAACTCCCGCAGCATCGGCGGCAGACCTTCAAGGTCTGGCATCTGCTGATTGGATACTTTGCGATCCGGTAGCTTCTGGGTGGTACTGATGTTCACAACGGCAGGCGACGCCTGCTCCACCAGTTGGGTGAAGTCAGGCAGCTCGGCCGCTTGCGCGGTAACGACCTGACCCAGCACCAGCACCGTGGCGACTATGGATAGGTAAGACTTCAAACGTGGTATCGACATACAGCTCCCGTTACGACGAGCAGGGTTGAGCGACAGGGTTCAAGAAACGCCGAAGACTGCCACCGGCATTTTTGTTCCGCGAACAAAACAAGGCCAGAGCCGAGAAACTCTGACCTATAAAAAACATAGTAGGATTTTGCAAGTGAAAATACTGTCCAGACATTTCATGTTCTCAACCGCAAGGCAGGCATCGACTGACTCCTGCACAACAGTGAAACGTCAGGATGAACATAGTATTAACAGCTCATTGCTTGGAGGGTGTCGCGCCACTACGAACCGACAACGCAATCCTTTCAGCGGTGCCAATCGGAATTTCGCCAACAACCGTCGCCATCATCTGGCCTTCGGGCGTATCCAAGCGTCGCGACACCGCCACCGTCGGCCCTAACTGAACGCGGGTCTCACTCACTGTTGCATCATCAAGCGGCTCAAGAAACACCGAAAAGCGTGCGAGCCCGTCCTCGTACATCAGGCTGCTGACCACAACGTGGGTCTGAGCGTCTTTGCGGACGCTGCTGCGACTTAGCTGGAAGCCCGGCGGCAGCCAATCCAGATGCCAAGCCTGAGCGTCCCCGACTTGCGGCGCCTTATTACTCGCGAGCACTACGGGCTTGCAGTCATTACTGGGCTGCAATTGGCGCTCACCGGGTACATCTGAGGTGTTCAACTGAGTGAATTGGAATCGCTCCAGCAACTGGCCCTTGTCATTAAGCAGCAATGACTTCAATGGCAGCGCGGTTTCACGATCCAGATGCAACTCGAAGCCATAACGGTACGGGTCACGGGGCGTCAGCGTCACAATCACCGCATTACGGCCAGCCACACGCGACTTGCCAATAACGGCAAGGTCGTAGAAAGCTTCGAGTTTTTGGGGGTCAAAAGCACGGGAAGGAGAGCCCGAAGAGTCACCGAGACCGGCAACGAGAGTGCCGCTGACGCACTGGGTACGCCCATCGACACGAACAACTTCCTGGGCGGAGCCGTCAAGCTGCAACAGCCGCTCGCGAACCTGACCATTCTGAACACGATGCCAGATGTCATGGGTAGAAAAACTACCGTTACGCTCGTAGATGAAGGTGCCCTGGAAGCTTTGCTGCTGCTCGGCACGCCCAAGACGAATCAGCCAATCTTGGGCTTCCTCGGCATGGGCGGGTACTGCAGACCAGCCACTGAGCAAAAGCGCAAGGAGCGGTATGGCGCGCATAAGGCTCCTTAACGATTTAGCGGTTTTCCAGGCTTGCAGCGCGAGCGTATGGCAGTGCACTTTCAGTGCCTTTCAAGGCCGACTCCTGTGCGTGTTGGCGCAGGTAGCCCGGAAGACGCTGATCCTGCCAGCCGGACTGCCCCTGAAGCACGCCGTTGGCCATTGGGCCAGTAGCGTCGGAGCTTTCCTTGTAACCGGCCAGTACGGCTGGACCCTTGACCTGCGGACCGGCCATGACCGGTTGCTGGGTTTGTTGGGCCAACTCGGCACCAGCGATCTCGTCCTGATTGTACAGGCGCACACCGGCCAATACGGCCACAGTCACCGAAGCAGCAACTGCCAGACGACCCAAGCTACGCCAAGGACCGCGAACAGCTTTTGCCGGAACGGCTTCATCAGCCAGCGCAGCAGAAACGGCCGCAGCAATATCCAGACGAGGGATTAGTAGATCCTTGTGCATCACCGCCCGAGCGACTTGGTAACGAGACCAGGTATCACGGGTTTCGGCGTCATCAAATGCGTTAAGCACTCGACGAAGTTCCAGTTCATCCGCTTCGTTATCCATCACTGCGGACAGCGATTCCTGCAGGGCATCACGACTCATGGCGGTTCCTCTCTTGGCTGTCGCCGCTGTCTCAGTTTTCCTGCAACAACGGCTGCAGGGCTTTATCAATGGCTTCCCGAGCCCGGAAGATCCGGGAGCGTACGGTCCCCACCGGACACTGCATGACACTCGCAATGTCCTCGTAACTCAGACCATCGAATTCACGTAAAGTTAACGCCGTACGTAAATCTTCTGGCAGTTGCTGAATAGTGCGATGGACGGTTCCTTCGATCTCGTCGCGCAGCAATGCACGCTCCGGCGACTCGAGATCCTTGAGGCCGTGATCACCATCGTAAAACTCTGCATCTTCCGAACTCACATCACTATCTGGCGGGCGGCGACCGCGAGAAACCAGATGGTTCTTCGCCGTGTTAATGGCGATGCGGTAAAGCCACGTGTAAAACGCACTATCACCGCGAAAATTACCGAGCGCACGGTATGCCTTGATAAAGGCTTCCTGTGCTACGTCCTGCGCTTCATGGGTGTCGTGCACAAAACGCACGATCAACCCGAGAATCTTATGCTGGTATTTCAGCACTAGCAGATCAAATGCTCGCTTGTCGCCGCGCTGAACGCGTTCGACCAGCTGCTGATCCTCTTCCTGGGTTAGCATGAACACTCCTCGTTGTACTTGGAGGAGACTTGCATAACTGAACGTTCAGGCTTGCAAACATAGACTCGGACTTTTCGCAAAAGTTCTCCCCCTCCAAGCAAGTTTCCGGCGCGCACTGATTTGGCACACACGAAAAACGCAGCGCGGGCAACGCCGGCTGCGCGAATAATCTTGTCGCCGGATTTCTGACGCGCCTCATGTTAGAGGCCGATCAATAATTCCAACGCTTTCCCAGCTTTCGGGCAACCTGCTATTGAGTCGGGGCTTATGCAAAAAGTTCCCACACCAATACCCGCAGGCTTGTGAAAGCCGTGCACTTCGTTGACCGCAATCTCACAATGCCACGAATGCCTGGCTATTGTGCCGATCCCCCCCTCTATATACTAGTGGGCCGTGTGACCCTTTGATTCGCCGATCCAGGCGTCCTGTTTGCGCCAACCCTTCGGATCGCTTTTTGCGGAATCCTTCAAATGAGCCAACAGTTTCAACACGATGTCCTGGTGATTGGCAGCGGCGCCGCAGGCTTGAGCCTTGCATTGACCCTGCCGCGCCATCTGCGCATAGCCGTACTGAGCAAGGGCGACCTGGCCAACGGCTCGACGTTCTGGGCCCAAGGAGGTGTCGCCGCGGTGCTGGATGACACCGATACGGTGCAATCCCATGTCGAAGACACTCTTAACGCCGGCGGCGGTCTGTGCAACGAAGACGCAGTGCGCTTCACCGTCGAGCACAGTCGCGAAGCCATCCAGTGGCTGATCGACCAGGGCGTGCCGTTCACCCGCGATGAACAATCCGGCACTGAAGACAACGGCTTCGAGTTCCACCTGACCCGTGAAGGCGGCCACAGCCATCGGCGCATCATCCACGCTGCCGATGCCACCGGCGCCGCCATTTTCAAGACCTTGCTCGCCCAGGCCCGGCAACGACCGAATATCGAACTGCTGGAGCAACGGGTCGCCGTCGACCTGATCACCGAGAAACGCCTGGGCCTGCCCGGCGAACGCTGTCTCGGCGCCTACGTGCTCAACCGTGGCAGCGGCGAAGTCGATACCTACGGCGCTCGCTTCACCATCCTGGCCTCGGGCGGTGCCGCCAAGGTGTACCTCTATACCAGTAACCCCGACGGCGCCTGCGGTGATGGCATTGCCATGGCCTGGCGTTCGGGCTGCCGGGTAGCGAACCTGGAGTTCAACCAGTTCCACCCCACCTGCCTGTATCACCCACAAGCCAAGAGTTTCCTGATCACCGAAGCCCTGCGGGGCGAGGGCGCGCACCTGAAACTGCCCAACGGCGAACGTTTCATGCAGCGCTTCGACCCACGAGCCGAACTGGCGCCCCGGGATATCGTGGCCCGCGCCATCGACCACGAAATGAAGCGCCTGGGCATCGACTGCGTCTACCTGGACATCAGCCACAAGCCCGAAGACTTTATCAAGACCCACTTCCCGACGGTCTACGAGCGCTGCCTGCAATTCAACATCGACATCACCAAAGGCCCGATCCCGGTGGTCCCAGCCGCGCACTACACCTGTGGCGGCGTCATGGTCGACCAACAGGGCCGCACCGACGTACCCGGCCTGTACGCCATCGGCGAAACCAGCTTCACCGGCCTGCACGGCGCCAACCGCATGGCCAGCAACTCGCTGCTGGAATGTTTTGTCTACGCACGCTCCGCCGCCGCTGACATCCTCGAACAGTTGCCGCGCATCCCGGTGCCGGCCGCCCTGCCCCGCTGGGACGCCAGCCAGGTCACCGATTCCGACGAAGACGTGATCATCGCTCACAACTGGGACGAGTTGCGGCGCTTCATGTGGGACTACGTGGGTATCGTGCGTACCAACAAGCGCCTGCAGCGGGCGCAGCATCGGGTGCGATTGTTGCTGGATGAGATCGACGAGTTCTACAGTAACTATAAAGTCAGCCGCGACCTGATCGAGTTGCGCAACCTGGCCCAGGTGGCTGAACTGATGATCCGCTCGGCCATGGAACGCAAGGAAAGCCGAGGCCTGCATTACACCCTCGACTACCCGAACATGCTGCCGGTGGCCCTCGATACTATTCTGGTGCCAACCACCTACGGCGGCTGAACTTCAAGCGTACCCGCAGGCGCCGATGCACATCGCCAGCCTGCGAATCCTGCGGTACACAGATCGAATGCACCCGCCAGTCGCCCGGCAAACGAAAGCGCAGTACTACAATAAGCGGTAATGCCAGGCTGTCGGGGCGCAGTTGCACGCTGTGCCAGCCGCGCACTTCGCTCCACAACTGCCAACCGTCGGCGTCACGACGCAAGCCACGGATCGACGAACGGTGAGTCAACAGGATATGGCGCGGCAGGACCCAGCCGGCATGGGCCAGGCACAAGACTGCACCGAGACCGGTAACCCACAAGGGAACAGCGAGAAACAACAGCGCACCCAGCGCGAACGCCTGGGCAAGGAGATAGGCCGCCAGCAATTGCCCGGAGGCCTGCCAGCGGCATTCAAAGGCATTATTTGGGCTGGACACGATCCAGAATCATCCGAACCATGCGCTGCAGCTCCGGATCTTCAGACTCGGCACGTTCCATGAACCAGCCAAACATGTCCTGATCTTCGCATTCCAGCAGCTTTCGGTAGCAGTCGCGGTCGACATCGTTGAGGTGCGGGTAGACCTCCCTGACGAACGGCACCAGCAATACATCCAGCTCAAGCATGCCGCGACGGCTGTGCCAGTAGAGGCGGTTGAGTTCTACATCTTCGACCATGGAGCGCTCCTCAAATAGAGCGCGAGTATACAGACCGACGTCGCCTGGAACAGCCGGCTTTGGTCGAGCACATGGAAACTACCCATTTACCGGGCGCCCCTCTATGATGCACCCATGACTTTCAACCTGCGATGACCCATGGCTGACTCTGCTTTCTTCTGCCCCCTATCCCACGAAGGCGTCCTGGCTGTACGCGGCGCTGACGCTGCCAAGTTCCTCCAGGGACAACTGACCTGCAACCTCAATTACCTCAGTGACACCCAGGCCAGCCTGGGTGCCCGCTGCACCCAAAAAGGGCGCATGCAGTCCAGCTTTCGCATTCTGTTGCAAGGTGATGGTGTGCTGCTGGCGATGGCCAGCGAACTGCTGGAAGCGCAACTGGCAGACCTGAAGAAATACGCTGTTTTCTCCAAATCCAAACTGACCGACGAAAGCGCCGCCTGGGTGCGTTTCGGCCTGGCGGATGCCGACCAGGCACTTGTCAGCCTCGGCCTTGAACTGCCGCCCGAGACCGATAGTGTTGCGCGCACCGACGAGTTGATCGCCATTCGCGTCTCCCCTGGCCGCGCCGAACTCTGGGCGCCAGCGGCAAACGCTGAAACCCTGCACAACCAACTGGCCGCCCTACTGGCCGAAGGCGACCTGAACCAGTGGTTGCTGGGGCAGATCCGCGCCGGTATCGGCCAGGTCATGCCACAGACCCGCGAACTATTCATCCCGCAGATGCTCAACCTGCAGGCCGTCGGCGGCGTCAGTTTCAAGAAAGGCTGCTACACCGGCCAGGAAATCGTCGCCCGCATGCAATACCTGGGCAAACTCAAGCGCCGCCTGTACCGCCTGAGCCTGGACGCCAGCGAATTGCCCGAGCCCGGTACACCGCTGTTTGCCCCGACGCACAACAGCGCCATTGGCGAAGTGGTGATCGCTGCCCGAGTTGACCAAGTGATTGAACTTCTAGCGGTGCTGCAAGCCGAAGCAGCAGATAGTGGCGATGTGCATTTAGGTACCTTGGAAGGACCGGGGCTGCACCTGCTCGACCTTCCTTACCAACTGGACCGAGATCGCGAGATCCAGCGTTAATCGCCGTACCCTTTTGCAACGCCCTAGAGAGTAGAAATGAACCAACTGGCGGAAAAAGTCCAACAGGCTTTGGTTAAGGCCATCGGTAACGATGACCTGGTTCTGCCAACGTTACCGGAAGTGGCCCTGGAAATTCGTCAGGCCGCCGAAGACCCGGACATCAGCATCAGCCGTTTGAGCAAAGTGATCGGCCGCGATACCGCCCTGTCGGCGCGGCTGATCAAAGTGGTCAATAGCCCGTTGTTGCGGGCGAGCCAGGAAGTCACCGACCTGCACACCGCCATCACGCGCCTGGGCACCAACTACAGCAGCAACCTGGCCATTGGCCTGGTGATGGAGCAAATTTTTCACGCCCGCTCCGAAGTGATCGCGCAAAAAATGCGCGACGTATGGCGCCGTAGCCTGGAAGTGGCAGGTGTCAGCTATGCGCTGTGTCGTAGCCACAGCCAACTCAAGCCTGATCAGGCGGCGCTGGGTGGCCTGGTGCATCAGATTGGCGTGCTGCCGATCCTCACCTATGCCGAAGATCACTATCAACTGCTGTCTGACCCGGTCAGCCTTAATCATGTGATCGAAAGCATTCACCCGCTGCTGGGGGACAAACTGCTACGGGTCTGGGAGTTTCCGGAAATGCTGGTCAAGCTGCCGGGGCAGTACCTGGACCTAGGGCGTGACTCCGAACGCCTGGACTATGTCGACGTGGTGCAAGTGGCAGCGCTGTACTGCCACAAAGGCACCGATCACCCGTTGGCCGCGGTACCGTTGTCGAACTTGCCGGCATTCAAGAAACTTAAGATCAATCCGCACAATCGCACCTTGAATGCCGACCTGGATGACGCGCGGTCGATGTTTTACTGAGAGCGAGCTTGCTCGCGAAGCACTCAAGGGCACCGCGAGCAAGAACCAGGCGTCCCCCTCGCTCCTACAAGGAGTTGAAGCTCACCCGAACCTTCAGTCCCGCCAACTCACCATCATGCAGGCTGATCTGCGCCAGATGGGCCCGGCAGATTTCCCCGACAATCGCCAACCCCAGCCCTGAACCTGCACCCTGCTGATTGCGCCGGTAAAACCGCTCAAACACCCGATCCCGCTCATCCAGCGGGATACCCGGCCCGTCATCTTCCACTTCCAACACCGCCGGCGCCGTGACCCGCAGGATTACATTGCCGCCCGCTGGTGTGTGAGCCAGGGCGTTGTCCACCAGATTGCTCAGCAACTCATTTAACAAGGTTGGCTCGCCCCGCAACCACACCGGTTCGTCCGCCTCCAATGCCAGGGCAACGCCACGGGCGTGGGCCAGCGGCGCCATGGCCATACCCAGCTCACGGGCCAACTGGCTCAAGTCCAGCAACTGCGCGCCACCTTCGGCAATGGCCCGAGCGCCGTTTTCGATACGGGCCAAGGACAACAATTGATTAGCCAGAAGGGTCAGGCGATCAGTGCCTTGAGCGGCGGTTTCCAGGGTAGTACGCCAAGTAGCCGGGTCTTCGGCGCGCAAACCCAGTTCAAGGCGAGCCTTGAGCGCCGCTAACGGGGTGCGCAATTCATGAGCGGCATCGGCAATAAACTGCGCCTGGCGCTCGAACTGCCCGCGCAGGCGTTCGGTGAAATGGTTCAAGGCCCGCACCAGCGGACCCAGTTCGTGCTGTACTTCCACCAGCGGCAGGGGCCGCAAATCATCTGGCTGGCGTTCCTCCACTGCCGTGCGCAACCGCTCCAGCGGACGCAGCGCCGCACTCACCGCAAACCACACCAGCAGCAAGGCACCGATGGCCAGCATCCCCAGGCGCAGCAAGGTGTCGGCCATCAGGCTGCGGGCCATACTGACCCGTGCTTCGTCGGTTTCGGCCACGCGAATTTCCGCCATGCCGTTCATGTTCGGCTCCGACACCGCCTTGAGCAGGCTCACCACCCGCACGTTCTGTCCCTGATAGCGGGCGTTGTAAAAGCGCGCCAGGGCCGGGTAATCATCCGTGCGCAATGTGCCCGGTGGCGGGCCTGGCAGGTTTTCGTAGCCGGAAATCAGCTTCTGATGAATGTCGTTGACCTGGTAGTAAATCCGCCCGGCGCTGTCGTAGGCGAACGTGTCCAGCGCCACATAGGGCACGTCGGCGCTGAGGGTGCCATCGCGTTGGGACAGCCCGGCAGAAATGGTTCGCGCCGACGCCAGCAAGGTGCGGTCATACGCCGTGTCGGCCGCTTCGCGACCATTCCAGTAAGCGCTCAAGCCGCTGGCCAACATCAACACCACCAGCAACAACGCCAGGTTCCACAGCAAGCGCCAGCGCAGGCTGCTGGGCTTATACATCGCGCGCTTCCAGCAAGTACCCCAAGCCACGGAAGGTGACGATAGCCACCGGTTGGCCATCGAGTTTCTTGCGCAAGCGGTGGACGTAGATTTCGATGGCGTCCGGGCTGGCCTCTTCATCCAGGCCAAACACCTGGGACGCCAACTGCTCCTTGCTCATGACCCGGCCTGGACGGGCGATCAACGCTTCCAGCACCGCCTGTTCGCGGGAAGTCAGGGTCAGCAGTTCGCCGCCCAAGGTAAAGCGCCGGGTGTCGAGGTCGTAGACCAGCACGCCACAGGCCTGCTGGCGCTCGCCGCCCAATACGCTGCGGCGCAGCAATGCCTTGACCCGCGCTTCCAGTTCCGTCAGCTCGAACGGCTTGGCCAGATAATCATCCGCGCCAAGGTTCAAACCATGCACTCGGTCCTTCACGTCACTGCGGGCGGTCAACATCAATACCGGAAGATTCTTTCCACGGGCCCGCAAGCGCGCCAACACCTCAAAACCGTCCATGCGCGGCAGGCCCACATCAAGGATTGCCACCGCGTATTCCTCGCTGCTCAAGGCCAGGTCTGCCGCCACGCCATCGTGCAGTACATCCACCGTCAAACCCGTGCTCTTGAGCGCCTGGGCGACACTTTCAGCCAGCTGCAAATGGTCTTCGACCAGAAGGACACGCATGGATTCTTACCTCATTCAGGGATGGCCGGCGCCACACTTTGCGGGGGAGTTTACAGGCGTCCCCCACGCTGTGAAGCCCGAAAACATTGAAAGGCAGCTGAAAGGTTAGTGAAAGCTTCGCCCATTAGCATCCAGTTACGGTGGGTTACGACTTGCCGAGCTATTTCACCGATAGCGCCCGAAAAACGCCTCGAAGCGTTTTCGCCAAAATAAGAACAATAACGGAGTGCACCAACGATGCTGTCGACACAGCCCCAGGCTTGCCTGCCTGCTCGTTCTTCTCGCCTGCCCCAGACTGTCCTTGCCGGCTTTTCGCCGCTTGCCCAGGCTGCCTTCTTCGAAAACAACAACAGCCGTTTCCTGAGTGGTGCCACCGGCAAGCACTTCGACTTCGATGGCGTGGGCTACGAGCTCACCGCCAGCTACCACTTCCCCCAACTCGACGACGTGTATCGCAAACATTGCCTCAGCCTAGTGGCCTCGCGCGCTGGAGTGCCTGGTAATAGACACACCCAATAACAACAATGAAGGAAATCCACATGACCTTATCACTGCACAAATTTGTTTTGGCGGCTGGCTGCATGCTGTTCGCCGGCCAGTTGCTGGCCGCATCCACCGCCGAGCCCAGGCGCCCGGAATGTATTGCTCCGGCGTCCCCAGGCGGTGGCTTTGACCTGACCTGCAAACTGGTGCAAAGCGCGCTGGTCAACGAAAAGCTGCTGAGCAAGCCGATGCGCGTGACCTACATGCCCGGCGGCGTCGGCGCGGTGGCCTACAACGCAGTGGTGGCACAGCGCCCGGCCGATGCTGGCACCCTGGTGGCCTGGTCCAGCGGTTCGCTGTTGAACCTGGCCCAGGGCAAGTTCGGTCGCTTCGATGAAACCAACGTGCGCTGGCTGGCGGCGGTCGGCACCAGCTACGGCGCCATTGCAGTGAAAAACGATTCGCCCTACAAAAACCTCGACGATCTGGTCCAGGCGCTGAAGAAAGACCCGAGCAAAGTCGTCATCGGTTCCGGCGGCACCGTCGGCAGCCAGGACTGGATGCAAACCGCGCTGATCGCCAAGGCCGCAGGGATCAACCCACGCGACCTGCGTTACGTGGCACTGGAAGGCGGCGGTGAAATCGCCACTGCCCTGCTCGGCGGCCACATTCAGGTGGGCAGCACCGACATCTCCGACTCCATGCCCCACATTTTGAGCGGTGACATGCGCCTGCTGGCGGTGTTCTCCGAGGAGCGTCTGGACGAGCCGGAAAAGAAGAACATCCCGACTGCCAAGGAGCAAGGCTACGACATCGTCTGGCCAGTGGTCCGTGGTTTCTACCTCGGGCCAAAAGTCAGCGACGAAGACTACGCCTGGTGGAAAGACGCCTTCGACAAACTGCTGGCTTCCGAAGATTTCGCCAAGCTGCGTGATCAGCGCGAGCTGTTCCCGTTTGCCATGACCGGCCCGGAGCTGGACACCTACGTGAAGAAACAGGTGGCTGACTACAAAGTGCTGGCCAAAGAGTTTGGCCTTATCCAGTAATCGCCCCTTGTTCGCGCGGCCACGCCCTTGTGCATCAAAGGCGTGGCCCAGGAGTTTTCCATGCTCTTACAACGCATTTTTGCTGCAGTGCTATTGCTGGCCTGTGCTGGCCTGGCACTGATGGCTTGGCCATATCAAGCGTCTTTTTCCTACGAACCCGTAGGGCCACGTGCGTTCCCGCTGCTGATGCTCGGGCTGATGAGCCTGGCCCTGATCTACATGCTGATTCGCCCGCAGCCGACCAAACACAGCGACGAAGAACCACCGTTGGATCAAGAAACGCTGATCAAGATCGGAATCTGCGTGGTGCTGTTGCTGGTATTCGCTGGCACCTTCGAATCCTTGGGTTTCATTCTCAGCAGCATATTGATCGGCATTCCGATGGCACGGCTGTATGGCGGTCGCTGGCTGCCCAGCGTGGTGATCATCACCTTGATGAGCGTCGGCCTTTATCTGCTGTTCGATAAAGCCATGGATGTGCCGCTGCCCCTCGGTCTGCTCGACGTTTTGGAGAACTGATATGGATACGCTAGGCTATTTGGGCCAGGGCTTCGGCGTCGCGCTGACCCCCTACAACCTGATAACCGCACTATGCGGCACCTTGATCGGCACCGTGGTCGGCCTGCTGCCGGGCTTGGGCCCGATCAACGGCGTGGCACTGTTGATCCCCATCGCTTTCGCTTTGGGCCTGCCGCCAGAGTCGGCCTTGATCCTGCTGGCAGCCGTGTACCTGGGCTGCGAATACGGCGGCCGGATCAGCTCGATCCTGCTGAACATTCCGGGCGAGGCGTCCACCGTGATGACCACTCTCGACGGCTACCCGATGGCCCGCAAAGGCCTGGCGGGCGTGGCGTTGTCGCTGTCGGCGTGGAGTTCGTTCATCGGTGCGTTTATTGCCACCTGCGGCATGGTGCTGTTCGCCCCATTGCTGGCCAAATGGGCGATCGCCTTCGGCCCGGCGGAATATTTCGTACTGATGGTATTCGCCATTGTCTGCCTGGGCGGCATGGCCGGTGACAAACCGCTGAAAACCTTTGTCGCGGCGCTGATCGGCCTGTTTCTGTCAGCCGTCGGTATCGACGCCAACAGCGGCGTGTACCGTTTTACCGGTGACAACATTCACCTGACTGACGGCATCCAATTCGTGGTGCTGGTGCTGGGCCTGTTCTCCATCAGTGAGATCCTGTTGCTGTTGGAAAAAACCCATCGTGGCCAGGAAGCGGTGAAAGCCACCGGCCGGATGATGTTCAACTTCAAGGAAGCGTCGGCGGTGTTCGTGGTGAACATTCGTTGCGGCCTGTTGGGCTTCATCATGGGCGTATTACCGGGTGCCGGTGCGACATTGGCGTCCGCCGTTGCCTACATGACCGAGAAACGTATCGCCGGTGACAGCGGTACATTCGGCCAAGGTGACAAGCGCGGCCTCGCGGCCCCGGAAACCGCCATTGGTGCGGCGGCGTGCGGCGCCCTGGTACCGATGCTGACCCTCGGCGTCCCCGGTTCCGGCACCACCGCGGTAATGATCGGCGCCCTGTCGCTGTACAACATCACCCCTGGCCCGCTGCTGTTCCAACAGCAACCGGATATCGTCTGGGGCCTGATCGCGTCGCTGTTTATCGCCAACCTCATGCTGGTGATCCTCAACATTCCGATGATTCGCATCTTCACCCGCATCCTTGCGGTGCCAAACTGGGCGCTGGTGCCGGTGATCGCCATCATCACCGCGATTGGCGTCTACGCCGTTCACGCCACTACCTTCGACCTGTTCCTGATGATCGGTATCGGCATCTTCGGTTACATCCTGCGCAAGCTGGACTTCCCGCTGTCGCCGGTGTTGCTGGGCTTTATTCTCGGCGGCCTGATGGAGCAGAACCTGCGCCGTGCACTGTCGATCTCCAACGGTGAACTGCAAATCCTCTGGTCGAGCCCGATCACCTTTGGCGTCTGGGTGCTGACTGCATTGATGCTGTTGTTCCCGCTGATCCGCATCTGGCGCAAGCGTTCCCTGCAGCGTCGTGCCGTGGCAGATGCCTGAGGCCACCTTTAGACACTGGTGGGGAACACCATTGGTCGGCCTGGCAGGCGGTTACCTTGCCAGCCAGATCGGCTGGCCGCTGCCATGGATGGTCGGCTCGTTGCTGGCGATCATCCTGGTGCGCTGCCTGACGCCGTGGCAATTGGCAGAAATCCCCGGCGGGCGCAAATGCGGCCAATGGGTGGTAGGCATCGGCATCGGCCTGCACTTCACCCCCGTGGTGATCGAGCAGGTGATGAGCCACTTCGGCCTGATCTTCTTTGGCGCGCTGGTCACCAGCCTGTCGAGCATTGTCGGTGTGTGGTTGATGCGCCGTAGCGGTGAAGATCGCGCCACCGCGTTTTTCTCCAGCATGCCCGGCGGCTCCGGTGAGATGGTCAACCTCGGTGCACGCAATGGTGCGGTGCTCAGCCGGGTGGCTGCGGGGCAAAGCTTGCGGGTGTTGGTGGTGGTGCTGTGCGTGCCAGCGGCCTTCAAGTATTTGCTGGGCGAAGGCACCCCACAATTTCATCCGGCAGCCGTCAACTGGGCCTGGCTGGCGCTGCTGTTTCCCTTGGGTGCATTGGTGGCCTGGGGGTGGCAGCGTTTGCGTCAGCCCAATCCGTGGTTGTTCGGGCCATTGCTGGTCAGTGCCATCGTCAGTATTACCTGGGACCTGCACATCGGCCTGCCCGATGGCGGTAGCCAGATCGGCCAGTGGCTGATCGGCAGTGGCCTGGGCTGCCACTTCAACCGGCAGTTCTTCCGACGTGCACCGGCGTTCATGGGCCGTACCTTAATCGGCACGGCGTTGACCATGGCGATCGCGACCCTGGCGGCGGTGGGTTTAAGTGCCCTGACCCAGTTGGATCTACGCTCGCTGACCCTGGGCATGATGCCCGGCGGTATTGCCGAGATGAGCCTGACAGCAGAAACCCTGCAACTGTCGGTACCGCTGGTGACGGCAATGCAGGTAATGCGCCTGTTGTTTGTGTTGTTTCTGGCAGAGCCGTTGTTTCGGCATTGGAACCGGCAGCCGGAAAAAACCTAGAATTTTCCCTTTTTGGCGAGTGGCACTTGTGCCCTCGCCACTTTTTTACCCCCTCACACTGGCGGCAACCGCCACTCAATCGGCGTCTCGCCGTTCTGCTCAAGGAACTTGTTGGTGCGACTGAAATGCCCGCAGCCAATAAATCCCCGATACGCCGACAACGGCGACGGATGCACCGAGGTCAGCACCAGATGCTTGGTGGCGTCGATCAGCTTCTGCTTGCCTTGGGCATGGGCGCCCCACAACAAAAACACCAGGTGCGGCTGATGCTCGCTGACAATCTCGATCACCCGGTCAGTAAAGAACTGCCAGCCCTTGCCCGCGTGGGCGTTGGCATTGGCCCGTTCAACGGTCATGGTCGTGTTGATCATCAGCACGCCCTGGTCGGCCCAGCTTTGCAAATGGCCGTGGCTGGGGATGTCGATGTTCAGGTCGCGCTTGAGCTCTTTATAGATGTTGACCAGAGACGGTGGCGCCGGCACACCAGGCTGCACCGAGAAGCACAGGCCATGGGCCTGGCCCGGGCCGTGATACGGGTCCTGGCCGAGGATCACCACCTTGACCTTGTCCAGCGGCGTGGAATTGAGCGCGTTGAAAATCATCGGTCCCGGCGGGTAGATTTCCTTGCCAGCAGCGTGTTCCTGGCGCAGGAATTCGCGCAACTGCGTCATGTACGGCTGGTCGAACTCATCACGCAGGGCCTGTTTCCAGCTCGGTTCGAGTTTGATACGGTCGTCGGAGGTCATGGTTACATCCAGAGAAAACACAATGGGGCGAACCCTAGGAAAGCCCACTCCGCTTGTCAATTGATCTGATGCAGAAGCGGCACTTTCCCATGAAGGGATCATACTCAACGTTCAATTTATGGATTGAGGTCACGATGAACCTGCACTTCGAAGAGCTGACCGGCACCGACGGCGCCCGCATCGCCATCGCCAGCCTGGATGCTGAAAAGTCCCTCAACGCCCTCTCCTTACCCATGATCCTGGCCCTCGGCGAACGCCTGGACACCTGGGCCAAGGACCCGCAAATTGTCTGTGTGCTGCTGCGCGGTAACGGACCCAAGGCGTTTTGCGCAGGTGGCGAAGTGCGAAGCCTGGTGCAGGCATGCCGTGAACATCCCGGTGAAGTACCGCCTCTGGCCGCGCAGTTCTTTGCGGCCGAATACCGCCTCGACTATCGCCTGCATACCTACCCAAAACCGCTGATCTGCTGGGGCCATGGCTATGTGCTCGGCGGTGGCATGGGCCTGCTGCAAAGCGCGTCCGTGCGCATCGTCACCCCGAGCAGCCGCCTGGCGATGCCGGAAATCAGCATCGGTCTGTACCCGGATGTCGGCGCCAGCTGGTTCCTCTCACGTCTGCCCGGCAAGCTGGGACTGTTCCTGGGCTTGACCGGTGCCCATATGAATGGCCGCGATGCCCTGGACTTGGGTCTCGCCGACCGCTTCCTGCTCGATGAACAACAGGACGAATTGCTCGACGGCCTGCTGCAACTGAACTGGCAGGAGCAGACGGCGATGCAACTCAACAGCCTGCTCAAGGCCATGGCCCAGGAAGCCGCAAGCCAACTACCCGAGGCGCAATGGCTGCCGCGTCGGTCGCAGATCGACGAATGGCTGGATGTGGGTGACGTGCGCTGCGCGTGGCGTGCCTTGAGTCAACTGCGCGAGCACGCAGACCCGCTGTTCAGCCGCGCCGGCAAGACCCTGAGCGACGGCTGCCCGCTGACTGCGCACCTGGTGTGGGAGCAGATCCTGCGCGCCCGGCATCTTTCCCTGGCCCAGGTGTTCCAGATGGAATACACCATGAGCCTCAATTGCTGCCGGCATCCGGAGTTCAGCGAAGGGGTGCGGGCCCGGTTGATCGACAAGGATCAGCAGCCGCGCTGGCATTGGCCAGATATCAACGCCATTCCCGAGGCGGTGGTGGAGGCGCACTTTCACAAGGTGTGGGAAGGACGGCATCCGCTGGCGGATTTATCTGACTACTGACAGGTTTACATCGACACGGCGAATCGAGGATTTACCGTGGGTTGTCAGTGTCTGGGGTTATCGATGATGAACGAACAATTGTCCGGCTGGCTGTCATCGCACAGATAGACCTCTTGATCAAAAGAGCCGGTGGCAAGGCGCCAGTGACTGGTATCGGTCAGCGACATACTCAAAGGGCCATCAGGTGCCCAGTACCTCAAGGCAACTGAGCGACCACTTCCCGCCGTGTAGATGCATTTCTCCAGATAGCCCTGTTTGCGCTCGTGCCCCTCGCTGGGGATAAAGACAGCGCCGGAAAACGTGTCCAGGAAATCCCCGGCCTTCACGCTTGAACCTCTCCAGGGGCTGTCGGTGCCCGTTCCTTGAAAGTAGCCATCACGGTATTTGACCGAAGACGGATAGGGGCAACCTCGCTCCGCAGCCGCGTGGGCAATGGAGGAAAACCCTAGAAAGAGCAAAAAGAGTACGCGGATAGTCATATGCCGTTCCGTTAACCCACGTTGAGTGCGGCAAGACGCAGTGCCGTGGTCCTCAGTGGAGTACAAGCGAGGCATATAAGGTAGCTGTGAAATATGACAGTGGCGACAGGCGGTCACCCACAAAAAAACGGCGCATTACGCGCCGTTTTAAGGAAAGTCTGATTAACGGTGCCCGCCGCGCCCGCCGCCATGATTCGAACCACGACCGTCTCCCCGGCCACGGCCGCCGTTGCCCCAGTGATCCCCACCGCCCCGATTGGGGTACGGCCGGTAGCCAGCCCTCGGCCCTGCCGGGTAGTAATGGGGCGCAGGCTGGTAATAACGCGGCGCCGGGTAGTAACGCGGCGGCGGTGCATAGTAGTCGCGCCGGTACTGATAGGACGGGCCGCCGCCGTAGTAATAGACGGGCGCCGGCGAGGTATAAACTTCCGAGCGGTAGTAACTGCGACCTCCTCCATCGTAATAGGGCGCGCAAGCAGAAAGGGTCAAACCGAGCAAAGCGATAAGGAGCAGTCGACGATACATGGCGGCCTCCTGGACCGCGGAAGAGCACACACCAGCGACGCTGGGGAGCGACAATCAGCTTTCACCGAATGACGAAATATCTGACATCAAAAAGCGAATCTGGTGCGATCCGGACATAGATTGATACATCTAACGATCACCTCATTGCAGTGCAACCTCGCGCCCTACCTCTTGCGTGCAGGAGTCATCACACGTTCGCGGCACCGCTGTGCGAAGACACACCCTTGCAGGATAACCAACACAGCATCGACAACCATATCGCCGGCAATCTCTGGCAGGTGTAAGTGGTGCCGGGCACGAGTGATGGTGGAGCGCGACTGACCAGCCTGGGTAGCTTGCAAAGGTTCGGCGCTGTATCGTGCAAGGCACACCGGGTTCCGCCGGGACTTATCCGCTACAGCCTGAACCGACCGATGACCATTCCAACACTTTGCCCGGCCTGCGGCGCCCGCAACGATTGCGCCCTGGCCGACCCGCGTACCGCCGACCAGGCGTGCTGGTGCTACAGCGTCAGTATCGACCCCGCGGTGCTTGAAGCGCTGCCCAACGAGCTGCGCAACAAGGCCTGCCTCTGCCCGCGTTGTGCCCAGGTCGACGAACAGTTGCGTGAGGCCGAGCAGCCGTAATGCGTGTCGACCGTTTCCTCAGCAGCCTGCCCCGCTTCAATCGCCAACAGGTGCGCCTGCTGCTGGTAGAACGGCGGATTAAAGTCGACGGCCAAGTAGTCAGCGATCCCCATCACGACGTGCGCGAGTTCAGCCGCGTGGAGTGCGACGATGACATCCTCCAGGCGGGTAAACCGGCGCGCTACTTCATGTTGTACAAACCGCCGGGCTGCGTCAGCGCCACGTCGGACCCGCAACACCCCACCGTGCTCGACTTGCTGGATGAACCGGACATAGGCGAGTTGCACATCGCCGGTCGCCTGGACTTCAACACCACAGGCCTCTTGCTGATCACCAACGATGGCCAGTGGTCGCGGCGCCTCACCCAGCCGCAAACCAAACTGCCCAAGGTCTACTACGTCGAGACCGAACAGGAGATTGGCCCGCAATACGCGACAACCTTTATGGCCGGCCTGTACTTCGCCTTCGAAGACCTCACCACCCAACCGGCGGATTTGGTGATATTGAGCCCCAGAAGTGCGCGCCTGAGCATCATTGAGGGGCGTTATCACCAGGTCAAACGCATGTTCGGGCACTTCGACAACAAGGTGACGCGCCTGCACCGCGAACGCATGGGGCCGCTGGTATTGGATGAAAACCTCGCCCCAGGCCAGTATCGCCCGCTGACGAACGACGAAATAAAGCAGGTCTGATGACCGTTCAGCCGTTGATGGCAAAAAACCATGCCCTCAACTTGCGACATGGCCCCTATCCTGCTTGAATCAAAACGCCAGCCGCAATATGACCGGCGAGTCACCCAAACCTCCAAGAAACACTTTGCCCGCCCGCACGGCTTGATCTGCGGGCATCTTCGGCAAATTGCCCGCCATAACAATACCCGTCGGCCAGCATCAGCGGATCGACATGGGCCCTCACTTTTTTCAGGCGTATGCCTACCTGTCACAAAGCTCGTGCAGAGTTATCTGTGCGCACTACCCGCTTGCCAGGAGTCTTACGACATGAGGCCAGAAATCGCTGTGCTGGATATACAGGGTCAGTATCGGGTTTACACGGAGTTCTATCGCGCGGATGCTGCTGAAAAGACCATCATCCTGGTCAACGGCTCCATGGCCACCACCGCATCCTTCGCCCAAACCGTGAAAAGCCTGCACCCGCAATTCAACGTCGTTCTGTACGACCAGCCCTACGCCGGTCGCTCCAAAGCCCACAACCGCCACGAGCAAATGCTGACGAAAGAAGTCGAAGGCCAGATCCTCCTGGAACTCATCGACCATTTCGCCGCAGAGCATGTGCTGTCCTTCTCCTGGGGCGGCGCCGCCACCCTCGTCGCCCTCGCCCAGCGCCCCCGCCGGGTAGAAAAGGCCGTGATCAGCTCGTTCTCCCCAGTGATCAACGCCCCCATGCACGACTACCTGGAACGCGGCGTCGGCTACCTCGGCAACCTCGACCGCCACAGCGTCGGCCACCTCGTCAACAGCACCATCGGCAAACACCTGCCCAGCCTGTTCAAACGCTTCAACTACCGCCACGTCAGCACCCTGGCCGAACACGAATACGGGCAAATGCACTACCACATGAGCCACGTCCTCAACAGCGACCGCCTGTGCTACCTCAAGTCCGCCAAACAGATCAACATTCCGGTGTTGTTCCTCAATGGGGAATGGGACGAGTACACCAGTGCGCAGGATGCGAAGTTGTTCTCGCAGCACATTGCCAACAGCAGCTTCGGCACCATCCAGGCCACCGGGCATTTTCTGGATATGGAGCACAAGGCGGCGTGCAATGACAGTCGCCTGGCGTTGATGAGCTTCCTCAAACCGGAGCAGCAACCGAATCGCCTTCGGTATCACCAGGGCCAGACACACCATGCGTTTGCCATTTGAACGTGGAGCGAGCTGGCTCGCGATGATCACCAACAATACCGCGCGTTTGCTGAATAAATGCAGCGCTATTGGGTGCATCGCGAGCAAGCTCGCCCCTACAAACGGCCTGCCCGACGGCCCGGCGACAAATCGTAAACCGCACATTCCCCAAAGAAAAACTTCAAATCCACGCGCACATCTGGTACAAAGTCAGCCGCTCTGAGCGGGTGTCGTATAATGGTATTACTCCAGCTTCCCAAGCTGATCACGCGGGTTCGATTCCCGCCACCCGCTCCACTTAGATTTTTGGTCTCGCGTCAGGATGGTTTTGACGGGAGATGTAGAGACATAAAAAACCGGCTCTTGGTGGCCGGTTTTTTTATAGGTGAAATTTGGAGGCTTGAGTTTTTGACGTCGTCAGTGACGGGTAAATAAATCCCTCCCCTTTTCCAACTATATCGGGGGCACTTAAGGTCATTTCATTTTGATCGCTTGGAATCTGACGGGCTTCCAGCCGACCCGGGCGATCGACACTGACAGCAGTTGGAAACCGATGATCAGCGCCACGCAGCCGGTCCAGCCCCAATGCCCCCAGATGATCGCCGGAGCGATGGCGCCGAAGCTGCCGCCCAGGTAATAGCAGGTCAGGTAAACCCCCACAGCGCCGGCCTTGTTCTGTCGTGCGGTAGCGGTGGTGAATGCGCTGGCGGCGGCCTGGGCGAGGAATACGCCGGTGGAACTCAGGGCCAGACCCAACACGATGCTCCACAGAGAAGGCAACAAGGTGAGGGCCGAGCCGCTGATGCCGAGCACTGCAGCAACCGTCAGCAATTCGGATTGCGGGCGGGATTTGCTCAGGCGGCCGGCGATGGGGATCACCACCAGTGCCAGCAGGAACACCATGTAAATGGTGCCCAGCGCCGCAGGGCCCAGGTTGAACGGCGGTTGGCTGAGGTACAGGCCGGCGTAGGTAAACGTCGCCACTTGAGAGAACAGCACACAAAAGCCTACGGCGTAGGCGGCCAATAGCGGCTTGGTGAAGACGCCTGCACGGATGGCCGCAACTCGCACGGCTCGGGTCGGATTGGCCGGTAACAGGAACTGGATAAAACCGCCCACCACCAGGCTCAGCACCGCCAGCAGTTCGAAGGCTTCGCGCCAGCCTACGTACTCGGTCATTACCCCGGTCACGAAGCGCCCGGCAAAACCACCCAGCACGGTCCCGGCCACGTAGAGGCTGGTGACTTCGGTAACGGTGCCGCCGCTCCAGCGGTCGCCGATGTAGGCGACGCTGATGGCGAATACCACCGGGATCAACATCCCCTCGATAAACCGCCACACCAGCAATTCGGCAAAGCTATCGACATAGGCCGTCATCAGCGACGGCACCGCCAACAGCAACGCTGCGACGACGATCACTGTGCGTTGCTCAAACCTACCGGTGAAGCGGCTGACAAACGGTGCGGTAATTGCCACGGCCAAGGTGGTAACGGTAATGCTCCAGCCAGCCTCTTTGGCGCTCACCTGAAAATCCAATGCAAAGCTCTGGAGAATGCTCTGGGTTGCATAGAGGTTGAGAAAAGCCGCGCAGCCACACAGGAACAAGGCAAGACGGGCACAATGCAGGCGCGGTTTCATGAAACCTCTCGTTCTATTTTGAGAAGACTTTATAAAATGCGCGACGCGATGAAGACCAATACCGATTTCCGACCGATCAATACCCAGGGGCCAGGATGCTCGACCTACGCAAGCTGCGTTACTTTCTGACCGTCGCCGAAGAATTGCACTTCGGTCGCGCCGCCCTGCGCCTGCACCTGGCCCAGCCGCCGTTGACCCGACAGATTTCGGCACTGGAGACTGAACTGGGTTTTCGTCTATTTGATCGCACCAGCCGCACGGTTTCCCTTACCGCTCAGGGTCGCTCCTTCTTGCCTTATGCCCGCGCTGTCCTGGAGCAGGTCGACCTGGCCGAAGTCATCGCCGGCAAGCTGGCCGCAGGTTCCGCCGGGCAATTGGCGCTGGGTTACGTCAGTTCGATCGCCCTCTCGGACTTGTTCAGCCAGACCATCCAGGCCTTTGCCCTACGCTTTCCCGATGTACAGTTGACGCTGGTGGAATGCGCGTCCGGTAGCATGGGCTCGCAAATAACCGACGGTCGCCTGGATATCGGCCTGAGCCGGTTATTGCCGCAAAGCGGGCAAACCGAGGTACAGGCGCTGTCTCTTGGTGAGGAGCCGCTGGTTGCCGCCGTCTCCAGCGACAACCCGCTGGCCAGCCAGGCGCAGATCAGCCTGACGCAACTCAGCACGTACCCGTTGATTCTGTTCCCCGACGATTACGGCTCGGGGCTTAACCAGTCCATCGAACAACTCTACCGATGCAATGGTTTGCCGCTGCGCACAGGCCCGTCTGGGCGGCAAATCACCTCTATCATTGCCTTGGTGGCCGCCGGACAAGGGGTCGCGCTGGTGCCTGAGTGCACCCAAAGTTTGATGAGCAAAGGTGTGACCTATCGGCCACTGACAGATCCTGATGCTTGCGCGCAACTGCTGGTGCTTACACGTATGCAAGGGCGTAGCCTGTTGGTCGAGGCGTTCATGACGGTGATTGATGAAGTGTTACTGGCGCGCCAACACGTCTGAGCCACCTGCAAAAACTCGCAATAACTCTCTCCAGCGGCGTCCCCGCGCACTCTTACACTGCATGCACCGCCCACGGAAACATCGGTTATCGACCGTTGGTAGGTAGAGTGTTGATAATTTATTAGCAGTGGTTATAGTCACCACTAACACACCACAAGGAGGTGATGTGGACAGCCGATATTTGATAGGTCATATCGTCGCGGACGGCTGGTACCTGGTGCGGATCAGAGGTAGTCATCACCATTTCAAGCATCCAACGAAGTCTGGACTGGTAACGATTCCTCATCCCAAGAAAGACCTGCTGGACAAGACCGCGAAGAGCATTTTGAAACAAGCTCTGCTCAGTTAAACCATCCCTGGAGAACAACGAATATGCTGTACCCGATTGCAATTTCAACCGGTGACCAAGACCACGCCTGGGGCGTTGAAGTCCCGGACATCCCTGGCTGCTTCTCCGCCGGCGATGACCTGGACGACGCCATGGCCATGGCCCGGGAAGCCATCGAAGGCCACTTCGAGATCCTCGCGGAGGACGGCTCGCCGATTCCCAATGCACAGAAGGTGACCCTGCACGCAGCCAACCCGCAGTACGCCGGCTGCACCTGGGCGGTAGTGGACATTGATGTCACCAAGTACCTGGGCAAGGCGCAGAAGCTCAACATCACCCTACCCGGTTATCTGCTGAACCGTATTGATGAATACGTGCTGCACCACCCCGAAGAAAAAAGCCGCTCGGGCTTTCTCGCTTCAGCGGCACTCAAAGTGTTGCAACAAGACCGGTGAATGCAGTTAAGCAAACTCTAAATGCAGCGGCGGGCTCAGGCCACAATGATCGTCAGTCGTTCAAACGCTGAATCAGGAACAACCGCAATGCGCTCTCCAAACCAACGTAGTTCAGGACCTGTAATCAGGAAGGTAGTGGGCTTGGTGGTGCTGCTCCCACTGTTGCTGACGTTGGTAAAACTGCCGTTTTTCCTGGCTATAGCCATGAGCCTGACTGCTATCGCATCGTCCTTTTATGGCTGCTGGTTTGCCGTACGTAATGCTGGCCGGTGGCTGGCGGCTTTCGCTGGGGCAATGGCCTTACTCAACCTTATCTCGTTGATTGCCATGGGCACGCCCTCGGTACTCAAAGGTCTCTATTACATTGCCTGGCTCTACTGGTACCCCATTTACTCCAACTGGATTTACTGGAGCTTTTAAGCCTTTCGCGAATTTAACCGCAAGAAACGTAGTTTCCCCATGGGCTCGCAAATCTACAGTGGCGTCGTACCCTTTCACACCTGCCCAGCAAGGAGTCAGCCCATGTCTTATGAATACACACTCATGCCTTCTCCCGTCGGCCAACTGACCCTTGTCGCCCGCAGCGGGAAACTCGCCGCCATCCTGTGGGAAAACGAACGTGCCAATCGCGTACGCCTGGGCCCGTTGCAGGAGGCCAACGACAGCCCGGTGTTGCTGGAAGCGCAGCGGCAGTTGAAGGAATACTTCGCCGGTACCCGTAACCATTTCGAGCTGGAACTGGACTTCGCCGGCACTGACTTTCAGAAAAAAGTCTGGCAGGCCTTGCTGACCATCCCCTTCGGCGAAACCCGCAGCTACAGCCAGATCGCCTTGCAGATCGGCAATCCAAAAGCCGTGCGTGCAGTGGGCGCGGCCAATGGCCGAAATCCAATCTCGATTGTTGCGCCGTGCCATCGTGTGATTGGCGCATCCGGGGGGCTGACAGGATTTGCCGGTGGGCTTGAAGCCAAGCAATATTTGCTGAGCCTTGAGGGGGAAGATCAAACGGAAATCGCCGTCTGATCCCAACCTGATCGGCGTCAGCCCACAGCAGTTTCGCCAGGGTGCCCAGTGCTAGCGGATGTAGTCGGCGCAAGCAAAGGCCCGCGTACAAAAGCCTGATAGTCGAACAGCGGCGAGAAGCCGAGCTTGCGGTAGAGCGGCAGGCCTTGAGTCGACGCTTCGAGGAAACACCAGCGCGCACCCAGGATCGCAGCATGTGCCAGCGCAGCGTTGATCAACTGCGTCGCGTAGCCTTTGCCACGACAATCGACCTCAGTGCCAATATCGTTCAGTCGGGCCAGCTCATCGCACATCGACAGGGTCAGTGAGCAGACGGTCCTTCCCTGCACAGACAGGATGAAGTGGTAGAGAAACTTGCCACTGTCGATGGCAACCTGATGCCGGGCCTGATAATGGGCCATGCCTTCGGCTAGCATCCCGAACGCGCTGGCCACTGGGCCGGACCAGTCATTGAGGTTGTGGGTCTGGTTGATGTGCAGATGGCTGTCCATGGTTGATGTCGATGTAAACACCGATAAATCCAGAACCATGGCCGTGCTGCTTTCGGCAGCAATAAAGTCCAGCCCCGCTAGGGTGCTGTGCAGCGCCTGGACCTTGTCCTGATGAACCACCATCCGTATTGGCAACGCAGTCGTGCGGATCAGCTCCAGAGAAGCGGCCACGGCATCACCGGGATGGGAACTGCCTACCCGGATAAACAACAGGTTCCATTCATTGATGTATTCGTCGGAAAAATAGACGCTCACACAGGCATTGAGGCGCCGGTGCAACGGGCAGGTCGAGGTGAAATAATAGTCTTCGGTCTGGTGGTAGAGCGCGATGACGGTGGAGTCGACTGTCGTATCCATGGGCAAGTCCGGCAAAAGCCCAGTCTTGCGGCCACGCCGTCACTGCACCGTAAGCACTCTCCGAAAATTCCTGGAGAAAAACGCCAAGGTCTACTTATCCGCCTTCGAGTCCTGCATTTTTACCGATGATTTGCTGCCACTGGTGTTGTCCTGGGTTTCGTTGTTCGAACTGTCAAAACAACCTTGCAGGGCAAACACACAACAGGCCAGACACACGCTACGGATGATGTTCATGATTGCGCTTCCTGTAGAGGGATTGAAGCAGTAGCGACCATCGGCGAAAGCAACACTGTCAGCCTCAACAGTAGCTGCACACCGCCGTTTTTCATTTCAGCGTCAATAACGATGCCGCAACAATCAACCTGCGCCTCGGCGGCTCTTGCCATAGGTCGAAGCCAGCGCCCGGGCTTTTTCCAGGCGAGTTTCCAGCGTGGGCAGGGTCTCATCGACCAGGGCCTTTATTTCCGGAACATCGGACGCCGCGCCTTCCTGCTTGAACAGCGCGATGGCGTCTTCATTGGCCTTGACCTGCTGGGCGGTGTAGGCAGCGTCGAAGGAGTCGCCATCCTTGAGGTCGGGCATCAGGGTTTCGGCCTTGTCGACGATCTTGTCCCGAGGCGCCACCGGCAAGTCGAGCTTCTTGGCGATGGCCGCCAGGTGCTGATTGGCCAGGGTACGTTCGTTGATGACCTCGATGGTGTAATCCTTGATTTCCTTGGACGAGGTCTTGGCGTGGGCCATGCGACTGGTTTCGATATCGGCCATACCCTTGGCCGAAGCCTGCTCGATGAAATCGGCAGTCGACTGGGCGAAAGCATTGCTGGCGCCGAGGCCCAGCAGCATCGCGAAACTGGCGGTGCGTAACCGGATAGCCATGCGGCTCATGATGAGTTCCTCCAGGTAATAATAAGTGCCGGGGAACGAGCCCCGCCTTGAATCTGAATTTTCAGGGCGGCAAAGGTTTAGAAAAAACTTTTCGGTGCGACGAACGGTCATCAAACCTGTGGCGTCATCACCTCGCTTCGACGCGCCCGCTTGACGCCGTACATGGCCTCATCGGCATGTTTGAACAACGGTTTTTCCTCGGTGCCGTGCTCCGGGTACAGGGCAACGCCGATGCTCGCTTGAATGGTCAGGCAGTGGCCTTCCAGGTTCAACGCAGGTAGCAGCGAACGCTCCACATTGGCTGCGACGACAGCCGCGTCTTCGGGTCGTTGGACGCTGTCCAGCAGGATCACAAATTCATCGCCGCCGATCCGCGCCACGGTGTCGGTTTCCCGGACACAGGCCGTCAGGCGATGAGCGACTTCCTGCAGCAACAAGTCACCAATGCCGTGGCCAAACGTGTCATTGACCTGTTTGAAGTGATCAAGGTCGACATACAACAGCGCCAGGCGGCCGCCTTCCCGGCGGGCACGGGCCAGAGCGCTGTGCAGGCGTTCATGGAGCAAGGCGCGATTGGGCAGGTGGGTCAGTTGGTCGTATTGCGCCATGTGTTGCAAGCGAGCCAACAACAACTTGCGCTCGATGGCCGCCGTGACCTGAGCGCAGACGTATTGCAGCAATTCCTGGTCCTGTTTAGTGTAGCGGGCATCCCCTGGCGCGCTTTTGACGAGCAACACGCCGACGGTCCCGGTCAGGGCGTTAAGGGGCACACCCAGCCAGCATGTCGTCTCATGACCGCTGAACGCCTTCAGGACGTCCGTCAGAGCCCCATGGTTGCCGGGTGTCAGCAACAGCGGCTGGCCACTGCGGATCACTTCGGCGCAGATACTGCCCGTAGCGGTGCCAGGCAGTTGTGGCTGCGGTTCACGGTCATCGACGTGATAGGGAAAGCTCAACTCATCCTCGACCTCGTTGTACAAGGCCACGGAAAAATTCGAGGCGGGCAACCATTCACCGAGAATCTGGTGGATGCGCTTGAACAGGGTCAGCAAGTCCTCGGCACCATGGGCCGCTTCGGAAATGGCATACAGCGCCGCCTGCTTGGATTGCGCCAGCTTGCGCTCAGTGACGTCACGGGCGACGGCGATGCGCAGTTGATCAACTTCGGACCAACGCGCCGACCACATGATGTACACCACTGAACCGTCCTTGCGCACATAGCGGTTCTCGAAGCTGGGCTTGGCCTGGCCGGCCATGATCTCGCGCGCAGCCTCCAGGGTGCGCGCCCGATCGGCGGGATACACCAGTTCGATCATCGACCGTCCCACAAGCTCTTCGGGGGTATAGCCGAAAATGCGCTCACAGGCTGCGCTGACAAAAACGAAGCGACCGTCCACATCGACCGCACAAACGGCGTCCAGCAGCAGGTCGATGTAACTGGCTAGCGGTGCAGCGTTTCTGGTTTCCATCAAGATAGGGGAACCGTGCGATGCCAGCGTTGAAAAAATCCATGGGCCGGTCAGGCGTCTGCGGTGCCGACCCGTGAAGCGGTTGTTCCGTGCAACGCCCTTACGTCTTGTTGCCCAACAGGCCCGGCAACGCGTGAGCCAGGGCGTTGACGGCAAAACCGATAAACATCACGCCGCACAAACGGGTGATCATCACCTCATGGCGCTGGTACACCGCGCGTACCTGGCGGGCACCGACAATGCCAATGAGGATAGCGTAAGCGACGAGGCCGCCGACAAAACTTAGCAAGATCAGCCACGGCAGCATCGACCAGGTGAGCAACTCTGCGCGGCTGGAGAGCAGCGCGGTAAAAGTCGCCACGGCCACCGGGTAGGCCTTGGGGTTAGTCAGGCCGAACAGAATGCCGTGCCAGAACGGTTGCCGCGCCGCGCCTTGGGGCGTTTCCTCGCTGCTGCGACGGGTGCGGATGGCGCGCACACCCAGCCAGAACAGATAGAGAGCGCTAAGCACGCCCAACACATCAAAGGCGCTGCTGCCGATTTCCCGCGCACCAACGATGGCGATCAACGCGGTGCTGCACCACACCACGTCACCCAGCAAGTGCCCGCATAAAAACCCGGCACCGGCGCGACGGCCACGGGCCGCACCAATGCCGAACACTGCCAGCACGCCGGGGCCTGGGGTGATGCCATAAATAAAGCCCGAGGCGATAACAGCAAACAGCAACGATGGGGTCATGGGTAACATGCTCTGACAAAAAAAGGTGGCCGGTTGATTCTGCACAATCTGCAAGGCACTGCAATGTTAGTCAGGGTAAAACTTCATTCCCCGTACCTGCTCATTCAACCACTGCAACGCCGTATCCCCGCCCCGCCGCTTGTGCCACGCCAGCACAAACTCAAAGGACGGAATGTGAAACGGCGGCGGCACAACTAGAAGCTTTTGCTGATCGATAGTAAGCAAGCCACGAGACGACACGGTGAGAATCAGGTCCGTACCTTCGATCAGCTGCGGCGCAACACTCCAGTGAGGCAGGCTGATGGCGACATGCCGACGTTCGCGGATGGCGGTCAGTGCCCGTTCGATTTCCGGGGTGCCACTGCCGCGCATTTCCAGCAGCACATGGGGGCGTGCCAGGTAGGTGGGCAAGTCGAGCACGCCATCTTCCGGCAGGCTATTGCGGTCCACCAGACAGGCGTAATGCTCTTCGAACAAGGGCGTGCTGCGCAGTTCAGCAGGCAAGTCGGGAAAGACCCCAGCCGCCAGGTCGATCTCGCCGTTGAGCACGCCGTCCAACATACCTTCGCGGCTGGCATGGATGATCAACAGGTCGATGCCGGGCGCTGCCCGACGCAAGGTGCGCACCAACCCCGGCAGCAGGATCGCTGCGCCGTAGTCCGACATGGCCAGGCGAAAGGTGCGCTTGGCCGAGGCCGGGTCAAAAAGGTTCGGTGCCAGCAGCGATTGCACCTGGGCCAGCGCTTCGGCCAAAGGCGCGGCCAACTCAAGGGCGCGGGCGGTGGGCACCAGGCCGCCACCCTGACGCACCAGTAGCGGGTCTCCCAGCACTTCGCGCAACCGCGCCAGCGCGTGGCTTACCGCTGGCTGGCTCAGGTGCAGGCGTTCGGCGGCACGGGTCACGTGTTGCTCGCTGAGCAAGGCGTCGAGGATCACCAGCAGGTTGAGGTCGATGCGACGAAGGCTATTCATTATGTGCATGTTCTGCATAAGAACTTGGAATTTAAATTTGCGCGACGAATAGTTTAGAGTCCAGTGAAACCTTTGGGAGAATCTTCATGACGACGTTGCATTGGCTGGGTTTGTTGCTGTTGGCGGTGATTGCCGGGGCGGTGGTGCCGTTTCAAAGCGCGATCAATGCCAACCTGGGACGTGGGCTGGGGCATCCATTATGGGCGACGCTGGCATCGCTGCTGGTCAGCATCGCCGTGCTGCTGCCGGTGATCCTGGCCCTGCGCTTGCCGTTGCCCAGCCTGGGCTTCATCACCAAGGCACCGCTGTGGATGTGGACCGGTGGCGCGTTCGGCGTATGTTTTATTTCCCTGGCGCTGATGCTGTTGCCCAAGCTGGGCGCATCTGGATTTATCGCCCTGGCAATGGCCGGGCAAATCCTCGCCTCGTTGCTGCTGGATCACTTTGGCCTGTTCGGTTTGGTGGAGCGGCAACTGACAGCGCCCCGGTTAATCGGGGTGCTGATGTTGCTGGGTGGGGTGGCGTTGATTCAGTTCAGCGCAGTGCCGGTTAAATCGTTGGCAGCCGCTTGATGAGGCATCTACCGACTATGGTGCAGCAAGGTTTCACCGGCATTTGCAGCATCAGGCGCGCTCGGCGGCCAGGCGATTGATGTCCTTGGGTTCGATCACCGCTTGTGGCGCGCCATGGCGAACAACCGCCAACATTGCCCGACCCACGGTCTCGGTGCTCACCACCCAGGCCGGGCGCACGCGGCGAATCAGCGACAGCAATGGGCCAATCACGTTGTAGACCGATTGGTAGAACGGGGTTTTCGAACGCACGCCATGCAACGGCTGAATGATCCCCGGACGAAACAGATACACCGCCTTGAACGGCAGGCGCAGCAAGGCATTCTCGGTCTTGCCCTTGATCCGCCCCCACATCACCTTGCCTGTCTCGCTGCTATCGGTGCCGGCACCGGACACGTAGACAAAGGTCATGTGTGGATTGAGCCGGGCCAGGGTGCTGGCGGCTACCAGGGTCAGATCATAGGTCTGGCGCGTGTAGGTGGCTTCGTCCATGCCCACGGAAGACACCCCCAGGCAAAACAGGCAAGCATCAAAGCCTTGCAGCAGATGCTCAAGGGGCTGGAAGTCGAACATATCGGCATGCAGCACTTGATGCAGCTTGCCGTGTTCCTGGATCAGCGACGTACGGCCGACCGCCACCACTTCCTGCACGTCGCTGGCCAACAAGCATTCACGCAACACGCCCTGGCCGACCATACCGGTGGCACCGAATAACAGAACTCTCATAAGGGTGGTTCCTTAGCGACAAGCGGTAAGCTTCAAGCTGCAAGTTAGAAGCAGTAAGAGACGAAAAACCGATCAACTTGTAGCGTGTGATTTGAAGCTTACCGCCAAAAGGAATTTTTGCCCCTTGAAAAGCACCACTACCCTGGCAATCGCTCGCAGCGCGGCCTTCCTGTCTTTATGGTTGGTTCAGCACTTGGGGCGTGTCGGTGATGGCACGGGGGATGGCGTTGGTGATGTGCGGCAGCACGATGATATTACTGGGCAGTCTGTTCGCCAGCCTGCTGGCGAGTCAGCAGGCTTGGCCGTTGGCGGTACTTTACGTAGTGCTGGCCGCAGGCGCAGCGGTAAACCACACGCGTCAAGCCTCAAGTAAAGCAACCACTTGAAGCTTGACGCTTGCAGCTTGAAACTGCCTCTATCAAAACGCGCTACGGAAAATCTCTTCAATCTGGCGCTGATCCGCACGCCGTGGGTTGGTCAGGCCGCAGGCGTCCTTGAGGGCATTGGTGGCCAACAGCGGGATGTCCTGCAACTTGGCCCCTAGCTCGCGCAAGCCAGCGGGAATATCCACGTCCCGGGACAAGCTGCGAATGGCGGCAATAGCGGCCTGGGCGCCCTCTTCCGGGGTGGTGCCCTTGAGGTCGGCACCGAGGGCGCGACCGACATCGCTCAAGCGCTGGGCACTGACGCTGGCGTTGAAGATTTGCACATGGGGCAGCAGCACCGCATTGCACACGCCGTGAGGCAAGTCGTACAGACCGCCCAACTGGTGGGCCATGGCGTGGACGAAGCCAAGGGATGCGTTGTTGAAGGCCATGCCCGCGAGGAACTGCGCATAGGCCATGTTTTCCCGCGCGGCCATGTCGCTGCCATCACGTACGGCCAGGCGCAGGTTGGCGCTGATCAGTTCGATGGCCTTGATCGCGCAGGCGTCGGTGATCGGCGTTGCTGCAGTGGAGACGTAGGCTTCAATGGCGTGGGTCAGCGCGTCCATACCGGTGGCGGCAGTCAAGTCCTTGGGCATGGCGACCATCAGCGCCGGGTCGTTGACCGACAGCAGCGGTGTGACGTTGCGGTCAACGATGGCCATTTTTATGTGGCGGGTTTCGTCGGTGATGATGCAAAAACGGGTCATTTCGCTGGCGGTGCCGGCGGTGGTGTTGATGGCTACCAGTGGCAGTTGCGGCTTGCTCGACTGATCGACGCCTTCGTAATCGCCGATGTGCCCGCCGTTGGTGGCGCACAGGGCAATACCCTTGGCGCAGTCATGGGGCGAGCCACCGCCCAGCGAAACCACAAAATCACACTTGCTCAGTTGCAGCAGCGCCAGGCCTTTTTCGACATTGTCGACATTGGGGTTGGGCTTGGCGCCGTCGTAGATCACCGAGTCGATGTCCTGCATCGCCAGCTTCTCGGCGATCATGCTGGCCACGCCCGCCTTGGCAAGGCCGGCGTCGGTGACGATCAGCGCTTTGCGAAAACCGTAGTTACGGATGGCGGCCATGGCTTCGTCGAGGCAGTCGATGCCAATGATGTTGACGGCAGGGATGAAGAAAGTACTGCTCATGGCGAATCCTCTTGAGACGGTGACGAGGGTGTCAATACCTACAGCATCAACCGCGCCCACCTGCGACATCTTGACCGGGATCAACGCCAGCCCGTGATAAAGTCGCCGTCCAGCCGTTTTTGAGTAGACCCGCCGCAATGAAGGATTCCCAGGATTTTGACGTCCAGCTTGAAGACTGGAACGCCCTGCGCAGCACCACCGCCTTCACCGGGATTCTGATCGGCAACGGCGCCAGTCGCGCGGTGTGGGAAGATTTCGCCTACGACTCGCTGTTCGAAAACGCCCGCACAGTGGAAGAAAAGCCCCTAAGCCAGTCCGAACTGAGCGTGTTCGACGCAATGCAGACCCGTAGTTTCGAGCAGGTGCTGGGCGCGCTGAAAACCACCAGCCGGGTCAACAAGGCCCTGGCGGTCAGCTCCGCCGCGCCGCGCAATCGTTACTATGCGATCAAGGAAGCGTTGATCAACACCATCCATGGCGTACACATTCCATGGCGCCTGGTGCAGCCGTCGACGCTGGCGATAATCAACCAGGAACTGGCCAGTTATCAAACGGTGTTTGCCAGCAACTACGATTTGCTCAACTACTGGGCAATCCTGCAAACCCCGGGCATCGACGACCTGTTTCGCAGCGCCGATGCCAGCTTCGACCTGCGCAATACCGCCACCGACGCTACACGCATTCTGTACCTGCACGGCGGCCTGCATCTGGTGCGCAACCTCGATGGCACCGCACGCAAATTGCCGTCCACCGACAGCACCTTGCTCAGCAGTTTTGCTATCAACAATACGATCAAGACCCTGGACGATGTGCCGCTGTTTGTCAGCGAGGGCAAGGTTGAGGACAAGCTCAAGACCATCCGCAGTTCGGATTACCTGTCGTTTTGCTACGAGCAGCTGTTGAGCCACACCGGCGCACTGTGCATCTTCGGTCATCACCTGGGCCAGCAGGACTCACATCTGGTGCAGGCGATCCGACAGTCGAAGGTCAAGACCCTGGCGATTTCGGTGTTTGGCCGCAGCGCAGGGTTTATCCAGCAGCAGAAACGGCGTTATGCAGAGCTGTTTGAGGGGATGGCGGTGGAGCTGCGGTTTTTTGATGCGCGCACGCATGCGCTTGGCGATCCGGCGCTGTCGGTGCCGGTCGAGCGCTGATCGGATCATTCTTCGATACTGTGAACCACCACCAACAACTGCGCCTGAACGTCCCCCACCGACCTGATTCGGTGGGGCTTTTGCGCATTGAAATGCAGCGCATCGCCACGCTCCAGAATCACTCGTTCAGTCATGAAGTCCACTTCAACCCGGCCTTCATGAACAAACAGAAACTCCTCCCCCAGATGCTCCTTGAAGGTCTTGTCGGAAAACTCCGCCGGCGGATAAATGATGAACGGCAACAGGCTACGCTCGCTGACCTGATGGGCCAACACCGCGTAACCGGGGGACGCCTCGGTGCCGGACAGCGGCTGACGTTCGTGGCTGCGCACCAGGCTGTAGCTGTCGAGGCTGACGTTGTCTTCGCTGAACAGCTCCTCGACCTTCACGTTCAAGGCCTTGGCCAGTTTCAGGGCAGCGGCAATCGACGGGGTGTTGAGGCCGCGTTCGACTTTGGACAGGTAACTTTTGGTCATCCCCGTTTTTTCGGCCAGGGTCTCCAGGGTTACACCCAGTTTTTTTCTAAGTAATTTCAAACGGATAGACATGCGCAGCGATTAATCCAGCCAGGAGACGATGATTATTACTTGTCTATGACACAGAGTGTCATGTAGCATCTTTAGTGTCATTTGCACAAACCCAACGACCTTGCGAGCAGCGGGAACCAGCAAATCGACGTCCATTGAACCACCCAAAGGACACCGATATGGCCAAGACATTAGCACTCCCCAAAGAGCAACTGGTCAAGCAAGCGCTGAGTCAGATGCAAAACACCCTGGCGGATAATACGTGGACCGACCGGCAAAAGCTGGCCCTGACCTGCCGTATTCTCTTCGAAAACGGCCACGACTCGGGACTGGCCGGGCAGATTACTGCCCGTGGTCCGCAACCCGGCACCTACTACACCCAGCAACTGGGCTTGGGCTTTGATGAAATCACCGCCAGCAACCTGCTGCTGGTCAACGAAGACCTTGAAGTCCTCGAAGGCCACGGCATGCCCAACCCGGCCAACCGCTTTCACAGTTGGGTTTACCGTGGCCGGCCGGATGTGAACTGCATCATCCACACCCACCCGACCCACATCGCCGCGCTATCGATGCTGGAAGTGCCGCTGCAGGTTTCCCACATGGACCTCTGCCCGCTGTACGAAGATTGCGCGTTTCTTGAAGCCTGGCCCGGCGTGCCGGTGGGCAACGAAGAAGGCGAAATCATCACCACGGCGCTGGGGGACAAGCGCGCCATCCTGCTGTCCCATCACGGCCAATTGTCCACCGGTACAACCATCGAAGAGGCCTGCGTCATTGCGCAGTTGATCGAACGGGCGGCCAAGTTGCAGTTGCTGGCCATGGCCGCCGGCACCGTTAAGCCGATCCTGCCGGAACTGGGACGCGAAGCCCATGACTGGATCTCCAAGCCAAAGCGCCACGGTGCTGCGTTCAACTACTACGCTCGACAGAATCTGCGTCAACACGCCGACTGCCTGAACTGAAGCCCTTTTCGACCGGAGATTTTCCATGTCCAGCCCAACTATTCACGGCATCATCGGCTACACCATCACCCCGTTCAGCGCAGGCGGCGAGCGCATTGACCTCGACGCCCTGGGCCGCTCCATCGACCGCTTGATTGACAGCGGCGTGCATGCCATCGCGCCGTTGGGTAGCACTGGCGAAGGCGCCTACTTGAGCGATGCAGAGTGGGATGAAGTCAGCGCCTACAGCATTCAAAAGGTCGCCAAACGGGTACCGACCATCGTCAGCGTCTCCGACCTGACCACCGCCAAGGCTGTGCGTCGTGCGCGTTTTTCCGAAAGTCATGGCGCCGATGTGGTGATGGTATTGCCCGCCTCTTACTGGAAGCTCAGCGAAGCGGAAATCCTCGCCCACTACCGCGCCATCGGCGACAGCATCGGCGTGCCGATCATGCTCTACAACAACCCGGCCACCAGCGGCACCGATATGTCGGTGGAGTTGATCCTGCGCATCGTCAAGGCTGTCGACAATGTGACCATGGTCAAGGAAAGCACCGGCGATATTCAGCGCATGCACCAGTTGCAACGCCTCGGCAACGGCCAGGTGCCGTTCTACAACGGCTGCAATCCGCTGGCCCTGGAAGCCTTTGCTGCGGGTGCCAAAGGTTGGTGCACCGCCGCACCGAACCTGATCCCACAACTCAATCTCGATTTGTACCAAGCGGTACTGGCCAATGACCTGAGCAAGGCGCGGGAGCTGTTTTATCGGCAGTTGCCATTGCTGGACTTCATCCTCAAAGGTGGATTGCCGGCAACGATCAAGGCGGGGCTGCGGCTGACCGGGTTGGAAGCGGGTGACCCAAGGTTGCCGGTATTTGCGTTGGGTGAAGCAGGTGTCGATCAGTTGCAAGGGTTGTTGGCAACGCTCAAATAAACCAACGATCGTTCCTACGCTCTGCATGGGAGCGATCTTCTCAGGTGAGGCTGTGTATTTCCCTAGAGACAAATAACAATAATTCTCGATATCATTCGCGACCTTACTGCACTGCGCTTCGTCAAGAAGGATATCCATGCCTCGTCTCAAGCCCGACCCGTTGTCGGCCGATGCCTTTCGCGGGTTCTATGCAGACATCCTGCATTACCTGCGCAAACGCACGGACAACGCCAGCGACGCGGCAGACATGACCCAGGATGTCTTTACCCAATGGCTGGATTACCACGACCGGGCCAAGGTCGAGCAGCCACGGGCATTTCTGTTTCAGATGGCACGCAATCTGCTGCGTGATCATTGGCGTAAACAGAAGGTGCGGCACATCGTTCACAACGAACAGGCCGAACGGGACGCCGAGCCGGTCACTGACGAGCAAAACGACCCCATGGCCGCCGCCCAACGCACCCAACGCCTGGAACAGTTGAAAGAAGTCCTCGCCGAACTCTCGCCCCGCAGGCGAGAAGCCCTTATGCTGCACCGCTTCGAAGGCTTGAGCCAGGCGCAGATCGCCGAGCGCATGGGCGTTTCCATCAGCATGGTGGAAAAGCACATCGCCTTTGCCCTGCTGCACTGCAAGCAGCGACTTCAACGAGAACACGGCAAGGAGCAGCCAGAATGACCCGCTTGAGCGACATCGATAGCCGTGAAATTGACGAGCACGACTCCATCGATGCCCAGGCCGCCGGCTGGTTTGCGCGCAACCGCAACGGCAGCAGCCACGCCGACCGCAAGGCATTTGCCAGTTGGCAGGCGGTACCGGCCCATGCCCGCGCCTACACCGAGTTCGAACAGTTGTGGGCCGACCTTGCAGAGCTGCAACAGCTGAATAAACCCGTTGCCCTGCCCACTCCTAAACCCGCACCCTGGCGCCCGACACTGGCCGTGGCGGCCGCGTTGGTCTGTGCCCTGCTGGCGAGCAATATCGGTGCACCGCGCGGGGTCTATCAGACAGAGGTCGCCGCCCAGGACAAAGGCATGCGTACGCTGAACTTGCCAGATGGCAGCACCTTGTACGTCAACGCCAACACCCGGTTGCGGGTTGATTTCAACGCACACCAGCGCATCGTCTACCTCGACCAGGGCCAGTTGTACCTAGAGGTAGCCGCCGATAAAGAGCGACCACTGTTCGTGCGCGCCGGTGATGCCAATATACGGGTGGTGGGCACCGGGTTCGATGTACGGCGCAGTCAGCAACAATTGGTGGTCAGCGTCGCTCACGGCCAGGTCGCCTTTGAACCTGACAGCAAGGCGACCGCCACTTTGCTGGGCGCACAGCAGCGCGCCATCTACAGCTATGCCAAGGGCACCCTGCAACAACAAATCCTGGCCGCCGGTGAGGTTGCCGACTGGCGCAGCGGGCACTTGTCCTTTCGCAACCGCGAACTGGCCAGCCTGATTGACGAGTTGGGGCTCTATCGACCAAAAGCCGTGTTGCTGGCCGATGGCGCGGTGGCGCAGTTGAAAGTCTCGGGCAATCTCGATGTGAATGACCCAGACGCACTGATCAATGCGCTGCCGGCGCTGTTGCCAGTAAAAACCGTGGCCCTGAGCGACGGAAAAATCAGGATCGAAGCGCGCAAGTAAGACCTCCCCTCACTACTTGAGAATATTTTTCATTCGCATGTGTGGATTTTTTTTCCTGCCGCGTCTTCCTCCGGTCTGCGTTTGATACGCATGCCTTTTTGGCTACTTAGCCGCTCTGGGGGATTTCATGTTTCGCGCGCCTTGCCATGCTCAACACCTGTTTCTTCGACCGACACTGATCGCCACCTGCCTGGCCTTCAGCCTCACGGCCCAGGCCGAGTCGTTCAAACTGCAATTGCCGGCCCAATCCCTGGCCACGTCCCTGAGCCAAGTGGCGCAACAGGCGAAAATCCAGCTGCTGTTTGATGAAGACCGGTTGAAAAACATCCAGGCGCCAGCCATCAACGGCGATTTCACCCCGGAAGTGGCGATCCGCTCCCTGCTGAAAAATGGCGAATTTACCCTGATCAAAGTGGGCAGCACCTATGTCGTGCGCCCCGAAGAAAGCAAGACCTCCAGCAGCAGCATCGTGCAACTGGACGCCTTGAGCGTGATCGGCACCGGCAATCAAGTCGACTCCAGCACAGTAGGCCGTTCCACCCTGACCCAGGCCGATATCGACCGTTACCAGCCCAACAACATTCCCAGCCTGTTGCAGACGCTGCCGGGTGTAAGCATGGGCGGCTCGATGAAGCCGGGCGGCCAGACCATCAATATTCGTGGCATGGGCGAAGCCGAGGACGTACCGATGACCGTCGATGGCGCAACCAAAAGTGGTTTCGAGCGCTATCAACAGGGCACGGTGTTTATCGAGCCTGAGCTGATCAAAAACATCGAGGTGGAAAAAGGCCCGCACTCGGCCTTCACCGGTAACGGCGGGTTTGGCGGTACAGTCAACATGATCACCAAGGATGCCCCCGACCTGCTCAAGGACGGTCGCAACAGCGGCGCCATGCTCAAGTACGGTTACTCCAGCAACGACCACGAACAGGTCTACAGCGGCGCCGCTTATGGCCGCACCGACGACGGCCGCTTCGATGCCCTGGCCTACCTGACCAAGCGCGACGGCGACGATATGAAGCTGGCAGATAGCCGTCCCGATCCCAGCAATCGGTTTCCGATCAACCCCAAGCGCCTGCCGAACAGCGCCCAGGATGTCGACGGCAAACTGTTCAAGCTGAACATGCACCTCACTGACGAGCACAGCGTCGGCATGTCCTATTCCCGTGCCAACAGTCAGCGCTGGACGCCGTTCTCAGCCAAGAGTTACCCGGACCCGCCGAGCCAGGCCAACATCGACCGCTATGGCTACAAGGGCGCGCTGAAACGCTTTTTGGCCAGCCGCGATACCGTCGACACCACGTGGTCCGGCAAGTACGAATACCAGCCCCTGGACAATCCGCTGGTGGACATGAAGCTCAGCTACTCGGAGTCCAATACCGACCAGACCGACGAACGCGACGCCACGGCCTTCTTCGGCCTCTCCACCGGTGGGCGCAAGATGGATACCTCCTACAAGGACAAGATCCTCGAACTGCGCAACATCAGCCTGTTTACCACCGGGCCGCTGGAGCATGCGCTGACCACCGGCGTACAGATCCGCAAGCACATCCGCGAAACCGAAAGCTGGATGCCAGGCGCAACCTACGACACCCCCAAATTCAACTACGGGCATTTCCAGCCGGCCTTCATGCCCCACGGCAAGGTCGACACCAATGCGTTCTACATCCAGGACGCGGTCACCCTGGGCGACGTGACCATCACCCCGTCGCTGCGCTATGACCATGTGCGCAATCGCGGCGAAGAAAACGATGCGCCGTATTACAGCAGCACCAATCCGTCCTTCGGCCACGACTACAGCGACCGCACCTACACCGGCTGGTCGCCGCGCCTGGCGGCGTTCTGGAAAGTCACGCCGGATGTGGCGTTGTTCGCCAACTGGAGCCGCACCTGGCGCGCGCCAGTGATCGACGAACAGTACGAAGTTCAGGGCCTGGGCAACCGCACCGCCACCAGCGTCGACCTCGACCCGGAACGCATTACTGCCATCACCGTAGGCAACATCACCGACTTCGCCAACGTCATCGCCAAAGGCGACAACCTGCAACTGCGCACCACGCTGTTCCATAACAAGATCGAAGACGAGATTTTCAAGGCCACCGGCGTGGGCTGTGAGAATCAGACAATTGTCGGTGGGACGATTTCCGAGTCGTGCAAGGGCATGCCGGCCATGTCCAACTACCGCAACGTCGGCAGCATGACCATCAAGGGCTTCGAGGTCGAAAGCTACTACGACTCAACCTACCTGTTCGGCTCTCTGACCTACTCGTGGACCACCGGCAAACGGGAAAACCCTTACACCAACCCATGGGGCACCCACGTCTGGGCCCGTGATATTCCACCGGCCAAATGGGTCGCCGTGGTGGGCACCAAAATCCCGAGCTGGGACGCGAAAGTGGGCTGGCAAGGGCAGTTCGTGCGCAAGACCGACCGCCTGCCGAGTGACAAATACTCAGAAGGCATCGGCAGCTCCCTCGGTGACAGGTTCTATGACCAATACGCCAACGACAGCTACGATACCCAGGGCCTGTTCGCCAACTGGAAACCGCAACAGGCGTATCTCAAAGGCACCGAGGTCAACTTCACCGTCGACAACCTGTTCAACCGCAGCTACCTGCCGGCGTTGAGCGGTGACAGTGCCTACAGCGTAGGACGCAATGCCAAGATCAGCGTGACGCGGTTTTTCTGAAATACAGGACCGCGTCAACAGCCATATCAGTTGAGGAGTGGAACGAGGCTACGTAGCTGGATTTTACAAGGACTGCGTCCTCGTTTCACTCGACCGCTGCTACGAGGGAATATCTGCACAAAAATCGCCGTAGCCGTTGTCGAGCCCCAGCGAGGCTACGTCGGCCACACCACCGCCATCAGATCAGCCCCCAGCACCGAGGAACAGAGTATCTACGGGCCAGCGTGAAGACCGGCCCGTTGCCCAACTAAATCTTCAGTGCTTCGGGTTTGGTACTCACCAGGCTCAACCCCGGTATCTGGGCGCGCTGCTTGCTCAAATAGCGGGTACAACTCACCCGCAGAAACGAAGCAAAATTCACCACCTCCCCGCGGTAATCCATCACTTCTTCATACAGCTTGGTAATCAACTGATTGGTGGTCATGCCATCCACCGCGGAGATTTCGCCGAGGATGTCCCAGAACTGGTTTTCCAGGCGCAGGGTGGTCACTACCCCGCAGATGCGCAGGGAGCGCGAGCGGGATTCGTAGAGAATCGGGTCGGCCTTGACGTACAGCTCGCACATGGCGATGACCTCCGGTTTACAAGGTGATTTTCGTGCCCAGCAGGCCGAGGAAACCCGCCAGCCAGCTCGGATGCGCTGGCCAGGCCGGGGCCGTGACCAGATTGCCCTGGACATGACTGTCGGTCACCGGGATATCGATGAACGTAGCGCCCGCCAGTCGCACTTCCGGCGCGCACGCCGGGTAGGCGCTGCATTCGCGGCCGTCAAGAATACCCGCCGCCGCCAGCAACTGCGCACCGTGGCACACGGCGGCAATGGGCTTGCCAGCCTGGTCGAAAGCCTTCACCAGTTGCAGGACTTTTTCATTCAGGCGCAGGTATTCAGGAGCGCGACCACCGGGCACCAGAAGCGCGTCGTAGTCGGCGGCGTCAACGTTGGCAAAGTCGGCATTCAAGGCAAACAGGTGGCCGGGTTTTTCGCTGTAGGTCTGGTCGCCTTCAAAATCATGGATCGCTGTGCGCACCGTCTGGCCGGCGCGCTTGTCCGGGCAGACGGCGTGGACAGTGTGACCGACCATCAGCAGCGCCTGGAACGGCACCATCACTTCATAGTCTTCGACGTAATCGCCGACCAGCATCAGGATTTTTTTCGCGGCCATGGGGGCATTCCTCCGGTAGAACGGTTGGGCAGACAGAAGTAGCCAAGATAGACCCGGGCGTTTGAGCGGGGTAATGACCCGCTACTACATCGCTCTTTGCATGAGCCCGCCCGCACCTACAAAGGGGCGTGTTCAGTTCAAGTAACCATCCGCCCGCAGCAGGGTTTCCAGGCAGTGCTCAGTGATGTGGTAGAACGCCTTCAGCTCCTGGATTTTCACCAGCAACTGGGCATTGTCCACCGGCTCCGAGCGTTTGACGGCAAGGATCATCTTGTTCTTGTTGGTGTGTTCCAGGGAGATAAACTCGAAAACCTTGGTCTCGTAGCCGCAGGCTTCCAGGAACAGCGCCCGCAGGCTGTCGGTGACCATTTCCGCCTGCTGGCCCAGGTGCAGGCCGTATTGCAGCATCGGCTTGAGCAACACCGGGCTCTGGATTTGCAAGCGGATCTGCTTATGGCAGCACGGCGAACACATGATGATCGACGCGCCGGAACGGATACCGGTATGGATCGCGTAGTCGGTGGCGATGTCACAGGCATGCAGGGCGATCATCACGTCCAATTCGCTGGGCGCCACAGTGCGTACGTCACCGCACTTGAATACCAGCCCCGTGTGCTCCAGGCGGGCAGCGGCGTTATTACACAGCGTCACCATGTCTTCGCGCAGCTCGACGCCGGTCACCTGGCCGTCGGCCTTGAGGGTGTTACGCAGATAGTCGTGAATGGCGAAGGTCAGGTAGCCCTTGCCCGAACCGAAATCTGCGACCCGCACTGGCTGATCCAGCTGCAACGGTGACGTGGTCAGCGCATGGCTGAACACCTCGATGAACTTGTTGATCTGCTTCCACTTGCGCGACATCGCCGGGATCAGCTCGTGTTTGGCGTTGGTCACGCCCAGGTCGGCGAGGAACGGCCGGCTCAGGTCGAGGAAGCGGTTTTTCTCGCGGTTGTGCTCGGCGGACGGTGCTTCGCGCAGCTGTTGCGGTTTACTTTTGAACAGCGAGCTTTTGTTCTTCTTGCTGTATTCCAGCTGGGCTTCGTCGGTGACCGACAGCAGGTGCGCGTTCTTGAACGAGGCCGGCAACAGCTCGGCAATCGTCGCTACGCCCTCTTCAAGGGAGAAGTTCTTGGTGATGTCGCGGGTCTTGTAGCGGTAGACGAAGGACAGGCAAGGCTGATCCTTGACCGTCAGTTGCTTGATGATCAGCCGTTGCAGCTCGGCTTCTTCACCGACGTACTTGGCCAGCACCAGTTTGATAAAGGCGTTTTGCTCAAGGCTCGCGGTCAGCAGTTCAAGGAACTGCGCGTGATGATCCGGCGCGGGGCTGGCAGGTTTAGCGGTGACAGACATGAACAAAAACGCCTCGGGCTGGGAATGCCGGGCATTTTAGGGGGGATGGGGCTTTAGGGCACGGGGTTATTTGACCAATGGTCGGTGACACACCGCCGATGATCGTTCCCACAAAGTGGGAACGATCAGTTGCTACTCCAACACCACCAACCGATTGGGCAACTCATTACGCGTCTGCGTCACTGGCACATGCACCTTGAGCAATTCCCCGCAGGCTTCAATACAGGCGATAAACCCGGCCAAGGTCTGGCCTTGTTTCACCTGTTGGGTAAAGGCGCTGACGATGGCGTCCCAACTGCTGTTATCCAGGCGTTTGGAAATGCCGTCATCCACCAGGATCTCCACATAACGCTCGGCCTCGCTGACAAAGATCAGCACGCCAGTGCGGCCCAGGGTGTGGTGCAGGTTCTGCTCCAGGAACTGCCGTCGTGCCAGGTTCGACGCCCGCCAATGACGCACCGAGCGAGGGATCAGCCGGGTGGTGATCTTCGGCAAGCGAAAGATCAGGCACAGCACGATGAACGTCGCCCATTGCGCCAGCAGCAAGGTGTGCATGGTCAGCCAGCCGGACAGGTAATGCACGATACCCGGCACCACCAACGCCACCAGGCTGGCCCACAACAGCGGGATATAGGCATAGTCGTCGGCGCGGGCCGCCAGTACGGTCACCAGCTCCGCGTCGGTCTGTTGCTCGACCTTGGCAATCGCTTCGGCGACCTGGCGTTGCTCGTGTTCACTCAGTAATGCCATGGTTGTAGATGCTCTTTAGTTATTGTCATTACCAGCCGCCCGAGGCCCCGCCACCGCCGAAACCACCGCCGCCGCCTCGGAACCCTCCGCCGCCGCCACCGCCGCCACGTCCACTGCTGCTAAGGATCGCCAGCAGGATCGCGCCTACCGGCAGCCCCATGCGGTTGCACAGCCACAACACCACCAGCAGCATAATGAACAAGCCGATGGAGAACACCGGATTGTCCTTGGCAAAGTTGGCGTCCGCCACGTGGGCCGGCACAGCCAGCGGGTCGCCGCCCACCACCTGCAGCATTGCCGCGACACCGTCACTGATGCCCTTGCTGAAATTGCCGGTCTTGAACGCCGGAGCAATCACCTGATTGATGATTACCCAGGACTGCGCATCGGTGAGCACGCCTTCCAGGCCGTAGCCGACTTCGATGCGCAACTGGCGCTCATCCCGGGCAACGATCAACAGCGCGCCGTTGTCCTTGCCCTTCTGGCCAATGCCCCAGTGGCGTCCCAATTGATAACCGTAGTCTTCAATAGGCACGCCTTGCAGGTCGGGCACCGTGACGACCACGATCTGGTCGCCGCTGGTTTGCTCCAGCGCCTGCAATTGCTGGGTCAGTTGCTCGCGCACCGCCGGGTCGATCATCTGGGCGCTGTCCACCACCCGCCCGGTCAGCGCCGGAAACGTCAGCGCCGCCTGGGCGGTGGTCACACATGCCAGGAGCCACAGCGCCAGGCCTATCCTTAGTACACGCATCTACACCTCATTGAAGCCTGATCAGAACTTCACTTGCGGCGCTTTATCGGCATCGGCACTGGTAGCTTCGAAGTTCGCGCGAATCGGCAAGTCGCTGTACATCACGCTGTGCCACAGGCGACCGGGGAAGGTACGGATCTCGGTGTTGTAGGCCTGCACAGCAGCAATAAAGTCGCGACGGGCCACGCTGATACGGTTTTCCGTGCCTTCAAGCTGCGATTGCAGGGCCAGGAAGTTCTGGTTGGCCTTCAGGTCCGGATAACGCTCGGACACCACCATCAAACGGCTGAGGGCGCCGCTCAAACCATCCTGGGCTTGCTGGAACTGCTTGAGTTTTTCCGGGTTGTCGAGGGTGCTGGCATCGACCTGGATCGAGGTGGCCTTGGCCCGCGCTTCAATCACGGCGGTGAGGGTGTCCTGCTCATGGGCGGCGTAGCCCTTGACCACTGCCACCAGGTTGGGGATCAGGTCAGCGCGCCGTTGATACTGGTTCTGCACCTGGGCCCAGGCGGCCTTGGCCTGTTCGTCCAGAGTGGGAATCTTGTTGATGCCGCAACCGCTCAGCACCGTGCTGATCAGTAGCAATGCCGCGGCTTTCCAGCCCCATCGAAAACCTTGTGCTGCTTGCATGGTGTTTCTCCTGCCGACCCTATGGAATTTGACGACTAACCCTTTCATCACGCGCTTGGGGCATAATCCGCCACCACTGGATTGCATCGAGCCAATCAGCTAAAAGATGCCCAGCGCGTATAAGTGTTCAGAAGTGTGCTGCATTTATCTGAACAACACCCGAACAACAATAGACGCTCCCCACATTTTGGCCGAGCAGCGCTCCCAGTCAGCTCTGCACAGCGAGTCAAAAAAAGGATATCCATGAAGAAGCTGTGTTTGCTCGGCCTTGTTGCCACTCTAGCCAGTCACCCCGTATTTGCCGAGACAAAGCCCGCTGCGCTCAAGGACAAGGACGCCTTCGTCAGCGACCTGATGAAACAGATGACCCTCGATGAAAAGATCGGCCAGTTGCGCCTGATCAGCATCGGCCCGGAAATGCCTCGGGAAATGATTCGCAAGGAAATCGCCGCGGGCAACATCGGTGGCACTTTCAATTCGATCACCCGTCCGGAAAACCGTCCGATGCAGGACGCAGCCATGCGCAGCCGCTTGAAGATCCCGATGTTCTTCGCCTATGACGTGATCCACGGCCACCGGACCATTTTCCCCATCAGCCTGGCCCTCGCTTCCAGCTGGGACATGGACGCTATTGGCCGCTCCGGGCGCGTTGCTGCCCAGGAAGCCTCCGCCGACAGCCTCGACATCACCTTCGCGCCGATGGTCGACATCTCCCGCGACCCGCGCTGGGGCCGCACTTCCGAAGGTTTTGGCGAAGACACCTACCTGGTGTCGCGCATTGCCGAGGTGATGGTCAAGGCCTTCCAGGGCACCAGTGCCGCCAAGGCCGACAGCATCATGGCCAGCGTCAAGCACTTCGCCCTGTACGGCGCGGTGGAAGGCGGTCGCGACTACAACGTGGTCGACATGAGCCCGGTGAAGATGTACCAGGATTACCTGCCGCCCTACCACGCAGCGATCAAGGCCGGTGCCGGCAGCGTGATGGTGGCCCTGAACTCCATCAACGGCGTGCCCGCCACCGCCAACACCTGGTTGATGAACGACCTGCTGCGCAAGGAGTGGGGCTTCAAGGGCCTGGCCGTGAGCGATCACGGCGCCATCTTCGAACTGATCAAGCACGGCGTGGCGAAAGACGGTCGCGAAGCGGCCAAACTGGCGATCAAGGCTGGTATCCACATGAGCATGAACGACCAGCTCTACGGCAAGGAATTGCCCGTTTTGCTGAAGTCCGGCGAGATCGAACAAAGCGACATCGACAACGCTGTGCGCGAAGTGCTCGGCGCCAAGTACGACATGGGCCTGTTCGCCGACCCGTACCTGCGTATCGGCAAGGCCGAGGATGACCCGGTCGACACCTACGCCGAAAGCCGTCTGCACCGCGCCGAAGCCCGTGACGTAGCCCGCCGCAGCCTGGTGTTGCTGAAAAATCAGAACGACACCCTGCCGCTGAAAAAATCCGCCACTATCGCCCTGGTGGGCCCGCTGGCCAAGGCGCCGATCGACATGATGGGCAGTTGGGCCGCCGCCGGCAAACCCGCGCAATCGGTGACACTGCTGGACGGCATGAACGCCGTCATCGGCGAAAAAGGCAAGGTGATCTACGCCAGAGGCGCCAACATCACTGCTGACAAAGCGGTGGTCGACTACCTGAACTTCCTCAACTTCGACGCCCCGGAAGTGGTGGACGACCCGCGCTCGGCGCAGGTGATGATCGACGAAGCGGTCAAGGCCGCCAAGCAGGCTGACGTTGTCGTTGCGGCCGTGGGCGAGTCCCGTGGCATGTCCCACGAATCGTCCAGCCGCACCGACCTGAACATCCCGCAAAGCCAGCGGGACCTGATCAAGGCCTTGAAAGCCACCGGCAAACCGCTGGTATTGGTGCTGATGAATGGCCGTCCGCTATCGATTCTCGAAGAGAACCAACAGGCTGACGCGATCCTGGAAACCTGGTTCGCCGGTACCGAAGGCGGTAACGCCATTGCCGACGTGCTGTTCGGCGACTACAACCCCTCGGGCAAGCTGCCAATCACCTTCCCGCGCTCGGTAGGGCAGATTCCCACCTACTACAACCACCTGAGCATTGGTCGGCCGTTTACGCCGGGCAAACCGGGCAACTACACCTCGCAGTACTTCGATGACACCACCGGGCCGCTGTTCCCGTTCGGTTATGGCCTGAGCTACACCAACTTCAGCCTGTCGGACATGGCGCTGTCGTCCACCACCCTGAACAAGACCGGCAAGCTCGACGCCAGCGTGACGGTGCAAAACACCGGCAAGGTGGATGGCGAAACCGTGGTGCAGTTGTATATCCGGGATGTGGCCGGCTCGATGATTCGCCCGATCAAGGAGTTGAAGAACTTCCAGAAGATCATGCTCAAGGCTGGGGAAGAGCGCGTTGTGCACTTCACCATCACCGAGGAAGACTTGAAGTTCTACAACACCCAGCTGAAATTCGCCGCAGAACCGGGCGAGTTCAATGTGCAGATCGGGCTGGACTCGCAGGATGTGAAGCAACAGAGCTTTGAATTGCTCTAACAGAGAGAAAGTGATGTGTTCCCTTGTGGCGGGCGGGCTTGCCCGCCCGCCACAATAAGCCTTCTCACTACAACAGTTTCTTAGCCTCTTCGGTCCAGCAAATTGACCACCAAGCGGTCAATCCAACCCCACACCCGCTGCTTGACCCGTCGCCATAACGGCCGCGCCTTCCATGCCTCCAGGCTCACCGCCTGGCTCTGGGCAAAGTCGCGCTCGAAACTGCCCGCCACCGCCAGCGTCAACGCAGGGTCCAGCGCTTCCAGGTTGGCTTCCAGGTTGAAGCGCAGGTTCCAGTGATCGAAGTTACACGAGCCGATACTCACCCAGTCATCCACCAGCACCATCTTCAGGTGCAGGAAGCACGGCTGGTATTCGAAGATCTTCACCCCAGACCTGAGCAGACGCGGGTAGTAACGGTGCCCGGCGTAGCGCACCGACGGGTGATCGGTACGCGGCCCAGTGAGCAGCAAACGCACATCGACACCACGCCCCGCCGCTCGGCGCAGGGAACGACGCACGCTCCAGGTGGGCAGGAAGTACGGCGTGGCCAGCCAGATGCGCTGCTGGCCGCTGTTCAGCGCGCGGATTAACGATTGCAGGATATCGCGATGTTGACGGGCGTCAGCGTAAGCCACCCGGCCCAGACCATCCCCGGTGGCCGGCACCTTGGGCAAACGCGGCAGGCCAAAGTTGGTCGCAGGCTTCCAGGCGGTGCGGTCATCGTTGGCTAGCCATTGCCGGTCGAACAACGCCTGCCAGTCCAGCACCAGGGGGCCAGTGATTTGCACCATCACCTCGTGCCAGTCGCAGGTATCTTGCCCCGGCGTCCAAAATTCGTCGGTCACACCCGTACCGCCAACGACGGCGATGGTCTGGTCGATCAACAGCAATTTGCGGTGATCGCGGTAGAAGTTGCGCACCCAACGGCGCCAACTCAGGCGATTGTAGAAACGCAGCTCTACACCGGCATCGATCAAGCGCCGACGCAGGCTAAGGGTAAATGCCAGGCTGCCATAATCATCGAACAGGCAACGCACTCGTACGCCGCGTTCTGCTGCCTGGACCAGTGCCTGGACCATGGCCTCGGCGCAAGCGCCCGCCTCCACCAGGTACAGCTCCAGCTCCACCTGTTGTTCGGCGCGGGCAATACCCACCAGCATCTGCGGGAAAAAATTGGGGCCGTCGATCAACAACTCGAAACGGTTGGCGCTGCGCCAGGGGAACACCGCGCCGCTCATGTCAACGCGCCGTGAAAATCAGCACCGCACCCACCGGCACCGACAGGCTGATCGCTTCCAGGCCAGCCGCTTTACGCAAGGCGGCTACCCCTGGCAGCAGGTCGAAATCTTCGGCGTGGAGCACCAGCGGTTCCAGGGTCACCACCTGGAAACGCCGGTCATCGAGGCGGGTCGCCAGCAGTTCGCTGTCGTAGGTCTGGGTCTTGCCGTGCAACGTCACCGACAGTGGCAGGCGCAGTTCCAGTTGCGCGCCGGCGGCCAGGTCGTTGATCGGTTGCAGATTGATCTGGGCGCTGATCAGCGCGTCGGGAAAGGTCTTGATCTCGAACAACTCATTGCGCATGCGCTCGTCACGCAGGGGAATGCCGCTGTTGACCGACTCCAACTCAACCTCAAGCTGCGCCGCGCCGTTGCTGTCGACCTTGCCGTGCAGCACCAGGAAGCGGTGGACTTCAGCAATGTTGGTGTTCTTGGTGGTGACAAACGACAGACGTGAGGATTCGTTGTCCAGGTACCAGTCGGCGTGGGCAGGCACAGCGGCACCGGCCAGCAGCAAGAAGGCGAAGGGTTTGAACAGGGACGTGTTGGACATAAGGACTCGTGGGGCGAAAAACCTGAGCGAACAGTAGCAAAGACCCCGTGTAGGAGCGAGCTTGCTCCTACAGACAGAGCGCCTGCTGCACATTCCGAACCGTCGATGCCAGGCTGGCCAGGTGCAAACTCAACACCCGCTCCACCGGCGCCTGGTGCATCGGCCAGTGCAGCGCCATGCTGCCCACCAGCCGGCCATCGGCGCGCACCGGCAAGGCCACGGCGCGAATCAGGAACGGCAGGCGCACCGGGTATTCCCAATGACCTTCGGTGCGCTGGCCAAAGCCCTGATGCTGGGATTGCTCGCAAGCGCGGTACTGCTCATCCGCCGCCACCTGATCACGGCCAGCCAGGCGCTGCACTTCATCGTGTGACAGTTGCGCCAGACACGCCTTGCCCATCGCCGAGTGAAACAGGCTGGCATGCTGGCCAACGATCTGGCAGTTGTTCGGATAGAGCTTGCGTAACACCGTGGGGATCGCGCTCTCCATCACCTCCAGGCGCTCGCCATCGAAGCTAGACAAGTCCACCACCAGCCCGGTGCGCTCGCTGAGATCCAGCAGCCAGGGCGCCGCGCTTTCCACCAGGTGGCGCTTGAAGCGTTGCTGGGTATCACCAAACAAACGCTGGGCGCTCAAGCGATAACGCCGGTCGCTCAAGCCACGGAAAATCCAGCCCTGTTCCTGCAAGGTCAGCAACATCCGCGACACCGTGGCCTTGGGCAGGTGGGTCAGGTAATGCAACTCTTCCAGCCCCAGCGCCTGATGCTCGCCAAGCAATTCGATGATTGCCAGCGCCCGCTCCACTGAACGCACGGTGCCCGTGTCGGCGTTGCTGCCCATAGGTCGATCTCCTTTAGCCTGCGGATGATCTTTTTTCACAGCAAGATACAGGCCCACTGCGACTCAGCCGGTCGAGACCAGGCAGGCTGGAGGACGCCGTTGCACCCAATGCGTCAGCTGTTCATGGGCATAAGCCAGCTGCAATACCGCCCGATCTGCCTGGGCGGGGCCGATGATTTGCAGGCCCATGGGCAGGCCCCGGGGATTGAACCCCACCGGCACGCTCATGCTCGGCAGACCGGCCAGGGTCGGGCCGATCACCACCTCCATCCAGCGGTGATAGGTGTCCATTTCACGCCCGCCAACGATGCGCGGCCAAGGTTGTTGTGCATCGAAAGGGAACACTTGGGCGGTGGGCAACAGCAGAAAGTCGTAACGGTCGAACAATTTGCCGAGGGCGCGGTACCAGTCGCTGCGATTGACCGACGCCTGGTACACCTGCGCCGCACTCAGGAGCAGGCCGCCCTCTACTTCCCATTGCGCTTCGGGCTTGAGCAAACGACGCTTTTGCGGATCAGCATAAGCGGCGCCCAGGCTGCCCTGCACCAGCCAGTGGCGATGCACCAGCCAGGTCTGCCACAACCGCTCCATCGCAAAATCCGGCTGGCAGTTTTCGACAGCACAACCCAGTGCAGTGAAATCGCCAAGGGCCGACTCGCACAAATCCAGCACGCCGTCTTCCATCGGCAAATAGCCGTTGTAGTCCCCCAGCCAGCCCAGGCGCGCCCCCTTGAAGTCGCGCTGCAAGGGTTGGCCAAATATTGCCGGATCATCCTTGAGGGACAGCGGCACCCGAGGGTCGTAGCCCGCCTGGGTGCTCAACAACTGCGCCACGTCCGCCACGCTGCGGCCCATCGGGCCTTCAGTGGCCAGTTGCTGGACAAACAACTCTGGCGCCGGCCCATGGGGCACGCGGCCCTGGGATGGGCGCAAACCAAACACGTTATTGAACGCCGCCGGGTTGCGCAGCGATCCCATCATGTCGCTGCCATCGGCCACAGGCAGCATGCGCAGCGCCAGGGCGACTGCTGCCCCGCCGCTGCTGCCACCCGCCACAAGCGTCGGGTCGTAGGCGTTGCCAGTGGTGCCAAACAGCGTGTTGTAGGTCTGCGAACCCAGGCCGAATTCCGGGACATTGGTCTTGCCGATAATGATCGCGCCGCTGGCCCGCACCCGCGCCACGCTGATCGCATCTTCAGTGGGTACTTGGTCGGCAAACAGCGGCGAGCCGAGGGTGGTGCGCAAGCCCTTGGTGGCCGCCAGGTCCTTGATCGCCTGGGGCATGCCGTGCATCCAGCCACGGGATTGGCCCTTGTCCAGCTCCCGGTCACAGGCCTGAGCCTCGGCCAGCACATCCTCGTGGGAACGCAATGAAACCAGCGCATTGACCGCCGGATTGAAGCGTTCGATCTGCGCCAGGTACGCTTGCATCACTTCATGGCAGGACACTTGTCGGGCATGGATCGCCCGTGACAGTTGCACAGCATCCAGTTCAACAATCTCAGGACTCAAGGTTTGACCTCGCTGGAGAATGGCACCGGTCTCGAAGCCCGTGGTGCCTCATGCATGCAGTAAGTGCCCAGCAGTGTCAGGACGCAAGCGAACAGCACATAAAACGCCGGTGCCACCGGAGTGCCCAGGACCTTGCTTAGCCAAGTCACGATCAGCGGCGCAAAGCCACCAAACACCATCACGGCCACGTTGTAGGCCACCGACACACCGGTGGAACGCACTTCAATAGGAAACTGCTCGGCCAGGGCCGTCGGCGCCGGGCCGAAAAAGCCGCCAATGGCCGTGCACAGCATCACTTGCATCACCAGCAACCGCTCGATGGACGGCGCCGCCGCGACCCATACATACAGCGGATAGACCATCACAAAAAACGCCAGGGTGAAGGCCATCAATACCGGTCGACGTCCGAGCCGATCCGAGAGCAGGCCGGACAGCGGAATGACCACGGTCATCAGCGCCACAGCGAACATCTGCACCATCAGCACCTGATCCAGCGGCAGGCCAAGGTTCTTGTGGGCAAACGTCGGCATGTTCACCAGTACCACGTAGAACGACACCGTCGCCCCGCACGCCAGGCCCATGGACACCAGAATGCTGCGACGGTGATCGCGGATGACTTGCATCAGCGTCGGCGCCGGGCCTCGGGCCTGTTTGCGCGCCTCGATAAATTCTTCGGGGTCTTCCATGTGCCGGCGAATCCACAAGCCCACCGGGCCAATCAGCAGACCAAAAATGAATGGCAAGCGCCAGCCCCACAGGTCGAGGGCTTCGGGAGAAAAGAAGTGGGTGACCAGCGCCACCATCGCCGCGCCGCCAAACACTGCCATGCACTGCCCCACCAACTGCCAGGAGCCATACAAACCCTTGCGATGGGCCGGTGCGCTTTCCACCAGGAACGCCGTGGCACTGGCATATTCGCCGCCCGTGGCAAAACCCTGGAGCATGCGCGCCACGACGATCAGCAGCGGCGCGCCCATGCCGATAGCGGCGTAGTTGGGCGCAAAGGCAATCAACGCGATGGACACCGTCATCAGGCGGATGATCAGTTGCATCGCCGCCTTGCGACCTTTGCGGTCCGAATACATGCCCAGCAGAACCCCACCCACCGGGCGCATGAAGAAGCCGACGCCGAAGGTGGCCAGGGCCATCAATAACGACGCGTATTCATCGCCAGAGGGGAAAAACTGCCGAGCGATGATGCTGGCCAGAAAGCCGTAGACGATGAAGTCGTACCATTCCAGAGCGTTGCCGATCACCGCCGCGACCACTTGCCGGGTACGGGACACACTTTTTATTGAAGTCTGCATGAGAACACTCCATTCAACCTGTTGGGGAAAGGTCCAGCGGCAGAAAAAAATGTTTCGTCAGGCAGGCTTGAGCCAGCTCTCGGCCAGCGCGCCCCAGTAGGCGGCGCCTGTCAGCAGGATGTCGTCGTTGAAGTCATAGGCTGGGTTGTGAACCATCGGCCGCGACACGCCGTTGCCGATGAACAGGTAACTGCCGGGGCAGCGTTGCAGCATCCAGGCAAAGTCTTCGCTGCCCATCAGTTTGGGGGTATTGGCGTCGACGGCGGCTTCGCCGAGCAAGGCGACGCCGACCTGGCGGGCGAATTCAGTTTCCTCGGGGTGGTTGACCAGCACCGGGTAGGCCGGGCGGTGTTCGATCTGTGCAGTACAGCCAAAACTGGCGGCCTGGGTCAGGATGATCGCCTTGACCCGCTCCAGCATTTGCTCGCGCACCGGCGCGTTAAGGGCCCGCAGGCTCAGGCGCAGCACCGCTTGCTGGGGAATCACGTTGGCTGCCTGGCCCGCTTGCAAGGCGCCAACCGTTACCACTGCGGCTTCCTGGGCATTGATATTGCGCGACACCACCGTCTGCAGGGCCATGACCATACTGGCCGCCGCCACCAGCGGGTCCACCGTCAGGTGCGGCATGGAGCCATGGCCGCCGACACCTTCGAGAGTCACGGTCAGCAGGTCCTGGGACGCCATCATCGGCCCGACCCGCAGGCCCAGATGGCCGGCGGGCAGGCCCGGCATATTGTGCATGCCGAACAGCGCATCGCAGGGAAAACGCTCCAGCAAACCGTCGGAGAGCATCGCTTCGGCGCCGCCCTGGCCTTCTTCGGCGGGCTGGAAAATCAGGTTCAGGGTGCCGTCGAACTGACGGGTCGCGGCCAGGTAACGAGCGGCTCCCAGCAGCATGGTGGTGTGGCCGTCGTGACCGCAGGCGTGCATGCAACCGCTGTGTTGGCTGCTGTAGGCGACGCCGGTGTTTTCGATGATCGGCAGTGCATCCATGTCGGCGCGAATCCCCAGTTTTCGCGAGCTGCTACCGTTGCGCAGCACACCGACCACGCCGGTCTGGCCGATGCCAGTGTGGACCTCAAAGCCCCAGTCTCTAAGGGATTGCGCTACGAGGGCCGAGGTGCGGTTTTCTTCAAAGCCCAATTCGGGGTGCGCGTGGATGTCCTGGCGCACAGCGTGCAGGTCGCTGGCGACATCGCTCAGCCAATCCAGAATGTGCTGGTGTGGGCTCATGGTCATTCTCCTCGCAGGCGGGTGTTCCCGTTCTTTTTCGCGGCGCGCAGCAGCGCGTTCGTGGCACACCGTCAGATAACCGCGATGGGCACGCGAGGACAATCAAAGGTGGTTCCACCCTGTGGAACATCAAGGTGTCAGTCGGCAACCCTGGCGTTCGTCCAGCCATTGGGCGCTGTGGGTTCGGCCCAGTCCGCTGACGATGACCAAGCGCTTTTCGGTGTTGTCGACGAAGGCGCTGGTGGGCACGTATTGCTTTACATAACCCTGGCAATACTCGGCCGGGTTGCCTTGCACATAACGGCAGGAGCAGTACTCCTTGGCGGTGTAGGCCGCGATGATGTCCGGGAAGGCTTGCAGGTTGGCCCGTTCGTGCCAAACCCAGCCCAACAGGGCCAGCATGAGCACGATCATCAGGCTGCTGAACGGACGACGGCGAATCATGGTTGCACCTGTTGGGCCACGGCGGCGAGCACACGTTTGAGTAATTCGTTATGGCGATAGCTGCCGTCGCGGTCGTCACCGTAGCGCACGATCACCAGGTGTTCGTCGGGCATCACGTACAGCGCCTGCCCCCAGTGACCCAGGGCCGCTAAGGTATCAGCGGGAGCATCCGGCCAAGGCCTCGCGGCGCCCTGGACTTCGCGATTGAGCCACCAGTGACCGCCGGGGACGGCTTCGTCCTGGCCGGGCGTGTACTTGTCAAAGGGCTGGCGGTTGAAGGCTAGCCATTCCTGGGGCAGCAACTGGCGTTCACGCCAACGGCCGCCGCGCGCCATCAACAGACCGATCCGAGCCAGGTCCCGTGCGGTGAGGTAGGCGTAGGACGAGGCGACAAAGGTTTCGTCGGCGTCGCTTTCCCAAGTGGCGTTGCGGATGCCCAAGGGGTCGAACAGCGCGGTCCACGGGTAATCGACATAGGCCTTGTGACCGAGCATGCCTTTTAATGCGGCGGACAGCAGGTTGCTGTCACCGCTGGAGTAACGGAAGGCCTGACCCGGCGCGCTGAAGGTACCGGTGGCGGCGGTGAACGTCGCCATGTCGGCGCGGCCACGGGTGTAGAGCATCGCAACCACCGAGGACTTCAGCGGTGCGTACTCATAGTCTTCCTGCCAATCCAGGCCCGAGGCCCAGTGCAGCAGGTCGGCCATGGTCACAGCCGGATGCTGTTTCATCGGCGGGTAAAAACGCGCGGCCGGGTCGGTCAATTTGAAGCGATTATCGCCATAGGCCACGCCCAGCACTGTGGCCATCAGGCTTTTGCTGATGGACCAGGTCAGGTGCGGGGTCGTTGTCGTGGTGGGCGCTGCGTAACGTTCGTAGATCACTTCACCGTCACGAATGACCAGCAGTGCGTCGGTGCGGATGCCCTTGCGGGTGGTGTCGTCACGCGGAGGGAAGGCGTAGTCGTCGAGGGCACGGGAGGCCGGGCCGGCGAGTTGGGGGCCTTGGGACCAGTCTTTGAGAGGCCAGGTTTCGGCGTGAGCCGTGACGGCGAACAACAGGGCGGCGCACAACAGGCCTTTGAACATGGTCGGGGACTCAGGGGGGGGCATTCGAACCCGCGAGCCTAGCGGAGGTAAATGACGGTTTTGCGTCAGGCCAGTTGGGGGGGACTGTGTGTGTGTATCCGTTGCTGCGGTAATGGCTGCCTAAGGTTCCGCTCTTACAGCGGCTCACTTTTGAAGAGCGCAAAAGTAAGCAAAACGCTCTTGCCCCACCACTTGGTGCCTCACTTAGGCTCGGCATGCCCTCTCTCCGGCATTGCCATCGTGGTTAACGGGGCGCCTTAGATCAAAATCAAAAGCAAGAGCACGGCGGCCTGGTAGCCGACCTGAGTGGTGAGAAGCAAGAGCGGATCCCATGCCACCTGTAAGAGCTAGCTTGCTCGCGATGGTCGTTAACGATGACACAGGCATCCTGAATCACCTCGGAGCCCGAGGGTTCTTTGCGAGCAAGCTCGCTCACAGAAAAGCAGATGGGCGCTGGCTCTTGATCTGTCTGCCCATAAAACCGGAGTGATAACACGCCGAGCCTAGGCGAGGCGCCGATAGGTAGGGCCCGTTCCCTTTTGGTTACTTTTGGCTGGGCCGGCATTCCGGGCTCTTCCAAAAAGTGACACGCCATAAGGGCGTAACCCCAAGCCGCCGTTGCTGCGGTAACGGATATGTACTCAGTCACATAGATACCCATGCTCCCAACAGCCCCCCATCAGAATCGTGGCCAGAGCCCTGTCATCTAAGCGTCACCGTAACTTCATGGAGATGACACCGGGGTTACATAGCCTGACTTTGCACAACAAAGTCGACTGGCCGCAACCCTGGCCGGCACCTGGAGACTCGCCATGACTCAGATCGCCCGCATCAGCGACACCGGCAATGAACGCCGTCTGCAAGCCGAACGCCTGATCGGCGCCCAGGCGTTGCAGGAAGCCCAGGCCTTGCGTTTCAACGTATTCAGCGGCGAGTTCAATGCCAAGCTCAAAGGCGCTGAACTGGGTCTGGACATGGATGACTATGATGTTCACTGCAGCCACATCGGCGTGCGGGACTTGAACAGCGGTCGACTGGTGGCCACTACTCGCCTGCTGGATCACCAGGCCGCCAGCACCTTGGGCCGGTTCTACAGTGAAGAAGAGTTCAGCCTCCACGGCCTGCGCCACTTGCAGGGGCCGATCCTGGAAATCGGTCGCACGTGTGTCGACCCGGCCTATCGCAACGGCGGCACCATCGCCGTGCTCTGGGGCGAGTTGGCCGAAGTCCTCAACCAGGGTGGCTACAGCTACCTGATGGGCTGCGCGAGCATTCCGATGCAAGACGGCGGCATCCAGGCCCACGCGATCATGCAGCGCCTGCGCGAGCGCTATCTGTGCAACGAACACCTGCGGGCCGAGCCGAAAAAACCGCTGCCAACAATGGACTTGCCGTCCAACGTCATCGCTGAAATGCCGCCATTGCTCAAGGCTTATATGCGCCTGGGAGCGAAGATTTGCGGCGAACCGTGCTGGGACGAGGATTTCCAGGTGGCCGACGTATTTATCCTGCTCAAGCGCGACGAGTTGTGCCCGCGTTATGCCCGCCACTTCAAGGCCGCCATGTGATGGGCCGACTTCGGGTGTACGGGCGGATTGCCCGCGTGCTGCTGGTGGTGGCGCTGGGTTTGACGATGGCCAGCGTGTTTGGCCTGTTCGAGCGCCTGGGGGTGGCCAATTCCATGGTCCGGCGTCAGCGCTGGTCGCGGTTTTTCATGGCGCGGCTGGGTAATGCCCTGCCCTTTCGTGTCACCATTCAGGGTGAGTTGCCGCAACAGCCAATGTTGTGGGTCAGCAACCATGTGTCCTGGACCGACATTCCTTTGCTGGGCATGGTGGCGCCGCTGTCGTTCCTGTCCAAGGCCGAAGTGCGCACCTGGCCGGTGGCGGGTTGGCTGGCGGCAAAAGCGGGCAGCCTGTTTATCCGCCGTGGTTCAGGCGACAGCCAGTTGGTCCGCAAACAAATGACCCGGCATCTGGAGCAAAAGCACCCGCTGCTGATGTTCCCGGAAGGCACCACCACCGACGGCCGCGCCCTGCGCACCTTTCATGGGCGGCTGCTGGCCAGTGCCATTGATGCCGACGTGGCACTGCAGCCAGTGGCGATTCGTTATCTGCGCGATGGGCAGATTGATCCACTCGCCCCCTTTATTGGCGACGATGATTTGCTGTCGCACCTGATACGCCTGTTCGGCAATGACCAGGGCGATGTGGAAATTCATCTGCTCAAGCCGATTGCCTGTGCCGGTCAGGAACGGGCGGCGCTGGCGTTCCAGGCGCAGCAGGCGGTGCAGAAGGCGTTGTTTGGCGAGGTGGTACAACCGGCCAAACCACGGCGAGCGGGGGAATTGGTCGCCGCCTAAACAGTGTGCTCTGCGGCAAACACCTGCAACTGGGGATAAAACACCCGGAAGTCCTCACTCAACGGCTCATACAACAGCCGTAATTCCTGCATGGCATGGCCCAGTTCCTCGGGCCGTGTCAGGCGCCGGGAAATCCCCCGCAGCACCTGCTCCATCACCGCAAATTCGCGGTAGGAGCCCAACCAGTCATCCGCCGCCATATACGGTGCAATTTGCGCCAGCCGCCCCGGCAATTGCGGCTCGGCGGCCAGTACCCGGTAAACCTCGGTGGTAAAGTGCTCCAGGGGTTGATCGGCGTACAACGCCCAATCCCGCGCCAGGCAGTGATCGAAAAACACGTCGAGGACGATACCGGCATAGCGTCGCCGGGTCTGGCTGAAGCGCGACAACGCCGCCCCTATCAGCGGATGACTGTCGGTAAACCGGTCAATGCTGCGATGCAGTGCAATGGCCGACTCGATTTGCGGGCTGAACTGGCCTTGCAGGCGCCCTTTGACGAAGTCGCCATAGAGGCTGCCCAGCAGTTGCGCAGGAAGTTGGCCGCCAAGGTGCAGATGTGCGAGATAATTCATGCCGAGCAGTTTAGCACTGCCATCAACGCATCGTTATAACCCGATATATCGATTTGGCCTTCAGTAAGACCAAAAACATATTTGTATATCGTGATATAACGATTTAAAGTTCGCCTCATCGCGATATAACGTTTTACAAAACCCGAGCACTGCCATGTCCATTGACCTCGACGAAATAATAAAAGCCCTGGCGCACCCAGTACGACGAGACATTCTCAACTGGCTGAAAGACCCGAAAGTGCAATTCCCCGAACAACTGCACAACCACGAGTACGGCATTTGCGCCGGACAAATCGACCAGCGTTGCGGCCTCTCGCAGTCCACCGTCTCGGCGCACCTGGCCACCCTGCAACGGGCAGGACTGATCTCCAGCCAGAAAGCCGGCCAGTGGCACTTTTTCCGACGCAATGAAGACGTGATTCAAGCCGTCATCCAAGCCATCACCGAAGAACTCAGCCCCCCGCTGTAACAGGACCCGACAATGCCTCTCTCGCTACTCATACTGGCCTTAAGCGCCTTTGCCATTGGCACCACCGAGTTCGTCATCATGGGCCTGCTGCCTGATGTAGCGGCCGACTTGGGTGTGTCGATTCCCGGCGCCGGCTGGCTGGTGACCGGTTACGCCCTGGGCGTGGCCATCGGCGCACCTTTCATGGCACTGGCTACTGCCAAGTTGCCACGCAAGGCCGCGCTGGTAGCGTTAATGGGCATTTTCATCATCGGCAACCTGCTCTGCGCCCTGGCCAGCGATTACAACGTGCTGATGTTTGCCCGTGTCGTGACCGCACTGTGCCACGGTGCCTTCTTTGGTATCGGTTCTGTAGTAGCGGCCAACCTAGTGCCAGCCAACAAACGTGCCTCGGCCGTGGCCCTGATGTTCACCGGCCTGACCCTGGCCAACGTCCTCGGCGTGCCGCTGGGTACCGCACTGGGCCAGGAAGCCGGCTGGCGCTCGACCTTCTTCGCCGTGACGGTAATTGGTGTGATCGCGCTGATCGGTCTGATCCGCTTTCTGCCGGCCAAGCGTGACGAGGAAAAACTCGACATGCGTGCTGAACTCAAGGCCCTCAAGGGCGCTGGCATCTGGTTGTCCCTGACCATGACCGCGCTGTTTTCAGCGTCAATGTTCACCCTCTTTACCTACGTCGCACCGTTGCTGGGTGATGTCACCGGGGTTTCGCCCAAAGGCGTGACCTGGACCCTGCTGCTGATTGGCCTGGGACTGACCGTGGGCAACATCATCGGCGGCAAGCTGGCGGACAAGCGCCTGGCAGCCACCCTGATCGGCGTGTTCATCAGCATGGCGGTGATCTCCACCGTACTGACCTGGACCAGCGTCGCGTTGATCCCGACTGAAATCACCCTGTTCCTCTGGGCCACCGCTTCGTTTGCCGCCGTGCCGGCGCTGCAGATCAACGTGGTGACCTTCGGCAAGGCCGCGCCAAACCTGGTGTCGACCCTGAACATCGGCGCTTTCAACATCGGCAACGCCCTCGGCGCCTGGGTCGGCGGCAGCGTCATCGCCCATGGCTTTGGCCTGACCAGCGTGCCCTTGGCCGCAGCCGCCCTCGCGGTGCTGGCGCTGCTGGTAACGCTGATTACTTTCCGTCAGGGCGGCGATGCCGACCTGGCCCCTGCTACCAACTGATCACTAAAGAGAAGGGTGTATCCCATGACGACTATTTTCGATCCAATCAAACTGGGCGACCTGGAACTGTCCAACCGCATCATCATGGCGCCACTGACCCGCTGCCGTGCCGATGAAGGCCGCGTTCCCAATGCGCTGATGGCTGAATACTACGTACAACGGGCCTCCGCCGGGCTGATCCTCAGCGAAGCCACCTCGGTGACGCCGATGGGCGTGGGTTACCCGGACACGCCGGGCATCTGGTCCAACGACCAGGTTCGCGGCTGGTCCAACATCACCAAGGCCGTTCACGGCGCAGGCGGCAAGATCTTCCTGCAACTGTGGCACGTTGGCCGGATCTCCCACGAGTCGTACCTGAACGGTGAAACACCGGTCGCACCAAGTGCGATCAAGCCAGAAGGTCACGTCAGCCTGGTGCGTCCGCTGGCCGATTACCCGACGCCACGCGCTCTGGAAACCGCTGAAATTGCCGATATCGTCGACGCCTATCGCGTCGGTGCCGAAAACGCCAAGGCCGCTGGTTTTGACGGCGTGGAAGTCCACGGCGCCAACGGCTACCTGCTCGACCAGTTCCTGCAAAGCAGCACCAACCAGCGCACCGACAACTACGGCGGCTCCCTGGAAAACCGTGCACGGCTGATGCTGGAAGTAACTGATGCAGTGATTGAAGTCTGGGGCGCCGGCCGTGTGGGGGTGCACTTGGCACCGCGTGCTGATTCCCATGATATGGGCGACGAGAACCTGTCGCAGACCTTCACCTACGTGGCGAAGGAACTGGGCAAACGCGGCATCGCATTTATCTGCTCCCGTGAAAAAGAAGCCGGCGACAGCCTGGGCCCACAACTGAAAGCAGCGTTCGGCGGCCCGTACATCGCCAACGAACGCTTCACCAAGGACAGCGCCAATGCCTGGCTGGCCTCAGGCAAAGCGGATGCGGTGGCTTTCGGCGTACCGTTCATCGCCAACCCGGACCTGCCGGCTCGCCTGAAGGCCGATGCACCACTAAACGAAGCGCATCCGGAAACCTTCTACGCCAAGGGCCCGGTCGGTTACATCGACTACCCGACTCTGGCGCTCTGATCCGCTAAAGCGCAAAAGCCCCGGTTTGTGAGAGCCGGGGCTTTTTTGCACGTCCGTTATCGTTAACGACCTTCGCGAGCAAGCTCGCTCACAGAGCGACGGGAAACATTCCTTCACAGCCTTGCAACAATATCGCTACAAAATACTTAGTCGACTTCCTATCAACCCTGCGCCAGCCCATATATAAAGTCATTCCACAAAATCAGGCAAAGAGACGATTGACCCGCCCTGTTCTTTACTGTTGACACAACTGGACGCAATTACGCATTTTGTCTTAATCGCGCAGGCTAGGGCTCAAACGTAGCATGTCCAACGCGATATCGACCCAACGCTCAGCCTCCTGGTGCAACTGAAAGCTGTCAGGCACCAGCAGCCACTGGCCAAGGATTCCGTCGATATAGGCATGCATGCACACCGCGGCGCGTACGGTGTCGAGATTCTCCGGAAGTTGCCCGCGATGGACCGCGTTACGCAGGGCCAGGCCGATGCGCAGGTTGCACTCCAGGCTGGCCGTCTGACGCTGACGGCGCAGATCACACATTTCATCGGTGAATTCGCACTTATGAAACAAAATCTCATTAATGCGCCGGGTCTTCGGGTCCAGGGCCACTTGATGGAACAGATGAATCAACAACTTGCGCATACAGCCCAGCGGGTCAACTTCATCCTCGCTCTCGCTGGCCCTGGCCATTTCATCCAGCGGCTCATGCAGGGTATCGAGCATCGCCTGCACCAGGTCGGCCTTGTTGCTAAAGTGCCAGTAGATGGCACCACGCGTCACACCTGCCAGCGCCGCGATATCCGCCAGCGTGGTTCGCGCAACCCCGCGCTCGTAAAAAGCCTGCTCGGCGGCCTCAAGTATCTGGCTGCGCGTTTCCTGAGCTTCCTCTTTGGTACGACGAACCATGGCAGTAAAACCTCAATCAGGACACTTGGGGTGGTCGACAACGACCATCTGAATAATTATGGGACAACACCGTCATGGGTGCCGAACGTACTAGAATCGAGGCTTTCAACGGAGAGTTGTGACGAATCCGGGAAACCTGTCAAGAGTTTACAAACAACCATGAACGTAAGTATATTGCGTAGCAAGCTACTTATCCACTCAGTGCCTGTTTTTTACCCTTCCACACTTCTTGTGCGCATCCTGCGTACCTGACCCGAGGATCTTCATGCAACTTAAGCCAGCTGTTACCGCCCTGGTCACTGCCGTCGCCCTGGCATCGCTGCTCAGCGGATGTAAAAAGGAAGAGGCGGCTCCACCCGCTCAAACCCCTCAGGTCGGCGTGGTCACTATTCAACCGCAAGCCTTCACCCTGACGTCCGAACTACCGGGCCGCACCACGGCTTACCGCATCGCGGAAGTTCGGCCTCAGGTCAACGGCATCATTCTCAAGCGTCTGTTCAAGGAAGGCGGCGACGTCAAGGAAGGCCAGCAGCTCTATCAGATCGATCCGTCGGTCTATGAGGCCACCCTCAAAAGCGCCCAGGCCAGCCTGTCGCAGACCAAATCGATTGCCGACCGCTACAAGCTATTGGTCAACGAGCAGGCGGTCAGCCGCCAGGAGTACGACACTGCCGTTTCCAACCGCATGCAATCGGAAGCCAGCCTGCAATCGGCCCAGATCAACGTGCGCTACACCAAGGTATTTGCCCCGATCTCCGGGCGTATCGGTCGTTCTTCGGTCACCGAAGGCGCACTGGTCAGCAACGGCCAGACCGACGCCATGGCAGTGATCCAGCAACTGGACCCGATCTACGTCGACGTCACGCAATCTTCCACCGAGCTGCTGAAACTGCGTCGCGACATGGAAAGCGGTCAGTTGGAGAAAGCCGGTGACAACGCTGCCAAGGTCAAGTTGACCCTGGAAGACGGCAGCAACTACGGCCTGGAAGGCAAGCTGGAGTTCTCCGAAGTCTCGGTGGACGAAAGCACCGGTTCCGTGACCCTGCGCGCAGTGTTCCCTAACCCTGACCACACCCTGCTGCCGGGCATGTTTGTCCACGCACAACTGCAGGCCGGTGTGAACAGCAAGGCCATCCTGGCACCGCAGCAAGGCGTGACCCGTGACCTGCGGGGCATCCCGACCGCGTTGGTGGTCAACCAGGACAATAAGGTTGAACAGCGTGTACTGGTCGCCAACCGTACCGCCGGCGCCTACTGGCTGGTGGAAAAGGGCTTGAATGCCGGTGACCGCGTGATCACCGAAGGCTTGCAGTTCATCAAGCCGGGCATCGAGGTCAAGGTCACGGACGCCAAAAACGCCACGGCCGCCGGTACTGCTGCTGCTCCTGCTGCCGCTGCTGGCAAAGGGGAGTAATTCATGTCGAAATTTTTTATCGACCGTCCCATTTTCGCCTGGGTAATTGCCCTGGTGATCATGTTGGTCGGCGCTCTATCGATCCTCAAGCTGCCCATCAACCAGTACCCGGCTATCGCTCCAACAGCGATCGACATCCAGGTCACCTACCCAGGCGCTTCTGCACAAACCGTGCAGGACACCGTGGTGCAGGTCATCGAGCAACAGCTCAACGGTATCGACAACCTGCGCTATGTCTCCTCGGACAGTAACTCCGACGGCAGCATGACCATCACCGCGACGTTCAACCAGGGTACCAACCCGGACATCGCCCAGGTTCAGGTGCAGAACAAGCTGAACCTGGCGACACCTTTGCTGCCGCAAGAAGTGCAGCAGCAGGGTATCCGTGTAACCAAGTCGGTGAAGAACTTCCTGATGGTGGTCGGTCTGGTGTCGGAAGACGGCAGCATGACCAAGGACGACCTCTCCAACTACATCGTTTCCAACATCCAGGACCCGATTTCCCGGACGTCTGGCGTGGGCGACTTCCAGGTCTTCGGCTCCCAGTACGCCATGCGTATCTGGCTGGACCCGGCCAAGCTGAACAACTTCAAGATGACTCCAGTGGATGTCAGCAACGCCGTCCAGGCGCAGAACGTACAGGTGGCCACCGGTCAACTGGGCGGCCTGCCTGCCCTGCCCGGCACGCAACTGAACGCCACCATCATCGGCAAGACCCGTCTGCAAAGCGCCGAGCAGTTCGAAAAGATCCTGCTGCGCGTTAACTCCGACGGCTCCCAGGTTCGCCTGGGCGATGTTGCTCGTGTTGAACTGGGCGGCCAGAACTACAGCATCAGTGCGCAGTTCAACGGCAAGCCGGCTTCCGGCATAGCGATCAAACTGGCGTCCGGCGCTAACGCCCTGGACACCGCCAAGGCCATTCGCACCACGGTTGCATCCCTGGAACCGTTCTTCCCGCCAGGCATGAAAGCCGTGGTCCCGTATGACACCACCCCTGTGGTGACAGAATCGATCTCTGGTGTAGTCGATACCCTGGTCGAGGCGATCGTCCTGGTGTTCCTGGTGATGTTCCTGTTCCTGCAAAACTTCCGCGCCACCATCATCACCACGATGACGGTGCCGGTGGTATTGCTGGGTACCTTCGGGATCCTCGCAGCCTTCGGTTTCACCATCAACACCCTGACCATGTTCGGCATGATCCTGGCCATCGGTCTATTGGTGGACGATGCGATCGTGGTGGTGGAGAACGTTGAGCGGGTAATGGCCGAAGAACACCTGTCGCCCAAGGAGGCGACGGTCAAGTCCATGGGCCAGATCCAGGGCGCCCTGGTGGGTATTGCCCTGGTGCTGTCGGCGGTACTGCTGCCCATGGCCTTCTTCGGCGGCTCCACTGGTGTGATCTACAAACAGTTCTCCATCACCATTGTCTCGGCGATGGCGTTGTCGGTACTGGTTGCCCTGATCTTCACCCCGGCCTTGTGCGCCACCATGCTCAAGCCGATCGATCCGGAAAAACACGGCCAGCCCAAGAGCGGCTTCTTTGGCTGGTTCAACCGTACCTTCGACCGTGGCGTACTGAGCTACGAGCGCGGCGTCGGCAACATGATCAAGCACAAGTTTCCATCGTTCCTGGTCTACATTCTCATCCTCGCCGGCATGATCTGGTTGTTCACCCGTATTCCGAGCGCGTTCCTGCCCGAGGAAGACCAGGGTGTGATCTTTGCCCAGGTGCAGACGCCAGTCGGTTCTTCAGCCGAGCGTACCCAGACCGTCATCGACGACATGCGTGCCTACCTGTTGCTCGACAAGGAAGGCGAACCTGGCGAAGGCAAGGCCGTGAAGTCGGTGTTCACCGTGAACGGCTTCAACTTTGCCGGTCGTGGCCAAAGCTCGGGCCTGGCGTTCGTCATGCTCAAGTCATGGGATGAGCGCGACGCATCGATGTCGGTGTTCGAAGTGGCCAAGCGTGCCCAGGGCTACTTCTCCCAAACCTTCAAGGACGCCATGGTGTTTGCCATCGTGCCACCGTCGGTACTGGAGTTGGGTAACGCCACCGGTTTCGACGTATTCCTGCAGGATCAGGGCGGCGTCGGCCACGACAAGTTGATGGCGGCACGCAACCAGTTCCTCGGCCTGGCCTCGCAAAGCAAGATTCTTGCAGGCGTACGTCCCAACGGCGTAAACGATGAGCCGCAGTATGAGCTGACCGTTGACGACGAGAAGGCCAGCGCCCAGGGCATCAGCCTGGCGAGCATCAACCAGACCCTGTCGATTGCCCTGGGTGGTAGCTACATCAACGACTTCATCGACCGTGGTCGGGTGAAGAAGGTCTATATCCAGGGTGAGGCCGCTGGCCGGATGTCCCCTGAAGACCTGAACAAATGGTACGTGCGCAGCGACTCCGGGAAGATGGTGCCGTTGTCGGCCATTGCCTCGGGCCAATGGATTTTCGGCTCACCGAAACTCTCGCGCTATAACGGTGTAGCGGCGATGGAAATCCTCGGTACACCGGCACCGGGCTACAGTACCGGTGACGCGATGGCGGAAGTCGAGCGTATCGCCAAGCAACTGCCGGCGGGTGTCGGCTATGCCTGGACCGGCCTGTCTTATGAAGAACGTCTATCCGGCTCCCAGGCACCTGCGTTGTATGCCCTGTCGCTGCTGGTAGTGTTCCTCTGCCTGGCTGCACTGTACGAAAGTTGGTCGATCCCGATCGCAGTGGTACTGGTAGTACCGCTGGGGGTTATCGGCGCACTGATGGCAACCAGCATGCGGGGGCTGTCCAACGACGTATTCTTCCAGGTGGGGCTATTGGTGACGGTGGGCCTGGCGGCGAAAAACGCCATCTTGATTGTCGAGTTTGCCAAAGAACTCCACGAACAAGGCAAAGGCATCGTCGAGGCGGCTATCGAAGCCTCCCGGATGCGCCTGCGACCGATCATCATGACCTCCATGGCGTTCGTCCTCGGCGTACTGCCGCTGGCGATCTCCACGGGTGCCGGTTCAGGCAGCCAACACGCCATCGGTACCGGGGTAATTGGCGGTATGATCACCGCCACTGTCCTGGCGATCTTCTGGGTGCCACTGTTCTTCGTAACCGTGTCAGCCATCGGCAGTCGGAAAAAGACTGACACTACGCAAACTTCTAAAGAGGCTGGCCAATGAGCAAGTCGCTACTTTCCCTGGCAGTTACGGCATTCGTGCTCAGTGGCTGCTCGCTGATACCTGACTACCAGCGCCCCGAAGCGCCGGTGGCCGCACAGTTCCCGCAAGGGCCGGCGTATTCGTCGGCCCAGGCGCCGAGCCAGGCCGCTGCCGAACAGGGCTGGAAACAGTTTTTCCATGATCCTGCCCTGCAACAGCTGATCCAGACCGCGCTGGTGAACAACCGTGACCTGCGTGTCGCGGCCCTGAACATCGACGCCTATGCCGCGCAGTACCGCATCCAGCGCGCCGACCTGTTCCCGGCGGTTTCGGCCAATGGCAGCGGCAGCCGCCAGCGGGTTCCAGCACGGGCCTCGCAAACTGGCGAAGCGGGCATCACCAGTTCGTATTCGGCAACCCTGGGCATCAGTTCCTACGAGCTGGACCTGTTCGGTCGAGTTCGCAGCCTGAGCGAAGAAGCGCTGCAGAAGTACTTCGCCACCGAAGAAGCCCGTCGTACAACCCAGATCAGCCTGGTGGCCAGCGTGGCCAATGCCTACCTGACCTGGCAGGCCGACAAGGAACTGCTGAAACTGACCCAGGACACCCTCGGCGCGTTCGAGGAGAGCTACAAGCTCACCTCCCGCAGCAACGAAGTCGGTGTGGCTTCGGCCCTGGACCTGAGCCAGTCGCGCACCTCGGTAGAAAACGCCCGGGTACAACTGGCGCGCTACACCCGCCAAGTGGCCCAGGACGAAAATAGCCTGACCCTGCTGCTGGGCACCGGCCTGCCGGCGAACCTCGTCAGCAAGCCATTGGCTGACGACCTGTTGAGCGAAGTACCGGCAGGCCTGCCTTCGGACCTGCTGCAACGTCGTCCCGACATCCTGCAGGCCGAGTACAACCTCAAGGCCGCCAACGCCAACATCGGTGCGGCACGGGCTGCGTTCTTCCCGAGCATCAGCCTGACCGCCAATGCCGGCACCCTGAGCCCGGATCTCGGTGGACTGTTCAAGGGCGGTTCGGGGACCTGGTCGTTCGCACCGCAGATCAACATTCCGATCTTCAACGCCGGCAGCCTGCGCGCCAGCCTGGATTACTCGAAAATCCAGAAAGAGATCAACGTCGCGAACTACGAGAAGTCGATCCAGACCGCGTTCCAGGAAGTCTCTGATGGCCTGGCGGCACGTGAAACCTACAACCAACAGTTGCAGGCCCAGCGTGACTTCGTCACCGCCAACCAGGACTACTACCGTCTGGCCGAGCGTCGCTACCGCATTGGTGTCGACAGCAACCTGACCTTCCTCGACGCCCAGCGCCAGCTGTTCAGTGCCCAGCAATCGCTGATCACCGACCGCCTGGCGCAGCTGACCAGCGAAGTAACGTTGTATAAGGCTCTCGGTGGCGGCTGGAGTGAACAAACGGCGAAGAGTGAGCCGTTGAAAGAAGAAGCGCCGAAGTTGAAGTTGTTCTGATAGCACCTAGTTAAAACGAAGCCCACCTTTTGGTGGGCTTTTTGCTTTGCGCAATGAGGACATTGTGGTCAAGCCACCCTAAAAACCATTCCAACGACTTCCGTTCGATCACCGCCCAAAACCCGCCCCACCCGATTGAATCCCCCCACCGCTCCCCCGCACCATTGCTGGCACCTGCAAAACCAATAACAACAGGTAGGCCACCATGACTGTCCGCTCCGGCTGATATCGCTCCACCGACTTTTCCCAGCGCGTTTTTTGTCTGCGACCCCAGGTTGCGGCGTTGCCTTGTTTCATCCCTAACAATTAGAGAGACCCGACTTCATGAGCACCCTCCACGCCCGCAAACTACTGTTGGCCACCGCCGTCGCCAGCCTCGCCCTCCCGGCCCTGGCCGAAGAACACGGCTTTCTGGAAGACGCCAGCGCCAACCTCAACCTGCGTAATTTCTTCCTCAACCGTAACTTCACCAACCCGACCAAGGCCCAGGGCGGTGCGCAGGAGTGGACCCAGAGTTTCATCCTCGATGCCAAGTCCGGCTTCACCCAGGGCACCGTTGGTTTTGGCGTGGACGTGCTCGGTTTGTATTCGGTGAAGCTCGATGGCGGACGTGGCACCGGGGGCACGCAACTGTTGCCACTGGATCACGATGGGCGGCCCGCCGATGACTTCGGGCGCCTGGGCGTAGCATTCAAGGCGCGCATCTCGAAGACTGAGGTGAAGGTAGGCGAATGGATGCCGGTGCTGCCGATCCTGCGCTCGGATGACGGCCGCTCACTGCCGCAAACCCTGCGCGGAGGGCAGATCACCTCCAAGGAAATCGACGGCCTGACCCTCTACGGCGGCCAGTTCCGCGCCAATAGCCCGCGTGACGACAGCAGCATGACCGACATGTCAATGTTCGGAAAAACCGCCTTCACCTCCCACCGGTTCAGCTTCCAGGGCGGCGAATATGCCTTCAACGACAAACGCACGCAGGTCGGCGTGTGGAATGCCCAACTCAAGGATATCTACAGCCAGCAGTACCTCAATCTGATCCACAGCCAACCCCTGGGCGGCTGGACCCTGGGGGCCAACCTCGGATTCTTCTACGGCAAGGAAGACGGCAGCGCCCGTGCCGGCAACCTGGACAACAAGACCTGGTCCGGGATGTTCTCGGCCAAGTACGGCGGCAACACCTTCTACGTCGGCCTGCAAAAACTTACCGGCGACAGCGCCTGGATGCGGGTCAATGGCACCAGCGGCGGCACCCTGGCCAACGACAGTTTCAACGCCAGCTACGACAACGCCCAGGAAAAATCCTGGCAGGTGCGCCACGACTACAACTTCGTCGCCCTTGGCGTGCCAGGCCTGACCGTGATGAACCGCTACATCAGCGGCAGCAATGTGCACACCGCCACCGTGACCGACGGCAAGGAATGGGGACGGGAAAGCGAACTGGCCTACACGGTGCAGAGCGGTACGTTGAAAAACCTCAATGTGCGCTGGCGCAATTCCAGCATGCGTCGGGACTACAGCAACAATGAATTTGATGAAAACCGGTTGATCGTCAGCTATCCGCTAAGTCTGCTGTAAACACGCGACAACCTTGCTGTATGGTGCGCGCCTGCCGCGGCTGATCCAAATCAGCGGCGGCCTTCATTCGAGCACGGTCCACACCATGAAATCCCTTGCCATCGCCTCAGCCGTACTTGCCCTGGCATTGAGCCTGGGCGGCTGCATCGGCCCTCCCATTGCCCTGACGCCGCAGACTGAACACAACCTGCGTGCCCAGGCGCCGATCCGCTTTTTGCTGACCTTCGATGACGGCCCCAGCGCCTCGGGCTTCGACAACCCGAGCCGTTCGGTGCTCGCGGACCTGGCCAGCAACCCGGTACAACCGGGGATCAAGGCGATCTTCTTTTTGCAGACCGAGGCGTCTCGGTCCGGCGGCAGCGCGCGTGGTCGTAAAACCATGGAACGCGAGCACGCTGACGGGCATATCCTGGGTTTCCACACCGCCACTGCCTGGCACACCAATCACCGCCTCCTTGACTCCGAAGAACTGGAACAGTCCCTCAGCCTGGGCGCGGCAACCCTTGAGTCGATCACTGGGGCACCGCCATCGCTGGTACGTCCGCCCTTCTGGAACTACGACAGCCGCACCTTCGCGGCCTATCAGAAACAGGGTTTGCACATCCTGCTGACGGACCTGAGCGCCAATGACGGCAAGATCTGGGGGTTCAATGGCAGCCCGCAGCGGCGGGCCAACCTGCTACGGCAACTGTCGCAAGTACGCGAGCGGATCGCCCTGGGGCAGTTGCCGACAGTGGACGGTGTGATACCGGTGGTGGTGACCTTTCACGACATCAACCGCTACACCGCGCGGCATCTGCAGGAATACCTGCAGATCCTGATGGACAGCGCCCGAGTCACAGGCCTTAAGACAGCTGCCGAGCCGTTCTACACGGATCGCCCGACACTGCAACGCGCCGCCATGGCTCGCACAGTGGGTGATGCCAGCGACGCGGTGCATTTTCCAGGCGTGTGGAATTGGCTGTGGAACGCTGATTCCTTCTGAGTTAAGCAAGCAAGCCAACGTAGGAGCTGTCGAGCCCAGGCGAGGCTGCGATGGCGTCAGCACAGCCAACATTGAGGGTGCCTGACCCACCGCTATCGCAGCCTCGCCTGGGCTCGACAGCTCCTACAGTTGCCGCGACTCAACACCCAACTCATCCCACACCGACTCTGCCAGGTGAAAGGTCGCATTGGCCGCCGGAATCCCACAGTAGATCGCGCTCTGCATCAGCACCTCCTTGATCTCGGCACGGGTCACGCCATTGCTGGCTGCCGCACGCAAGTGCAGTTTCAGTTCCTCACTGCGGTTCATGCCGATCAGCATGGCGATAGTGATCAGGCTTCGGGTGTGCCGAGGCAAACCCGGACGGGTCCAGATATCACCCCAGGCGTGGCGGGTAATCATTTCCTGGAACTCCGAATTGAACTCGGTCAGGGCATCCAGACTGCGGTCGACGTGGGCGTCGCCGAGCACTTCGCGACGCACTTGCAGACCGTCGGCATAGCGTTGTTTCTCGTCCACAAAAAACTCCTCAGTGGGCTAACAGAAATTCCAGCACCCGGTCGCTGAACGCGGCGCCAGCCTGCACATTGGACAGGTGCGCAGCATAGAATTCGGCGTATTCGGCGCCCTGCACATGAGCCTGGATAAAGTGCCCACCGGCCGGTGGCGTGACGGCGTCTTCAGTCCCGGCGATTACCAGGGTCGGCACCTTGATCGACGACAACTGCTCTCGAAAATCGGCATCGCGCACCGCAGCGCAATTGGCCGCATAACCCTGCGGTGATGTCGCTGCCAGCATGTCGGTGATCAGCTTGGCCTGATAAGGGTTGGCTTGGGCAAAATCGGCAGTGAACCAGCGGGCAATCGACGCATCACGCAAGGCAACCATCGCTGCCGCACCGTCGCGCAGGACCATTTCAATCCGTGGGTTCCACACTGCCGGTTCGCCGATCTTCGCTGCTGTATTGCACACCACCAGCCGCCGCAAACGCTGGCCGGCATTGATGCCCAACCACTGGCCGATCAGGCCGCCCATGGACAGCCCGCAAAAATGCGCGCGGTCAATGTGCAGTGAGTCCAGCAGAGCCAACACGTCTCGCCCCAGTTGCTCGATGCTGTAAGGCCCTTCGGTGACCAGGGATTTGCCGTGCCCACGGGTATCGAAACGCAGCACTCGAAAATATTGGGTAAAGGCCGGTATCTGCGCATCCCACATATGCAGGTCAGTGCCCAGGGAGTTGGACAGCACCAGCACCGGAGCATCGTCGGGGCCATCGAGTTGGTAGTTCAGTTCGCCATCGGCGAGTTGTACAAATCCCACAGCAGCCTCCTCAAGCAGTCAATGCAACATGTTCGGCCACAGCGCGATCGACCCAGGTATGTGCCTGGCCCAGGTAGTGCGCCGGGTCCAGTAGGTGATCGAGTTCAGCGGCCGATAATTCGGTGGTGACTTGCGGCTCATCCGCCAGCACCGCACGCAGATGGCGTCGCTGGGCGACGGCACGTTTGCAGCACTGTTCCAACAAATGATGGGCGGTTTCGCGGCCCAGGCGCTGGGCAAGGACGATGCTCACCGCTTCGGCCAGCACCAGCCCCTGGGTCAGGTCGAGGTTACGGGACATGCGCTCGGCGTCCACTTCCAGGCCTTCGCTGACTAGCAAGGCCTGATGCAAGGCGCCAGATACCAACCGGCAAATCTCAGGCAAGGTTTCCCATTCGGCGTGCCACAGGCCCAGGCTGCGCTCGTGCTCCTGGGGCATGGCGCTGAACATCGTCGCCACCAGGCCGGGAACGCGGGTCGCGGCGCTGATAAGCACGGCCGCACCCACCGGATTGCGCTTGTGGGGCATAGTAGAGGAGCCACCCTTGCCCGGCGCCGACGGTTCGAATACTTCCGCCGCCTCGGTCTGCATCAGCAGGCTGATATCACGGCCCAGTTTGCCGAGGCTACCGGCGATCAAACCGAGCACGGCGGCAAATTCCACCAGGCGATCACGCTGGGAGTGCCAGGGTTGCTCCGGCAAGGTCAGCTGCAACTCGACGGCCAGTGCCAACGCTACAGGCATGGCCTGGTCACCCAACGCCGCAAGGGTTCCAGAGGCGCCGCCAAATTGCAGCACCAGCAAACGCGGTTTGAGTTGCGTCAGTCGTTGTCGACTGCGGGTCACCGCGCCAAGCCAGCCGGCGATTTTCATGCCTAGGGTGACGGGCGTCGCGTGTTGCAACCAGGTGCGGCCCGCCAACGGTGTGGCCGCATATCGCTGGGCCTGCACGGCGAGGGTTTCCCCCAACCGTGCCAAATCGTTTTCGATCAGTTCCACGGCGCGGCGCAGTTGCAGCACCAGGCCGGTGTCCATCACATCCTGACTGGTGGCGCCCAAGTGCACATAACGCTCGGCACCGCCGTCGTCTTGAGCAATCTGCTTGCCCAAGGCCTTGACCAGTGGAATCGCCGAGTTACCCGCCGTGGCAATCGCCTCGCCCAGCGCCACCGTGTCGTAGAGAGATGCCAGGCAGGCCTGGGCAATGGGTGCGACCGCCGCTTGAGGGATCAACCCGACCTGGGCCTCGGCCCGGGCCAGCGCAGCTTCAAAGTCGAGCATGCCCTGCAGCCGGCCCTGATCACAGAACACCTCGGCCATGCTGTCGGCCGTGAAATAAGCGTCGAACAATTGATTGCTCGTGCGCGTCGTCATAAACCATCCCTAGGTCGCGCACGCCCGCAACGGGCGCGCGCCAACCGGTTACAGATCGTGGTGCAAGTACGCCGCCTGTTTGGGCAGGCGCAAGCTGAACAGAAACGCCACCGCCATCATGCCGGTAACGTACCAATAGAAGGTATTTTCCAGGCCAATGGATTTCAGGCCCAAGGCGACGTATTCCGCCGAGCCGCCGAAGATCGCGTTGGCCACCGCGTAAGCCAGGCCAACACCCAAGGCGCGCACTTGTGGCGGGAACATTTCCGCTTTCACCAGGCCACTGATAGAGGTGTAGAAACTGACGATCGCCAGGGCCAGGGTGATCAGCACAAAGGCCAGGAACGGATTGGTAACGGTCTTCAGGGTCATCAGGATCGGCACCGTGCACAGCGTACCGAGGGCGCCGAACCACAGCATGGAATTACGCCGGCCAATCTTGTCCGAGAGCATGCCGAACAAGGGCTGCATGCACATATAGAGGAACAATGCGCCGGTCATGATGTAGCTGGCGGTCTTGGCGTGCATGCCGGCGGTATTCACCAGGTACTTCTGCATGTACGTGGTGAAGGTGTAGAAAATCAGCGAGCCGCCGGCGGTGTAGCCGAGCACGGTGATAAACGCCGCCTTGTGGTCACGGAACAGCGCGGCAATGCTGCCAGCGTCCTTGTTTTCCCGCATTTCCTTGCTGCTGGTTTCTTTCAGGGAGCGGCGCAGCAACAGCGAGATCACCGCCGCGATGGCACCGATCACGAACGGTATCCGCCAGCCCCAGGCCCGCAGTTCATCTTCGGTAAGCAGTTGTTGCAGGATCACCACTACCGACACCGCCAGCAACTGCCCGCCGATCAGGGTCACGTACTGGAACGAGGCGAAGAAACCGCGCTGGCCCTTGAGGGCTACTTCGCTCATGTAGGTCGCGGTGGTGCCGTATTCGCCGCCCACCGACAGGCCCTGAAACAATCGCGCCGCCAACAGCAAGGCAGGTGCCCAGGCGCCGATGTCCTTATAGGTTGGCAAAAAGGCGATGACCAGGGAGCCGGCGCACATCATCAGCACCGAGATCATCATCGAGTTCTTGCGCCCGTGCTTGTCGGCCACCCGGCCGAATAGCCAGCCACCGATCGGGCGCATCAGGAAGCCGGCGGCAAATACACCGGCGGTGTTGAGCAGTTGCACAGTGGGGTCGTCCGACGGAAAAAATGCCGGGGCGAAGTAGATGGCGCAGAAGGCATAGACGTAGAAGTCGAACCATTCGACCAGGTTGCCGGAGGAAGCCCCGACAATTGCAAAAATCCGTTTGCGGCGTTCTTCTCCGGTGTAGTGACTTGTGGTTGTTGTCATGTTTTTTTCACTCGTTGGGAACGGCTTGAAGTCTAGACATACTTTGCAACAAACTCGTTCCGCAAGCAGACGCTGGGATATGGGTTGCCTGGGCCGGCCTCATCCCTGTAGGAGCGAGCTTGCTCGCGAAGAACTCAAGGACACCGCGTTTATCCAGAAAACCCGCGTTATCGTTGACGATCTTCGCGAGCAAGCTCGCTCCTACAGGAACTCAATAATCGAAGAACACCGTCTCTTCGTCTGTGCCCTGCAAAATCACATTCCACTGATACACACCCGGAGCATCAGCCTTGGCAATCAAGGTGCCCCGCCGCTCTTCTGGCACACAGGCCAGCAACGGATCGTTGCCATTCGCCGTCTCACCATCAAAGTAAATCCGCGTCAGCAAGTGCTTGACCAAGCCACGGGCAAACACCAACACCACCAGATGCGGCGCCTGTGTCGTACCCTTCAAGCCCGGCACGCTGCCCGGCTTGATGGTGCTGAACCGAAAGCGCCCTTGCGCATCTACCGGCACCCGGCCAAACCCTTCGAAATTGGCGTCCAGGGGCTTGTCCTGTTCATCTTCAGGGTGGTCATATTTTCCGGCGGCGTTGGCTTGCCATACTTCCAGCATGGCGTCGTTGACGACATCACCGTTGCCATCCACCACACGTCCGGTGATCGCCACGCGCTCGCCCAGGGTTTGGGCATTGGCGAGGTCTTCGCGGTTCAGCCAGGTCAGGCCGATGTGGTAATAGGGCCCAACGGTGTGGGACGTGGTCGCATTGAGGGTCATCTCATTTCTCCATCGGCGTGGCGTCGCGGCCGCGCAGGACGATGTCCCAGCGGTAACCGAGGGCATAGGAAGGAATGGTTTTTTCCAGGTCAAAGCTGGCGATCAGGCGTTCCTTGGCAGACGTGTCCGGGACGCAGTTGTAGATCGGGTCGTAGGCCAGCAACGGGTCGCCGGGGAAATACATCTGGGTCACCAGGCGCGTCAGCACACTGGGGCCAAACAACGAGAAGTGAATGTGCGCCGGGCGCCAGGCGTTGTGGTGGTTGCCCCACGGGTAGGCGCCGGGCTTGATGGTCTGGAACTGGTACCAGCCATCGGCGTCGGTGACGGTGCGACCGGTGCCGGTGAAGTTCGGGTCCAGGGGCGCGTCGTGCACGTCGCGTTCGTGGTTGTAGCGGCCGGCCGCGTTGGCCTGCCAGATTTCCACGAGGATGCCCGGCACCGGCAGGCCGTTTTCATCGAGCACTCGCCCGTGAATGATGATGCGCTCGCCCTGGGGTTCACCGGCGTGCTGGGCGGTCAGGTCGTTGTCTTTCTCGTTAACGAGTTCGGCGTCGATGGTCGGGCCAGTAATTTCCGACAGGGAATGGGGCAGAAACACCAACGGCTTGGACGGCGAACGCAGGTTCGTCGACTGGTAGGCCGGGTGCAGGTAATCAGGCTGAGTACCCGCTTGCGGGCGCCGGTAACCGGGCTTGTCACTCATGGAGCAATCCTCTTTATTGTTATTCAACGCGTTCGATGGCCAGGGCCAGGCCTTGGCCGACGCCGACACACATGGTCGCCAGGCCTTTGTGGCCGCCGGTTTTTTCCAGGTGATGGAGCGCCGTCAGTACCAGGCGCGCACCGCTCATGCCCAGCGGATGGCCGAGCGCTATAGCGCCGCCGTTGGGGTTGACCTGAGGCGCGTCGTCCGCCAGGCCCAGCTCACGCAACACCGCCAGGCCTTGGCTGGCGAAGGCCTCGTTGAGCTCAATCACATCAAAGTCGCTGACAGCCAAACCCAGGCGCTCCACCAGTTTGCGGACCGCTGGCACCGGGCCGATGCCCATCACACGAGGAGCAACACCGGCGCTGGCCATGCCCAGCACGCGGGCGCGGGCGGTCAAGCCGTGTTTTTTCACCGCTTCGGCAGAAGCCAGGATCAGCGCGGCGGCGCCATCGTTGACGCCCGACGCGTTGCCGGCAGTAACCGTTTTGTCCGGGCCATTGACCGGCTTTAGTTTGGTCAAGGCTTCCAGGGTGGTATCAGCCCGTGGATGCTCGTCCTGCTCGACCACGGTTTCGCCTTTTTTATGGGCGACGTGTACCGGAACGATTTCTTCAGCAAAGAACCCAGCGGTTTGAGCCGCTGCGGTACGTTGCTGGCTGCGCAGGGCGAAGGCGTCCTGGTCGGCACGAGAAACCTTATAGTCGTCGGCGACATTATCGGCGGTCTGCGGCATCGCATCGACGCCGTACTGAGCCTTCATCAACGGGTTGATAAAGCGCCAGCCAATGGTGGTGTCTTCCAGTTTCATGTTGCGCGAGAAGGCCGCATCGGCCTTGCCCATCACAAACGGTGCGCGGGACATCGACTCGACGCCGCCGGCAATCGCCAGCTCCATCTCGCCACTGGCAATGGCGCGAAACGCGGTGCCGATGGCGTCCATGCCCGAAGCGCACAGGCGATTGAGGGTCACGCCGGGAATGCTCTCCGGCAGGCCGGCCAGCAACAAGGCCATGCGCGCCACGTTGCGGTTGTCTTCACCGGCCTGGTTCGCGCAGCCGAAAAATACTTCGTCGACGGCGTTCCAATCCACGGACGGGTTGCGTTCCATCAGCGCCTTGATCGGCACCGCCGCCAGGTCATCGGCACGCACGGTGGACAGGCCACCGCCAAAACGGCCGATGGGAGTACGAATGGCGTCACAGATAAATACGTCGCGCATCAGGCTTCTCCTGGGGTTTGGCCATGGGCGACGGCGGTGCGGGCTTCAAGATCACGCAGGGCGGTCAGTTCGATGTCGGTGGGTTCAGCGCTGGTACTGAGCGGCTCAGCAAAGCGAATTGCCCAACCCGTGGCCGCGACCACTTGCTCGCGGGTCACGCCAGGGTGCAGCGCGGTGACCACAAACTCGTGAGTGCCCTCCTCCGGCTCCATGATGCACAGGTCGGTAATAATCCCGACCGGACCCGCGCCTGGCAGGCCGAGGCGTTTACGGGAATCGCCGCCCTCGCCGTGGCCCACCGAAGTGATGAAGTCCAGTTTGTCGACAAACGAACGCGCCGACTGCTTGAGGATGATCAGCACGCTCTTGGCGGAACCGGCAATCTCCGGCGCGCCGCCGGCACCCGGAAGGCGAACCTTGGGCTGGTGATAATCACCAACCACAGTGGTGTTGATGTTGCCGAAACGATCGACTTGGGCCGCACCGAGAAAGCCGACGTCGATGCGCCCGCCCTGCAGCCAGTAGCGAAAAATCTCACCGGTAGGCACGACGGTGTCGGCAGTTTCCGCCAGCTCACCGTCACCGATGGACAGTGGCAGTACCGACGGCTTGGCGCCAATCGGGCCAGATTCGTAGATCAGCACCACGTCTGGCGAAGAGGTCAGGCGAGCCAGGTTGGCAGCCTTGGAGGGCAGGCCGATGCCGACGAAGCACACCGAACCGTTCTTCAGGCGGCGGGCGGCGGCGACGGTCATCATTTCGTTGGTCGAGTAAGCCATCACTTGGCCTCCTGCGCGGTGGCCAGCTTGGCCTGGAATTCGCTGAAATCGGCAGTGCCGTGAATGTATTCGTCAATCCAGGCGGTAAAGGTCCCACGGTCCCGGGCGATTGGGTCCCAGGCTTGATAGAAACGGTTGTCGCGTTCGGTGTAACCGAGGGCGTAGGACGGATGCGCGCCGCCGGGTACGTGGCAAACGGCAGTCAGGGCCCAGGTTGGCAGCACACAGGCGTTCATCGGCGCATTGAGGTCATCGACGATTTCTTCGACGGTGACAATGCAACGTTTGGCCGCCAGGGCCGCTTCTTTCTGCACCCCGAGAATGCCCCACAACAGCACGTTGCCCTTGCGATCAGCCTTTTGTGCGTGGATCACGGTGATGTCCGGGCGCACCGCCGGCACCGCCGCCAGCACTTCACCAGTAAACGGGCAGGTCACGGTCTTGATCAGCGGGTTGACCTTGGGCAGGTCAGAGCCTGCGTAGGCTCGCAGTACCGCAAACGGCAGGCCAGATGCTCCGGCGACGTAGGCATTGGCCAGGTCGGCGTGACTGTGTTCTTCGATCTCCAACGGCTGCGGCCACTGTTTCTCCACCGCGTCCCGCAGGCGATGCAGGGAACCCACACCGGGATTGCCGCCCCAGGAGAAAATCAGCCTGCGCGCGCAGCCGGCACCGATCAGTTGGTCGTAGATCAAATCGGGCGTCATTCGTACCAGCGTCAGGTCTTTCTTGCCCTGACGAATGATTTCATGGCCTGCCGCCGTAGGGATCAGGTGGGTAAAGCCTTCGAGCGCGACGGTATCGCCGTCGTTGACGAACTGCTTCACCGCATCGTGCAGGGTGAGGATTTCAGCCATGGGGGTGGGCTCCCGGTGTTGATCGAAAAAGGCGCTGAGGGCGGCGCCGAAGTGCTTGAAGATTAAGCCGGGGAAATGTGCCAAACAATCCGATAATCGACTGAGTGTTCGATTATCGAACGGATTGTTGTCTAGCTATCGGTTGCGCTCAGGTCGCATCCGCATGGCTGACCATGCCCTTGATCACCACCGCACTCGCGGCCAGCGCAGCCGGGATCACCAGTGCTGTCAGCACTTGTTCGAAGTTCCAGCCCAGGCCAAGCAATGTTGCGCCCATCCATGCACCGAGAATCGCGCCGAAGCGACCAATGCCCAGCATCCACGACACACCGGTGGCGCGCCCTTGGGTCGGGTAGAAGCGTGCGGCCAGGGACGGCATGGCAGACTGGGCACCGTTGACACACATCCCGGCGATCAACACCAGCGTCGCCAACACCGTGATATTGCCCAGGCTCTGCCCGACTGCGTAGGCAAACACCCCGGCCAACAGGTAGAAGATACCGATGACCTTGTGGGGATTGAACCGATCCATCGCCCAACCCACGCCCACAGCGCTGAGCACACCACCAAACTGGAACAAGGCACCGATAAACGCGGCCTGCTCCATGCTGGCACCGCTGTCACGCATCAGTGTGGGCAACCAACTGGTCAGCAGGTACACAATCACCAGGCCCATGAAGTACGTGAGCCACAGCAGCAAGGTGCCAGCGCTGTAAGTGCCTGAGAAAATCACCGCAAACACGTTGCGTGCCTTGACGGTTTTCTGCTCGGGGACGCTGAAGCTTGAGGCCTGGGCGACAATGGTCGGTTCGATGGGCGCCAGGGTCTTGCGCACCTTGTCGGTGCCACGATTGCGCACCACCAGGTAACGCGCCGACTCCGGCAGCCACACCAGCAACACCACCACCAGAATCAACGGCAAGATGCCACCGATCAGCAGCAGACTGTGCCAGCCGAACGCGGGGATCAGCTTGGCCGAGATAAACCCGCCACCGGCCATCCCCAGGTTGAAACCGCAGAACATGCTGGTCACCAGCAGCGACTTGTGGCGCTCCGGGGTGTATTCGGACAGCAAGGTTGTGGCATTTGGCATGCCAGCGCCCAGGCCAAGACCGGTAAGAAATCGCAGCACCAGCAATTGATCAACGTTGGAGCTATAGGCCGACGCCAGGCTAAAGGCGCCAAACACCAACACTGCGCCGACCAACACCACTTTGCGGCCAAAGCGGTCGGCCAAGGGGCCAGAACCCAGGGCGCCAAACACCATACCGATCAACGCGGCACTCATCACCGGGCCGAGGCTGGCACGGTCGATGCCCCAATCCTGGGACAACGCGGGGGCGATAAAACCCATGGCCGCGGTGTCGAGGCCGTCGAGAAACACAATCAGGAAACAAAGGATCACTACACGCCACTGATAGCGCGACAGTGGCTGGGAGTTGATGAAGGACTGCACATCCAGGCAAGTCCCGACAGAAGGCGAAGGCTGATTCATTATTTTTATTCCACACCTATGGGCGGGGGAACGAGGGTTATCTCGTCATTATTATTGGGCGGCACAGGGACTTGGACGGCAGGCGCCGTTGCGGTCAATTGCGCTGCCGCGACATTAATGAGCCAGGGGAAACACCGTCAATTCATCAAACCGGGATCTGTGCGGTCACCGAACAGCTTAAGCAAACAGCTGGGCACTCAACTCCTGGCTGGCGCTAAGCATGCTAGGCAGAAAACGTTGCTCCAGCTCACTGCGGCTGACCCGTGCGGCATGGGTGCTGACGTTGAGCGCAGCGAGCACTTGGCCTGAGGCGTCATACACCGGCACGGCGATGGAGCGCAGGCCCTGCTCCAGCTCCTGGTCGACGATGCACCAGCCCTGTTGCCGCACTTGTTGCAGGCATTCGAGCAACGCCTGGGGCGTGGCCAGGGTGCGACTGGTCTTGATTTGCAGGTCGGCGTGATCCAGATAGTCCTGCAACGAGACATCGTCGAGGGCCGCCAGCAGTATCCGGCCCATGGACGTGCAATAGGCCGGAAGACGCCCGCCCACCGAAAGGTCCACGGAGATCAGGCGCTGGGTGGTGGCCGAGCGGGCGATATAAAGGATGTCATCACCTTCCAGGGTGGCCATGTTGCAGGCTTCGTGGAGTTGCTCGCTCATGCGGTCCAGGTACGGCTGGGCAGAAACCGCCAAGGGTGTGGACGACAAATAGGCATGGCCCAGGGTCAGGACCTTGGGCAGCAGTGAATAGGTACGCCCGTCGGTGGTGGCGTAGCCGAGCTTGATCAGGGTATGCAGGCAACGGCGCACGGCGGCGCGGGGAATTTCCGTGCGATGGCTGATCTGCGCGATGGTCAGGTGGCGCTTGCGCTCCTGGAATGCCTGCACCACCGCCAAGCCGCGAGCCAGGGAGGTCATGAAATCCGGATCACCGGTAAACGCCTGGATACGCTTGGCCGGTGACGCAACGATCGGCGGCGCCACTGATGCGAAGGAGTTGCGCAATTGATCGTTCATTTCTGGTCCCTTCTCTTATTTTCAACCGCTATTACAAGCCGTCTGGCAACGGATACACAAGGCGAGGCCGGCAACATTGGGCGATTATCGGACAGGCATGCGATTATCGCAATTTCCCGGCCTGCTTGTGATGCTCCCTGTCCACCCGTTTGAATGAAGGTCACTGCATCGACTCATTGAATCCGCTATACGCCGAACAATATTTTGAGCTCAACTGGCACTTGTAGAATATTTAGCAAGTGTGACGCCAAAAGTTCGACACTACTCTCGGGAAAAAACCTGCAGGCCAAGTTGACGATTTTTAACTTGTTGGCGATAGTGTTATTCAAATGCATCGCTATAATGAGCTATGTGAGGAGGTCGGCCCAGCGTCAAGAACGATTTCAGATCTCGCTGAGCCTCCCCTATGCTTTGCCCGTGCCTTGTCGCAAGTGCCTGTCATCCATTTAAAATGCCTGCCAATTGCTTGTGACTTGAAAGAAAACTGTTGCTACGGCAGCTGTTCTTCTCCGGTGCCGTGGCCGCATGCAATAAAGAAGTGATCTATTGTGTATACCTTCAAAAACCGAGCAGCTTTATCGGTACCCTTTGAAGGTAATGCCATGGACGTCTTCCACGCATCGCGTTTCACCGGAATTAAACTCAACTCAATAAGGTATCAATGTGACGAAAGACGAACTGCGCGCGGAACTTGAGCGCCAGGAACAACGTTACAAGGATGTTTACGGCGGGGAAGTCACCACCTACGCCGCCCAGCCAGAACCTGAGCGCAAACCATGGCGCAAACGAGCAAGTCTGCTCGATCAGGCTTTTGCCCAGGAAATTCAAAAGATTGAAAAGGACCTCAAAGCCGAAGAGCCTTAAGCCGCTCGTGCTGAGTCGCCAAGGGTTGCCTCCGCCTGCCAACGCACTGTTGGCAGGGGGCTCCCCGGTCCATGCCAGTGCATCTGACGCCAATCACATACCTGCGCAAAGCCATCCTGGCGCCCCTTCTGCCTGCCTTACCGAAATTTCATACGATTGTTTCAGACACCCCACCATCGTTGTCGCACCCCACCTCATCAGCCCTACTCTTTATAAATCAGTGACTTGCCATACCCCCGGAATGACTGGGATGCGCGCCCTGCCCACAACCTTTTTCGTTGAAGAATGTTACCGATGAGCAGCTAGTGCATCGATTACCAAGGTTTTCTGGCATAATCGCGCCCCCTTACGACCGGGTCAGAAAACCTTCATGATCGATTTATTCAGCGGACTGGATGCTTGGGTTCTTGTGAGCCTATTGCTCGCCCTGGCCTTTGTCCTCGCCTTCGAGTTCATCAATGGCTTTCATGACACCGCTAACGCGGTTGCCACAGTCATCTATACCAAAGCCATGCCGCCGCACCTGGCCGTGTTCTTTTCCGGGTTGTTCAACTTCCTCGGCGTGTTGCTCGGCGGGGTAGGCGTCGCCTATGCCATCGTGCACTTGCTGCCGGTGGAACTGCTGATCAATGTGAACACCGGCCATGGCCTGGCCATGGTGTTCTCCTTGTTGGCAGCGGCGATCACCTGGAACCTGGGTACCTGGTATTTCGGGATCCCTGCGTCCAGCTCCCACACGCTGATCGGTTCGATCCTCGGTGTCGGCCTGGCCAACGCCCTGATCAACGACATCCCACTGGCTGACGGGGTCAACTGGCAGAAGGCGATCGATATCGGCGCATCACTGGTGGCCTCGCCCATAGCCGGCTTCCTGGTCGCAGCCCTGGTGCTGATCATCCTGAAATGGTGGCGCCCGCTGTCCAAGATGCACAAGACGCCGGACCAGCGCCGCAAGATCGACGACAAGAAGCACCCGCCTTTCTGGAACCGCCTAGTGCTGGTAATTTCCGCCATGGCCGTGAGTTTCGTACACGGTTCCAATGACGGTCAGAAGGGTATCGGCCTAATTATGCTGGTGCTGATTGGTATCGTGCCCGCGCAGTTCGTACTCGACCTGGGCAGCACCACCTACCAGATCGAGCGCACCCGCGACGCCACCCTGCACCTCAATCAGTTCTACCAGCGCAACCAGGAAACCCTCGGCGACTTCCTCGCCCTGGGCAAGAGCGTCAAAGACGACCTGCCTGGCAAGTTCCGTTGCAACCCACAGCAGACCGAACCGACTATCACTGCCCTTCTCGGCACATTGAAGGGTGTCTCCGACTACCATTCGCTGACCGCAGAGCACCGCATTGAGGTGCGTCGCTACCTGCTGTGCCTGGACGACACTGCGAAGAAAGTCGGCAAGCTGCCTGGCCTCAATCCCCGCGAGAAGTCCGACCTGGACAAACTGCGCAAAGACCTGACAGCCACTACCGAATACGCACCGTTCTGGGTGATCCTGGCGGTAGCCCTGGCCCTGGGCCTGGGCACCATGGTCGGCTGGAAACGTGTGGTGCTGACCATCGGTGAGAAGATTGGCAAGCAGGGCATGACCTATGCCCAAGGCATGTCGGCGCAGATCACCACCGCGAGCATGATTGGCCTGGCCAACATCTTCAGCCTGCCGGTGTCCACCACTCACGTCCTGTCCTCGGGCGTAGCGGGCACCATGGTTGCCAACAAGAGCGGCCTGCAAAGCGGGACGGTGAAAACCATCCTGATGGCGTGGATACTGACCCTGCCAGCAACGGTGGGCTTGTCGGCCGGCCTGTTCTGGCTGGCGTCCAAGGCCCTCGGCAGCTGATAATCGGCCAGTAATAAAAAAGGTGCGATCCGCAAGGTTCGCACCTTTTTTTATGCCCGTGATTGACGCGACGCGGGGCCTGGGAATGATTATTTCAGGCGAAAAAAAAGGGCGACCGAAGTCGCCCAAAATGCCTTGCGTGCTCATGTAATCCAGAAAAACCTATGGTTTTTTACGCTTATTGGCGTCTTTCCAGATAAAAAATCCAAATCCTACGAAGAACAACACCATGAGGCCTACAGTCAGCACTCCGGCAAACACCACATTATCGAAAAACATGACTGGCCTCCTGCTCTTGCCCTGTTGCGATAGGGCTAAGTTAACCAAGAAGACGGGGGGATAAATTGACGAGGATCAATGTCGCCTGCAACGGGGCGTAAAGAAGGGAAATAACTGACCTACATCAATAGATGTAGGGCTCTTCAACGCTTTTTCGGTTTGTTTTTCTGCTTTTTCTTTGGTTTTGCCTTGCCCAGGAGCATCGGCATGGCCTGCTCGAAGGCCTGGCGTACTTCATTCAGGCGCTTGTCATTGAGGTCGTGGACACGTTTGGCCCGTTCGGCATTCAGGTCGATCAGCTTGTCGTCATCACTCATGGCTTGGCTTACGTGGTGGCTGGAAGGGTTCAATAATGCGTCCTGGCCCGCCTTGCGGCAAATAACCGGCAAACAAAATATGTGTCGCTACGCATTTAAACCTCGACATCCACCCACAACCCTTGCCGGGGCGCATCTTCGATCAGCGGCGCCACGGGCACGGTGTTATCGGCATTGAGTTCATCACCAGGAATGGCCAAGTGCTGTTCGGGATCATCATCGGCCTCACGCCGGCGCTTTTGCTGTTCCTGCTGACGCCGCTGCTCTTCGCGCAGCAGCAGGGTCGACTGCTCCGCATCGCGCTTCTTCAGGTCGATAGTACTTTCGTTAGAACCCGGCTGCACTGGTACTACCGGCGGAATATCGGGTTTTGGACGCACCGGGTCGAGTTGCGATGTAACCGGCACAACACTCAAGGGCAAGATGGGTGGCAGCATAATTTTTGGTCTCCTGTCAGCAGACTGTCGGCTGCCGGGACGACGACTTGAATCTGGAGTCGCCAACGTGTGAACCAATCGTCATCTATCTGATAAACGCACCGCCCTTTTTCTTGCCGCTTGTAGCTTAAAGCGTGAAGCTGCTCCTATTCCTTTTGGTCTGGGAGCCTTGTTCCGTTAGAATAGTCGGCTTTTTCACGGTGGGAGTCAGGCAGCATGGCGCAGCAGTATCAACCGGGGCAACGCTGGATTAGTGACAGCGAAGCAGAGCTAGGGTTAGGCACCGTTCTGGCACAGGACGGTCGCTTGCTGACCGTGCTCTATCCGGCCACTGGCGAGACCCGCCAGTATGCGCTACGGAATGCGCCCCTCACTCGCGTGAGGTTTTCGCCGGGTGACACCATCACCCATTTCGAAGACTGGAAAATGACCGTGCGCGAAGTCGACGACGTCGACGGCCTGCTGGTCTATCACGGCCTCAATGGGCAGAACGAAGTCGTTACCCTGCCAGAAACCCAACTGTCGAACTTTATCCAGTTTCGCCTGGCCAGCGACCGTCTGTTCGCCGGGCAGATCGACCCACTGGCCTGGTTCTCCCTGCGCTACAACACCTTGGAGCACACCAGTCGCCAGTTGCAATCCTCACTCTGGGGCCTGGGCGGCGTGCGTGCGCAGCCGATTGCGCACCAACTGCACATTGCCCGCGAAGTGGCCGACCGTATCGCGCCCCGGGTTTTGCTGGCAGACGAAGTAGGCCTGGGCAAGACCATCGAAGCCGGCCTGGTGATCCATCGCCAGTTGCTGTCCGGTCGTGCCAATCGCGTGCTGATCCTGGTGCCGGAAAACCTGCAGCACCAGTGGCTGGTAGAAATGCGCCGCCGCTTCAACCTGCAAGTGGCGCTGTTCGACGAAGAGCGCTTTATCGAAAGCGATGCCGCCAACCCGTTCGAAGACACCCAGCTCGCGCTGGTAGCCTTGGAATGGCTGGTAGACGACGAGAAAGCCCAGGACGCACTGTTCGCCGCTGGCTGGGACTTGCTGGTAGTAGACGAAGCCCACCACCTGGTCTGGCACGAAGAAAATGCCAGCCCTGAATACGTGCTGGTCGAGCAACTTGCCGAAGTCATTCCTGGCGTGCTGCTGCTCACGGCCACCCCGGAACAACTGGGCCAGGACAGTCACTTCGCCCGTCTGCGCCTGCTGGACCCAAACCGTTTCCACGACCTGCACGCTTTTCGCGCAGAGAGCGAAAATTATCGCCCTGTAGCCGAAGCCGTCCAGGAGCTGTTGGACAAGGGCCGTCTCTCGCCAACTGCGCACAAGACCATCCAGAGCTTCCTCGGCAACGAAGGCGAAGCCCTGCTGACCGCCGTCAACGATGGCGACACCGAAGCCAGTGCCCGCCTGGTCCGCGAACTGCTGGACCGCCACGGCACCGGCCGCGTGCTGTTTCGCAACACTCGCGCCGCCGTGCAGGGTTTCCCGGAGCGCAAGCTGCATGCCTACCCGCTGCCATGCCCGGACGAATACCTCGAACTGCCGCTGGGCGAACATGCCGAGCTGTACCCGGAAGTCAGCTTCCAGGCCCTGCCGGACGTTGAGGAAGAACAACGCTGGTGGCGCTTCGACCCTCGGGTCGAATGGCTGATCGATCAGTTGAAAATGCTCAAGCGCACCAAGGTCCTGGTGATCTGCGCCCACGCCGAAACCGCCATGGACCTGGAAGACGCCCTGCGCGTACGCTCCGGCATCCCGGCCACGGTGTTCCACGAGGGCATGAACATCCTCGAACGGGATCGCGCTGCTGCCTACTTTGCTGATGAAGAGTTCGGTGCCCAGGTACTGATCTGTTCGGAAATCGGCAGTGAAGGCCGCAACTTCCAGTTCTCCCACCACCTGGTGCTCTTCGACCTGCCGTCCCACCCCGACCTGCTGGAACAGCGGATCGGCCGTCTGGACCGGATCGGCCAGAAGCATGTAATCGAGCTGCATGTCCCGTACCTGGAAACCAGCCCCCAACAGCGGCTGTTCCAGTGGTACCACGAAGCGCTAAACGCCTTCCTCAACACCTGCCCGACCGGCAACGCCTTGCAGCATCAGTTTGGCCCGCGCCTGCTGCCGCTGTTGGAAAACGCCGATGACGACGAGTGGCAAGGGCTGATCGACGAAGCCCGCACCGAGCGCGTGCGCCTGGAAGCCGAGCTGCACACCGGTCGCGACCGTTTGCTGGAGCTGAACTCCGGTGGCGCCGGCGAAGGTGATGCGCTGGTGGAAGACATCCTGGAACAGGACGACCAGTTCGCCCTGCCGATCTACATGGAAACCCTGTTCGACGCCTTCGGTATCGACAGCGAAGACCATTCGGAAAACGCGCTGATCCTCAAGCCCAGCGAAAAAATGCTCGATGCCAGCTTCCCCCTGGGTGACGACGAAGGCGTGACCATCACCTACGACCGCAACCAGGCGCTGTCGCGCGAAGACATGCAGTTCATCACCTGGGAACACCCGATGGTCCAGGGTGGCATGGACTTGGTACTGTCCGGTTCCATGGGCAATACCGCCGTGGCGATGATCAAGAACAAGGCCCTCAAGCCAGGCACCGTGTTGCTGGAACTGCTCTACGTCAGCGAAGTGGTTGCCCCGCGTTCGCTGCAACTGGGCCGCTACCTGCCACCGGCGGCGCTGCGCTGCCTGCTGGATGCCAACGGCAATGACCTGTCAGGCCGGGTGTCATTCGAGACCTTGAACGATCAGTTGGAAAGCGTGCCACGGGCCAGCGCCAACAAGTTCGTACAGGCCCAGCGCGATCAACTGACGCCACGGATCAATGCCGGTGAAGAGAAGATCGCCCCGCGTCACGCCGAGCGCGTAGCCGAGGCCCAGCGCCGTCTGGCCGCCGACACCGACGAAGAACTGGCACGCCTGACCGCCCTGCAAGCGGTCAACCCGACCGTGCGCGACAGCGAGCTGATTGCCCTGCGTCAGCAACGTGAGCAAGGCCTGGCCATGCTCGACAAGGCGGCGCTGCGACTGGAAGCGATTCGGGTGTTGGTGGCGGGTTGATTACCGCCCTGCCCTGCTGAACAAGAAGGCCCGCGCAATGCGGGCCTTCTTTTGATCTGAGTTCATCAAGCCGTGACCGCCGGGCTCGCGACCTCCACCACCCCCAACCCATCCCTCATCCGCTGGGCATCCTTCACAAAACACCGCGATGCCTGAAACAGAAACAGCATGGTCAAAAACAGCGCGACCGGAATCAGATACATAGCGTCGTGCAGGCCCACGGCTTTAAAGGCTTCGTTCATTTGTTCAGCACCCGCCGCGTACATCGCCGTATGGGCAAAGTGATCAGACAGACCACCCACCACCACCGGCCCCATGCCACCACCCAACAAATACAACCCGGCAAAAAACAGCGCCATGGCCGTGGCCCGCAGACGCGGTTCCACCACGTCCTGGATCGCGGTGTAGACGCATGTGTAGAAGTTATAGGCAAACAGCCAGCCAACGCTGAACACCGCAACAAACACGCCAATCTCGATACGCCCCGCGTGCAGAGCCCAGGCCGTACACACCGTCGAAATAATCAGGCTGAAGGCGGCGAACAACAGCCGCCCATTGGGGATACGTTGGTGAATCTTGTCGGCCACCCAACCACCCAGTGTCAGACCAAACAACCCGGTCACACCGACAATCACCCCAGTGGCGACAGCCGCTTCCTGCAATGGCATCAGAAAGTAGCGCTGCAGCATCGGCACCAGGAACGAGTTGCACGCGTAGGTAGCAAAGTTGAAACACAGCCCGGCCATTACCAGCCAGAGAAAGGTCGGTATCGCCAGCACCCGACGGATCGGCCGATCGACCTTTTCCTGGGAGACTTGCACGGCTTCCGCGGCGCCTCGCTTGGGTTCCTTGATGTAGAACATGAACACCGCGAGGATCAGCCCCGGCACGGCGGCAATAAAGAACGGCGCGCGCCAGCTGTCGAAAGCCTTGACCATCGCGCCGATGGTAAAGAACGCCAGCAACAGGCCCAACGGCAGGCCCAGCATGAAAATGCCCATGGCCCTCGCCCGGCGGTGCGGCGGAAACAAGTCGCCAATCAGCGAGTTGGCAGCCGGAGCGTAGCTGGCTTCACCAATGCCGATACCCATGCGCACCAGCAGGAAGGTCCAGAAACTGCCAACCATGCCATTGACCGCCGTTAGCCCGCTCCAGGCCGCCAGGCCCCAGCCCATCAGCTTGCTGCGCGAACCAGTGTCGGCCATGCGTCCCAGCGGCAGGCCAGCAATGGCGTAGACGATGGTGAACGCGGTACCGATGATGCCGAGTTGGAAGTCACTGAGGTGCCATTCCATGCGAATCGGTTCGATGATAATCGCCGGGATGGTGCGATCGAAGAAATTGAACAGGTTCGCCAGGAACAGCAGGAACAGAATGCGCCAGGCATTCGCCGCTTGGGTCGAGTTCTGCATGGGTCCGTCTCTTTATTGTTATATGAGCCGCAATGCCAGACGCATCCTGAGCCCGGAACCTGCAATCTAGTCAGCCTCGCCGGGATTGTCTGTAATGATTCGTAAGTCTGATATCACTCCATGGGGCTGCCGCCCCGAGCGCCTCACGTCATCCCGTTCATTTGGTTCTAGTTGCTTATAAACTCATCGCAAAAAGATCAGTATCATTTTGCCATTACGCCTTGCAACCCTCCCACTCTCTCTATACTCAAGCTCATTGTCAGGCAACGACTCTGTGACGGGATATGCTATGGAATGGCTTGGTTTGCATTTTTTTACCGACCTTCCAGAGAACGGGCATTTATTACTCAATTGCAGTCATAACCCCTTTCTGGTGCTACTGGCTTATCTGGTCGCCTGCGCGGCGAGCTTCGGTACCCTGGAGATGGCCGAACGCGTCGGCCACGTCGACAATCCCCTGTCCCAGCGACGCTGGCGTTGGGTCGGTGCCAGCTGCCTGGCGGGGGGGATCTGGTCGACCCACTTCATCAGCATGCTGGCCTTCCAGGCACCAATCATCATTCATTACGAGTTGATGATCACCTTTGCCTCGTTGCTGATCGCAATGATCGCCTCGTTGTTCGCCATGCAAACCCTCAGTCATGCGCAACTGCATTTTCGCCAGTACCTGCGGGCGTCCGTGTGGATGGGGCTGGGCATTGCCTTGATGCATTACGTCGGCATATCGGCGATGCGCTCTGACGCACAGGTGTACTTTCAGTCTGGACTGTTTGTGTTATCAGTGATGATCGCCATCAGCGCCAGCCTCGCAGCATTGTTGTTGTCCCATCACCTGCGTAACGGCAGCGGGAGGTTTCACCAACTGCTTAAGTATGGCGCCAGCCTGGTGCTCGGGGCGGGCATTATCAGCATGCATTTCACGGCCATGGCCGCCATGCAGTTGCTGGTGCCCACAGGCGTTGTTCCGTCGCTGCCCATCGACAATAACCCGATGCAGTTGGGCCTGTCGGTCGCCGTCATCACACTGCTGGTGGTGGGCAGCAGCATCAGCGCCGCCCTGGCGGACAAGAAACTGGAACAGAAGGAACGCGATCTGCGCCGAGTCAATGCATTGCTCAGCGAACTGGACCAGGCACGGGTGTCCCTGCAGAAAGTAGCCCATTACGACGCTTTGACCAGCCTGCTCAACCGCCGTGGATTCAACCAGATTTTCGCAGAGAAACTGGCGGAAAAAACCATGGACGAAGGCATGCTGGCGGTGATTTTCCTGGATATCGATCACTTCAAGCGCATCAACGACAGCCTCGGCCATGACGCCGGCGATCAATTGCTTACCGTGCTGGCCAGCCATATCAAAAGCTCGGTGCGCAGCCACAACGATGTGGTCGCCCGTTTCGGCGGTGACGAATTCTGCATCCTCATCAGCATTCACCATCGCGACGAAGCACGGCATATGGCCCAGCGCATCATGCAGAAAATGAAAGAGCCCATCGAGTTGGCCGGGCGGCGCATGGTCATGACCACCAGTATTGGCATCAGCATCTTCCCCGACGACGGCGCAACCAGCGAGGAGTTGCTGAAAACCGCCGACCTGGCGCTTTACCAGTCCAAGGACGCAGGCCGTAACAGCCTGAACTTTTTCAGTTCCAACCTGAAAACCCGGGCCTTTCTTGAACTGCAACTGGAAGAAGAGTTGCGCAACGCCCTGCGTAACGGCAACGAACTGGCGCTGTATTACCAGCCCATTCTTGACCTGCAAAAAGGCCAGGTCACTCGGCTCGAAGCCCTAGTGCGCTGGCAACATCCGCAACATGGCCTGCTGACTCCCGAGCGGTTTATCAGCATTGCCGAAAACAACGGGCTGATTGCCGAACTGGACAACTGGGTGTTGCGCCAGGCCTGTGCCGACTTGAGCTTGCTGTCTGAAAAGGGCTACCCCTACTTGACGATGGCGGTGAACTGCTCAGCACTAAACCTGGCCCGTGACGAACTGGCGGATGAAATCGAAAATGCCCTGCGCAGCAGCGGCATTGCCGCCAATCGCCTTGAACTGGAAGTGACCGAGAACGCGCTGATGGGCAAAATCAGCAGCACCCTGGTGCTCCTGCGGCAAATCCGCGCGCTGGGGGTCTCGCTGTCCATCGACGACTTCGGCACCGGCTATTCATCCCTCGCCTACCTGAAACGCTTGCCCCTCAACACCTTGAAAATCGATCGTTCGTTTATTCAGGACATCCCCAAATCCAATGCTGACGTGGAAATCGTCCAGGCAATCATAGGCATGGCCCACACTCTGCATCTGCAAGTGATCACCGAAGGGGTCGAAACCCTGCAACAGCTGGAAGTATTGACCCAGCACGGCTGCGATTTCGTTCAGGGCTACCTGCTCAGCGCGGCAGTGCCGGCCAGTGAAATAGCCTCAGTGATCGCCGGTCTTGATCAGCGCAACCTGCTCAACTCACTGAGTCTGGTGGGCGGAAAAGAAGCCTCGGTGCCGAAGGCTTCTGCTCCGGAATGTGCAGGGCCGCCCTCGGTTGTGAGGCCCATCCGCTGATATCCGCCATTTGGCAAATCGCCATCATTTGATTAAAGAAGTCCGACCAACGGCCGATCCATGAGAGTCCGGCGCGAGTTCCCCTAGAGATTCTAAGGTTAAACCCTATCGCTCCGGCCCGTGACGCGCGGTAAAGTCGCGAACTCTCACTCAGTGATGGCTCTTTGATATCTGCCAGCCATCCGTCCAGGCATAATGGCGCACAATGACTTCTAAAAATAATCCTGCCACCGCGGTATCCGACGTGTCGCTGACAGCTCCTGCGGAAAAATCCTCAGGCCCAAAGTCATTGAGCAGTTCACGTGCGCTGGCCACTCAGCAATACCTGTATTTCACCGAAACCAACACCGACCGCATCCTCGACAACCTCGATGGACTGCGGGACATGGTGTTCCCGCGCCCTCCCCATCTGGAAGGTGACAGTGAGCTGCGCGGTGAGCAGGAGTTTCCTTCAGTCTGCCTGATCGGCCTGGGTCGTTGCGGTTCGAACATTGCACTGGACGTCGCAGAACTGGTGTACAACGCCCGCAAGTTTTACTTGAACGAGTTCAGCACTGAAGACAAGTCAGTGAATAAGGGCTATAGCCCGGTCCAGTGGCTTCGCAACAATTTGCGCCTGGGTTCCGGCAAAGCCAGTAAACCGGTGTTCCTGGTAGAGCCGCTGGTGATGCTCGGCGACCTGGACAAAGACATCGCCGGGCGTATCCGCTTCTCACGCAAGGGCGAGAAAAGCGGCTTTTTGCGCGACTACAGCAAGATGAAAATCATGGACCTTTCGGAAGTTCATGCCGGTGGCGCCGGCAACGCGCCGATCCTCGGCCAGTACCTGGCCAAGATCATCCTCAATAAGGACACCCAGCGTTTTTCCAGCCCCGACTGGAAAATGATCCACTCGTACCTGATCGACTCCTGCGGCATCAAGGCCAACCAGTCGCGCCTGTACTTTTCGATCTTCAGCGCCGGCGGCGGTACCGGTTCGGGCATGGCCTCGGAATTCGGCCTGGCCCAGCAACACTCGTACATGAACAAGACGTTCGACACCAAGCCTGCCGACGAGCATGACAGCAAGAGCGGCCACGCATTCGTCTTCGAACCGATCTTCACCAGCGGCATTTGCGTACTGCCGAACATCTCCGATCACCGCAGCGAGATGTCCGAGGCACTGCACATCAACGCCGGTCGGCTGCTGTGTAAATACCTGTCTGAAGAATGGGACTTTTCCTACAACTTCGACAACGAAGACAGCAGCGAAGCCAGCGTCAAGGGGCGCATCCGGCCGTGGAACGCGATGATGCTGATCTCCAACGACATCATGCGTTACGCCGAAGAAAGCGACGACGGCAACATCCAGAACATTGATGTCAATGCCATGGAAAAACACGCCAACCAGTACATATCACAGCAGATCTTCAACATCCTGACCGCCCAGGCAGTGACCACCGACTACGACCAGAACTACTTCCGGCGGGCCGGTATCGACATCGGCGAAACCATCCGCCTGGATGCCAACGACCTGTTTATGAGCCTGGCCGGCCCCGTGGCCATTGCCTACGCCGAATCAGTGGTACCGGAAACCCCGACGCCTTCGAGCGACAAGTTCAAGGTGTTCGAAAAAGAGCCTCAGCGCCTGAACATCGACGACCTGTTCTTCCGCTCCATCGACCTGCCGCACTTCAACAAAGTCACCCAGGCCATCGAAGGCATCAGCCTGCTGCCCATCGAGTCCAAGCGCTATAAGGCGTCCCTTGAGCAGTACAAGAACTCCGGCTATGACGCGGCGGCCTTGCACGACCTGCACTTCTTCAAGAACTGCTCGTCGGTGGTGTCGATCGTCTCGTTGCCCAAGGACTACAAGCTGTCCTATATGGACCTGAATCGGCTCAAGACCCACCTCAACAGCTTGTTTCCCAACACCACCCTCAAGCGCTATGCGCTGGTGATCGGCGCGTCGGCCAACCTCTCGCTGACCACCCTGATCGCCAAGAGCCCGTGCCTGTCGGACGACTTCCTGACACTGATCGTGGCCTTTATCAAACGCTGCTTTGCGCGTAATCCGTATCGCTTCGACGACACGCTCGACAACTCGATCCTCGACTTCATCATCCACGAGGACTTCGACGAGGACCGCATCGACGAATTGCTCAACGAATTCGAAAACCCGGCGAAGATCCTCGATACCAACTGGTACGCGATCAAGCCGATGTATGAGAAGAAGTACCGCGAGCTGATCAACGACAAGGACAAGTTTGTCTCGATCAACGACATTCGTCTGTCGCGGGACTGCGTGAAGAAGGCCATCAAGTACTTGCGCGAGATTTACCGTCACCGGATTGGCAAGACCAAGGTTATTTCCTTGAATAACCATACGGGGAAGACGGCCTAAACCGCGCAGCCCCCATCGCAGGCAAGCCAGCCCCACATATTTGACCGTGTTGTAATGACGAACGCCGATCAAATGTGGGAGCTGGCTTGCCTGCGATAGCGGTCTTTCAATTTTCAAATATCTACCGACCTTGCCACACCCAGAAACAATTCCCCCGGCATTCCGCCACCGATAGAACTGTTCCCGTGACGCGCACGTCACCCTCGGCTGTGACCTTTCTCTACGGCCAGATGCCATCATCGCGTCTGCGGTTACTCCGCTACACACTTCTTATCGAATAAAGTACGCACTATTTTGGAGCATCAGTTTTTGACGATGCCTTTTCCTGGATCAAAATCCACGGCGAAACCACCACCGCCCATACACCTGGATCACGCTCCACGAGGTCCAATGCCCGCGTCGCAGACACTTCGCCAAGACTCCCCGAGGCCAGCCAGGCAGCGACTTTCTCGTGATTATCTTCGGCCATCCCTTCGGCGGCCTCGATCAAATCCAGGCTGGCGTCGACCCACAATAGGGCACCCTTGGCAAAGAACGGCTCAAGCTCCTTCCAGAAAATTTCGGCGGTTTCGCCGAGCAGCTTGGCATAGAGGGTGCTAGGTTCTTGCGTCATGGGAGTTCACCTGAGGAAAAAATCGGCGCAATCATACCGTCGTGCCTTGGACAGAAAAACCCAGTTGCAAATGAGTCATCGATTGAAAGTGTCAGCAAAGCCAAGGATTGCCCGAAACTCTGGCATTACCACGCCGCTATTCTGTCTTTTTCTTTCATTTAAGCGACATGCCCGGCATTTGCCCCCAGCAGCCAGCTTTTCAAGCGATCAACCGGCGCTCTACACTGTACCGGTACAGTTGCCAGGGTGCTGCTGGGGGGATATCCGAGATATCTGATCCGGTTCTGCAGCTCGCAAGGCCGCTAGAACTATAAAAAATACAACAGTAAGAGTGGAGCACTATGAATAAGGCTACTAAGCAGATTTCCAAACTGTTTGCCGCTATGGTCCTGGCAGGGGTTGCCAGCCATTCGTTCGCAGCTGACACCATCAAGATTGGCATCGCCGGCCCTAAAACCGGCCCGGTAGCCCAGTACGGCGACATGCAGTTCAGCGGCGCAAAAATGGCCATTGAACAAATCAACGCCAAGGGCGGCGTCAACGGCAAGCAGCTTCAAGCCGTTGAATACGATGATGCCTGCGATCCGAAACAAGCCGTGGCCGTGGCCAACAAAGTCGTCAACGACGGCATCAAGTTCGTGGTTGGTCACCTGTGCTCCAGCTCCACTCAACCGGCTTCGGACATCTACGAAGACGAAGGCGTGATCATGATCACCCCTGCCGCCACCAGCCCGGACATCACCTCCCGTGGCTACAAGATGATCTTCCGCACCATCGGCCTGGACAGCGCCCAGGGGCCTGCGGCCGGCAACTACATCGCCGACCACGTGAAGCCGAAAATCGTCGCGGTACTGCACGACAAGCAGCAGTACGGTGAAGGCATTGCCACCGCTGTGAAGAAAACCCTGGAAAGCAAAGGCGTGAAAGTTGCCGTGTTCGAAGGCATCAATGCCGGCGACAAGGACTTCTCCTCGATGATCGCCAAGCTCAAGCAAGCCAACGTCGACTTCGTCTACTACGGCGGCTATCACCCGGAGCTGGGTCTGATCCTGCGCCAATCCCAGGAAAAAGGCCTGAAAGCCAAGTTCATGGGGCCAGAAGGCGTGGGTAACGACTCCATTTCGCAGATCGCCAAGGACGCTTCCGAAGGCCTGCTGGTGACCCTGCCGAAATCCTTCGACCAGGACCCTGCCAACGTCGCCCTGAAGGCTGCGTTCGAAGCCAAGAAGGAAGATCCGAGCGGTCCGTTCGTGTTCCCGTCCTACTCCGCAGTTAAAGTGATCGCCGATGCAATCACCGAAGCCAAGAGCGAAGACTCGGCCAAAGTGGCTGAAACCATCCACGCCGGTACCTTCAAGACCCCGACTGGCGACCTGAGCTTCGACGCCAAGGGCGACCTGAAAGACTTCAAGTTTGTGGTTTACGAGTGGCACTTCGGCAAACCTAAAACCGAAGCTTCCCCTCAGTAAGGTTCTTCATTACTAACTGCCAACAAAGCCCACGGTGCGCCGTGGGCTTTGTTTTACGAATGTAATGGGCCGCGCTTGCGTGATCCGCAAGTCTCCCCACCTGAAAATCTCAAAACCGTCATCAGCGGTTCGCTGGCAAACCTCATGTTCGAAGTGGATGCAGATCCACGGGGCTTGAGCGGGAAAATGACTCCACCAGTGAAATGCGTATCAGGTTTTTAGGAGCGCTGTAATGCCTGACATCTATCACTTCTTCCAGCAGTTGGTTAACGGCCTGACCGTTGGCAGCACGTATGCCCTGATCGCCATCGGCTATACGATGGTTTACGGCATCATTGGAATGATCAACTTCGCCCACGGCGAGGTGTACATGATTGGCTCTTACGTGGCGTTCATCGCCATCGCCGGGCTGACCATGATGGGACTCGACAGTGTCCCGCTCTTGATGACCGTGGGTTTTCTCGCGAGCATCGTCGTCTGCAGTGCCTATGGCTACAGTATCGAACGGATCGCTTATCGCCCCCTGCGTGGCAGTAACCGTCTTATCCCACTGATCTCCGCCATCGGCATGTCGATTTTTCTGCAGAACACCGTTCTACTGGCGCAAGACTCCAAGGACAAATCCATCCCCAACCTGATCCCCGGCAACATTTCCTTCGGGCCAGGTGGCGCACATGAAGTGCTGATTTCCTACATGCAGATCGTGGTGTTCGTGGTGACTCTGCTCGCCATGCTCGGCCTGACCCTGTTCATCTCCCGTTCACGCCTGGGTCGCGCCTGCCGCGCCTGCGCCGAAGACATCAAGATGGCCAACCTGCTGGGTATCAACACCAACAACATCATTGCCCTGACCTTCGTCATCGGTGCCGCACTGGCCGCCGTCGCGGCAGTGCTGCTGAGCATGCAATACGGCGTGATCAACCCCAATGCCGGCTTCCTGGTCGGACTCAAGGCCTTCACCGCTGCCGTTCTCGGTGGCATCGGCAGTATCCCCGGCGCGATGCTCGGCGGGCTGGTGCTGGGTGTGGCCGAAGCGTTCGGTGCCGACGTGTTCGGCGACCAATACAAGGACGTCGTCGCATTCGGCTTGCTGGTACTGGTGCTGCTGTTCCGGCCAACCGGCATCCTCGGCCGTCCGGAGGTTGAAAAGGTATGACACGCAATCTTAAATCGGCGCTGTTCAGCGCCTTGTTGGTGTGGGCCGTGGCCTACCCGGTTCTGGGTTTGAAACTGACCATCGTCGGCATCAACCTGGAAGTTCATAACACCAGCACTGCCACGCTGCTGACCATTGCCGTGTGCTCACTACTGATGTTCGTGCGGGTGCTTTTCCATTCGCAAATCAGTGCAGCCTGGAAATCCTCGCCCAACATGCCGCTGATCCCGGCCAAGGCCAGCAACTTCCTGACCCTGCCAAGCACTCAGCGCTGGATCATCCTCGGCCTGGTGATGGTGGCATTGGTCTGGCCGTTCTTCGGCTCTCGCGGCGCGGTGGATATCGCCACGCTGATCCTGATCTACGTGATGCTCGGCCTTGGCCTGAACATCGTGGTAGGCCTGGCAGGTCTGCTGGACCTGGGTTATGTCGGCTTCTATGCCGTCGGCGCCTACAGCTACGCGTTGATGTCCCACTACTTCGGCTGGGGCTTCTGGATCTGCCTGCCGCTCGCCGGGATGATGGCCGCCACCTTCGGCTTCCTGCTGGGCTTCCCAGTGTTGCGCTTGCGGGGCGACTATCTGGCCATCGTGACCCTGGGCTTTGGTGAGATCATCCGTCTGTTGCTGCGCAACATGACCGACCTCACCGGCGGCCCCAACGGCATCAGCAACATCGACAAGCCGACTTTCTTCGGCCTGACGTTTGAGCGCAAGGCTGCCGAGGGCATGCAGACCTTCCACGAATACTTCGGCCTGGAATACAACTCCATCAACAAGGTGATCTTCCTTTACCTGGTTGCGTTGTTGCTGGCCCTGCTGGCGCTGTTCGTGATCAACCGCCTGCTGCGCATGCCCATCGGGCGCGCCTGGGAAGCGCTGCGTGAAGATGAAATCGCCTGCCGTGCCCTGGGTCTGAATCCTACCGTGATCAAACTCTCGGCCTTCACCCTAGGCGCCGCGTTCGCCGGTTTTGCCGGCAGCTTCTTTGCTGCTCGTCAGGGCCTGGTGACACCGGAGTCGTTCACCTTCATCGAGTCGGCGATCATCCTCGCCATCGTCGTACTGGGTGGCATGGGCTCGCAGTTGGGCGTGATCCTGGCGGCCGTCGTGATGATCCTGCTGCCGGAAATGATGCGTGAGTTCAGTGAATATCGCATGTTGATGTTCGGCGCCATGATGGTGCTGATGATGATCTGGCGTCCTCAAGGCCTGCTGCCCATGCAACGTCCACACATGGAGTTGCGCAAATGAGCCGCGAGATCCTGAAAGTCGAAAACTTGAGCATGCGCTTCGGCGGCTTGCTGGCGGTCAACCGCGTGGCCCTGACCGTAAAGGAAAAACAGGTCGTGGCGTTGATTGGTCCTAACGGTGCCGGCAAGACCACGGTGTTCAACTGCCTGACCGGCTTCTACAAGCCCAGCGGTGGCAGCATCCTGCTGGACGGCCAGCCCATTCAGGGCCTGGCTGGCCACGAGATCGCCCGCAAGGGCGTGGTGCGCACCTTCCAGAACGTGCGCTTGTTCAAGGACATGACGGCGGTCGAGAACCTGTTGATCGCCCAGCATCGTCACCTGAACACCAACTTCCTGGCGGGCCTGTTCCAGACCCCCGCGTTCCGCAAAAGCGAACGCGAGGCCATGGAATACGCCGCGTACTGGCTGGACAAGGTCAACCTCACCGAGTTTGCCAACCGTCCTGCCGGGACTCTTGCCTACGGTCAGCAACGTCGCCTGGAAATCGCCCGCTGCATGATGACCCGCCCGCGGATCCTCATGCTCGACGAACCCGCCGCCGGCCTGAACCCCAAGGAAACCGAAGACCTCAAGGCGTTGATCGGTGTGCTGCGTGAAGAAAACAACGCGACCGTGCTGCTGATCGAACACGATATGAAACTGGTCATGAGCATTTCCGACCACATCGTCGTGATCAACCAGGGCACGCCACTGGCCGACGGAACGCCGGAACAGATCCGCGACAATCCGGAAGTGATCAAAGCCTATTTGGGGGAAGCGTAAATGCTGCAATTCGAAAACGTTTCCACTTTCTACGGCAAGATCCAGGCCCTGCATGACGTCAACGTCGAAGTGCGCCAGGGTGAGATCGTCACCCTGATCGGCGCCAACGGTGCCGGTAAATCTACCCTACTGATGACCTTGTGCGGTTCGCCCCAGGCTCACAGCGGTAGCATCCGCTACATGGGTGAAGAGCTGGTGGGCCAGCATTCCTCGAACATCATGCGCAAGAGTATTGCCGTGGTGCCGGAAGGTCGTCGGGTGTTTGCCCGCCTGACCGTGGAAGAAAACCTGGCCATGGGCGGGTTCTTTACCGACAAGGGAGATTACCAGGAGCAGATGGACAAGGTGTTGCACCTCTTTCCACGGCTCAAGGAACGCTTCAGCCAGCGTGGCGGCACCATGTCCGGCGGCGAGCAGCAAATGCTCGCCATCGGTCGGGCACTGATGAGCAAACCCAAGCTGTTGCTCCTGGACGAGCCGTCCCTGGGGCTGGCGCCGATCATCATCCAGCAGATTTTCGACATCATCGAACAACTGCGCAAGGACGGTGTAACGGTGTTCCTGGTGGAGCAGAACGCCAACCAGGCGCTGAAAATCGCCGACCGCGCCTATGTGCTGGAAAACGGCCGGGTGGTGATGCAGGGCAGCGGTGAACAATTGCTGACCGATCCGAAGGTGCGTGAGGCGTATCTGGGCGGTTAACCAAGCGCGGCATCACAAAAACGGTCTTCGGGCCGTTTTTTTGTTCCTGTCGCTGATCGTTCCCATCATTCTGGATGGCCGGGTTTGAATTATTTTCAAACGAGTTTGTAACGATCCCTTTTCCCCTTTCTCTAGTGGTGTAAGCAAGCACAAACGCTTCCTTACTCAACCCACTGCTGGAGAAACACCATGACCACCACCACTCGCTCGCTGTCCGCCGCCACCCTCGTCCTGGCCCTGGGTTCCGCCCTGAGCCTGAGCGCCCTGACCACCACCGCCCACGCAGCCGATGACATGGAAAAATGCTTCGGCGTCGCCTTGAAAGGCAAGAACGACTGCGCCGCGGGCGCGGGTACCACCTGTGCCGGCACCTCGAAAACCGACTTCCAGGCCAATGCCTGGAGTCTGGTTCCCAAAGGCACCTGCACCACCCTGAAAAGCCAAACCTCGCCGACCGGCTTCGGCCAGATGGAAGCCTTCAAAGCCAAGTCCTGAGACCACACAAGCCTGAGTACTGACGATGACTCTTTCATCCCTGTGCAGCGTCTCCGCTCAGGCGCCCGGCCTTCCTCGCCGGGCTGGCCTGGGGCTCAAGAGCGAGCACTTCACGCAAGTGCTCAAGACCTTGCCCGACATCGGTTTTTTTGAAGTCCACGCCGAAAACTACATGGTGGCCGGCGGGCCTTTTCATCACTACCTGGGGTTGATCCGCGAACAGTATCCGCTGTCACTGCACGGCGTTGGCCTGTCCATCGGCGGCGAAGGCCCGCTGAACCGCGAGCACCTCGCACGCCTGGCCACACTGATCGAACGCTATCAACCCCAATCCTTTTCCGAACACCTGGCCTGGTCCAGCCATGGCCCGGTGTTTCTCAACGACTTGTTGCCGTTGGCCTATGACAACGCCGCACTCGACCGAGTGTGTGAACACATCGACCAGGTACAAACCACCCTCAAGCGGCAAATGCTGCTGGAGAACCCGTCGACGTACCTGCAGTTTCGGCGCTCCACGCTGGACGAAACGGACTTCATCAGCGAAGTCGTTCGTCGCACCGGCTGCAGCCTGTTGCTGGACGTCAACAATGTGTACGTCTCATGCATCAACCACCAGCGCGATCCCCTTGCCTACATCAATGCCTTGCCGCTGCAGGCCGTAGGTGAGATTCATCTGGCAGGGTTTGCCGAAGACACCGACAGCCTCGGTGATCGCCTGCTTATCGATGATCACGGCGCGCCTATTGATAACGCCGTATGGCGCCTCTATCAGCACGTCCTTGAACGCATCGGGCCAGTTGCCACCCTGATCGAGCGAGACAACCAGGTGCCCGCATTTGCCGTGTTGCACGCCGAAGCGCACCAGGCCGACCAGTACCTGCAGGCCGTCGAGGTGCGCTCATGAGCTGGCAGGACTCGTTTGCCAAGGCGCTGCTGGCGTCGGACCCGGTATGCCCTGAAGGTATTTTCAGCAGCAACGGCGCCAATCCGGCCAGCCGCTTTGCGGTCTATCGCAACAACGTCCACAGCTCCTTGATCAACGCGCTGGCCGATGGTTATCCGGTTATCCGGCAACTGGTAGGGGATGAGTTTTTTCAGGCCATGGCCGGAATTTATGTCCAGGCATTCCCTCCCACCAGCCCGGTGCTCAACGAGTACGGCAGTGATTTCGCAAGTTTCATCCAGGGCTTTGCACCCGCCGCCAGCCTGCCTTACCTGGCCGATGTGGCGCGGCTGGAGTGCTTGCGGGTTAGGGCCTATCACGCGGCCGACACGCCGGCACTGGATCAGCAAACCGTGATTGCGAATCTGCAGCATCAATCGTCTTTGGGAAATCTGCGCCTGCAATTGCACCCGTCCCTCGCCACATTGAACTCGGCCTACGCCGTAGTGGCGTTATGGGCTGCGCACCAGACGGAGTCATCCCTGTCCACCCTCAACCCCTTGCAGGCACAAAGTGCCCTGGTTCTGCGCAACGGCCTGGAGGTCGAGGTCTTCACCGTAGACATCGGTTCGGTGGCGTTTATCAACAGCCTGAACAACGACTGGCCGCTGGAGATGGCCATGGCTTACGCCCTAGACGCAGCCACCGAATTCGACCTGCATAAATGCCTGGCGCTGCTGATTGGTCACGGAGCCATTACTCATTTGCACACCGAAAAGAAGGTACAACCATGAACACCCATACACCGAGTCTGATCGCACGGGTCATCCAGTGCTTCGAGAAAATCCCCTACAGCTTGATCGCCTTTGTCGCACGTTTTTCCATTGCCGCAGTGTTCTGGAAATCCGGCCAGACCAAAGTCGAAGGTTTTGCCGTGGACGTGGTCGACGGAACGTTGCAACTGGGCGTGCCTCACCTGGCGAATTCCACCCTGCCGCTGTTTCGCAGTGAATATCAGGTGCCCCTGCTGTCGCCGGAGATGGCCGCATATATGGCGACCTTCGCCGAGCACTTTTTCCCGATCATGATCCTGGTGGGGTTCGCCACACGCTTTTCGGCATTGGCACTGTTAGGCATGACCCTGACCATTCAGTTGTTCGTCTACCCGGATGCCTACCCGACCCACGGCACCTGGATTGCCCTGCTGCTGGTATTGATGGCCAAGGGACCTGGGCGCTTGTCCATTGATCAGTTGATTGCCCGGCGCTACCGCTAAAGTTGATCCAGGGCCTCACCACTGCGTTTGAACCAACCCACCAGGTAGTCCGCGAGCACCTGGGTACGTCTCGGCAAGCCACCCTGGTAGGGATGGACCAGATACATCGGCATGCTGCGAGTCTGATAGTCGCGCAGGAGCCAGCGCAGTCGGCCGTCAGCCAATTCCGCCTGCAATACATATGACGGCAGACGCGCGATGCCGGCGCCCACCAGTGCCGCTTTTTTCAGCAGGTTGTAATGGTTGGAGGCGAAGGTCCCGGACACCCGGACACGCAACAGTTCATGTTGCTGGTGATACAACCATTCTTCGCGGCCACTGTAGTGGCTGTTGAGCAGACAGCTATGCCCGACCAGGTCCGCTGGAGTCGCCGGTTCGCCATGCTGTTCCAGATAGGCCGGGCTGGCGCAGGTCATCTCGTGCCAGGCCAGCAGTGGCTTGGCCACCAGCCGCTCATCGTTGGCAACTTCTGAACGCACTGCCAGATCAAAGCCATCCCGCGCCAGGTCGCGATAACTGTTGTTGAGCTCCAACTCAATCTGCACCTGCGGGTACTGCCGGGAGAACTCCAGCAACAGGCCGTCGAAGAAGGTTTCGCCCAAAGAGACCGGAACCGTCATACGCACGGGACCAGCCAAATCGTCCTTAAGTCGGGCCAACGCCTGACGCGCCCGCTCGACTTGGACCACCAGAGCCTGGGCTTGAGGCAACAACGCCGCACCCGCAGCCGTCAGGCTAAGCCTACGGGTGGTGCGATGCAGCAACACCACACAAAACTGCGCCTCCAATTGGCTGATGCGCTTGGACAGTTGGCCTTTGCTGCAGCCCAATTGCTGGGCCGCCAAGGTAAAGCTGCCGGCTTCGATCAACACCGCAAACGCCGCAAGGTCATCCATTTCGCTCATGGGATTGTTTCCAATTGAAAACCAAAGGTTGCCCATTAGTGCGCTTATCAGCAGAAAAAACCACTCTAGACTGAAGCTTCACCTGAACAACTGGAGGAACGACACGATGAAAATCCTATTGATTGGCGCCAGCGGCACTATCGGCTCGGCGGTCAAGGCAGAACTGTCCCAGCGCCACGACGTGATCACCATCGGTCGCAAAAGCGGCGATTTCCAGGTCGATATCAGCGACAGCGCCTCAATCCGTACGTTGTTCCAGCAGACCGGCACGTTCGATGCCCTGGTCTGCGCTGCCGGCAACGTCAACTTCGTGCCCTTGGCGGACATGAGCGAAACCGACTTCGACCTGGGTTTGCAAGACAAGCTGATGGGCCAGGTCAACCTGCTGCTGATCGGCCGCGAATTCGCCAACGACGGCGCATCGTTCACCTTCACCAGCGGCATCCTCAACCGCGACCCGATTCGCATGGGCGCCTCGGCAGCCCTGGTCAATGGCGCCCTTGATGCATTCGTAAAGGCCGCAGCCATTGAGTTGCCGCGTGGCCTGCGCATCAACTCGGTGAGCCCAAACGTGCTGCTGGAAGCCATGGGCAGCTATGCCCCGTACTTTCGTGGTTTCAAGCCAGTGCCGGCGGCGGATGTGGCATTGGCTTACGCGAAAAGTGTGGAAGGCATGCAAACGGGGCAGACATACATCATTGGTTGAACTCAACGTGTGTCCCAGACTTGTGATGCACCCTCAGCCTGCGTAACGTGGCGGCACTTATCAGGAGACCCGATAATGCGTGCCGCCCGTACCCTCATTCTTTTTGCCCTGCTACCGCTGTTCACCGCCTGCCAGATGTTCGACAGCGAGCCGGCCAAGCCCTCCCTCACGGGCCTGACCCGCATGCAGGGTGAGCTAACGGCCATCGGTGACAAGCTGCTGTTCCAGCCCTGCCACGACCAACGTAACTACGTGGTCAATGACACTGGCGGCACCAGCATCCTCCAGGAAGCGGCCTCCCTCGCCGGCCAGCAAGGCGCGCTGTTCGCCGACCTGCGGGGCAAGTTCTCGGGCGTCGCCACCGGCACCCAAGGCCAGGTCGACCTGCAACAACTCTATCGCGTCGAGCGTTCGACCTCCGCCTGTGACGACCCGGACTTCAAGCGCATGATCCTGCGCGCCAATGGCCACAAGCCAGCCTGGTCGCTGAGCGTCACCGCCAAGGGCATGGTGCTGATACGTGAAGGCCAGCAGCCGTTGCCGGTACCCTATGTGGAAGAGCAGTTGGGTGATGGCCGTTTCAACCTTATGACCGAAGCCAACAACCAGCACATCGAACTGTGGGTCGCCCCACAACGTTGTGTCGACAGCGTCAGCGGCAGCCTACAACACATGAGCGCCGAGTTGCGGGTAAACGGCCAGGTACAGCGTGGCTGCGCGGCGTTTGGCGGCTCACGGGACGATTGATTCGGCCCTGCGCTGTTTTAACATGACGGGAAATCGCCATTGGGGCTTATAATCGCCGGTTTGCAAAACTGCCGGCCTCATCAAACGCCGCACACCGGATCCTGTCATGTTACGAATCACCGAACTCAAGCTCTCCATCGACCATCCCGAAGAAGACCTGCGGCCCGCCATCGTGCAGCGCCTGGGCATCGCCAGTGATGACCTGCTCGATTTCACCCTGTTCAAACGCAGCTACGACGCCCGCAAAAAAACGTCAGAGCTGTGCTTCATCTACACCGTCGATCTGGACGTCAAGGGCGAAGCTGCCCTGCTGATCAAATTCGCCGATGACCGCAACATCAATCCGGCACCCGACGTCAGCTACAAAGTCGTGGGCCAGGCACCGCAAGGTCTGACCGAGCGGCCAATCGTCGTCGGCTTCGGCCCCTGCGGGATTTTTGCCGGACTGTTGCTGGCGCAGATGGGCTTCAAGCCGATCATCCTCGAACGTGGCCGTGAAGTGCGCCAGCGCACCAAGGACACCTGGGGCCTGTGGCGAAAAGGCGTGCTCAACCCCGAATCCAACGTGCAATTCGGTGAAGGCGGCGCCGGGACCTTTTCCGACGGCAAGCTCTACAGCCAGATCAAGGACCCGAAATTCCACGGTCGCAAAGTCCTGCACGAGTTCGTCAAGGCCGGTGCTTCGGAAGAAATCCTCTACGTCAGCAAACCGCACATCGGTACGTTCCGGCTCACTGGCGTAGTGGAAAACATGCGCCATCAGATCATCGCCATGGGCGGTGAAGTGCGCTTTGAACAGCGCGTGACCGACGTGTTGATCGAAGACGGTCAGTTGAACGGCGTCGTCATCGATGGCGGCGAGCAGATTCTTTCGAAACACGTGATCCTCGCCCTGGGCCATAGCGCCCGCGACACCTTCCGCATGCTCCACGGTCGTGGCGTGCACATGGAAGCCAAGCCGTTCTCGGTGGGCTTCCGTATCGAGCACCCGCAGTCGCTGATCGACGCCGCACGCCTGGGCAAGTATGCCGGGCACCCGAAACTGGGCGCTGCCGACTACAAGTTGGTACACCACGCCAAGAACGGTCGTTCGGTCTACAGCTTCTGCATGTGCCCTGGCGGCACGGTAGTAGCCGCGACCTCCGAGCCAAACCGTGTCGTGACCAACGGCATGAGCCAGTATTCGCGTAACGAACGCAATGCCAACTCCGGGATCGTGGTGGGTATCACCCCGGAAGTGGATTATCCGGGCGGCCCCCTGGCGGGCATCGAGTTGCAGGAGCGCCTGGAGTCCCACGCATTCATCCTTGGCGGCAGCAATTACGACGCCCCGGCGCAACTGGTGGGTGACTTCATCGCTGGCAAACCGTCCACGGTTATCGGCAGTGTCGAACCGTCCTACAAGCCAGGCGTGGCCCTAGGTGACTTGGCCCTGGCCTTGCCGGACTTCGCCATCGAGGCCATCCGCGAAGCCTTGCCCGCATTCGAGAAGCAGATCAAAGGCTACTCGTTGAACGACGCGGTCCTGACCGGGATCGAGACCCGCACTTCATCGCCGCTGCGGATTACTCGCGACGAATCGATGCAGAGTGTGAACGTGAAAGGCCTGTTTCCGGCCGGCGAAGGCGCCGGTTATGCCGGTGGAATTTTGTCGGCGGGTGTCGATGGGATTCGGATTGCCGAGGCACTGGCCCGGGATATATTGGCCAGCCAGGGCTGAAGCTGCAAGCTGCAAGCTGCAAGCTGCAAGTTAGAAGCAGGTGCTGACCTGCTTTTTCTTGTAGCTTGAAGCCTGCTGCTGCCCCTCAAATATTGGCGCGCAACACGCTGTCCGGCAGCGCCTCTCCTCGCTCAACACTGGCCGCAACGGTTGCCATCAAGCCCTCCAGTTCATACCCCTGCCCCGCCAGCCAAGCCTGGTCGTAATAGGTGGTGCCATAACGCTCCCCGCCATCACACAAGATGGCCACGATCGACCCCGACTCCCCCGCCGCCTTCATCTGCTGCGCAGCAATCAACGCCCCAATCAAGTTGGTGCCGCTGGAACCACCTACCCGCCGCCCCAAACGCTGCGCCAGGTAATGCATAGCTGCCAAGGACAAGGCGTCCGGCACCTTGACCATCGCGTCGATCACTTTTGGCAGGAACGACGCTTCCACCCGAGGCCGACCAATACCTTCGATCCGCGAACCGCAGTCCAAGCGCAAGCTCGCATCCCCGGTCAGGTAATAGTCAAAGAACACCGAACGCTCGGCATCGGCGCACAACACACGGGTGCAATGCTGGCGATAACGCACATAACGCCCCAGCGTCGCCGTGGTGCCTCCGGTGCCAGGGCTGGAAATCAGCCAGCTCGGCTCTGGATGGCGCTCGAAACGCAGCTGCTGGAAGATCGACTCGGCAATGTTGTTGTTCGCTCGCCAGTCGGTGGCACGCTCGGCGTAGGTGAACTGGTCCATAAAGTGACCGCCACTTTCCTGGGCCAGACGCTCAGACTCGGCGTAGATTTGCGTGGGGTCCTGCACCAGATGACTCTTGCCGCCATAGAAGGCGATCTGAGCAATTTTTTCCTGGGAGGTGGTGGCCGGCATCACCGCGATAAACGGCAAGCCCAGCAAACGGGCAAAGTACGCTTCGGAAATGGCCGTGGAGCCACTGGACGCCTCGATCACCGGCGCGCCAGCCTTGAGCCAGCCATTACACAGGGCGTAGAGGAACAATGAACGAGCCAGCCGGTGTTTCAGGCTGCCGGTGGGGTGGCTGGACTCATCCTTGAAGTACAACTCGATACCCGGCAAGCCCGGCAGCGGCAGGGGAATCAGGTGAGTGTCGGCACTGCGCTGGAAGTCCGCCTCAATGATGCGGATGGCTTCGCGGGCCCACGGTCGGTTGTCGCTCATGATCGGTTTCTCTAAGGGTTTCAGCTTCGATCTTAGGATGTTTCCTACATTTCACACAGATACAGTCCAGACTCAATTGGACACATAACTGCTAGGTTTTGGCGCAATGTCGACCAAGCTCTCGGCTTATAACAAAATAGAATATAACTTTTGTTTTAACAACTAACGGTACGAGTTAGGGTACCCCCTACTGAACCTTGATTGGAGAGCATCCCTTGCCTCTGCGTAGTACTTTCACCCGTTTCTTCCAGCTGGAAGCCGCCAGCGGTCTGCTCCTGATCGCTGCCGCTGCTTTGGCGCTGATCATTAACAACTCACCGCTGTCGCACTTTTACGCGAGCTTTCTCGATGTCCCGGTGGTCGCACAAATCGGCGCGCTGAACATCGCCAAGCCGGCACTGTTGTGGATCAACGATGGCCTGATGGCCCTGTTCTTCCTGCTGATCGGCCTTGAGGTCAAACGCGAAGTGCTCGACGGCCAATTGTCCAAGCCCTCGCAAGTGGTACTGCCCGGTGCGGCAGCCATCGGCGGCATGGTCGTACCGGCACTGATCTACTGGGCGCTGAACAAGGACAACCCGGCAGCCCTAGGCGGCTGGGCGATTCCCATGGCCACCGACATTGCCTTCGCCTTGGGCGTATTGGCCCTGCTGGGCAAGCGCGTGCCGGTGTCGCTGAAGTTGTTCCTGATGACCCTGGCCATCATCGACGACCTTGGCGCGATCATCGTTATCGCGATCTTCTACTCCGCCGACCTGTCCGGGGCTTCATTGGCCGGTGCGGCCGCGTGCCTGATCGCCTTGATTGCGATGAACCGGCTCGGTGTCGTCAAGCTGGGGCCTTACATGATTGTAGGGCTGATCCTGTGGGTCTGCGTGCTCAAGAGTGGCGTGCACGCCACCCTGGCCGGTGTGACCTTGGCGTTCTGCATCCCGCTGCGCACCAAAAATGCCGAACCTTCGCCACTGCTGACCCTCGAACACGCACTGCATCCCTGGGTGGCCTACGCGATCCTTCCGCTGTTCGCCTTTGCCAACGCCGGCGTCTCGCTGACCGGCGTCAACCTGGAAAGCTTCACCCACCACGTGCCAATGGGCATCGCTGCAGGCCTGCTGTTGGGCAAAACCGTCGGCGTGCTGGGCTTCACCTGGGTCGCGATAAAAACCGGCCTTGCCGTGCTGCCCAATGGCGCCAATTGGGGCCAGGTGTTGGGCGTGGCGATACTGTGCGGCATCGGCTTCACCATGAGCCTGTTTGTCGGCTCGCTGGCATTTGTGCCGGGCAGCAGTGAATACGCTGGTATGGACCGGATGGGCATCCTGACCGGTTCGATATTAGCGGCGTTGATTGGCTATGCGGTGACGGCAATGGCCAGTCGCAAGCAGGCGGTGATTCAGCCCTAGCACCCTTTGGGGGCCGGCTTGCCGGCTCCCTCTACCCCTCGGCCGATTCCGCGCCGCCTCACAGATCAGTCCTACATCCACCCTCCTCCGCTTGCAATAACGTCGTGCTCCCGGCTCCAACGCCGGACGTCGTTATGAGGCAAGCCTGGAGGGCTCGATGGCAAACAACAAGGATGTACCCCAGGTCTGGCGGTCCTATGGGACCGGTACCGGTGGTTACCGACGCCTCGAACACATGAACGAGCGCGAACTGGCTGATCGTGAGGCCAGCCAACTTTCATACGAAGCCATGCTCGCCCGCCAACAGGCTTACGAGATCAGCCGCAAGGTTGAGCCGCAACCAACGCAACCGCCCGTCGTTGGCTGCGTATTTGCCAAGTCCTGCAACCTGCAGGACGCATTCATCGACTTCCACAACCCTTCCGGTTACATCCCCACCGAGCGCCTCGCGGATTACGGCGACTCTGTATTGCTCGGCGGTCAGGAAGTAGATGAAGCAGGTGTATTACGGCTGAGAAAAATAGCCGGCAAGGCACCGCCAACCGGGCTGGGAACGTTGTCTCTGGGCGGCTCCGCCATTGTCGTTGCTTGCGAGGCCGCGACCCGTGCAGCAGCGGGAGCAGGGACTGTCGCAGCAGGCCTCATGGTCGGAATGGTCGCCCTGCTCTGGCCTTCCAGCCTCGGCGACAGCGCCCTCTACAGCGACGATCAACTGCGCTCAATGCCCAGAGCACGCACACGGGTTCGCCTGCACGTCGAGCAACAAGCCGACGGTACGCTCAAGGGATATGCCTTCTACACCGGTAAAAATCGCGATTGGGAAATGGTTGATGTCGTGCAATTTGGTCTGCGCGACACACAACAGGTGGCTGACCTGGGTGATGGCGTTGAGCTGATCTGGACGCCTGCCGTCGACCCTTCTGACACCGTGGGCATCCCTGCGTTGGAGGCTGCGCCGCAGGCTCCTCATATCTGGGTATACCCGCCGACTGAGGCGGCTGACAACATCATCGTCGATCCGATCTACCCGCCGGAGTACAAGGATTTCATCCTGGTGTTTCCGGCGGATTCGGGGGTTAGGCCGCTTTATGTGGTGGTCAGCGTTCGACCGGGGGACCATGACTACTACGAGGCTCCTAAAACACTACCAGCCTTCCCCGATGCATTGAGGGTTAAATCTAAGTCCTTCGTTCAGGGTGGAGGCAAAAAAAGGGCAAGGTGGGTCGATAGAAAAGGGAAAATCTACGAATGGGACTATAAAAGCAGAGCTGTAGAGAAGTTTGACCGGTTTGCGATTCACCTTGGAGAGTTCAACCATATAACCGGCCAACAGACCGGCCCAGCAAAGCCAGGCAGAACAACTACTCGACAATAACGAGAATGCAACCATGACCTACCTATCAATTACCGGTTTCTACCCTGACGAAAAACAGGATGACTCGTTGCAATTCGAATTCGATATAAAAGGAGATCAGCTTAATCAAGCCGCTGCCCAAATCACAGAATCAAAACCTCTGGAGGACCTGGACCCTGGTGAGTTGGAGCTCACAAAAAGCCAGGTAACGCAGTTGGCGGTGTTGCTCAATATTACCTTCCCCGATGACTTGGAATACTTCATCGGAGCCCGGATACTGCAATGAAAGAAACTCAAAACATTGGGCTGATTTATCATGATCCATTCATGTCCCACGATGAAGTCGTGATTCTTCTCCACAGTCAAAATGAAGCTGACATTGGTACTGCGCTTATATCCATCGGCCTTTACGAACCTGACGGCGCATGGGCCCAACAAATATGTCTTCACTATATGAGTAACTCAAAAGAGCATCTCATGGCCCCAGCCATCACTGCGCTGGGCCATCTGGCTCGCCGATTCGGCGAGTTGGAAATGGATAAGGTACTACCTGCACTTCATGACGCAGGAGAGAAATACCCGTCGTTGAATGGGACAATATCCGACGCCATGGACGATATTGAAATGTTCATTTGAGCCGTCCTCGAACAATCACACATGCCAACTCCACCAACAAAAAACCCCAACCAGTCACCCGGTTGGGGTTTTCTTTTACTGCTGCCTTACTCTTAACGAGTCACGCGGCTGGTGCCGTCAACCGTCATGATGCGCACACGATCGCCGATGCGGAAGATTTCATTTTCCTGAACAGCCTGGACATAGGCGCGCATGCTGCCGTCGTCTTCACGAACAGTGACTTCAACGCCTTGGGTGCGGGTCAGGCCTTCTTCGGTGGCCGAACCCAGCAGGCCGCCGGCAACAGCGCCGATGACTGCGGTCACAATGCTGCCACGACCGCCGCCGATGGCGCTGCCGCCGACGCCGCCGATGACTGCACCAGCAGCGCCGCCGATTGGAGTCTTGGTACCTTCGATCTTCACTGGGCGCAGGGATTCGATGGTGCCCATGCGAACAGTCTGTACACGACGCGCTTCGTCACGGGAGTAGGAGTCGCCGGTCAGACTGGAGGCGCAGCCACCCAGCAGCAACGACATGGTGGTAAAGCAGGCAACCAGCAAAACAGACTTACGCATAGCATCAACTCCAAAGGACAGGTATTCATTAAACTCCGCAGCTTGACGCCTGTCACGGCATGGCCCGCAGAAAATTGCTTTCATTCAGCCCCAGTACAGACAGGCTGTATCGCAAACCTCGACGAACGGTAGCACCTTCGCCACCACAAGGATTTTCATGGACTACTTCATCATTGTAGCCACCACCGTTGCCGGCCTGTACTTCCACTGGTGGTTGTACGTCAGGATCAAGCGCTGGATGGACCGAGACCTAGCGTTGTCCCTGGCCGGAGATGATCCACACAAGCGCACCTTCATGCTGCAACAGTTGGACCGCGCCAGAAACGAGAAGGTCAAACGCAAGAATTTACCGCAATGGCTGCAAGACGCTGCGCAGCAGTACCCATCCAAAGCCTCTGAATAGAGGCTTGGGCCTTCTGTGCAACATTCAGATGGGGTAACAAAAGCTGCTTTCAGGGCGCCAGCCGCTCACGGGTCCAGTCGGCACCCTGCAAGCGGAAGTTCAAGCGATCATGCAAGCGACTCGGCCGGCCCTGCCAGAATTCGATGCGCTCCGGCAACAGGCGATAGCCGCCCCAATGTTCAGGACAATCCGGCTGGGTATCGCTGAAGCGTTGCTCGGTAGCCTTGAGCAAGTCCTGCAACTCTTCGCGATTGCGGATGACCCTGCTTTGCGGCGAGGCCCACGCCCCCAGGCGGCTGCCCAGCGGGCGAACCTGATAGTAAGCATCCGATTCCTCGGGCGTCACCTTGAGCACTCGGCCCTCAATCCGAACCTGGCGCTCCAGGGTCGGCCAGAAGAAGGTCATGGCGGCAAAGGGACGCGCCGCCAGTTGCTCACCCTTGGCACTCTGATAATTGCTGAAAAAGGTAAAGCCCTGTGCATCCAGCCCTTTGAGCAGCAGGACCCGGCAATGAGGCCGACCGTCCTGGTCGACCGTCGCCAGGGTCATGGCGTTGGCTTCTACTGGTGGCTGCTCGGTCTTGACCGCGTCGCTGAACCACTGGTGGAACAAGGCAAACGGTTCATTCGGGGCCTGGGCCTCGGTCAAACCGTCCCGTGTGTAGTCACGGCGCATATCAGCCAAGGCTTGGGTCATGCGGCTTTCCTTCTCACTCAATCAGTTTTTTGCCTGGTCGCTGGAAGCAGCTTTCTTCGCTGGCGCTGCAGCCTTGGCCGGCGCTGCTTTTTTCGCAGCCGCTTTGGCTGGCGCTTTTTTGGCGGCAGGCTTGGCTGCGGCTTTCTTGGCGGCTGGCGCTTTTTTCGCGGCAACGGCCTTTTTAGGGGCTGCAGCGGCAGGCGCCGGAACGTCCTGCACTGCGATCAGTTCAGGTTTCGGCGGGTTACCCGAGTTGTACTTGCTGAGCAAGGCCAACATGGTGGTGCGCTGGGTAAACATGATTTCCATGCGACGGTTCAGGGCACGGCCTTGGGTACTGTCGTTGGCTGCACGGGGCATCATGTCGCCCATGCCACGCAGCATCAGGCGGTCTTGCCTCAAGCCGCTGAGGCTGAAAATCGAAGCGATGGACTGTGCACGTTCCTTGGTCAGCGCCTGGCTCTGTGGCGCGGCGCCAGTGGCATCGATATGGCCCAGGACCAGCACGGCGGTCTTTGGATCACCTTCAACAGCCTTGGCAACCCGAGTGAACGGGCCCAAGGTCACCGGCAGCAACATCGCCGGGCGCTTGGGGTTGTAAGAGCCGTCAACCGGGGCGATCACCACCAGGACGCTGTCGCGACGCTCAAGTTGCAGGTTGCTGCCCTTGATGGCAGCGCGCAGGCGCGGCTCATAGTCATCCAGCCAGGCTTGGGTGATTTTCGGGTCTGGCATCGGGACGTTGGTTACGTCGACCTTACTCAGGGGTTTTGGCTTGCTTTCAAACGGCCACCACCACTTGGTGCCGGTATCGGCCTTGGCGACGACGGGCGCACCAGTCGGTGCAGGCGTTGCCGCCTTGAGGTCAGCCTTGGCATCGGCAGCCTTGGCATCGGCGCTTTTCGAGGAGAAAGGCCACCAGCTGGAGCCGGTGTCCGCCTTGGCAACTGGCGCAGGTGCCGCAGCTGGGGTTACAGGCGCATCAGCCTTGGCAGTCGCGGCAGGCTTGGCAACCGGTTTGGCATCAGCCTGGGGAGCGGCGTCCTTGGTCGCGGCCTTGTCGGAACCCAGCGACCACCAATGCCCGCCTTCGGCATCATTTTGTGGTGTTTGTGCACAGCCAGTAATAGTGAGGCAGAGCGCCAGTGCCAAAGACTTGTTCGATAACATGAGATATCCACAAAATGAGAAAAAATCAGGGGCCTGAATGGCCCGTTAAACAGATGCGTCTAGAACAATAAAGTTACAACATTTCGCCCAGCGTCTTTTGGCCCAGCGTTTTATGTCAGCGTCTTTGTAACAAAAAAACGCCAAACAGCAAGCTATTTACAGACAACCGGCCAATATTCTTACCAACTTTTGCGCCCGTGGGTCCATAAGTACATAAGGCCCCAGTGTATTGGTCACAAAACCAAACGCTACATCATATTCCGGATCGGCAAACCCCACAGAACCACCGGCTCCAGGATGCCCAAAGGCACGTGGGCCAAGGCCAAACGTCGCATTAGGCACGTGCGGTTGATCCAACATGCAGCCCAGGCCAAACCGGGTTTTCGTCAATAAGGTTTTATCTTCACCGATACTGTGCTCGCGGGTGAGTTGCTCAAGCATATCGGCTTCCAACAAACTACCGTCCAGCAGACCACTATAAAAACCCGCCAGGCTGCGGGCATTACCGTGACCATTTGCCGCCGGCTGCTGCATGCGCCGCCATTCAGGTTTGTTAGTACTAGTCAGAATAGACGGTGGATTGGTAAATGCACGGGTCGTCATGGCCGCAGGTTCACGCATTGTTACTTGCAGTAAACGCTGGGCCGCTTCATCGCCAACATTGCCTTTACCGCGGGCAATATGGGCAACCCGATAAAATTCTTCGTCCGCCAACCCGATGTGAAAGTCCAGGCCCAATGGGCGTGCAACCCTCGCCACAATGGACTCTCCCGGGCCACGCCCGTCAGCACGACGCAGCAACTCCCCCACCAGCCAGCCATAGGTGATGGCGGCGTAGCCATGGCCTTCTCCGGGCGTCCACCAGGGTGCTTCGGCGGCCAAGGCGTCAGTCATCATTTGCCAGTCATACAGTGCTTCGGCCGGCAGCGTTTCGCGCAGCGCGGGCAAGCCGGCCTGATGGCAAAGCAATTGGCGCAAGGTGATGGATTCTTTGCCGGCAGCGGCGAATTGTGGCCAGTAGTTGGCAACGGGAGCATCCAGTTGCAATTTGCCTTCGGCAACCAGTTGTAGAGCCGTGACGGCGGTGAAGGTCTTGGTGCAAGAAAACAGGTTGGCGATCGTGTCGCTGTGCCAGGCCTCGGCACCGTCCTTGTCGGCAGTGCCGGCCCACAGGTCCAGGACAGTTTCCCCGCCAACCTGGATGCACAGCGCCGCGCCGCGTTCCTGAGGGTCGTCGAACAGCGCGGCAAAGGCTTCACGCACTGCTTCGAACTGAAGTTCGTAATGACCCTGAATCTGCACCTAAATCCCCCTCGAAAAAGTCCTGCATAAAGTGGCGGACATTGTTCCAGCCATTAAGGAATTTGGGAACCCGTCGCCGTCATGATTGATGGGCTGGAGCGATCAGTGACCGTTCCCCGAATGCCCACCGGCATGACCGCTGCCCTGCCCGGCAGCCTTGCCTTCATGTCCAGGTTTCCCACCCTCACCCACATGGGCTGCAGCCTTGGTCGTTTGCGCTTCCTTGCCCAATTGATCAATTGCCGCAAGGTTGCTTTTACGCACGCTGTCGACAAAACCCTGGAACGGCACATCAGTGATCCCCACCAAACCGAAGTGGCCGTTTTCACCGTCCAGCAGGCGACCGGTGACCGGCTGGTCCAGATACTGGAACCAGTGCACGCCGACAATCGAGGGTTCAGCCATGGCCTGCTTGAGGAAGTTGGCGTAAGCCGGGCCACGGTCTTCTTCTTTTGCCAATTGCGTCACACCGCCCCAGAGCGGGCCACGGTCTGCTGAGCCAAAGTTGAACTCGGTGATCAACACCGGTTTGTCCAGTGTTTGCAAGGCCGCGAAGTCGTAACCGTCCTGGGGTTTGAGGGTGTACATGTTGAAGCTCAGCACATCGCAATACTGCGCGCAGGAGGCCACCGCTTCCGGAGTGCTGACGGCGTATCGGCCACCCAGCAGCAACTGGTTGGGCGCGTGCCATTTCAGCGCGTCGGAGATGGTCTTGAAGTAAGCATCGGCGAAGGTCTTTTGAAAGTATCTGAAGTCCGCTTCGATTTCCGGGTGCTCAGGATCGGGCATCGGCGGCACGAAGCCGGGGTCTTCCATCAGCTCCCAGGCCGGCAGGTCAATGCCCCAGGCTTTCGACAGGCCTGCCTGGTTACGGTACTTGTCTCGCAACTGCTTGAGAAACGCACGCTTGGCCGGCACGTCGGTGGTCATGCGCAGGGTGCCGTATGCCAGGGCATACCGAGATTTTGCGTCGTTACCGGGGCCGGCCCAGGCCAGTTCGTTGTCGGCAAAGAAGCCGATCAACCAGGGATCGTCACGATGGTCGCGGGCGGCAATGGCCACGGCGCGTTCGGTGGCCATGGCAAAGCGCGGGTCGAACGGGTCGGGCATGCCGCCCCACCAGTCGGTGCCAGTGCTGATGCTGGCGTAGTCGCCGACAATCGACAGCGCCAAAGTGTAGGGCACGCGGTCAGCCGTCCCAAGGTTGGGATCGCTCCAATTGCCCACCGTGTTGAAACCCCAGGCTTGCAAGCGATCCAGTGTGTGGCTAAGCCAGCGCTTCTGATCAAAACCTTCCGGCGTGCAAGGGGCAACAACAGGCCCGGTTTGCGCCGCATCGGCCTTGGCCTTGGCCGCCTCTGCTACCCCTGCCTTGTCACTGGCCGGCACGCAAGATTGCCCGTAGGTGCGTTGCAGGTTCGCGCCATAAAAGTCATACCAGCGCCCGACATTGAAGCTGCGACCTTGATCGGCGCCGTTGCCGCTGCGGTTATCGCTGCTGCCGTAGTATTTGTCGAAAGGCTCACCGGACTTGGGCAGTGCACCAAACATCCACTCGCGGCCAGCGACGTAGGTCTGACTGTTGTCCGGGGTCACGGTGTTGACGCCCAGGGAATAGAACGGATGGCCCAGCGGGGTCACCAGATACCAGCGCCCGTCGCGCTTTTCAGTGTGGAAAAAACCGCTAGCCTCGAAGGCTGGGCCTTTGGTCCAGCCGCCGAATTTGTCCAACGAGGAGCGGTCGCGCTCGGCGAGCCAACCTTTGAGTTGTTGTTGTTCCTTGGCCGCGGCGGCCTTGAGTTGCTCGTCGCTGCTGACTTTCTCCGGCCAGCGGGCCCGGTTGGACTGCCCATAGGTGTCCACCAAATCACCATAGGCGGCCTTGAACACCGGCTCGCTGTCCTGCACGCCAAAACGCTCCAGCAGAATACTTTGGGCAACATTGGGCTTGATCATCGACAACGTGACCGACACCACCTGGCTGCGGTCGATCTCACCGTTGCTGCTGGCCAACAACACCCGCTGGCCGTCGACAGTGATCGGCATCGGCGGCCCGGCCTTCATGCCCTGGCTCAAGGGCGAGTTGGCTTGCAGGGGAATCAGTAGGGTTTGCGCAGGGCCGGCCGGCAAGTCGATGCGGCTGACCAGAGTCTTGCCGTCATTGCTCTGGACCTTGACGTAGAGGGTCAGTGCCCAGTCCATCGCACTCTGGATACGCAAGCTCATGGCGCTGGACTGCGACCAGTCCCAGGCACCACTTTGCGGGCTGAGTACCAAGCTCGGCTCGGCCGCCGGATTGAAGGTAATACGGCGCAGCACTTCGCCTTCAGGGGTTTGCTCGGCATTGTATTGCGGCAGGCTGGCGTCCTGGGTCGCCACTTTGACCACGTCGGCAGGACGGACAAAGTTGAACAGCGTTTGTTGTCCGGCAGGGGCCGCCAGTAACGGCGCGGCGAACAGCAAGGCAAAAATGGCGGGCAGCGAGCGAATCATACGAACAAGGTTCTCCCAAACGGCCGGTGAATGGCCTGATGATGTGAATCAGTGACAGTGAGATAGACCACGAAGTGGGCGATTCCGCCCACGGTGGTTCAAGATATTTCGCGCCTGAACGGCGGCAAGGCATTGAGGATTGCTTTGCCGTAGCGCTGGGTGACCAAGCGGCGGTCGAGCAAGGTGATGGTGCCCCGGTCTTCTTCGGTCCGCAGCAAGCGGCCGCAGGCCTGGACCAGCTTCAAGGAAGCGTCCGGCACCGAAATTTCCATGAACGGGTTGCCGCCCCGGGCTTCGATCCATTCGGCGAGCGCTGCTTCGACGGGATCATCCGGCACCGAGAACGGGATCTTGGCGATCACTACGTGCTCACAATACGCGCCGGGCAAGTCCACGCCCTCGGCAAAACTGGCCAGGCCGAACAGCACGCTGGAATCCCCGCCATCGACCCGTGCCTTGTGCTTGTTCAGGGTTTCCTGTTTCGACAGGTTACCCTGGATAAACACTTGCTTGCGCCAATCACGGTCCAGGCCATCGAACACGTCTTGCATCTGTTTACGCGACGAGAACAACACCAGGGTGCCACGGGAACCCTCCACCAGCGACGGCAGGTCACGGATGATCGCTGCCGTGTGGGCCGGCGCGTCCCGTGGGTCGGCCTTGAGGTCGGGCACCCGCAACACACCGGCATCGGCGTGATGGAACGGGCTCGGCACCACGGCCGTGACGGCTTTTTTCGGCAGGCCGGCGCGCATGCGGAAACGGTCGAAAGTGCCCAGGGCCGTCAGCGTCGCCGAGGTAACCAAGGCCCCATAGGCAACGTTCCACAGATTGCGTCGCAGCATTTCCGCCGCGAGGATCGGGCTGGCGTTGACCTCGATGTCGAACAGCGCACCGCTTTCCGACAGGGTCAGCCAACGCGCCATGGGCGGGTTGTCTTCCGGGTCTTCGACGGTAAACGCGGTCCACAACTCCCAGTTGCCCTGGGAACGGGACAGCAAGCTGCCGAACAACGGATACCACTCTTCGGCCTGGTTGCTGGCGATGCCAATGTTGACCTCGCCGTCCATGCCTTCCTTGAGCAAGTCGGTGAGACGGGTAAACAGGTCAGTCAGGCGGGAAAAGCCCTTCTTCAGTTCGATACCCATTTCGCGCATGTGCTCGGGAATCATCCCACCAACGAAACGGTGACGCGGGCGCTCGCGGCCTTCGACGTCTTCACCGGGCTTGAAGTCTGCCACCTGCTCGCAGGCGCTGAACATGAACTGTTGCTGGGTCTTGATCTCCCGCGCCAGCTCCGGAACCTGCTCGATCAACTTGCCCAGGTCACCGGGCAGCGGGTGCTGGGCCAGCAACTTGGTGAGGTTCTTCGCGGTGGTTTCCAGCCAGTCGGCGGTGGAGCGCAAACGGGTGTAGTGGGCAAAGTGGCCGATGGCCTTGTCCGGTAGGTGATGGCCTTCGTCGAACACGTAGAGCGTGTCGCGGGGGTCCGGCAGCACGGCGCCGCCGCCCAGGGCCAGGTCGGCAAGGACCATATCGTGGTTGGTGACGATAACATCAACCTTGCCCATGCCTTCTCGGGCCTTGTAGAAGGCGCACTGGCCGAAGTTGGGGCAATGGCGATTGGTGCATTGGCTGTGATCGGTGGTCAGGCGCGCCCAGTCGGCGTCTTCCAGGGCGGTGGGCCAGTTGTCGCGGTCACCGTCCCATTTGTTGCCCGCCAGTTTCTCGATCATGCTGGTGAACAGCTTCTGGCTGGCCTCATCCACCTCGATCTTGAAGCCTTCTTCTTCGAACAGGGATGCCGTGGCGGTTTGCGCATGGCCTTCCTGCAACAGCACGTCGAGCTTGGACAAACACATATAGCGGCCACGGCCCTTGGCCAGGGCGAAGGTGAAGTTCAGCCCGCTGTTGCGCATCAGGTCCGGCAGGTCTTTGTAGACGATCTGTTCCTGCAGGGCCACGGTAGCGGTGGCAATCACCAGGCGCTTGCCGGCGGCCTTGGCGGTGGGGATCGCGGCCAGGCTGTAGGCCACGGTCTTGCCGGTACCGGTGCCGGCTTCGACAGCCACCACCGCCGGGTCGCCACTGCGCCGGCCTTCATCGTCGGTGTCGATATCCCCGAGGACCTTGGCGATTTCAGCGATCATCAGGCGCTGGCCGTACCGCGGCTTCAAGCTCTTGGCTTCGAGAAAACGCGAGTAGGCGCCCTGGATCGTGGTTTTGAGTTCAGTGCTGATCATGGATAGTCGGGCGCAAAAACGCTGGATAAATTTTCAGTGGTTCGGATCGGCCGCTATCATACCCCGCTAATTAATCCCGCGCAGAACGGAGTACCTCAATGACCGTCTTTAGCCTTGCTTACACCCTGCATGTTCTGGCCGCCCTGGTCTGGGTCGGCGGCATGTTTTTCGCCTGGATGATCCTGCGCCCGGCCGCCATGGCCGCGCTTGATGGCCCTGCCCGGCTGAAACTGTGGGTAAATGTGTTTCAACGTTTTTTCGTGTGGGTCTGGGTGGCGGTGCTGCTGTTGCCGATCAGCGGTGTCGGCCTGTTGCAACTGCGCTTCAACGGTTTTGAGACCGCACCGCGTTATGTGCAGGTCATGATGGGCTTGTACGTGGTGATGACGGCGCTGTTTATCCGCATCCAGGCGCTGCAATTGCCTGAACTACGCACAGCAGTGGCAACGGAGGATTGGCCAGCTGGAGCGGCTGCGCTGGGAAAAATCCGTAAGTTGGTGGGGATCAATCTGATTGTCGGGTTGGTGCTGGTGGCAGTGGCTTCGGCACGACCGATGTTTTAACAACAGTCACCCGTTTCAAGCCTCAAGCTGCAAGCCTTGTACTTTCAGCTTGAAACTTGTGGCTTGAAGCTGCCCTTCCCCTATAACCGCTGGACCGTTACGGAGCCCGCAGGCCCCTGAACACCCGGCTGCCCTTCGAGCCCCGGCCGCCCCTTATCGCCGCCATCAGCGCGGTACACCAGGCAACCCTTGGACTGCCCGCCCTTGCCAGGCTTGCCGGCCAGGCCCGGCAAGCCGCCCGCGCCACCGTCAACCCACACCTTGATCTTGGTGCTTGGGTAATCCTGGGGCAGTTCGACCCTGACTACTGCACCCGCCGCGCCCGGCAGCCCGTCGCCACCGTTGTCACCATTGGCACCGCGTCCAGCCGAACCCCAGGTGCAACCGGGGTCTTCGCCATTGGCGCCGTCAAGGCCCGCATAGCCTTGAGATCCGGCGCCGCCACGGGCATCCACCGACAATTCGTCGGCATTCAGGGAATTGATACGCAAGCTCAGGTCTCGCCCTGGCTTGGCAGGCTTCTCGTGAGTACCGGGCGCACCACGGGAAGTAATCTGGCTGCCATGCTCCAGTTGTGCATGACGCACCTGCAATTGAAGGCCAGATGCGCTGGGCACGATGGCGATCCGTGCTTCGCGGCCCAGGTGCAATTCATCGATGCTGACCTGAGAGATAGTGGCCGGAATTAACAATGTGCCGTAGTCGGCCACGTCCAGGCGCTCCAGTTGCAAGACACTGGTGCTGTTGGGCAGGCGCATCAACGTGTTGGTGTCGACGCTGACGCTCTGGGCCAAAGCGATGGGACTAACGAGCAGGGCCAGCAAAAAAACCTTACGCATGATTGGCCTCCTTGTTCACTTCATCGACAGGTGCAGGCGCTGAAAGGCTCTGCACATGGAACATACCCACCAGCAGAATCTGCAAGCGGTCACGCCAAGGATGGGCACGATTTTTCACGCTGGCGTTGAATAACAGCAACTCCAGCAGATGGGTCAGCAACAACAGGCTGCCGGCCAGATTGACCAACAGGTGAAACGGATTGATCAGTGGCTTGAACAGGTTGACTACCACGACCACCCAAAACAGCAACGTTAAAAACTTCCCCAGCCCCCAAAACACCTTCATCCCGCATGCTCCCCTTGCACATTATTCTTTGGGGGCACAGTAACGACTTACGCGGGCGATTTGCCAGTGAAGGATTAAAAAAATTGATGAAGGGCCTGGTTTGGCCGCAGGTTCGACGAGGATCGCCAGCAATGCCCCTGTGGACCCCACAGGGGCATATACGCTATCTAGCGATTGATCTGGATTTCCACCCGACGGTTCAAGGCACGGCCGTCGACCGTTTTGTTGTCGGCCACCGGATGACTTTCACCGGAACCTGTCACCGACACGAAGTTGCTGCGCGGCACACCTGAGCTGACCAGGTAATCAGTCACCGAATGGGCGCGTTTTTCCGAGAGTCTCTGGTTATAGGCATCTTTGCCGACGCTGTCGGTATGGCCGCTGACTCGCAGTTGTGCGCTCGGGGCTTCCTGTTTCAGGCGCGTGGCGATGGTGTCGAGCTTGGTTTTGTCCGCCGCCGTGAGCTTGGCCGAGTCGAATTGGAAGTGAACGTCACGAATCACGATGGTTTCTTCCTTGACCACCACCACTTCCTCGACCATTGCTACCGGCACAGGTGGGCAGCCATCGGCGTCGACCTGTACGCCTTTGGGGGTGCCTGGGCACTTGTCGCGGCTGTCCGGCACGCCGTCGCCGTCTTCGTCACCGTCGCCATGGACCCAGCAATAAGCGCCGGCCATGCCGCCGATCAACAACGCGCCACCGCCAGCCCATGAGGCGCTTTCGGTCGCGCCGAGAGCGGCACCGGTCACACCGCCGAGCGCAGCGCAGGTGGGCCAATCGGTTTTTTGCAAGCCTGCGCAACCTGTCAATACTCCGGTTAGCAGAACCAAGGGTAGAGCTGTCCGCATGATGCTCATCTGATTTCTCCTGAGGGGATCGGCCGAGAGCCGATGGGTGGAGTAAAGACGGCCCCTTTAATCTGCGCCAGCATGCAATCCCCCCGTATTCATTGGCCGCAGCTGCTTTCTCCTGACTAAATCCCACCGCCCGCTCTAGGCCCGCACGCTCAGGCAGGCTAGTCTCTACGGTTCTGATTTGAGGATCTTCGATGAGCGCCGGTATTTCTTCCCGTACACCCCAGCAAGCCTTGGCCGCCTTGCTTGACCTTCATGGGCCAAAACGCCTGTTGCTGCTGGGTGCCAGCCAGTTTCCGGCGCTTGATGCGTTCAAGGAGGCACATCCCAATACCGTCGTATCCTTTGCCGAGCCTGGACCTTTGCCGGCAGCACTCGCAGCACAGCGGTTTGACTTGGCGCTGGTGGTCGACTGCCTGGAGCACCTGTCAAAACGGGAGGGCCTGGAACTGCTGGGCGGCATCCGCAACTTGAACGCCAGCCGCATCGCCGTGCTTGCGGACCTGGGCGCCTGCGACTGGAAAGAGACCGACTTTTTCTCGCTGGCCCTGCAAGCCAGTGAGGGTTTCCAGCGCGACGACCAGATACTGACGCTGTTTACCTATGATCTGCTTGACTATAAACAGGTGCCGGACTGGCTCAATGCCCGCTTCTGGGCCAACCCGCAAAACTTCGGAAAGTATTGGTGGTAACCCGATGAGTACATCCATTTGCCCCTGCGGCAGCGGCAACCTGCTGGATGCCTGCTGCGGCCATTACCACGCCGGCCACCCAGCGCCCGGTGCCACAGCGCTGATGCGCTCGCGCTACAGCGCCTATGTGCTGGGCCTGGTGGACTATCTACTAGCGACCACTTTACCGGCGCAACAGAGCGGACTGGATCGCGAAGCAATCAGCGCCTGGAGTACCCAAAGCACTTGGCTGGGGCTGGAGGTGGAAAGCTCGGAAGTGTTCGGTGGGCAGCCAGAGCACGCCTTCGTCACCTTCATAGCGCGCTGGCATGACAGCACCGGCGAACACAGCCACCGCGAAAGGTCCTCCTTCGTACAAAACGATGGGCGCTGGTACTTCATTGACCCGACGGTACAGGTCAAGGCTGGGCGCAATGACAACTGCCTGTGCGGCAGTGGGCAAAAATTCAAGAAGTGCTGTTCCAGCTATCTATAACAGCAGGCATCCCCCTCGCTCTACAGGGACAACGCATGGTTAACCACTTACGGACTTACAGCCTTCTGCTGACATTAACCCTCGGGCTGTCGGGCTGCGCTTCCTGGTTCGCCGACGATGCTCCCGCGCCGCAGGTGCACCTGGTCAAGGTAGAAGTGGTCCGGGCCAAGTTGTTGGAACAGAAATTCAAGCTGCACTTTCGCGTCGACAACCGTAACGACTCGGACCTGACCGTGCGCGGGCTGATCTACAAGATCACCCTGGACGATATTGTGCTGACCGAAGGCGAGTCCAATGAGTGGTTCACCGTGGCGCCTCACAGCCGGGGGTTTTTCAAGATATCCGTGCGCACCAACCTGTGGCCGCAGGTGCGTCAGGTGGTCGAGATGCTGAAAAACCCCGACCAACCCATCCCCTATCGGCTGGAAGGCGAACTGAAAACCGGATTATTCATCGGTAACGACGTGCACGTGCTGCGCAATGGCGAGATAATCCCCGGCGATTTTATTCCGGAGCGACATCAATGACTCAGCAACCCCATGTCCATGGTCCTGACTGCAACCACGATCACGATCACCATGATCACGACCACGGCCATGTCCACGGCCCGAACTGCGGCCACGCTCACCAGGAGCCAGTGCGCAACACCTTGAAGGACGTGGGTCGCAACGATCCTTGCCCGTGCGGCAGTGCAAAGAAATTCAAGAAGTGCCACGGCGCTTGATGCGAGTGTAGTAAGAGCGCGTTCTGTGGCGAGAGAGCTTACTCCCTCGCCACAAGGTCAGTGTTTACAACGCTAGGTAGTCAACACCTGCTTCGACGAAATAACCGTGGCGTATTCGCCATGCAGGTTACCCAAGGACATGGCATGCACCGTCTCAGCCGAGTGCATTTGCCCATAAAAGTCCGCCTTGTCGAAGGTGTAGCAGGCGTCTTCAACCACCCAAGTCTCAAACCCAAGGTTGCCGGAACTACGAGCAGTAGCTTCCACCGAGTTGTGGGTAGCTACGCCCACCAGCACCACTTGCCTGATTCCAGAGCCGTGCAATGTCGCCTCCAGCGCCGTACCGCAAAACGCATCCGGAACCCGCTTCTGGATCAGTTGTTCGCCCGCCTGCGCAATAAACGCGTCCTGAAACTCCACCCCCGACTGCTCCGGCCAGAACACCGAGTCCGGCGAGTGGGACAAATGCTGAACATGAATCACCGGCCAACCGTTACTGCGCCACTGGGCCAGTAGCGCGAGCATGCGCTCCTCTGCGTCGGGATTATTGCGCCGCCCCAGCTTGGGATGATGAATGCCTTTTTGTTGATCAATCAGGATCAACGCTGCGCCGTGCCGGATTTCCATATCGATAGATCCAAATGTTCCATTGAATTTTCGCCACTTGAACATCACCTATTCCTACAGGCAAGTCATCGGGCGTAAAACAGTCCTCTCATCTGTTGGCTATCCACTCAAGCATTACCACTCCTGGAGAGCTTCATGATCGACCTGTATTACTGGACCACCCCCAACGGTCACAAGGTTTCGTTGTTCCTGGAAGAAGCCGGTCTGCCTTACGAGGTGCATCCGATCAACATTGGCCAGGGCGACCAGTTCAAGCCTGACTTCCTGAAAGTCGCTCCCAACAACCGTATACCGGCCATCGTCGATCAGCACCCGACCGACGGCGGCGCTCCCATCTCCCTCTTTGAATCCGGCGCCATCCTGCTGTACCTCGCAGAAAAAACCGGCCAGTTCATTCCCCAGGACCTGCGCGGTCGTCAGGAAGCCCTGCAGTGGCTGTTCTGGCAAATGGGTGGCTTGGGCCCGATGGCTGGGCAGAACCACCATTTCAGCCAGTTCGCCCCGGAAAAAATCCCTTACGCGATCAAACGCTATGTCGACGAAACCGCTCGACTGTATGGCGTGCTCGACCGCCGCCTGGCAGATCGCAAGTTTGTGGCGGGCGAGGAATACAGCATCGCCGACATGGCAATCTACCCGTGGATCGTGTCCCACAAATGGCAGAGCCAGAAGCTGGAAGACTTCCCCCATGTAGAGCGCTGGTTCAACCACATCAAGGAGCGTCCGGCGACGGTGCGGGCGTATGAACTGGTGGCAAAGGTCAATCCGCCAAAGTCTTGAGTCCCCAGAGCACTCCCACGCCCTATGTGGGAGTGATCCCTTGAAAATAAGCACCGCCTCCCGCTTGCGTCGTTTCACCGCGCTCACTAACGTAGCGCCTTTACTGACGCTACCCCCGCAGGAGCTTTGCCATGGCCTCGCCAGCCCTCTCACATTTTCTTCCCCGGTTCGGCGTTGCCGCGGCAGTGGCCAGTGTCTTGGGCCTGGCCGGTTGCCAGTCACTGAGCACCCAGGACACTTTGCCCCCCGTTTCCGGCGTACAGCCCCTCAAGGGCCTGGCGCAAAACGTTTCCGTGCGCCGCAACAGCCAAGGCATGCCGCTGATCGAAAGCAGCACCTTCCATGACGCGCTGTTTACCCTCGGCTATGTACACGCCAGCGACCGCATCAACCAGATGGTCACCCTGCGCCTGTTGGCCCAGGGCCGTCTGGCGGAAATGTCCGGGCCGGATGTGCTGGATATCGACCGCTTCATGCGGGCAGTCAACCTGAAGAAAAGCGCCGGCGAGCTTTACAGCGCTTCGTCGCCTCGGCTGAAGCGCTTCTTTGAAGTCTATGCCCGCGGGGTCAACGCCTACCTGTTCCGCTACCGTGACAAGCTGCCGGCAGACCTGGCCCAGACCGGCTACAAGCCTGAATACTGGAAGCCGGAAGACTCAGCGCTGCTGTTTTGCCTGCTGAATTTCAGCGAATCGGCCAACCTGCAGGAAGAATTGTCGGCCCTGGTGCTCGCGCAAAAAGTCGGTGCCGACAAGCTCGCCTGGCTGACACCGAGCTACCCGGATGAACCGCTGCCGTCGGCTGAATCCGACAAGCTCAAGGGCATCAACCTCAGCCAGATTCCTGGCTTGGCGGCGCTGAACAGCATCACCGAGCACCTGGGCACGCTCAATACCCTCGGGGTTTCCAGCTCCAGCAACTGGGCCATCGCCCCACAACGCAGCCGCAGTGGCAGAAGCTTGTTGGCCAATGACCTATCGACACCGCTGCAGGCGCCGTCGCTGTGGAACTACGTGCAAATCCGCGCACCAAAATACCAGGCCGCCGGTGTCTCGATTGCCGGTATCCCAACCTTGCTCTCCGGCTTCAACGGCAAGGTAGCCTGGAGCATGAGCCAGGTTTCCGGCGACACCCAAGACCTATTCCTGGAAAAGGTCAAACGCCAGGGTAGCGCGCTGTACTACGAGAACGATGGCAAATGGCTGCCAGCCATCGTGCGCAACGAAACTTTCTTCGCCAAAGGCCAGAAGCCACTTCGCGAAGCGGTGTACGAGACCCGCCACGGACCGCTGCTCAACAGCACCCAATCCCTGACCAGCGGTTATGGCCTGGCTTTACAAACTGCCGACTTCAAGGACGACAAGAGCCTGGACGCGTTCTTCGACCTGTCCAGGGCGCAGACCGTAGAGAAAGCCTCGGACGCCAGCCGCGAGATTCGCGCCATCGCCCTGAACATGGTCTTTGCCGACGCCAGCAATATCGGTTGGCAAGTCACCGGCCGCTTCCCCAACCGCCGTGAAGGCGAAGGCCTGGTGCCATCGCCGGGTTGGGACGCACGTTTTGACTGGGACGGTTACGCCGATGCGATGCTGCACCCTTACGATCAAGACCCGCCACAAGGCTGGGTCGGCACCGCCAACCAGCGCACCATCCCGCACGGTTATGGCATGCAGCTGTCCAACTCCTGGGCTGCTCCGGAACGCAGCGAACGGCTTGCGCAACTGGCAGGCAGCGGCAAGCACGATAGCCGCAGCGTAATCGCCATGCAGTACGACCAAACCACCACCTTCGCCGCCAAACTGAAAACCATGTTCCTGGCGCCAGGCATGGCCCAGCCGCTAAAACAGGCCATCGACGCCCTGCCCGCCGCCGAACGAGCCAAAGCGCGGGAAGCCCTGGACCGCTTGATGGCGTTCGACGGCCGCCTGGCACCGACGTCCACCGATGCGGCGATTTACGAGCTGTTCTTGCAGGAAAGCACCAAGCAGATCTTCCTCGACGAACTGGGCCCGCAGACCAGTGCCACCTGGAAAGCCTTTGTCAGCAACGCCAACCTGTCCTACTCGGCCCAGGCCGATCACCTGTTAGGCCGCGAAGACAGCCCGTTCTGGGATGACGCGCACACCCCGCAAAAAGAAGACAAGCCGGCAATCCTCGCCCGCAGCCTGGCCGCCGCAATTACTGCGGGCGACAGCCAATTGGGCGGCGATCACAAAGCCTGGCAGTGGGGCAAACTCCACAGCTACACCTGGAAGAACACCAGCGGCCAGACGGTTCGCGGCCCACTGGCGGCAGGCGGTGATCACAACACCCTGAACGCGGCACCCTACAGTTGGGGGCAAAATTTCGACACCACACAGGTGCCGACGCTGCGCATGATCGTCGACTTCGGCCAGATGGAACCGATGATGGGCCAAAGCGGCATCGGCCAATCCGGCAACCCCGCCAGCGCGAACTATGCCAACGGCATCGACACGTGGCTCAAGGCGCAATACCTGAGCTTCCCGATGCAACCGCAGAACTTTGACAAGGTGTATGGCAAAACCAGGTTGACCCTGGTGCCCGGCAAGTAATCCCTAACCTATCGTTCCCACGCCCGTGGGAACGATAACTAAACGTCAGCGCTGGACACAGCACCAAATAAGCGCGCCCACTTCCCAGTGCCCGAAATCGGGCATTTCCTGCATCGCACCACCTGTAATCCCACCTTTTAAAACGACCATTCGGAACTATGGTGCAGAAATTGCTACTTGCGTTACGTCTGACACCGTTCAGTAACAGTCCTAAACGCGCCACATGCGCTTATCTTGATTCCCAGGGATTACATAATGAAAAAAGCATTGCTGACCCTTTCTGCACTGGCTCTGTGCATGGCCGCAGGTTCTGCCTTGGCCAAGGAATACAAGGAATTGCGTTTTGGTGTCGATCCGTCCTACGCACCGTTCGAATCCAAAGCGGCTGACGGCAGCCTGGTGGGCTTCGATATCGACCTGGGCAATGCCATCTGCGCGGAGCTTAAGGTCAAGTGCAAGTGGGTCGAGAGTGACTTCGACGGCATGATCCCAGGCCTGAAAGCCAACAAGTTCGACGGCGTGATTTCGTCCATGACCGTGACCCCGGCCCGCGAGAAGGTCATCGACTTCTCCAGCGAGCTGTTTTCCGGCCCGACGTCCTACGTGTTCAAGAAAGGTTCCGGCCTGAGCGAAGTCATCACGTCCCTCAAGGGCAAAACCGTTGGCTACGAGCAAGGCACCATTCAGGAAGCGTACGCCAAGGCCGTGCTGGACAAGGCTGGTGTGAAAACCCAGGCCTATCAGAATCAGGATCAGGTCTACGCCGACTTGATGTCGGGCCGTCTCGACGCGTCGATCCAGGACATGCTGCAAGCCGAACTGGGCTTTTTGAAATCGCCACAAGGCGTTGACTACGAAGTCAGCAAGCCTGTGGACAGCGAATTGCTGCCGGCCAAGACTGCCGTCGGCATCTCCAAAGGTAACAAAGACCTGAAGGCACTTTTGGATAAAGGTATCAAAGCGTTACACGATGATGGCACCTACGCCACTATCCAGAAGAAACACTTTGGCGATCTGAACCTGTTCAGCGGCAAATAATGCCCGGGCGCTCATCTTCACGATGGGCGCTTTTTTACCTCGCCATAGGCCGTGATCGATGTTTGAAGACCTGTTGCAGACCCTCGGCCTGAGTGCTTTCAGTTTGAAGGGTTTCGGCCCGCTCTTGCTGCAAGGCACCTGGATGACCATCAAGTTATCGGTGCTGTCCCTGGCCGTCAGCGTATTGCTGGGTCTGCTCGGAGCCAGCGCCAAATTGTCCAGCCTGCCGTTCCTGCGCATCCCCGCCCAGCTCTACACCACGCTCATTCGTGGTGTGCCGGACCTGGTGCTGATGCTGCTGATTTTCTACAGCCTGCAAACCTGGCTGACCAGCTTCACCGACTTCATGGAATGGGAATACATCGAGATCAACCCGTTCAGCGCCGGGGTCATCACCCTGGGTTTTATCTACGGCGCCTACTTTACCGAGACCTTTCGCGGGGCGATCCTCGCCGTGCCCCGTGGCCAGCTGGAAGCCGCCACCGCTTATGGCCTCAAGCGCGGGCAACGCTTTCGCTACGTGACCTTCCCGCAGATGATGCGCTTTGCCCTGCCAGGCATCGGCAATAACTGGATGGTGATGCTCAAGGCGACGGCGCTGGTGTCGATCATCGGCCTGGCCGACCTGGTAAAGGCCGCCCAGGATGCCGGCAAGAGCACCTATCAGTTGTTCTACTTCCTGGTGATCGCCGCGTTGATCTACCTGTTGATCACCAGCGCCTCCAACTTCGTCCTGCGCCGCCTGGAACGCCGCTACTCCGCAGGCTCCCGGGAGGCGCTACGATGATTGAGCTCCTGCAGGAATACTGGCGGCCCTTCCTTTACAGCGACGGCTACCACATCACCGGCCTGGCCATGACCATGTGGCTGCTCAGTGCCTCGATCTTCATCGGTTTCCTGGTGTCGATCCCGCTGTCTATCGCCCGGGTTTCGCCAACGCGCTGGGTGCGCTGGCCGGTGCAGTTCTACACCTATCTGTTCCGGGGTACTCCGCTCTATATCCAACTGCTGATTTGCTACACCGGCATCTACAGCATCGCCGCGATTCGCGCCCAACCGGTGCTGGATGCGTTTTTTCGCGATGCCATGAACTGCACCATCCTCGCCTTCGCCCTCAACACCTGCGCCTACACCACGGAGATTTTTGCCGGGGCGATCCGCAGCATGGCCCACGGCGAAGTCGAGGCGGCAAAAGCCTATGGCTTGAGCGGCTGGAAACTGTATGCCTACGTGATCATGCCCTCGGCACTACGCCGTTCATTGCCGTACTACAGTAATGAAGTGATCCTTATGCTGCACTCGACGACGGTGGCCTTTACCGCGACGATCCCGGACGTGCTTAAAGTCGCCCGTGATGCCAACTCGGCAACCTTTCTCACCTTTCAATCATTTGGTATCGCTGCGCTGATCTACCTGACCGTAACCTTTGCCCTGGTCGGTCTGTTTCGTCTGGCGGAGCGTCGCTGGCTGGCCTTTCTCGGCCCCAGCCACTAGGAGACAGCATGCGTCATCTGATTCATGAACTATTGGCGCCGGTGCCAGGCACGGCGCGGCAAATTCACAGCTTCCACTTCGGGCCGCAGCAGGCTGAAGGCAAGGTCTACATTCAGTCTTCGCTGCACGCCGACGAGCTGCCCGGCATGCTGGTGGTCTGGCACCTGAAAGCCCGCCTGGCCGAACTAACCGCCGCCGGGCGCCTACACAGTGAAATCGTGCTGGTGCCGATCGCCAACCCGGCGGGCCTGGAACAGGTGTTGATGGACATCCCCCTTGGCCGCTACGAGCTGGAGAGCGGGCAGAACTTCAATCGCCGGTTTGTCGACCTCAGTGAAGAAGTCGGCAATCAGGTCGAAGGCCTGCTGGGCAGTGATCCGCACCTCAACCAGGAGCTGATCCGCGACAGCCTGCGCCAGGCCCTTGCCCGGCAGGTGCCGGCCACCCAGCTACAATCCCAACGCCTGGAGCTACAACGCCTGGCGTGTGATGCCGACATGGTGCTGGACCTGCATTGCGACTTCGAAGCCGTGGCCCACCTGTACACCACGCCCGATGCCTGGCCACAGGTCGAGCCGTTGGCCCGTTATATCGGCGCCGAAGCCTGTCTGCTGGCCACCGACTCCGGCGGCCAATCCTTCGATGAGTGTTTCACCCTGGTGTGGTGGCAGTTGCAGCAACGTTTTGGCGAGCGCTTCAACATTCCCATGGGCAGTTTTTCCGTGACTGTCGAGTTGCGCGGCCAAGGGGATGTGAACCACGGTTTGGCGAGCCTCGACTGCCAGGCAATCATCGATTACCTGATTCAGTTCGGCGCCATCGCCGGAGAGCCGGCAGCGTTGCCGGACTTGCTCTATCCCGCCACGCCGCTGGCCGCTGTTGAACCCGTGGCGACGCCTGTGGGTGGCTTGCTGGTATTCAGCGCGCTGCCTGGGGAATACCTCAAAGCCGGTCAGCTTATCGCCGAAATCATCGACCCCATTCACGACCGCGTAACGCCGATTCATTGCCGTAATGCCGGCCTGCTTTACGCCCGTTCGCTGCGCCGCATGGCCACCGCCGGGATGGTCATCGCCCATGTCGCAGGCACGCAAGCCTATCGCAGCGGCTATCTACTTTCGCCTTGAAGGATGCACGCCCCCATGTACAAATTGACCGTTGAAGGCCTGCACAAAAGCTATGGCGACAACGAAGTGCTCAAAGGTGTCTCGCTCAAGGCCAGGACCGGTGATGTGATCAGCCTGATCGGCGCCAGCGGTTCGGGCAAAAGCACCTTTTTACGCTGCATCAACTTTCTTGAACAACCCAATGATGGCGCCATGACCCTCGATGGCCAGCAAATTCGCATGGTCAACGACCGCCACGGCATGCGCGTAGCCGACGAGGCCGAGTTGCAGCGCTTGCGCACGCGACTGGCAATGGTGTTCCAGCACTTCAATCTGTGGAGCCACATGAGCGTCCTAGAAAACATCACCATGGCTCCGCGACGAGTGCTGGGTTGCAGCAAGAAAGACGCCGAAGAGCGCGCCCGTCGCTATCTGGACAAGGTCGGCCTGTCGGCACGGGTCGCCGATCAATATCCGGCGTTTCTCTCCGGCGGCCAGCAACAACGGGTAGCAATCGCCCGCGCCCTGGCGATGGAGCCGGAGGTGATGCTGTTCGACGAGCCAACCTCGGCCCTGGACCCGGAACTGGTGGGCGAAGTGCTGAAGGTGATCCAGGGCCTGGCCGAAGAAGGCCGGACCATGATCATGGTGACCCACGAAATGAGCTTCGCCCGCAAGGTGTCGAGCCAAGTACTGTTTCTGCACAAGGGCCTTGTGGAAGAGGAAGGCACACCGGAAGAAGTGCTGGGGAACCCCAAGAGCGAGCGCCTCCAACAGTTCCTGAGCGGCAATCTGAAATAACGGCCACCGCCCCAAGGCTGGACGCACGCAACGCGCTCAGCGGGCCGTGAGAGCACGATGAGCACCTTCACGCAACTGGAGCGGGCGGTGGCTCGTCCGGAAGGGTAGGTTCGCCAGGTTCAGTGGGCTGGGGGTAATCAGGATCGGGCTGGCCGGGGATACCGCCAGCGCTGATCGGGGGATGTGCCATCAGGGACCAGGCCAGAACGCCAATCTGATTGGGTTCAAGCCGGGCAAGTTCGGCGCTGATTCGCGGATCGATCTTCATAGGGGTACTCCTCAAGCGTGGCCCGGCGCGTTTTGCACGATCCGGGGCAGTACACCCAATAGAGTGCCTGCCCGCTGACAAATTCCCTTGGTATGTCAGACGATTCGATCAGGCGCGCGGCAGAGTGACGCCACGCTGACCCTGGTACTTGCCACCACGGTCCTTGTAAGAGACTTCACACTCTTCGTCGGATTCGAAAAACAGCATCTGCGCCACACCTTCGTTGGCGTAGATCTTCGCCGGCAAGGTGGTGGTGTTGGAGAATTCCAGGGTTACGTGGCCTTCCCACTCTGGCTCAAGCGGGGTCACGTTGACGATGATGCCGCAGCGCGCATAGGTGCTCTTGCCCAGGCAAATGGTCAGAACGTTGCGCGGAATGCGGAAGAACTCGACGGTGCGGGCCAGGGCAAAGGAGTTTGGCGGAATGATGCACACATCGCTCTTGACGTCGACGAAGCTCTTTTCGTCGAAGTTTTTCGGATCAACGGTGGCCGAGTTGATGTTGGTGAACACCTTGAACTCATCGGCGCAGCGCACGTCGTAGCCGTAGCTGGAAACCCCGTACGAAATCACTCGGTCGGCGCCTTCGCCGCGCACCTGACGCTCTACGAAGGGCTCGATCATGCCGTGCTCTTGCGCCATGCGGCGAATCCACTTGTCCGATTTGATGCTCATGGCGGGTGTCCTGAATAGCGAGGTGGAAAAATTCTGTTGAGCATCTTACCGGGGCCAGCCTCGTGGTTCAAAGGGCCGGGGATTTTTCTTATTAAGGCTGGCAGATTCCTCCCAGGCTTACACAGGGGCCCCGGGCCTTGAATTCAGGGGGGATCCCCCCCTGCAGAGGGCGCCGTCAGTCACGAATTTAGAGAAACCTTCGGAAATACCATTGGCACGTTCCGGAAAAAGGGTTAAGGTGGCGCCACTGTGCTGCTTGTGTCACTGAGAATCTCTACACGATATGTTGAATTTCGATCCAACCATCTCCAAGAATTTTTCCTGCTCTTTGCACTCAGTCTCGGCCAGGGCTTTTCCTGAGTCGCAGTTAACTTTGTCCAAGGAGATACACCATGTCTAATCGCCAAACTGGTACCGTTAAGTGGTTCAACGATGAAAAAGGCTTCGGCTTCATCACTCCACAATCCGGTGACGACCTGTTCGTTCACTTCAAAGCTATCCAATCTGACGGCTTCAAAAGCCTGAAAGAAGGCCAACAGGTCTCTTTCGTCGCTACCCGCGGCCAGAAAGGCATGCAAGCTGAAGAAGTTCAAGTTATCTAACTTGTACTGATTTAGTCGAAAAGCCCCGCCCTTAAAAGCGGGGCTTTTTTATGCCTGTCATTTGACCCCGCGCCTACATCACCGTAGCAGTTATCGAGCCCCAGCGAGGCTACGTCGGCCACACCGCCACCCTCACCAAGTCACCCCCAACGCAACCTCGCTAAAGCCTGACCGTGAACAGAGCATCTACGGCATACAAAGCAAAACGCCCGATGCATTCACATGCATCGGGCGCTTTCATCGCTGCCAAGCATCGTCCCTATTGAAACAACGACTCACTCGACAAGCCATTCTTCTCAAGGATCTCACGCAAGCGCTTGAGGCCCTCCACCTGGATCTGCCGCACCCGCTCACGGGTCAGGCCGATCTCCAGGCCAACATCCTCCAGGGTGCTGCTTTCGTGGCCGCGCAACCCGAAGCGGCGTATCACCACCTCGCGCTGCTTGTCCGTCAGCTCCGAAAGCCACTGGTCAATGCTTTGAGAAAGATCATCGTCCTGCAACAGCTCACAAGGATCCGTAGGACGATCATCGGTCAGGGTATCCAACAGGGTTTTATCCGAGTCTGGGCCCAGCGAGACATCAACCGAAGAGACGCGCTCATTGAGACCCAGCATACGCTTGACCTCTCCTACCGGTTTTTCCAGCAGGTTGGCGATTTCTTCAGGCGAAGGTTCATGATCGAGTTTTTGTGTCAGCTCACGCGCCGCCCGCAGGTAGACGTTGAGCTCCTTGACCACATGGATCGGCAACCGGATGGTCCGGGTCTGATTCATGATCGCTCGTTCGATGGTCTGACGAATCCACCACGTGGCGTAGGTCGAAAAGCGGAAACCCCGCTCAGGGTCGAACTTCTCCACCGCCCGGATCAAGCCGAGGTTGCCCTCTTCGATCAGGTCCAACAGGGAAAGCCCACGATTGACGTAACGTCGGGCGATTTTCACCACCAGGCGCAGGTTGCTTTCAATCATGCGTTTGCGCCCAGCCGGATCGCCCTTTTGCGACAACCGCGCAAAATGGACTTCTTCTTCGGGGGTGAGCAAGGGGGAAAAGCCGATTTCATTGAGATACAACTGGGTTGCATCGAGCGCCCGGGTGTAATCAATGTATTTATGCTGTTTTAACGCTGAGGAGTTTTTGGATTTGGCACGAACCGAAGGCACAGCAGGCCTCTCGTTCGACATCGAATCCGTACCGACATCAGTCTCCATAAGGAGAACCTCATCGTCGATGTCAAACTCCGGCGCTTCTTTACTGAGAGCCATTGTTATAGTCCTTTGGTGAGTTCGACCTCAAGCTCAAGCGACGCCTTTATCCTTGGCAACGCTGGAGCCTGTTCCTTCTACGTGAGGAAACAGGCTGGCAACACATCAACGACGGGGAAGGAATTGCAGTGGATCAACAGGCTTACCCTGGCGGCGAATCTCAAAATGCAGTTTCACCCGGTCTGTCCCAGTCGACCCCATTTCGGCAATTGTCTGTCCGACTTTGACCTGCTGCCCCTCCCGAACCAACAGCCTGCGGTTATGACCGTAGGCACTGACGTAGGTATCGCTGTGTTTGATGATGACAAGTTCGCCGTAGCCCCGTAAACCACTCCCGGCGTACACCACAGTCCCATCTGACGCAGCTAAAACAGGCTGTCCCAAATCCCCGGCGATATCAATGCCTTTATTCAAACTACCGTTTGAGGAGAATTTTCCAATAAGAATGCCATTTGAAGGCCATCCCCAACCGGTCGGCGCAGGCCCTGCAGGAGGCAACGGCGCGAGTACCTGTTTGCTCGCCACCGTAGGCGTGGCGGTGCCTGCAGGCCGAGTGATGACTGTCGTCCTGCTGGAAGATGACGGCGATGAGCCTGATTTTGTGACGACTGCAGTCGGTGTTGAACCGGTACGCCCGTCGAAACGAATGGTCTGACCTGGATGTATCGTATATGGCACAGGGATATTGTTACGGGCTGCGAGAGCCTTGTAATCCCAGCCATAACGGAAGGCAATCGAGAACATCGTATCGCCCTTGCGCACTACATATTGCCCGGTGGTGACCGTCGGCTTTTGTGGCACTGCATTATTGCGATCAACGACCCGCGCCCCGCCGCCTGGCGTACTGGAGCAGGCAGCCAATAAGGAACTCAAGACAAGGCCAATCACCAGTCGCTGAAAACTTGTTTTACTCATACGCTGCGCAATGACCGTGAGACTCACCCGCCGCTCCCTTTGTGGTGGCTGAATATGAACGCCTGTATCAGGCTTGAAATATGCCGCAAGTATAACTGGCTGCTGAGCTTTAACCGGCAACAAGACAGAAACGAAAAAATCATCCTGTTTAATACGCTGCATCGATTATGTTGACTCAATAGACCCCGCTGTAAGACACATACCCAGCAATAGAATTCAGTATGTACAGGTAAATGATCAGGCCAGCGGGCCATTAAGTAGCGGGACAAAACGTACCGCCCCCAGCACATGCCGGGAAAAGCCCTCTTCCTCGCGAATGATCAACATCAATTGTTGCACTTCGCCAGATCCCACGGGAATGACCAGCCGCCCGCCTGGAGCCAACTGGTCCAGCAATGCCTGGGGTACATCGGTCGCAACCGCCGTCACGATTATGCCGTTGTAAGGCGCCAGCGCCGGCCAACCTTCCCAGCCATCGCCCCAGCGAAAGACTACGTTGCGCAGATTCAATTCCATCAGGCGTTCCTTGGCCCGGTCCTGCAACACCTTGATCCGCTCGACGGAGAATACCCGCTCCACCAACTGCGACAGAACGGCGGTCTGGTAGCCGGAGCCGGTACCGATCTCCAGCACCTTGTCCAGAGGACCCGCCGCCAACAGCAGTTCACTCATCCGCGCAACCATGTACGGCTGGGAGATAGTCTGGTTGTGGCCAATAGGCAGCGCGGTGTCTTCATAAGCTCGGTGTGCCAGGGCTTCATCGACGAATAAATGCCGCGGAGTACGACGGATAACTTCCAGCACCTGGGTGTTGGACAAGCCCTCTTCGTAAAGCCGCTGGATCAACCTCTCGCGGGTGCGCTGGGAGGTCATGCCGATGCCCCTGCGCAGCAGGTCGTCTTGTTCACGAGCCATTAGCGCAACCCCTCCAGCCAGCCATCGAGACTACTGAAGGCATCACTGAAGGTGCGATCGAGTTGCAATGGAGTAATCGAAACATAACCCTGCATCACCGCATGAAAGTCAGTGCCCGGTCCGCCGTCCTCGGCATCACCCGCTGCAGCAATCCAATAGCCTTCCTTGCCACGAGGATCGGTCACCTTCAGCGGTGCTGCCGCTCGGGCACGATGGCCCAGGCGGGTCAGCTGGATGCCGCGAATATGGTCCAGGGGCAGGTTGGGAATATTGACGTTAAGCACCGTGCGCGGCGGCAGATCCAGGGAATCATGGGCCTCCACCAGCTTGCGGGCGAAATAGGCAGCCGTGGGCAGGTTGTCCAACTGGCGGGATGCCAACGAGAAGGCAAACGAGGTCCGCCCCAGGAAGCGCCCTTCAAGGGCTGCCGCCACTGTGCCGGAATACAATACGTCATCGCCGAGGTTGGCCCCCAGGTTGATCCCGGAAACCACGAGGTCCGGCTCACGATCCAGCAAACTATTAATTGCCAGGTGCACGCAATCGGTGGGGGTTCCGTTCAGACTGATAAAACCGTTGGCTAACGTTTGCGGGTGCAACGGACGGTCGAGCGTCAGCGAGCTGCTGGCACCACTCTTGTCCTGGTCCGGGGCAACCACCACGCACTCGGCGTAGTCCGCCAGCGCAGCATGAAGCGCGGCAAGGCCGGGTGCCGTGACCCCGTCGTCGTTAGATATCAGAATACGCATGGGCTGTCCGTCTGCCCCACCGGCACCAGATCAACAAGCTCGCGCACCAAAACAGTGGCGAAGCATCCGGCCGGCAGGACGAATTCCAATTGCAGAATGTCCAGCGAGGGATAATGCCACGTCAACCCGCCAATGGGCAGTCGCAGAATGCGACGTTCCTGGCTCATGCCAGCATTGACCAGCCAATCGCGCAGGTCCGCTTCGCTGGCGGCCACCGCCTGCTCCAAGTCATGAGTGGCACCGGTAGCCGGCGAGTCGCCTTCACCCCATTGCGGACCGGTGGGATGCAAATCAAGGATGGCCAGGCGCGGATCGCTACACTCCGCCTCCCCCGCCGGGAAAAAGCTGCGGCTATCAGTGAACGCCAGCAAGTCGCCGACCTGGGCGCGCTGCCAGGAGCCGTCGGCTACCCGCTCCGCCAGCACTTTGTTGAACAGAAAACTACGGGCCGTGGAAAGCAGGCGTGAACGCACGTTGCGCTGTTCCGGCAAGGCCTTGCGAGCAGCCCAGTCGCGGGCATCCACCACGTTGCCACCGTTATGGCCGAAACGCTGGGCACCGAAATAATTGGGGATACCTTGTTGGACGATCAGTTGCAGGCGCGCATCGATAGCGGCGGCATCGCCGACGAACTGGGTCAGCCGCAACGTGAAACCGTTGGCCGAATGAGCGCCGCGTTGCAGCTTGCGCTTGTGGCGAGCGCTCTTCAGGATCTTCAGCGTGTCGTTTTCCGCCGCAGTCAGGTCCGGATCGGCCTTGCCCGGCAGCTGCACACTGAACCACTGGCGGGTCAGCGCCTGGCGATCCTTGAGGCCTGCATAGCTGACGGTGCGCAACGGCACACCTGCCGCCTTGGCAATGCGCCGCGCCGCCTCTTCGGTATTCAGGCCGCGTTTCTCTACCCATAACCACAGGTGTTCGCCTTCGCCGGTCAGCGGAATATCCAGTACTTCATCCACCTGGAAGTCTTCCGCCGTGGCCTTCAGTACTGCGCTGCCCAGGGCATCGCCATAGGCTCGCGGGCCCAGCAGTTGTAGATCATTCATGCGTGTTGCAACAAGGCAACGGCGTGCACGGCAATGCCCTCTTCGCGACCGGCAAACCCGAGTTTTTCGGTGGTGGTGGCTTTTACGTTCACTTGATCCAACTCAACTTGAAGATCCGCGGCAATCAGCGCGCGCATCGATTCGATATGCGGGGCCATTTTCGGCGCCTGGGCAATGATGGTGCTGTCGACATTGGCGACCTTCCAGCCCTTGGCATGGATCAGGCCGACCACGTGGCGCAGCAGCACACGACTGTCCGCCCCCTTGAATTGCGGGTCGGTGTCCGGAAAGTGCTTGCCGATATCCCCCAGCGCAGCGGCGCCGAGCAAGGCATCGCTCAAGGCGTGCAGGACAACATCGCCGTCGGAATGAGCCAGCAACCCGTGGTGGTGCGCGATCCGCACGCCACCCAGGGTGATGAAGTCGCCTTCGGCGAAACGGTGCACATCATAGCCGTGGCCAATACGCATAAAAAAACGCCCCGATTTAATTCAGGGCGTGATTCTACCTACTTTTGCCCGACATTAACCGAGCAAAGCGCGTCCATGATGTCGCAAATGGTCTTCGATGAAGCTGGCGATAAAGAAGTAGCTGTGGTCATAGCCCGGCTGCAGCCGCAGCTTGAGCGGATGGTTGGCCGCCCTGGCGGCTTGCTGCAAGGCTTCGGGCTTGAGTTGCACCTCAAGAAAATCATCGCGATCGCCCTGGTCCACCAGTAACGGCAGCTTTTGCGTAGCTTCGCTGATCAACACACAGGCATCCCACTCACGCCACTTCGAGCGCTCATCCCCCAGGTAGCGGGAGAACGCCTTCTGACCCCACGGGCAATCCATAGGATTGTTGATCGGCGAGAACGCCGACACCGATTGATAACGCCCCGGATTGCGCAAGGCACACACCAGCGCCCCATGGCCGCCCATGGAGTGGCCGCTGATGCCGCGCTTGCCGGAGGCTGGGAAATGCGCCTCGACCAGTTCCGGCAATTCCTGCACCACGTAGTCATGCATCCGATAGTGCTTGGCCCAAGGCTCCTGGGTGGCATTCAGATAAAACCCGGCACCCAGACCGAAATCCCAGGCACCGTCCGGATCCCCAGGCACACCGGCCCCACGCGGGCTGGTATCCGGCGCAACGATGATCAGCCCCAACTCGGCCGCAACACGCATCGCACCCGCCTTTTGCATGAAGTTTTCATCGGTACAAGTCAGCCCCGACAGCCAGTACAGCACCGGCAATTTGCCGCCCTGCTCCGCTTGCGGCGGCAGGTAGACGGCGAACGTCATGTCACAGCCCAGTACGCGGGAGCTGTGTTTGTAACGTTTATGCCAACCGCCAAAACTCTTCTGGCAGGAAATATTTTCCAGGGTCATGGGAGTGCTCCCAGCTTCAAGTCACAAGCCTCAAACTGCAAGAGAGTCGCTCCCCCTTGCCGCTTATAGCTTGCAACTTGCCGCTGCTCTTCAGAAATGAATGACGGTACGGATGCTTTTGCCTTCATGCATCAGGTCGAATGCCTTGTTGATATCTTCAAGGCCCATGGTGTGAGTAATGAAGGTATCCAAAGGAATTTCACCGGTCTGGGCCATTTCCACATAGCTTGGCAGCTCGCTGCGACCGCGCACGCCACCGAACGCCGAACCGCGCCAGACGCGACCGGTCACCAACTGGAACGGACGAGTGGATATCTCCTGGCCAGCACCAGCCACACCGATAATCACCGACTCGCCCCAGCCTTTGTGGCAGCATTCAAGGGCCGCACGCATCAGTTGAACATTGCCGATGCATTCGAAGGAAAAGTCCACGCCGCCGTCGGTCAAATCAACAATCACGTCCTGGATCGGGCGGTCATAGTCTTTCGGGTTGATGCAGTCAGTGGCACCCAGTTGCTTGGCAATCTCGAACTTGGTCGGGTTGATGTCGATGGCAATGATGCGTGCGGCCTTGGCCTTGACCGCACCAATGACCGCCGAAAGACCAATACCGCCCAGGCCGAAGATGGCCACGGTATCGCCCGGCTTGACCTTGGCGGTGTTGATCACCGCACCGATGCCAGTAGTGACGCCGCAGCCCAGCAGGCAGACTTTTTCCAGGGGCGCATCCTTGGGGATCTTGGCCACGGAGATTTCCGGCAACACGGTGTACTCAGAGAAAGTCGAGGTGCCCATGTAGTGGAAAATCGGCTGACCCTTATAGGAAAAGCGCGAAGTGCCATCTGGCATCAAACCCTTGCCCTGAGTGGCACGAATCGCCTGGCACAGGTTGGTCTTGCCCGACAGGCAGAATTTGCACTTGCCACATTCCGGGGTGTACAGCGGGATCACGTGGTCGCCCACCGCCACCGATGTCACGCCTTCGCCAATGGCTTCGACTATCGCGCCGCCTTCATGGCCGAGGATAGACGGGAAGATGCCTTCCGGATCGGCGCCCGACAAAGTGAAAGCATCAGTATGGCAAACACCGGAGGCGACCACGCGCAACAGCACTTCACCCGCCTTGGGCATGGCGACATCGACTTCAACGATCTCAAGGGGTTTCTTGGCCTCGAAGGCTACGGCAGCGCGGGACTTGATCATCCGGATTCTCCATGGAGTTATAAAACAAGACCAACAGTGTAAAACACGGCTGACTGATTAATAATCCAGGCAAAAGCAAAACATTATTGCTGCACAGGGATAATCACCATGCTGGAAAACCGCTGGGAAGGCATCGATGAGTTCGTTGCCGTGGCCGAGTGCAGCCAATTTACGGCGGCCGCCGAACGTCTTGGGGTGTCCTCGTCCCATATCAGTCGCCAGGTGGCGCGCCTGGAAGAACGCCTGCAAACCCGCCTGCTGTACCGAAGCACCCGACGGGTAACGCTGACCGAGGCCGGCCAGACCTTTCTGCAACATTGCCAACGTCTGCAGGATGGCCGCGAGGAAGCCCTACGGGCAGTGGGCGACCTGGCCAGCGAACCCAAAGGCATGTTGCGCATGACCTGCGCCGTGGCCTATGGCGAACGCTTTATCGTGCCGCTGGTGACGCAGTTCATGGGACTTTACCCACAACTGCGGGTAGATATCGAGCTGAGCAACCGCCAACTGGACCTGGTCCACGAAGGGCTGGACCTGGCGATTCGCCTTGGACGCCTGCAAGACTCAAGGATGGTCGCCAGCCGCCTGGCGCCACGGCGCATGTACCTCTGCGCGTCTCCTTCCTACCTTGAGCGGTATGGACGGCCACACAGCTTGTCGGAATTGAGTCGGCATAACTGTCTGATCGGCAGTTCGGATATCTGGCAGTTGGCACAAGACGGACGGGAATTTTCCCAGCGAGTGCATGGAAACTGGCGCTGCAACAGTGGGCAGGCGGTTTTAGATGCAGCGCTGCAAGGGGTGGGCTTGTGTCAGTTGCCGGACTATTACGTGCTGGAACATTTGCACAGCGGCGCACTGGTGTCGTTGCTTGAGGGTCATCAACCGCCAAATACGGCGGTATGGGCGCTGTATCCGCAGCAACGGCACTTGTCGCCTAAGGTGCGCAAGCTGGTGGAGTTTTTGAAAGAGGGGTTGGCTGGAAGGCCGGAGTACAGCGACTGAAGGGCAGCAATCTACTACGCCATGCCACATTTATCTGCGATTCGACCACCGAAGTCGCAGCCACTCCAAGTCCTCGGGACGAGTCACTTTGATATTGTCCGAGCGCCCTTCGATCAAGCGCGGCGCCTGGCCGGACCATTCCATGGCCGAAGCTTCATCGGTGATCACGGCATCAGCCACCAGGCTGTCAGCCAAAGCCCGATGCAAGGCGCCCAGGCGAAACATCTGCGGCGTATAGGCTTGCCAGATCAGGCTGCGATCAACGGTCTCTACCACTCGCCCGTGCTTATCGACACGCTTGAGGGTGTCGCGAGCAGGTACCGCCAGCAAACCGCCTACCGGGTCATCCGCCAATTCCGACAACAATTTGTCCAGGTCATAGCGACTCAAGTTCGGCCGTGCCGCATCGTGCACCAACACCCAATCGTCATCACCGGCACCCAGGGTATGCAAGTGCAGCAACGCGTTGAGCACCGAGCCCGAACGCTCTTCGCCGCCATCCACCCGAGCAATGCGCGGATCACCGGCACACGGCAGAGCCGGCCAATAAGGATCATCAACAGCGAGACTGACCACCAGCCCCTTAAGGTCAGGATGGTCGAGAAAACAGCCGAGGCTGTGTTCGAGAATAGTGCGCCCGCCCAGTTGCAAGTATTGCTTGGGACGGTCCGCGGCCATACGGGCACCAACGCCCGCGGCAGGAATCACGGCCCAGAAGGCCGGCAAGCAGTGGTTCATTGGGCCAACTGGTAGAGGGTTTCGCCCTCCTTGACCATACCCAATTCATGACGAGCCCGTTCTTCTACGGTCTCCAGGCCTTTTTTCAACTCAAGCACTTCGGCATCGAGCACACGGTTGCGCTCCAGCAACACCTCGTTTTCGGCGTGCTGTGCGGCAATTTGCTGGGTCAGGTCGGTTACCTGCGCCAGGCTGCCATTCCCCACCCATAGGCGGTACTGCAGGCCAGCCAGGAGCAAGAGCAAGACGAGGAACAACCAATTGGGACTGCGCATCGAATATCGGGTATCCAGTGAAAAAAGACAGCCATGCAAAAACTTTTGAAGTAACTGATAGCACGAAGCCTGGAAAAACCAGGCTTGTGCTTGATAGCCATGAGATTAGCGTCGAAATTCACGCTGTCGTGATTTTTCCGACACAATCTGCTGACTTTTTACCATTTAACAATCAGCCGCGAAACTCGCTACGACCGTTGTACTTGGCTTTGGCGCCCAGCTGCTCTTCGATACGCAGCAATTGGTTGTACTTGGACACGCGATCGGAACGGCACAGGGAGCCGGTCTTGATCTGGCCCGCCGAGGTACCCACGGCCAGGTCGGCAATGGTCGAGTCCTCAGTTTCGCCGGAGCGGTGGGAGATCACAGCAGTGTAACCAGCCGCCTTGGCCATCTGGATGGCTTCCAGGGTTTCGGTCAGGGTGCCGATCTGGTTGAACTTGATCAGGATCGAGTTGGCGATCTTTTTGTCGATGCCTTCTTTCAGGATCTTGGTGTTGGTCACGAACAAGTCGTCGCCCACCAGTTGGATTTTCTCGCCGATCTTGTCGGTGAGGATTTTCCAGCCGTCCCAATCGGACTCGTCCAGGCCATCTTCAATGGAGATGATCGGGTAGCGTTCGCTCAAGCCTTTGAGGTAGTCAGCAAAACCTTCGGAGTTGAACACCTGGCCTTCGCCGGACAGGTTGTACTTGCCGTCTTCGTAGAATTCGCTGGCAGCGCAGTCCAAGGCCAGGGTCACGTCGGTGCCCAGCTTGTAGCCAGCGTTGGCCACGGCTTCGGAGATCACTTTCAGTGCATCTTCGTTGGATGCCAGGTTCGGCGCGAAACCACCTTCGTCACCAACAGCAGTGCTCAGGCCACGAGCCTTCAGCACAGCCTTGAGGTGATGAAAAATCTCGGTGCCCATACGCAGGCCTTCGGAGAAGGTCTTGGCGCCAACCGGCTGCACCATGAATTCCTGGATGTCGACGTTGTTATCGGCGTGCTCGCCACCGTTGATGATGTTCATCATCGGTACCGGCATCGAGTAGACGCCCGGTGTACCGTTGAGGTTGGCGATGTGCGCGTACAGCGGCAGGTCCTGATCCTGTGCAGCAGCCTTGGCAGCAGCCAGGGATACGGCGAGGATCGCGTTGGCGCCCAGACTGCCTTTGTTTTCGGTACCATCGAGCTTGATCATCGCGTGATCGAGGGCTTTCTGGTCCAGCGGGTCCTTGCCCAGCAACAGGTCGCGGATCGGACCGTTGATGTTGGCTACAGCCTTGAGTACACCCTTGCCCAGGTAACGGCTCTTGTCGCCATCACGTAGTTCCAGTGCTTCACGGGAACCGGTGGAAGCACCGGACGGCGCGCAGGCGCTGCCGATGATGCCGTTATCGAGAAGCACGTCGGCTTCGACGGTGGGGTTGCCACGGGAGTCGAGAACTTCACGACCTTTGATGTCGACGATTTTTGCCATTGTTGTAAACACTCCAAAGTTGACGAAAACGACGCAGCTGAAGGAAATCTTTTGACCGACCGCAAGGGTGGAACAACGGGGCAGACTTGCAGACGACAAGACTCAGGCCCGAGGGCCTGAGCATTTAGCGTGGGATACTTTACCGGAGAAATCGGCTTTACGCGGTCTCTACCGTCGGAAAACTCTTGACCAGTTCGTCCAACTGCTTGAGCTGGGCCAGAAATGGCTCCAGCTTGTCCAGGCGCAGGGCACACGGACCATCGCACTTGGCGTTGTCCGGGTCCGGGTGGGCTTCCAGGAACAGACCAGCCAGGGACTGGCTGATGCCGGCCTTGGCCAGATCCAATACCTGGGCACGACGCCCGCCAGCGGAATCGGAGCGACCACCGGGCATTTGCAGCGCGTGGGTCACGTCGAAGAACACTGGGTATTCGAACTGTTTCATGATGCCGAAACCGAGCATGTCCACCACGAGGTTGTTGTAGCCGAAGCTGGAACCGCGTTCGCAGAGGATCAACTGGTCGTTACCCGCTTCCACGCACTTGCTCAGGATGTGTTTCATTTCCTGGGGCGCGAGGAACTGGGCTTTCTTGATATTGATCACAGCGCCAGTCTTGGCCATCGCGACCACGAGGTCGGTCTGGCGCGACAGGAAGGCCGGCAACTGGATGATGTCGCACACTTCGGCGACCACGGCGGCCTGTTCAGACTCGTGGACGTCGGTGATGATCGGCACGCCGAAAGCTTGCTTGATGTCCTGGAAGATCCGCATGCCTTCTTCAAGGCCCGGGCCGCGATAGGAGGTCACAGACGAACGGTTGGCCTTGTCGAAGCTGGCCTTGAACACGTAAGGGATACCCAGTTTCTGGGTGACCTTGACGTACTCTTCACAGACCTTCATCGCCATATCGCGGCTTTCCAGCACGTTCATTCCGCCGAACAGCACCATTGGCTTGTCGTTGGCAATCTCGATGTCGCCTACGCGAATGATCTTCTGGGCCATCAGGTTTACGCCTTCTTCTGATGTTGCGTCAGTGCAGCTTTGACGAAGCCGCTGAACAACGGGTGACCGTCACGAGGTGTCGAGGTGAACTCTGGGTGGAACTGGCAAGCGACGAACCATGGATGATCTGGCGCTTCGACCACTTCAACCAACGCGCCATCACCGGAGCGACCGGAAACTTTCAGACCGGCTTCCAGGATCTGTGGCAGCAGCTTGTTGTTCACTTCATAACGATGACGGTGACGCTCGACGATCACGTCCTTGCCGTAGCAATCGTGAACCAGCGAGCCTGACTCCAGCAGGCAATCCTGCGCGCCAAGGCGCATGGTGCCGCCCAGGTCGGAGGTTTCGGTACGGGTCTCAACAGCGCCGGTGGCATCTTCCCACTCGGTGATCAGGCCGACGACCGGGTGGCCGCTGGCGCGATCAAACTCGGTGGAGTTGGCGTCTTTCCAGCCCATCACGTTACGGGCGAACTCAATGACCGCCACTTGCATGCCCAGGCAGATACCCAGGTAAGGCACCTTGTTTTCCCGAGCGTATTGAACGGCAGTGATCTTGCCTTCCACGCCACGCAGACCGAAGCCGCCCGGCACCAGGATGGCATCGACGCCTTCCAGCAACGCGGTGCCCTGGTTCTCGATGTCTTCGGAGTCGATATAGCGCAGGTTGACCTTGGTGCGGTTGCTGATGCCCGCATGGCTCATCGCTTCGATCAGCGACTTGTAGGCATCCAGCAGTTCCATGTACTTGCCGACCATGGCGATGGTGACTTCATGCTCAGGGTTGAGCTTGGCGTCAACCACAGCTTCCCACTCGGACAGATCAGCGCCGCCACATTGCAGGCCGAAACGTTCGACGACAAAATCATCCAGGCCCTGAGCGTGCAGGATGCCCGGGATCTTGTAGATGGTGTCGGCGTCTTCCAGGGCAATCACCGCACGCTCTTCAACGTTGGTGAACTGGGCGATCTTGCGACGCGAAGCGATATCGATCGCGTGGTCGGAGCGGCACACCAGCACATCTGGCTGCAGGCCGATGGAACGCAGTTCCTTGACCGAGTGCTGGGTAGGCTTGGTTTTGGTTTCGCCGGCGGTGGCGATGTACGGCACCAGAGTCAGGTGCATCAGCATCGCGCGCTTGGCGCCGACTTCGAAACGCAACTGGCGGATGGCTTCGAGGAACGGTTGGGATTCGATGTCGCCAACGGTGCCACCGATCTCGACCATGGCCACGTCGGCATCGCCGGCACCCTTGATGATGCGGCGCTTGATTTCGTCGGTGATGTGCGGGATCACCTGGATGGTTGCACCCAGGTAGTCGCCACGGCGCTCCTTGCGCAGCACGTGCTCGTAGACACGGCCGGTGGTGAAGTTGTTGTTCTGGGTCATGGTCGTGCGGATGAACCGCTCGTAGTGGCCCAGGTCCAGGTCAGTCTCGGCGCCGTCGTGGGTGACGAACACTTCACCGTGCTGGAACGGGCTCATGGTGCCCGGGTCAACGTTAATGTACGGGTCCAGCTTGAGCATGGTGACCTTAAGTCCCCGCGCCTCCAGGATGGCCGCCAATGAAGCGGAGGCAATGCCTTTCCCCAATGAAGAAACAACACCGCCCGTGACGAATATGTAGCGCGTCATGAAAAACCCTAGAAGTCTGCGTTAAAGCGGTCCGAGCCGCCGGGGAAAGCGAAGGAAGGCCGAAGCCCCCGATCACCTGCATTAATCACAGTGCATCTTTCAAAAAAACCGCCGCGTTATGACAGACCAGCAGTGGAACACCGGTACGTTGATCGCTACACATTTTTTGGAATCGCCCAGCAAAGACTGCTTGGTAATCGGCAACTGCTGCGATTCAGGCGAATCCACAGAAGTTGTATCAAGAAGGGAGCGTAGTCTACCGGAAAGGGGCTATCAGCTCAAACCTTGATCGCGTGTTGCAGGTATCCAATGTAATTCCCAGTCGCCACGGGCACTTGCCGCCAGCCCAGGCAGGTTCGGCAGGGCCAATAATTGCTTGTCGCGGTACAGCAGCGGCAATCTGCCACGGACAAAGCCCGGCACCCCGCTTTCGTTAAGCAAACGCTTAAGGTCGCGGCGACCTCGCCCTGGCACCTCCATGACTTCGCCGCCCTGGCGGTAGCGTATGTGCAGTGGGCCTTTGGGCGCAGTGCCGCTAAAATACAGATGACCATTACCGGGTAACTGTAGTGGGTTTTCAGGGTGTGACCAGCTCGCCGGAGCGTCAGAAAAATCCGACCAGCCGGCAGGCAACCACCAGATACGCCCGCCAGACCGATGCAACTGGCCGTCTGCCAGGCGCCACAGAGGCTGGGCGTCTGCCGCAGCATCACGCAACGCACTCCAGCCAGCCCAGTGATCACTGTCGGGCAAACGGCTCAGCGGTGTCAGCCAGTGTCGCAAGGCGTTGCGCTGACGGGCCTCGGAAAGCATGGAAAGCGGTTCAAGGGCCAGGGATGGCAATGCCAGCCAGGGGAACATCGAGGGCTGGCTGGCGGCCTGCAAGTCCATCAGCGCCAATTCATCGAGTAAACCCTGGGCCTCGCTCAGATGCTCGGCGCTGCGGGCCATGGTGCTGACGGCCCTAGGCCAGCGCTCGATCAGCAGCGGGAGCACGTGATGGCGCAGGTAGTTGCGCGAGAAGCTCGGGTCGGCGTTGGACGGGTCTTCGACCCAGGTTAACTGCTGCTCATGAGCGTAGGCTTCCAATTCGATGCGCGACGTATCTAGCAGCGGTCGCAGCAGGTAGCCATCACCCAATGGACGCTGCACAGGCATAGCCGCCAGCCCGCGCACGCCCGCCCCACGCAATAATCGAAACAACAGGGTTTCAGCCTGGTCATCGCGGTGTTGGCCCGTGAGCAGCAGCTCCCCTGCCCTGGTCACTTGGCCGAACGCCTGATACCGCGCCTCACGGGCCGCACGCTCCAGGCTTGCGCCAGGCTGCACCTTTACGCGGATGACCTGCAGTGGCACGCCCAGCGTGTCGCACAAGGCTTGGCAATGAGCCGGCCAAGCATCGGCCGCAGCTTGCAGCCCATGATGGACATGGACAGCACTGAGTGGCGGGAGGTTTTCGGTCTTGGCCAGCGTAGCCAAAAGGTGCAGCAGGACGGTGGAGTCGAGGCCACCGGAGAAAGCGATGTGCCAGGCCGGGGCATTGCGCCAGGGGGCTAGTGCTTGCAGGAGCCTGACGGGAAGATCCGGCTTGAAAGGTTTCATCGAGTATCGTCCGAGCAGAATCACCTTCGAAACGTATAGCGATCAAATGTGGGAGCCAGGCAAGTCCGGCCCCCACATTAGCTCTTCAGTGTCTGTCAGATCGGTGATCGATCAGAGACCGTAGCTCATCAGTCGCTCGTAACGGCGGGCCAGCAGTGCGTCATTGTCGAACTTCTTGAGCATCGACAGCTGTGCGCTCAGTTCGGCACGGATCGAAGCGGCCACGGCCGCCGGATCGCGATGGGCGCCACCCAATGGCTCGGCGATGACCTTATCAACGATACCCAGACCTTTCAGGCGCTCGGCGGTGATACCCATCGCTTCTGCGGCATCCGGCGCTTTCTCGGCAGTTTTCCACAGGATCGAGGCACAACCTTCCGGCGAAATCACCGCGTAGGTCGAATATTGCAGCATGTTCAGTTGATCGCACACGCCAATGGCCAGTGCACCGCCGGAACCACCTTCACCGATCACGGTGGCGATGATCGGGGTTTTCAGTCGTGCCATGACCCGAAGGTTCCAGGCAATCGCTTCGCTCTGGTTGCGTTCTTCGGCGTCGATGCCTGGGTAGGCACCTGGGGTGTCGATAAAGGTCAGGATCGGCATTTTGAAGCGTTCAGCCATTTCCATCAGGCGGCAGGCCTTGCGGTAGCCCTCCGGACGAGGCATACCGAAGTTGCGGCGAACCTTCTCGCGCACTTCACGGCCTTTCTGGTGACCAATCACCATCACTGGCTGGTCGTCCAGGCGAGCGATACCGCCAACAATGGCAGCGTCGTCGGAGAAGTGACGGTCGCCATGCAGCTCATCGAACTCGGTGAAGATGTGCTCGATGTAGTCCAGGGTGTACGGACGGCGCGGGTGGCGGGCCAGGCGCGCGATCTGCCAACTGGTCAGCTTGCCGAAGATGTCTTCGGTGAGCGTGCTGCTCTTGTCTTGCAGGCGGGAGATTTCATCGCCTATGTTCAGCGAATTGTCATTGCCGACCAGGCGCAGTTCTTCGATCTTGGCTTGCAGGTCAGCGATCGGCTGTTCGAAATCAAGAAAATTCGGGTTCATAAGCGTCCGTCTTGGGTCGACGGCCAAGGGGTGCCTGGCCAGCCGATTATCTATTCGCGCCCTACCTTAAGGGAGAGGCGCGTTTAGGTCGAGATTAAATATTGGGTCGAGGTCAGGGCGCTTGCTCTTCATGGCAAAGAAGCCCCATGACCGTCAACGGTATTGGAGGAAGACGTTGTCACGCCCAAACTGGTCACGCAATGCTTGAATCAAGCCGTCTGCCGGGTCGATTCGCCAGGTCTCGCCAAACTGCAGCATGGCCTTTGCATCGCTGCCGGTGTACTCCATGGTCACTGGGCATGCACCACGATGACGCTTGAGCAAGTCCCCCAACCAGCGTAGTTGATCACCTTTAAGCGCTTCAGTCCGCACTTTCAGGCGCAGGCTTTCGGCAAGGTTGGTGCGCGCATCTTCCATGCTCATCACCCGCTTGATCCGCAGGCGCAGGCCACCGGAGAAGTCATCGTTGCTGACCTCCCCTTCCACCACCACCATGGCGTCGGTCTGCAACAGCGATTGGGCAGAGTGGAATGCGTCGGCAAACAAGGAAGCCTCGATTCGGCCAGAACGGTCGTCGAGGGTGATAAAGCCCATCTTGTCACCCTTTTTGTTCTTCATCACCCGCAGGGCGATGATCATCCCCGCGACGGTCTGGGTATCTCGCGCCGGCTTCAGGTCGATGATCCGCTGGCGGGCGAAACGGCGAATTTCCCCTTCGTACTCGTCAATCGGGTGACCAGTAAGGTACAGGCCCAGGGTGTCCTTCTCGCCCTTGAGGCGTTCCTTGAGGGTCAGGTCCTTGGCTTTGCGGTGATTGGCGTAGACATCGGCGTCTTCTTCGACGAACAGGCCGCCAAACAGGTCGGCATGGCCACTGTCGTGGGTGCGGGCGGTTTGTTCGGCGGCCTTGATCGCCTCTTCCATTGCGGTCAGCAAGACTGCACGGTTGCGGTCGATATTGGCCTGGTAAGCCTTCGGCTCGTCATGAAAGTAAGGACCGAGACGATCCAGCGCACCACTACGAATCAAACCGTCAAGGGTGCGCTTGTTGATCCGCTTGAGGTCGACCCGCGCGCAGAAGTCGAACAGGTCCTTGAACGGCCCATCCTGACGCGCTTCGGTAATCGCCTCCACCGGGCCTTCGCCCACACCCTTGATCGCGCCTAGGCCATAAATGATGCGGCCTTCGTCATTTACCGTGAACTTGAACTCGGAGGTGTTCACGTCCGGCGCATCGAGGCGCAGCTTCATGGTCCGCACTTCCTCGATCAAGGTCACGACCTTGTCGGTGTTGTGCATATCGGCAGACAGTACCGCCGCCATAAACGGCGCCGGATAGTGCGTTTTCAGCCAGGCGGTCTGGTACGAGACCAGGCCATAAGCCGCGGAGTGGGATTTGTTAAAGCCGTAACCGGCGAATTTTTCCACCAGGTCAAAGATGTTACCGGCCAGGTCAGCCTCAATGTTGTTGGCCGTGCAACCTTCAATGAACCCGCCGCGCTGCTTGGCCATTTCCTCGGGCTTTTTCTTACCCATGGCACGACGCAGCATGTCGGCGCCGCCGAGTGTGTAGCCGGCCATGACCTGGGCAATCTGCATCACCTGTTCCTGATACAGGATAATGCCGTAGGTTGGCGCCAATACTGGCTTGAGGCCTTCGTACTGGTAATCGGAGTGCGGGTAGGCGAGCTCGGCGCGACCGTGCTTACGGTTGATGAAGTCATCCACCATGCCTGATTGCAGCGGGCCCGGACGGAACAGGGCCACCAGTGCGATCAAGTCTTCCAGGCAGTCGGGCTTGAGCTTTTTGATCAGCTCCTTCATGCCGCGTGATTCCAGCTGGAACACCGCCGTGGTTTCGGCCTTTTGCAGCAACTGGTAGGTCGGTTTGTCGTCCAGCGGGATAAAGGCGATATCCAGCGGCGGCTCGTCGATCTTGGCGCGCTCGCGGTTGATGGTCTTCAGCGCCCAATCGATGATCGTCAGGGTCCGCAGGCCAAGGAAGTCGAACTTCACCAGGCCGGCCGCCTCCACGTCATCCTTGTCGAACTGGGTGACCAGGCCGCCGCCTTCTTCATCGCAATAGATCGGCGAAAAGTCGGTCAACTTGGTCGGCGCGATCACCACACCGCCGGCGTGCTTACCGACGTTACGCACCACACCTTCGAGCTTGCGGGCCATGTCCCAGATTTCCGCCGCTTCTTCATCGATCTTGATGAAGTCCCGCAGGATTTCTTCCTGCTCGTAGGCTTTTTCCAGGGTCATGCCGACTTCAAAAGGGATCATCTTCGACAGGCGGTCAGCCAGGCCGTAGGACTTGCCCTGCACCCGAGCCACGTCACGGATTACCGCTTTCGCCGCCATGGAACCGAAGGTGATGATCTGGCTTACGGCGTTGCGGCCATACTTTTCAGCCACGTACTCGATAACCCGGTCGCGACCGTCCATGCAGAAGTCGACGTCGAAGTCGGGCATCGATACCCGTTCCGGGTTCAGGAACCGTTCGAACAGCAGGTCATATTCCAGCGGGTCAAGGTCGGTGATCTTCTGCACATAGGCCACCAGCGACCCGGCACCCGACCCACGACCTGGGCCAACCGGGACGCCATTGCTTTTGGCCCACTGGATAAAGTCCATTACGATCAGGAAGTAACCGGGGAATCCCATCTGGATAATGATATCCAGCTCGAAATTCAGTCGATCGACATAGACCTGGCGCTTGGCCTCGTAGTCTTCGGTGGTGTCCCTGGGCATCAGAACGCTCAGTCGATCTTCCAGCCCGTCGAAAGAAACCTTGCGAAAATACTCGTCGATGGTCAGGCCATCGGGAATCGGGAAGTTGGGCAGGAAGTGCTTGCCCAGCTTCACTTCAATATTGCAGCGTTTGGCAATCTCGACGGAGTTTTCCAGCGCCTCGGGCAAGTCGCTGAACAACTCAGCCATTTCATCGGCGCTTTTGAGGTATTGCTCTTCGCTGTAGTTTTTCGAGCGACGCGGATCGTCCAGCGCCCGGCCTTCGCCGATGCAGACGCGGGTTTCGTGAGCCTCGTAGTCTTCTTTCTTGATAAAGCGCACGTCGTTGGTCGCTACCAGCGGCGCGCCGATTTTCTCGGCCAGGGCCACGGCGGCGTGCAACTGCTCTTCATCGTTGGGACGGTTGGTGCGCTGGATTTCCAGGTAGAAGCGATTGGGGAAAACCTCCATCCACTCACGGGCGAGGACTTCAGCCTCGTGAGGATTGCCGCCCAAGAGGGCGATGCCGATTTCACCCTCTTTGGCTGCCGAGAGCATGATCAGCCCTTCGCTGGCTTCGGCCACCCACTCACGCTCGATGATGATCGAGCCGTTGCGTTGCCCATCGATAAAGCCACGGGAAATCAGTTCGGTAAGGTTGCGATAACCGACGCCGTTCATCGCCAACAGGCTGATGCGGCTCAGGGGGTTATCCGGATCTTTGTTGGACAGCCACAGGTCGGCACCGCAGATCGGCTTGATGCCAGCACCCATGGCGGCCTTGTAGAACTTGACCAGGGAACACATGTTGTTCTGATCAGTAACCGCAACGGCCGGCATTTTCATGCCCACCAGGGTTTTGACCAGCGGTTTGATCCGTACCAGGCCGTCGACCAGGGAGTATTCAGTGTGCAGGCGTAGGTGAACGAATGAAGCCGGCATAGTGATCCTGTACAAAACGTGAAAACAACAAGGCCCGGAAATCCGGCATTTAAAGCTACTGCGCTTGGTACGCTTTAAAGGCCGGATTGTACCGGGCCTTGGCAAAAACATCAGCCTTGCTGCTAGATCTCGATAAGGCTTTCCCGCGCCTCATAAGCCTGGCGAACCGGGGCAAACGAGCGGCGGTGAATCGGGGTCGGACCCAGACGAGCCAAAGCTTCCAGATGAACGGGCGTCGGGTAGCCTTTGTGCCCGCCAATGCCGTAGCCGGGGTAGATCAATTCGAAAGCAGCCATTTCACGGTCGCGGCTGACCTTGGCCAGGATCGATGCAGCGGCAATTGCCGGGACCTTGCTATCGCCCTTGACCACGGCCTCAGCCGGCATCGACAGTTTCGGGCAGCGGTTGCCGTCGATCATCGCCAGTTTTGGCGCGATGTGCAGCCCTTCTACGGCGCGCTGCATGGCGAGCATCGTAGCGTGGAGGATGTTCAGTTCATCGATTTCTTCGACTTCGGCCCGGGCGATATGCCAGCTCAGGGCTTTCTCGCAAATCTCGTCGTAGAGTTTTTCACGACGGGCTTCGGTGAGTTTCTTCGAATCGTTGAGGCCGATAATCGGCCGGGTCGGGTCGAGAATCACCGCAGCCGTGACAACTGCACCACAGAGGGGGCCGCGACCGACCTCATCGACACCGGCAACCAATTCATGAGCTTCGGCGACCAGGCTGAAATCCAGGCCAATTTGCGTCTTCATAGGGCTTCCTGTGTGTGGCCGATCAAGGTCAGGACCGCATCAGCGGCCTGGTTTGACGCGTCACGGCGCAAGGTCCGGTGAATCTCGTCAAAACCACGGGTTTGCTCTTCACCGCCGTCAATCAAAGGGAGCAACGTCTGCGCCAAGGCTTCAGCCGTTGCATCGTCCTGCAACAACTCGGGCACCAGCAGACGCTGGGCCAGCAAGTTGGGCAAGGAGATATACGGGCTTTTGACCATGCGCTTGAGAATCCAATAGGTCAGCGGCGCCAGGCGATAAGCCACAACCATGGGGCGCTTGTAGAGCAAGGCCTCCAGGGTGGCGGTGCCGGAAGCGATCAACACGGCATCGCAAGCGGCCAAGGCCAGGTGCGAACCGCCGTCGAGCAGGCTCAACGGCAAGTTGCGCCCCACCAGCAATTCTTCAATTTGCGCACGACGCTGAGGGCTGGCGCACGGCAATACGAACCGCACACCCGGCTTCAAGGCTTGCAGACGTTCAGCTGCATCAAAAAACAGCGCACCAAGGCGGCCGACTTCACCGCCGCGGCTACCCGGCATCAAGGCCACCAGCGGCCCTTCCGGCAAGTCCAGTTCGGCGCGGGCGGCGGCACGGTCAGCGTGAAGCGGGATGGTGTCGGCCAGGGTATGACCGACGAAACGCACCGGCACACCCTTCTCTTCGTAGAACCTGGCCTCGAACGGCAGCAGGGTCAGCATCAGGTCGCAGCCTTCGCGAATCTTCAACACGCGCTTCTGCCGCCATGCCCACACAGACGGGCTGACGTAATGCACAGTCTTGATTCCGGCCTGACGCAACTTGAGTTCGATATTGAGGGTGAAGTCCGGAGCATCGATGCCAATAAAGACGTCGGGCTTTTCTTCGATCAGGGTCTGGATCAGCTTTTTACGGCGAGCCAGCAGCTCACGCAAACGTCCCAGCACCTCTACCAGCCCCATCACCGAAAGGCGTTCCATGGGGAAATAGGAGGTTAGCCCTTCGGCCTGCATCAGTGGGCCGCCGACACCCAGAAATTCAACCGCCGGGTGCTGGGCCTTGAGGGCCCGCATTAGACCTGCGCCGAGAATATCGCCGGAAGCTTCTCCGGCGACCAGCGCTATACGCAACTTGGCCATGATTAACGGGTGATGCCGCGAGTCGATGCCTGAATCGAATCACGGAACATCGCGACTTCCGGAAACAGCGATGCCGGTTCAACCAATTCGGCCAAGGCCTGATCAACCGTCAACCCCTGGCGGTAGACCACCTTGTAGGCGCGGCGCAGGGCATGGATAGCCTCTTCGCTGAAGCCACGACGACGCAAGCCCTCGAAGTTCATGCTGCGGGCCTCGGCAGGGTTGCCGAATACCGTGACAAATGCCGGAACATCCTTGCCGATGGCGGTACCCATGCCGGAAAAGCTGTGTGCACCGATATGGCAATACTGATGAACCAGGGTGAAGCCCGACAGGATCGCCCAGTCATCAACATGCACATGGCCGGCCAACGCGGTGTTGTTGACCAGGATACAGTGGTTGCCGATGACGCTGTCATGCCCAATATGCGCGTAAGCCATCACCAGGTTGTGATCACCCAAGGTGGTCTCGGCACGATCCTGGACAGTGCCACGGTGAATGGTCACGCCTTCACGGATGATGTTGTGATCACCGATTACCAGGCGGGTCTCTTCACCCTTGTACTTCATGTCAGGCGTGTCTTCGCCTATCGATGAAAACTGGTAAATGCGATTGTGTTTGCCAATCCGGGTCGGACCTTTGAGGATCACATGTGGCCCGATGACTGTCCCCTCGCCGATTTCCACACCTGCGCCGATGATCGACCAAGGGCCGACCTCGACGTCGGCGGCCAGGACGGCCGTCGGATCGATGATTGCGCGAGGGTCAATCAAACTCATAGTTTGCGTTCCGCACAGATGATTTCAGCAGAGCACACAGGCTTGCCGTCAACCGACGCCTGGCACTGGAATTTCCAGATTTGACGCTTGCAGCTCAGGAACGTGGCCTCAAGGATCAACTGGTCGCCCGGAGTGACTGGCTGGCGAAAACGCAGCTTGTCGGAACCCACGAAATAGTAAAGCGTGCCATCAGCAGGCTTCAGGTCGAGCATTTTGAAACCAAGGATACCAGCAGCCTGGGCCATCGCTTCAATGATCAATACACCCGGCATGATTGGATGCGCAGGGAAGTGACCGTTGAAAAAAGGCTCGTTGATGCTGACATTCTTGTAGGCACGAATGTACTTACGCTCAACATCCAGCTCCGCGACACGATCCACCAGCAGGAACGGGTAACGGTGAGGCAGGTATTCGCGAATCTCGTTGATGTCCATCATTTCGGGGGGAAGCCTGTAATAAAGATTGGGAGCGCGCGGACTAAGGCGCGCCCCTCTAGCAAATCAAGGAGGCAGTCTAGCGGCTGTGCACACTTGATATGGAAATGGTCTCAGCCATCTGATGAAGCATTACCGCCAGGGGTCACGTCCCCAACACGCTTTTCCAAATGTTTCAGGCGTCGAGCAATGTCGTCGAGCTGCCTCAATCGGGCCGCACTCTTGCGCCATTCGGCAGCAGGTTGCATGGCCGTACCGGAAGAATAGGACCCAGGCTCAGTAATCGAATGGGTCACCATGGTCATGCCGGTGATGAATACGTTGTCGCAGATTTCGATATGACCCACCAACCCGACGCCGCCAGCCAGCATGCAATGCTTGCCGATCTTGGTGCTGCCGGAAATCCCCACGCAGGCGGCCATGGCCGTATGATCGCCAATCTGCACGTTGTGAGCGATCTGAATCTGGTTGTCCAGCTTCACGCCGTTACCAATCACGGTATCGGCCAGAGCCCCGCGATCAATAGCGGTGTTGACGCCAATTTCTACGTCGTCGCCGATCAATACGCCGCCAACCTGAGCGATCTTCTGCCAAACGCCTTTTTCATTGGCGAAGCCGAAGCCCTCGCCGCCGATCACGGCGCCCGACTGAATCACCACACGCTGCCCAATACGCACATCGTGGTACAGGGTCACGCGCGGCGCGAGCCAGCCACCGGCACCAACTTCACTGCGGGCACCGATAAAGCACTGGGCCCCTACCGTCACACCGGCACCAATGCGGGCGCCACTCTCGATCACCGCAAAAGCGCCAATGCTCGCCGCAGGATCAACCTGGGCGTCATCAGCAATCACTGCCGAGGGATGAATACCGGCAGCAGCCTTGGGTTTTGGATCGAACAGGTGGGACACCCGTGCGTAAGACAGGTACGGGTCGGCAACAACGAGCGCGTCCCCGGCAAACCCTTCGGCATCAGCGGCCTTCAGCAACACGGCTGCGGCCTGGGTATCGCCCAGGTATTTACGGTATTGGGGGTTTGCCAGAAAGCTCAACTGAGCTGGGCCAGCCTCCTGCAAGGTGGCTAGCCCAGTGATTTCCTTCTCCGGGGAGCCATGTAAGGTGGCCCCCAGGAACTCGGCCAGCTGGCCAAGTTTTATAGTCGCGGTCATGGGTTACTTCAGCTGGTTCATGCGCTCGATCACCTGACGGGTGATGTCGTACTGAGGTTTGACATCAATCACGGCGCCACGCTCGAAGACCAGGTCAAAGGCACCCTTCTTGATGACTTCTTCCACGGCGCTGTCGAGTTTTGGCTTGAGTTGCTTGAGCATTTCACGGTCAGCAACAGCCTTGGCTTCGTTCAGCTCCTTGGATTGGAACTGATAGTCACGGGCCTTTTGCTTGAATTCAAGCTCCAGACGCTCGCGCTCACCTTGCTGCATTTTGTCGCCACCGGCGACCAGACGATCCTGAATACCCTTGGCGCTGCTTTCCAGAGTCTTGAGCTTGGTCAGTTGCGGACCGAATTTCTTCTCGGCATCCACGGCGTATTTCTTGGCCGCATCGGATTCCAGCAGGGCCATCTGATAGTTCAGGACAGCGATTTTCATTTCGGCAAAGGCCGGGGTTGCTACCAGGACAGTCGCCAGGAGAACCAATTGAGTCAACTTACGCACGATGCACTCCTACAGAATCCGTTGTCGTTATCTTAGGTCAGACGCTTAGAACGTCTGGCCGAGGGAGAATTGGAAAATCTGGGTTTCAGCGTTATCCGGTTTCTTGATCGGCATGGCCAGAGCAAAGCTCAATGGGCCTAGGGCCGTAATCCAGGTCACGCCAACACCCACAGAGCTTGCCAGGTTGCTGAGACTGACGTCGTTGCACTGAGTCTGGGACTTCACACCGCTCGGGTTGGTGATCTGATCACACTTGGAATCGAACACGTTACCCACATCCCAGAAGACCGAGGTTCGCAGGGAGCGTTGATCCTTGACGAACGGCAGAGGAAACAGGATCTCCGCGCCACCTTGAATCAACACGTTACCACCGAATGGCAGTGGGTCGTTGTCCGAGTCCGGATCGGTACCGCGGTTACCGGTTACACCCACACCACGGCTCGGGGTACCACGAGGGCCCAGGGTGCTGTCCTTGAAGCCACGTACCGAGTTGAAACCACCCGCGTAGTAGTTCTCGTAGAACGGCAGGCCATTGGTCGAACCGTAACCGTCACCGTAGCCCAGTTCAGTGTGCAGGCGCATGGTGTAGTTGTCGCTCAGCGGCGTGAACAACTGGCCGCGGTAATCAAGCTTGAAGAACGACAGGTCGCTGCCTGGAGTAGTGCTTTCCAGTGTCAGGCTCTGGGAGTGACCGCGTGTCGCCAGCACCCCTTTGTTCAGGGTCGATTCCGACCAGCCAGCCGAGGCCTTGAAGTTGAGGAACTTGTCACCCTCGGTACGCACGAAGTCAAAGATCTCATCCACGGTGTAGACACCGGTCTTGATCTCATCCTGTTGCGCGGTAAAGCCAAAGGTCAGGCGCGAGGTCTCGCTGATCGGATAACCGATGTTGACGCCAGCACCCAGGCTGTCGATTGCATAGCTTGCAACGTCGACGTCAAGGTCTTTGTAGTCGGTGGTGCGATAGAAAGCGTTGTAGCCCAGGCTCACGCCGTCAGCTGTCCAGTAGGGGTCGACATAACCGAAGTTATAGCGGCTCTGGTATTCGCTTCGGGTCAGGCCGATGCTGACCTTGTTACCGGTACCCAGGAAGTTGTTCTGGGTGATGGAGCCACCAAGGATCAGGCCGGCACTTTGTGCGAAGCCAACGCTGGCGGTGATCGAACCGGACGCTTGCTCTTCTACTGCATAGTTCACGTCAACCTGGTCATCCACGCCTGGCACGGCCGGGGTTTCGACATTGACTTCCTTGAAGAAGCCCAGGCGTTCAAGACGGGTCTTGGACTGGTCGATCAAGTAGGTCGAAGCCCAACCACCTTCCATCTGGCGCATTTCACGACGCAGCACTTCGTCCTCGGACTTGGTGTTGCCACGGAAGTTGATGCGGTTTACATAGGCACGCTTGCCAGGATCGACGACAAAGGTGATGTCCACTGTGTGGTCATCATCGTGCGGGGTGGGCACGCCATTGACGTTGGCGAAGGTGTAGCCCTCGTTACCCAGGCGGCGGGTGATCAGTTCGGACGTGGTGGTCATCAGCTTGCGCGAGAACACCTGGTCCTTCTGCACCAGCAACAGGGACTTGACCTGGTCTTCAGGCACTTTCAAGTCGCCGCTGAGCTTCACGTCACGAACGCGATACTTCTCGCCTTCGTTGACGTTGACGGTGATGTAGACGTGCTTCTTGTCCGGGGTGATGGACACCTGCGTCGAAGCGATATCCATGTTGATATAGCCACGGTCCAGGTAATAGGAACGCAGACGCTCCAAGTCACCGGAAAGCTTTTCACGGGCGTACTTGTCATCGTTCTTGAAAAACGACAGCCAGTTGGTGGTCTTGAGCTCGAACAGGCCGATCAGGTCCTCGTCAGCGAACTTGGTGTTACCCACCACGTTGATGTGCTGGATGGCCGCCACGGTACCTTCGTTGATGTTGACCTTGAGGCCTACACGATTACGCGGCTGCGGCACCACCTCGGTTTCCACCGAGGCGGAATAACGACCCTGGGCAACATATTGACGTTGCAGCTCGTTACGTACGCCTTCGAGGGTGGCACGCTGGAAGATCTCGCCTTCGGCAAGGCCCGATTGCTTGAGACCTTTCATCAAGTCTTCAGTGGAGATCGCCTTGTTGCCTTCGATCTCGATACTGGCGACGGACGGTCGCTCGACGACAGTGATGACCAGGACGTTGCCTTCGCGCCCCAATTGGATGTCTTGAAAGAAACCGGTTTTGAACAGCGCACGAGTGGATTCCACCAGGCGACGATCATCAGCCTGTTCCCCGACGTTCAACGGCAAGGCGCCAAAGACGCTACCCGCGGAAACCCGCTGGAGGCCGTTGACGCGAATATCGGAGATGGTGAAGGACTCGGCGTGAACTTCGGCGATCATCAATACGGTGAGAACCGCAGTTAGCAGCAGACGTTTCATGAAGTCCTTTCTTATTCCAACTGGCAATAAACAAACTGCCGCAAAATGCGGCAGATTCGCAATTCAGCGAAGCGTTACAGTCGTCCCAGATCGTTGACCAAGGCTAACAACATCACCCCGACCACCAAACTGATACCGATCTGTATCCCCCAACCCTGCACCCGATCCGACAAGGGGCGACCACGCACCCACTCGACCAGATAAAACAACAGATGCCCCCCATCCAATACTGGAATGGGCAACAAATTCAGAACCCCGAGGCTAATACTCAGATAAGCCAGGAAATTCAGGAAATCAGCCATGCCCGACTGGGCAGAAGCGCCCGCCACTTTAGCAATGGTTATCGGTCCACTCAAGTTTTTTACCGAGAGCTCGCCGAACAACATTTTCTTGAGGGAATCGAGGGTCAACACACTCATGGTCCAAGTGCGTCGCGCGCCCTCGCCAATTGCGGCCAACGGCCCGAAACTTATCTCACGCACCATCGAAGGTGGCCACTCGACACCTTTCACCCCGGCGCCCAGATAACCCCCGGCCGCCTTGGCTTCCCCGCGCACCGCCAGGGTGACAGGGACGTCGATTTGAGCACCGTCGCGCTCAACTTTCAGCACAATTTTGGTATCAGGGCGTACACGCACCAGATCGACCACTTGCTGCCAGTCACCCAGTGCCTGGCCATCAAGGGCCAACAGGCGGTCGCCGGTTTTCAGCCCTGCAGCTTGCGCAGGGCCCTTGGGGTCCAGCTCTGCCAGCACCGGTGGCAAGGAGGGCCGCCATGGACGAATCCCCAGAGACTTGATCGGATCAGGCTCGTCGGCGCCCTTGAGCCAGTTGTCGAGGGCCAGTTCCCGCGGCGTTTCGGCCGTGGAATCCTGCTCGCGCACCACCAGCTTCACGGTGCCGCTTTCACCCAGGCGGCGCACCAACTGCAAATTGACCGCGCCCCAACCGGTGGTAGGCTCGCCATCAATGGCAACAATTTCCTGGCCTGCGATCAGCCCGGCCTTGGCCGCGATACTGCCCGCCTCCACCGCCCCGATAACCGGACGCACCTGCTGGCTGCCCAACATCGCCAGCACCCAGAAGAACACCATGGCCAGCAAAAAGTTGGCGATAGGCCCCGCAGCAACGATGGCAATGCGCTGACGAACGGTCTTGCGATTGAAGGATTGGTCCAACTGATCAGCGGGCACTTCGCCTTCGCGCTCGTCGAGCATCTTGACGTACCCGCCCAAGGGAATGGCGGCAATCACAAACTCGGTGCCTTGACGGTCATGCCAGCGCAGCAACGGCACCCCGAAACCGACGGAAAAACGCAGAACCTTGACGCCACAACGACGCGCCACCCAGAAGTGGCCGAATTCGTGGAAGGTGACCAGCACACCCAGAGCAACCAGGGTGCCGACAATCATGTAGAGCGCACTCATCTAATTTCTCCGCATTCCAATCCAGTGCCTACAGGCTCAAGCGCGCCCAAAAAGGTTAACGCGCATTGCGGCTCAACCATTGTTCGGTCAGGGCCCGGGCCTTTGTATCAGCCTCGAAGACTGCGCCCAAGTCATCAACGGCGACCACAGGTTCAAGGCTCAGAACGTCCTCGATGATACTCGCGATCTCCGGGAAACGGATGCGTCGTTCGAGAAACGCCGCCACAGCCACTTCATTGGCCGCATTGAGCATCGCTGGCGCGCTGTTACCTGCCTCGGCAGCTTGACGCGCCAGACGCAGGCACGGGAAGCGCTGCTCGTCGGGGGCCTGGAAATCCAGCCGGGCGATGGCAAACAGGTCCAGAGGAGCAACACCCGAATCAATGCGCTCGGGCCAGGCCAAGGCGTTGGCGATCGGCGTACGCATGTCCGGATTACCCAATTGGGCCAACACCGAGCCATCCACGTAGTCGACCAGGGAATGAATCACGCTTTGCGGGTGAATCACCACCTCGACCTGATCCGGCCGCGCATCGAACAACCAGCATGCCTCAATCAGTTCGAGACCTTTGTTCATCATGCTGGCCGAATCCACCGAGATCTTGCGGCCCATCGACCAGTTGGGATGGGCACAGGCTTGTTCAGGGGAGACATGCTCCAGCTCAGCCAGCGGCGTCTGCCGGAACGGGCCGCCGGACGCGGTCAGCAAAATACGGCGTACACCCACCTGGCTCAGGCCACGGGCGAAATCACCGGGCATACACTGGAAAATAGCATTGTGCTCGCTGTCCAGCGGTAGCAGTACGGCGCCGCTCTTGCGCACCGCCTGCATAAAGAGTGCGCCGGACATCACCAGCGCTTCCTTGTTGGCCAGCAGAATCTTCTTGCCAGCGTCAACGGCGGCCAGGGTTGGACGCAGGCCCGCCGCACCGACAATGGCAGCGACAACGGTATCGACATCAGGATCGGCGGATACCTGACACAACCCCTCCTCCCCCACCAGCACTTGAGTCGATAGCCCCGCCGCCCGCAGATCATCCTGCAAACCACGCGCAGCCGCCGCCTCAGGCACTACCGCAAATTGCGGCACGTGACGAACACACAGCGCCAACAACTCGCTCAAGCGGCTAAAGCCAGTCAGGGCGAAGACTTGATAACGCTCCGGATGACGGGCAATCACATCCAGCGTGCTCAACCCTACCGAGCCGGTGGCTCCCAGCACGGTAATCTGCTGCAGACGGCTCACGAGGCTATCATCCACAACAGCACGGCAAAGATCGGCAAAGCTGCTGTCAGGCTGTCGATGCGGTCCAGCACGCCGCCGTGACCCGGAAGCAGATTGCTGCTGTCCTTGACCCCAGCCTGGCGCTTGAACATGCTTTCGGTCAGATCTCCGACCACCGAGATCAGCACGACCACCGCAGCACCCACCAGGGCCAGGAGTATTTCCTTGACGGTCCAGCCACGCACAACACCAACGACAGCAGTAATCACCAGCGTCAGTAACAAACCACCGTATACACCTTCCCAGCTCTTGCCAGGACTTACCGCCGGCGCCAGCTTGCGCTTGCCGAAGGCCCGGCCGGAAAAGTAAGCGCCAATATCAGCACCCCAGACCAGCACCATCACCGCCATGATCAGCCAGTTGCCCAAGGGCATATGCTTGATATAGACCAGGCCTTGCCAGGCCGGCAGCAGAATCAACAGACCTATCACCAGCTTGCAGGCGACACTGGACCAATGGCCGCTGGTTCGCGGGTAAGTCAGCACCAGGAAGGTCGCCAGCGTCCACCACAGCACCGCAGCGCCAAGCACCCAAGGCGCCATATCTGGCAGGATGTACATCAGAAACAACATCAGCGCCACGACGACGGCGTACACCACACGATGCAGCTGCGCGGTGAAACCGGCCAGGCGCGCCCATTCCCAGGAACCCAAGGTCACAACCAGGCCGATGAACAGCGCAAAGCCGGCACCTTCGAGCAGGAAAAACCCGCACAAGGCAATCGGCAGCAGGATCAGTGCCGTGATGATTCGTTGTTTAAGCATTAAACCCGGGCTCCAGCTTCGATCTGCTCGCTCGTTTTACCGAAGCGACGCTGACGGGAAGCGAAATCGGCCAGCGCATTGCGCATGGCATCGTGTTTGAAGTCCGGCCAGAACAGGTCGGAGAAGTACAGCTCGGTATAGGCCAACTGCCACAACAGGAAGTTGCTGATGCGGTGTTCGCCACCGGTACGGATACACAAGTCCGGCAACGGCAGATCACCAGTTACCAGGCAGGTTTGCAACAGTTCAGGCGTGATGTCTTCGGGTCGCAGATGACCAGCCTGCACTTCGCGCGCCAGACGCTGCGCGGCTTGGGCGATATCCCACTGGCCACCATAGTTGGCTGCGATTTGCAGTACGAACCGATTACTACCGGCGGTAATCGCCTCGGCTTCGCGCATGGCCGCCTGCAACTCCGGACGGAAGCGCGAGCGATCACCGATGATGCGCAGGCTGATGTTGTTGTCGTTCAGGCGCTTGGCCTCACGACGCAGGGCCTTGAAGAACAGGTCCATCAAGGCACTGACCTCCTCGGCCGGGCGCTGCCAGTTTTCACTGGAGAAGGCAAACAAGGTCAGCACCTCGACCTTGGCCTCTGCGCACACTTCGATCACAGCCCGTACCGCATCGACACCCGCCTTATGCCCGGCGACACCCGGCATAAAGCGTTTTTTCGCCCAGCGATTATTCCCGTCCATGATGATCGCGACATGGCGCGGCACCACGGCGGGCACAGTCTGCTTGGTGTTTTCCATGAAAACGTCCTGACCCTTATACAGCCATCAAGTCCGCTTCTTTTTGCTTGGTGGCCGCGTCGATATCAGACTCAGCCTTATCGGTCAGCTTCTGGATATCCGCAGCAGCACGGCGCTCTTCGTCTTCGCTGATTTCCTTGTCCTTAACCAGCTTTTTCAGGTCACCCAAGGCATCGCGACGAATGTTGCGCACGGCAACACGAGCATCTTCCGCAGCACTACGCGCCTGTTTGGTAAAACCCTTACGGGTTTCTTCGGTCAGGGCAGGCATGGAGATCAACAACAACTCGCCCAGGTTGGTCGGATTGAGGTTCAGACCAGCACTCTGGATTGCCTTGTCGACTGCCCCGAGCATATTGCGCTCAAAGGCCACGACTTGCAGGGTGCGCGAGTCTTTTACGGTGATGTTGGCCACTTGGGTGATGGAAGTGTCTGCGCCGTAGTACGGCACCATCACGCTGCCCAGGATGCTCGGGTGCGCCTTGCCGGTACGAATCTGGCCAAATGCATGGGCCAGAGACTCTAGGGATTTGTGCATACGCTCTTGAGCGTCTTTCTTGATTTCGTTGATCATTGTTGAGCCTCCTCGATCAGAGTCCCTTCTGCGCCGCCGTGTACGATGTTCAGCAGGGCGCCGGGCTTGTTCATGTTAAATACGCGCAGCGGCATCTTGTGGTCGCGACACAGGCAAATAGCTGTCAGATCCATCACACCCAACTTGCGATCCAGCACTTCATCATAAGTCAGATGATCGAACTTCTCGGCATGCGGGTCTTTGAACGGGTCAGCAGTGTAAACGCCATCAACCTTGGTCGCCTTAAGAACCACGTCCGCATTGATTTCAATGCCGCGCAAGCAGGCTGCAGAGTCGGTGGTGAAGAAGGGATTGCCGGTACCGGCAGCAAAAATCACCACTTCCTTGGCATCCAGGTGACGCATGGCTTTGCGGCGGTCATAGTGATCGGTTACACCAACCATGGAAATAGCAGACATCACGATCGCCGTAATGTTGGCCCGTTCCAGAGCATCGCGCATGGCCAAGGCATTCATCACAGTGGCCAGCATGCCCATGTGGTCGCCGGTTACCCGATCCATGCCAGCAGCGCTGAGTGCCGCACCGCGGAACAGGTTGCCGCCGCCTATCACCAGGCCGACCTGGACACCGATACCGACCAGCTGGCCGACTTCCAGCGCCATGCGGTCGAGTACCTTGGGATCGATCCCGAACTCTTCCGAGCCCATCAGGGCCTCGCCGCTAAGCTTGAGTAGAATGCGTTTATAGCGAGCCTGATAACCACTGCCCTGCTGAGCCATTGCGAATCTCTCCTGCGGCGTATTTTTAAAAATTCTTGGCAAGCCGTTTACGGCCTGCGTTCACTCTAGCTGGACGCTGTCACAGCGCCATCGGAACACGGCTTTGTAAGCCAGTTCCGCAGGGAAACCAAATAAAATCGGTCACCCCATTTGAAAAGAGGCTGCGCGCGTAAGCGGGCAGCCTCCTTTTGGGCGACAGTTGAAAACTGTCTTACTTCTTGCTGGCAGCCAGCTGGGCAGCAACTTCTTCAGCGAAGTTGTCGACCGGCTTCTCGATGCCGTCGCCTACTTTGTAGTAGGTGAAGGAAACGATTTCAGCGCCGCCTTTCTTGGCCAGTTCACCGATCTTGATTTCAGGGTTCTTGACGAACGCCTGCTCAACCAGGCTAGCTTCGGCGAGGAACTTGCTGATACGACCAGCAACCATTTTCTCGACGATTTCAGCAGGCTTGCCTTTGATCTTGTCTTCGTTGAGGCTCATGAACACGGCTTTTTCGCGTTCGATGGCTTCAGCGGAAACTTGCGACGGCAGCAGGAACTCAGGGTTGCTGGCAGCTACGTGCATCGCAATGTCTTTGGCCAGCTCAACGTTGCCGCCGTTCAGAGCCACAACTACGCCGATCTTGTTGCCGTGCAGGTAAGCACCCACAACGTCACCTTCGATACGGGCCAGACGACGGATATTGACGTTTTCGCCTACTTTAGCAATCAGTGCTTCACGCGCCAGCTCTTGAGCGGCGATCAGTGGAGCAGCGTCAGTCAGTTTGTCAGCGAAGGCTTTTTCAACGCTGGCAGCGACGAAGCTCTTGAAGTCGTCTTGCAGGGCCAGGAAGTCGGTCTGCGAGTTGACTTCAATGATAACGGCAGCCTTGCCGTCTTCCTTGATAGCGATCGCGCCTTCAGCAGCAATGTTGCCTGCTTTCTTGGCGGCCTTGATGGCGCCCGAAGCACGCATGTCATCAATGGCTTTTTCGATGTCGCCGTCAGCCTTGGTCAAGGCCTTCTTGCAATCCATCATGCCTTCGCCAGTACGCTCACGCAGTTCTTTGACCAACGCTGCAGTAATCTCTGCCATTTTCAAAATCCTCTTGGATAGGTCTTCAACCATTCCACCCGATCGAACGGGCGATCAATTCTTCCCGAACCCCACCCTTGTAGGCCGCTGCACGTTACAAGCGCAATAGATGCGCTGCCACAAGTGGGCGCCGACAAATGGTTTTCGAGGTGGCAAAAAGGGGGCCAAGCCCCCTTTTTGCTTACTGAGTCAACGCCAAGGCGTCAGTTACTCAGCAGCAGCTACCGGAGCTTCTTCAACAAACTGCTCGGCACCGCCAGCAACGTGGTTGCGGCCACGGATAACAGCGTCAGCCATCGAACCCATGTACAGCTGGATAGCGCGGATTGCGTCATCGTTGCCTGGGATGATGTAGTCAACGCCGTCCGGGCTGCTGTTGGTATCGACTACGCCGATAACCGGGATACCCAGCTTGTTGGCTTCGGTGATCGCGATACGCTCGTGATCAACGTCGATAACGAACAGTGCGTCAGGCAGACCGCCCATGTCCTTGATACCACCCAGGGAACGATCGAGCTTCTGAAGATCGCGAGTGCGCATCAGCGCCTCTTTCTTGGTCAGCTTGGTGAAAGTCCCGTCTTCGGCTTGCACTTCAAGGTCACGCAGACGCTTGATGGAAGCACGGATGGTTTTGAAGTTGGTCAGCATGCCGCCCAACCAGCGGTGATCGACGTACGGCGAACCGCAACGTGCTGCTTCTTCAGCAACGATCTTGCCAGCGGAACGCTTGGTGCCGACGAACAGAATCTTGTTTTTGCCCTGGGCCAGGCGCTCTACGAAAGTCAGAGCTTCGTTGAACATTGGCAGGGTTTTTTCAAGGTTGATGATGTGAATCTTGTTACGTGCACCGAAAATGTATTTACCCATTTTCGGGTTCCAGTAACGGGTTTGGTGACCGAAGTGGACACCGGCCTTCAGCATATCGCGCATGTTGACTTGGGACATGATAGTTCCTTAGTAAGTCGGGTTTGGCCTCCACGTATCCCAATGACCAACCAGCGGCTTTAAGCCTCCGGCACCCAGGTCATCGTGTCGACACGTGTGTGGATTTAAGCTTTGCGGGGTATCCCCGGAAAGCGGCGCATTTTATACCACACAGAGGAAAAAAACGAAACCCGCAATCACATTTGCCGCCAGTCACTTTTGCGCAAGCCTTTGAATAGAGCCAGAATGCCCACACCTAATAGATAGAAGCGATGCCCATACGTTCATGGTTTGCACCCCGCGTCTGGTAGAATCACGTTTTTTAGGCTTGTGCGAATGCTGCAACCTTTTGTCGCACGCCTGTAAACCGTATTGATTTCAGCGCTATGCGCTAGAGAGAGCCTGTATGACCGTCACCCTCAAAACCGCCGAAGATATTGCTGGAATGCGCGTTGCCGGAAAACTGGCTGCCGACGTACTGGAAATGATTGCCGAACACGTCAAGCCCGGCGTCACCACCGAAGCACTGGACCGCATCTGCCACGACTATATTGTCGACGTGCAGAAAGCCATCCCTGCTCCGCTGAACTACAAGGGTTTCCCCAAGTCGATCTGCACCTCGATCAACCACGTGGTCTGCCACGGGATCCCGGGCGACAAACCGTTGAAAGACGGCGACACCCTGAACATCGACGTCACCGTGATCAAGGACGGCTACCACGGTGACACCAGCCGCATGTTCCACGTCGGCACTGTTCCCGTATGGGCCGAACGCCTGTCGCAGATCACCCAGGAATGCATGTACAAAGCCATCGAGATCGTCAAGCCCGGCTGCCGCCTGGGGGACATCGGTGAAGTGATCCAGAAGCACGCGGAAAAGAACGGTTTCTCGGTGGTTCGCGAATTCTGCGGCCATGGCATCGGCAAGGTGTTCCACGAAGAGCCGCAAATCCTGCACTACGGCCGCGCGGGCACCGGCATGGAACTCAAAGCAGGCATGACCTTCACCATCGAACCGATGATCAACCAGGGCAAGGCCGACACCAAGGTGCTGGGCGACGGCTGGACCGCCATCACCAAGGACCGCAAGCTTTCGGCCCAGTGGGAGCACACCCTATTGGTCACCGAAACCGGCTACGAGATCTTCACCCTGCGCGCCGACGACACGATCCCCCGCGTTTCGGCCTGAGGCTTGCACCGGTTTTTCGCACACAGCTGTTGTGACTTATAGATAGAAAGGAAAGCCGATCAATGCCCCAGGTGGATCCCGAACTCTTCGATCGTGGCCAGTTCCAGGCTGAACTGGCCCTGAAGGCAAGCCCCATCGCCGCCTTCAAGAAGGCCATCCGCCAGGCCCGGGATGTGCTCGATGAGCGCTTTCGCAGTGGTCGGGATATCCGGCGGCTGATCGAAGACCGCGCCTGGTTCGTCGACAATATCCTGCAAAAGGCCTGGGAACAGTTCACCTGGAGCGAAGACGCCGACATCGCCCTGGTGGCGGTCGGCGGCTACGGTCGCGGCGAACTGCACCCCTACTCCGACATCGACCTGCTGATCCTGCTGGACAGCGCCGACCACGAGATTTTCCGCGACTCCATCGAGCGTTTTCTGACGTTGTTGTGGGACATCGGCCTGGAAGTCGGACAAAGCGTGCGCTCGGTGGATGAATGCGCTCAGGAAGCCCGCGCCGACCTCACTGTGGTCACTAACCTGATGGAAAGCCGCACCATCAGCGGCCCCGAGCGCCTGCGCATACGCATGCTGGAAGTTACCAGCACCGAGCGCATGTGGCCGAGCAAGGACTTCTTCCTGGCCAAGCGTGCCGAGCAGAAAGCCCGTCATCACAAGTACAACGACACCGAATACAACCTGGAACCCAACGTCAAAGGCTCCCCTGGCGGCCTGCGGGATATCCAGACCATTTTGTGGGTAGCTCGTCGCCAGTACGGCACCCTGAACCTGCGCGCACTGGCCGGCGAAGGCTTCTTGGTAGAGAGCGAAAACGCTCTATTGGCCTCGTCCCAGGATTTCCTGTGGAAGGTGCGCTACGCCCTGCACATGCTCGCGGGGCGCTCCGAAGACCGCCTGCTGTTCGATCACCAGCGCGCCATCGCCACCCTACTGGGCTTTGAAGGCGAAGACGCCAAGACCAGTATCGAAAGCTTCATGCAGCAGTACTACCGGGTGGTCATGAGCATTGCCCAGCTCAGCGACCTGATCATTCAGCACTTCGAAGAAGTGATCCTCGCTCCGGAAGACGAAGCGCCGCCACAACCCATCAACTCCCGCTTCCAACTGCATGATGGTTACATCGAGGCCCGCAACGACAACGTGTTCAACCGCACGCCATTCGCCATGCTGGAAATCTTCGTACTGATGGCCCAGCAGCCGGAAATCAAAGGCGTACGCGCCGATACCATTCGTCTATTGCGGGAAAATCGTCACCTGATCGACGATAATTTCCGCAATGACATCCGCAACACCAGCCTGTTTATCGAACTGTTCAAGTGCAAATTCGGCATCCACCGCAACCTGCGCCGGATGAACCGCTACGGCATTCTCGGGCGCTACCTACCGGAGTTCGGCTTTATCGTCGGGCAAATGCAGCACGACCTGTTCCACATCTATACGGTCGATGCCCACACCCTGAACCTGATCAAGCACCTGCGTAAGTTGCAGTACACCCAGGTATCAGAGAAGTTCCCGCTGGCCAGCAAGCTTATGGTCAAGCTACCCAAGCCGGAACTGATCTACCTCGCCGGCCTGTACCACGACATCGGCAAGGGCCGTCACGGCGATCACTCGGAAATCGGCGCGGTGGACGCCAAGGCATTCTGCCAGCGCCACCAACTGCCGCTGTGGGATAGCAGCCTGATTGTCTGGCTGGTGCAAAACCACCTGGTGATGTCCACCACCGCCCAGCGCAAGGACCTGTCCGACCCGCAGGTGATCCATGACTTCGCCCAGGCCGTCGGTGACGAAACCTATCTCGATTACCTGTACGTGCTGACCGTCTCCGACATCAACGCCACCAACCCGACGCTGTGGAATTCCTGGCGCGCCAGCCTGTTGCGCCAGCTCTACACCGAGACCAAGCGCGCCCTGCGTCGCGGCCTGGAGAACCCGGTGGACCGCGAAGAACAGATCCGGCGCACCCAAAGTGCCGCCCTGGACATCCTGGTGCGCGGCGGCAACGACCCAGACGATGTCGAGCAACTCTGGTCGCAACTGGGTGACGACTACTTCCTGCGCCACACTGCTGGCGACGTGGCCTGGCACAGCGACGCGATCCTGCAGCAGCCGGCCGATGTCGGCCCGCTGGTGCTGATCAAGGAAACCACCCAGCGCGAGTTCGAAGGCGGCACGCAAATCTTCATCTATGCACCGGACCAGCATGACTTCTTCGCCGTGACCGTGGCGGCGATGGACCAGCTCAACCTGAATATTCACGACGCTCGGGTCATCACCTCCAGCAGCCAGTTCACCCTCGACACCTACATCGTGCTCGACAACGAGGGTGAGTCCATCGGCGACAACCCGGCGCGGGTAAAAAAGATCCGCGAAGGCCTCACCGAAGCACTGCGCAACCCTGACGACTACCCGACCATCATCCAGCGTCGGGTGCCGCGCCAACTCAAACACTTCGCCTTTGCACCCCAGGTGACCATCCACAACGACGCCCAGCGCCCAGTGACGGTACTGGAACTCAGCGCCCCGGACCGCCCGGGCCTGCTCGCGCGGATCGGCACGATTTTCCTGGAGTTCGACCTGTCGTTGCAAAACGCCAAGATTGCAACCCTGGGCGAACGAGTGGAAGACGTGTTTTTTATTACCGATGCTGACAATCAGCCTCTTTCCGACCCTGAACTTTGCCGTCGCTTGCAGGATGCAATCGTCGAGCAGTTAAGCGTGAGCCAGGAACCAGGGGTTGAGTTGTCGCGATTGAGTATTTGACTGACGGGGGCTATCTCACTGCCTCCTCTTATCCAGCTTTCACCGCCTTGCACGAGATCCACCGATGAACAACGCCCTGAACCAGTTGCAGCCCTATCCGTTCGAGAAATTGCGCGCCCTGCTGGGGAGCGTCACACCGAACCCGGACAAACGCCCGATCGCCCTGTCCATCGGCGAGCCCAAGCACAAATCCCCGACGTTCGTCGCCGAGGCCCTGGCCAACAACCTCGATCAGATGGCGGTGTACCCGAGTACCCTGGGCATTGCGGCGTTACGCGAAGCCATTGGCGCCTGGTGCGAACGCCGCTTCAGCGTACCCAAGGGCTGGCTGGACCCGGCGCGCAACATCCTACCCGTCAACGGTACCCGTGAAGCGCTGTTCGCCTTCACCCAGACCGTGGTCAACCGGGGCGACGACGCGCTAGTGGTCAGCCCGAACCCGTTCTACCAAATCTACGAAGGTGCAGCGTTTCTCGCCGGGGCCAAGCCACATTACCTGCCGTGCCTGGTCGAAAACGGCTTCAACCCTGATTTCGATGCGGTCTCGGCCGACGTCTGGAAACGCTGCCAGATTTTGTTCCTATGCTCGCCAGGCAATCCGACCGGCGCCTTGATTCCGGTCGACACCCTGAAAAAACTGATCGCCCTGGCCGACGAATACGACTTCGTGATCGCCGCCGACGAGTGCTACAGCGAGCTGTACTTCGACGAACAAACCCCGCCTCCGGGCCTGCTCAGTGCCTGCGTCGAACTGGGCCGCCAGGATTTCAAACGCTGCGTGGTGTTCCACAGCCTGTCCAAACGTTCCAACCTGCCAGGCTTGCGCTCAGGTTTTGTCGCCGGTGACGCCGAAATCCTCAAGGCCTTCCTGCTGTACCGCACCTACCACGGCTGCGCGATGCCGGTACAAACCCAGCTGGCGAGCATTGCCGCCTGGCAGGATGAGGCCCATGTGCAAGCCAACCGCGACCTGTACCGGGAAAAATTCGCCGCTGTGCTGGCTATTCTCAAGCCGGTGCTGGACGTGCAAAACCCGGATGGCAGTTTCTACCTGTGGCCGAGTGTCGAAGGCGATGATGCGGCCTTCTGCCGGGATTTGTTCGTGGAAGAACATGTGACCGTGGTGCCAGGTTCTTACCTGTCCCGGGAAGTCGACGGTTTCAACCCCGGCGCCGGGCGCGTGCGCATGGCGCTGGTTGCGCCACTGGCCGAGTGCGTGGAAGCGGCGGAGCGGATTCGCGACTTTATCCAGCGTCGTCGGTAAGACTCGATATCCGGGTCATTTGATATGGCCCAGATTCGCCTCACTCATATCCAGGTCCGCCAACACCTCCCGCAGCACGTCATCGCCAATCTGGTGATGGCGACTCAGGCTATATAACTCCAGGCGCTGTGCCCGCAAGGCCTTGAGCCGCAACTTGCGCTCCAGTTGATCCATGTGTAGCGCCAGGGCCTGGGCTTCGGCCGAGTCGTTGAACACTTCTAGTTGATGGCGATACTCCGACATGATCCGCGCCTTGAGTTCAGTGGCCAGCGCGGCCTGGGCGGCGTCCTGGGGCGCAGCTTCTGCTGCCTCCTCGGCCTCCAGGGCGTGAATCGCCGCTTCGGCGGTTTTCTTCCAGGCATCACGCACCTCGCCGCGACGCTTGTCATCCGGGCTCTTTTCGATCCCCCTCAGCAACAACGGCAAGGCGATGCAAGCGGCGACCAGAGAAAGCAAAATTACCCCGGCAGCGATGAATATCAATAGATCACGCTCCGGGAAGGCCTCGCCGGGCGTCAGCAGCAACGGCACCGACATCACACCTGCCAGGGTCACTGCCCCACGCACTCCACCCACCGTCAACAGCCAGCAGGAACGGGCTGTCGGCACCAACGTCAGTTCGCTTTTACCCCGCAAGCGCCGTAGCAATCCCGACAGTCGCCAGATGCTTTGCACCCAGATAAACCGCAGCACCAGCAACACCAGGAAAATCGCGATCACGTCCAGGCAGCGATACAGTAAGGTCGGCCACAAGGTAGCTTCGTGGCTGGTTACCGCCTTGATGATGTCCGGCAGTTGCAGGCCCAGCAACAGGAAGATCAGGCCGTTGAAGGCAAACTCCAGCAGCGACCAGACGCTGCGATTGAGCAAACGCGTGCTGGTCTGACGCGGCAGCAAGTCCAGCCAGCTCTGCATCATCCCGGCCGCCACCGCCGACAAAATCCCCGAAGCGCCCAAGCGCTCAGCCAATACATAGGCGGCAAACGGCAGCAGCAACATGAACACCACGTGGGTTGCCGGATCGTCCCAGCCTCGGGCGATCATCCAGGCCCGCAGGCGGCCCACCAGCCAGCTCAAGGCCACACCGATGGCCAGCCCGCCAAGCGCCACCAGCACGAATGTCAGGCTGGCATTGGCCAGGGAGAACACACCGGTCACCGCCGCCACCAGGGCAAACTTAAAGGTCACCAGGCCCGATGCATCGTTCATCAGCGCTTCGCCCTGAAGCATGTGCATCAAGGGTGTTGGCAAGCGATTCTGGGAAATGGCCGATACCGCCACGGCATCTGTCGGCGACAACACCGCCGCAAGGGCGAAGGCCACCGGCAAGGGGATGGTCGGCAGCAGCCAATGGATGAAATACCCAGCGCCCACCACTGTGAACAGCACCAACCCCACTGCAAGCGTCAGGATCGGCCCGCGCAGGCGCCACAGTTCGCGCTTGGGCATACGCCAGCCATCCGAGAACAGCAGCGGCGGCAAAAACAGGAAAAGAAACAATTCCGGGTCCAGCGCCACGTGCAGCCCCAGGGTCGGCCAGGCGAGCAGGGCCCCGGCGGCGATCTGCACCAGCGGCAACGGCAGCGGGATCACACGCCCGACAAGACGCGAAACACTGACCAGCATCAGCAGAATAAGGACGGTGTAAGCGGTTTGCATAACGCGGAATTCCCAGCCAATCGATTTACTACGACACACATCAGGCAACACCTCGCCGTTGAAGTGCCATATTAGCCGCTTATGCTGCCGACGGGCCGTTGAACAAAAGTCGCACACCCTGACACGAGGTGGTGACGAGCGGCACCGAAATGCTCTGGCCGTGGCATAATCCGTGACCTTTCGTTTCCAGCAGCCCAAAGGGGGGCAATTCCTTGACCGATTCAAGCAAAACGTTGCACCTTTTCGGCATCAAAGCCTGCGACACCATGAAAAAGGCGCGCACCTGGCTCGATGAACACGCTCTCAGCTATGAGTTTCATGACTACAAAACAGCCGGTATCGACCGTGAACACTTGACCCAATGGTGCAATGAGCACGGTTGGCAGGTGGTTTTGAACCGTGCAGGCACTACCTTTCGCAAACTCGAAGACGAACGCAAAGCCGATCTCGACCAGGCGAAAGCGATTGAACTGATGCTCGCACAACCCTCGATGATCAAGCGCCCGGTGCTTGATCTGGGTGACAGAACCCTGATTGGCTTCAAGCCAGATGTTTATTCGGCGGCCCTCAAGTAGGCCAGCCCATACCAATTGTGTAGAGGTAACAGCATGTCCAATTCCCTGTTCAGCCTAGGCTTCGGCGTCGGCACTCAGAACCGCCAAGGTGCTTGGCTGGAAGTGTTTTACGCACAACCATTGATCAATCCATCGGCAGAGATCCTTGCTGCCATCGCGCCGATCCTCGGTTACAGCGAAGGCAACCAGGCCATCGCCCTGAGCATCGCCCAGGCCTCACAACTGGCTGACGCACTGAAAAATGTAGATGCCACCCAAGCCGCCCTGCTGACTCGCCTGGCCGAAAGCCATAACCCGCTGGTCGCCACCCTGCTGGCCGAAGACGCGGCGCTGACTTCCACGCCTGAGGCCTACCTCAAGCTGCATTTGCTGTCTCACCGCCTGGTCAAGCCTCACGGCCTGAACCTGACTGGGGTTTTCCCGCTGCTGCCAAACGTGGCCTGGACCAGCCAGGGCGCCATCGACCAGTCGGAACTGGCCGGACGCCAACTGGAAGCGCGCCTGCGTGGCGAGTTGCTGGAAGTGTTCTCGGTGGACAAGTTCCCGAAAATGACCGACTACGTGGTGCCGAGCGGCGTGCGTATCGCTGACGCCGCGCGGATCCGCCTGGGCGCCTACATCGGCGAAGGCACCACCGTGATGCACGAAGGCTTCGTCAACTTCAACGCCGGCACCGAAGGCCCGGGCATGATCGAAGGCCGCGTGTCGGCTGGCGTGTTCGTCGGCAAGGGCTCGGATCTGGGCGGCGGTTGCTCCACCATGGGCACCCTGTCGGGCGGTGGCAACATCGTGATCAAGGTTGGCGAAGGCTGCCTGATCGGCGCCAACGCCGGTATTGGTATCCCGCTGGGCGACCGCAACACCGTGGAGTCGGGCCTGTACGTGACCGCCGGCACCAAGGTGGCGCTGCTCGACGAGCAGAACCAACTGGTCAAGGTGGTCAAGGCTCGCGAACTGGCGGGTCAACCTGACCTGCTGTTTCGCCGTAATTCCGAGACCGGTGCCGTGGAATGCAAAACCCACAAATCGGCCATCGAACTGAACGCAGCGCTGCACGCTCACAACTAAGCAGCGACTCGATGCCACTGGAGCAGGTCGTACCTTCGGGTACGGCTCGCTCATACGAGTCTTGAACACCATGCTTGTGCCCTCTCCCTGGCGCGCCGACTTTCCGGCCATCGCCACCCTGCAACGGCAAGGCCAGACCTATCTGGACAACGCCGCCACCACGCAAAAACCTCAAGCCCTGCTGGACGCGACCATCCATTACTACGCCAATGGCGCAGCCAATGTGCACCGTGCCCAGCATTTGCCGGGCGCCCATGCGACCCAAGCCTTCGAGAACAGTCGCAGCAAGGTGGCGCAGTGGCTCAATGTTGGCGAGGGCGGGCAAATCATCTTCACCCACGGCGCGACATCAGCGCTGAACCTCTTGGCTTACGGCCTTGAGCATCTTTTTACTCCTGGCGATGAGATTGTCATCAGCGCCCTGGAACACCACGCCAACCTGCTGCCCTGGCAGCAACTGGCCAAACGCCGCGAGCTTGAGCTGGTGGTGTTGCCCCTGGGCGATGATGGCTTGATCGACCTGCAAGCCGCCGACCAATTAATCGGCCCGCGCACTCGACTGCTGGCGGTGAGCCAACTGTCCAATGTGCTCGGCACCTGGCAACCCTTGCCAGCGTTGTTGGCGATGGCCAAGGCTCAGGACGCGTTGACCGTGGTCGATGGCGCACAAGGCATCGTCCACGGCCGTCACGACGTCCAGGCCCTGGGCTGCGACTTCTATGTATTTTCCAGCCACAAACTCTACGGCCCGGATGGCGTCGGCGTGCTCTACGGCCGCAACGAAGCCTTACACCACCTGCGCCATTGGCAGTTTGGCGGCGAGATGGTGCAGCAGGCCGACTATCACAGTGCCAGCTTTCGCCCGGCCCCCCTGGGTTTTGAGGCGGGCACACCGCCGATTGCCGGGGTAATTGGCCTGGGGGCGACCCTGGATTACCTGAGTTCACTGGATCAGCAAGCGGTGATGACCCACGAAGCTGCGCTGCATGACTATCTGTTGCGCGGCTTGCGGACGCGTAATGGCGTACGGCTGCTGGGTCCACCGCAAGTGGCCTTGGCCAGCTTTGTGGTGGAGGGTGTGCATAACGCCGACCTCGCCCACCTGCTGACCGAACAAGGCATTGCCGTACGCGCAGGCCATCATTGCGCGATGCCGTTGCTCAAGCACATGGGACTGTCGGGCGCGATCCGGGTTTCCCTGGCGCTGTACAACGATTCCGATGACCTGGAGCGCTTCTTCGAGGCGCTGGATCAGGCTTTGGACATGCTGCTATGAGTTTGCCAGCGCAGGCAGTGGCTGCTCTGGAAGCGTTTCAGGCAGTTGGCAGTTGGGAGCAACGTGCCCGACTGTTGATGCAATGGGGCGAGCAGCTACCGGCACTGCCTGATGCGGACAAGGTCGATGCCAACCTGGTGCAGGGCTGCGAAAGCCTGGTGTGGTTGGTGGGACACTTGCAGGATGGGCATTGGCAGTTTGCCGCCAGCAGCGAAGCGCGGTTAATTCGTGGGCTGGTGGCGTTGCTGCTGGCTCGGGTTAACGGCTTGTCGGCGGTTGAATTGCAAGCTATCGATCTGCCTGGCTGGTTTGAACAACTGGGATTGTCGCGGCAGTTGTCGCCTTCGCGTAGTAATGGGTTGAATGCGGTGCTGCAGAGGATGCGGGCGCTGAGTTTGTACTCAGAAAACCGACCGTAATCTACGTAATCTTGACCCGATCAGAAGGCCTGCGCACCCCAGCCACAATCTTATCCACCGCCTTGGTCGCCGCCACCATGCCAAACGTCGCGGTCACCATCATCACCGCACCAAACCCACCAGCACAGTCCAGCTTCACCCCATCCCCAACAAAACTCTTCTGCAGGCAAATGCTGCCATCAGGCTTGGGATAACGCAGCTGCTCCGTAGAAAACACACACGGCACGCTGTAATGCCGGGTCACGGTGCGGGAAAAGCCGTAATCGCGGCGCAAGGTCGAGCGCACTTTCGATGCCAATGGATCGTTGAACGTACGGTTCAAATCGCACACCTGAATCAACGTCGGATCAATCTGCCCGCCCGCGCCGCCGGTGGTGATGATCTGGATCTTGCGCCGTTTGCACCAGGCAATAAGCGCCGCCTTGGCGTTGACGCTGTCGATGCAGTCGATCACGCAGTCGATGTTGGGGGTGATGTACTCGGCCATGGTCTCGCGGGTGACGAAGTCCGCCACCGCATGCACGGTGCAATCCGGGTTGATCCCGCGCAGGCGCTCGGCCATGACCTCGACCTTGGCTTGACCCACGGTGCTGTCCAGCGCGTGCAACTGGCGGTTGCTGTTGCTGACGCAGACGTCGTCCAGGTCGAACAGCGAGATCTCGCCCACGCCGCAGCGGGCGATAGCTTCTGCCGCCCAGGAGCCGACACCGCCGACGCCGACAATGGCCACATGGGCCGCTTTCAAGCGTTCCAGGCCTTCAATGCCATACAAACGGGCGATGCCAGCAAACCGTGGATCTTCTGTACTCATGACCATTACCCCAAAAACCGGCGCGCATTATAGGGCTACGCAGCGACAAGTTTTAAGCTACAAACTACAAGTTAAGAACTTAGATGAACTTTCGCTGCCCAATGTCCGGTTTTTCTCGGCTTGCTGTACGGTAAGTCGAAGGCCAGTGTAGGATGCGCGCCGTTCGGCGCAGGCCGACACCTCTTTTCGTTCCACACCCTTTGGAACCCGAAATAGCTATGTCATCGCGTAAATTTGGACTCAACCTGGTGGTGGTGCTGGCGATTGCCGCGCTGTTCACCGGCTTCTGGGCGTTGATCAACCGCCCGGTCACTACCCCCAACTGGCCTGAACAGATCTCCGGTTTTTCCTACTCGCCATTCCAGCAAGGCCAGTACCCGCAGAAAGACCAGTACCCCACCGACGAACAAATGCGCCGTGATCTGGAGATCATGAGCAAGCTGACGGACAACATCCGCACCTATTCGGTCGACGCCACCCTGGGGGATATTCCCAAACTGGCGGAAGAATTCGGCCTGCGGGTAACCCTGGGGATCTGGATCAGCCCGGACCTTGAGCGCAACGAGCGCGAGATCCTGCGCGCCATCGAGATCGCCAACAGCTCGCGCAGTGTCGTGCGGGTAGTGGTGGGCAACGAAGCCCTGTTCCGCAAGGAAATCACCCCCGAAGCGCTGATCGTCCTGCTGGACCGGGTCCGCGCCGCAGTGAAAGTGCCAGTAACTACCTCCGAGCAGTGGCACATCTGGGAACACAACCCGCAACTGGGCAAGCACGTCGACCTGATCGCCGCGCACATCCTGCCGTACTGGGAACATATCCCGGTGGATAAGGCCGGCCAGTTCGTGCTCGACCGTGCCCGGGATCTGAAGAAGATTTTCCCGAAAAAGCCGTTGTTGCTGTCGGAGGTTGGCTGGCCGAGCAATGGCCGGATGCGTGGCGGTTCGGATGCGTCCCCTGCCGACCAGGCAATTTACCTGCGCACGTTGGTGAACAAACTCAACCGCCAGGGCTACAACTACTTTGTGATCGAAGCCTTCGATCAGCCGTGGAAGGCCAGTGATGAAGGTTCGGTGGGCGCCTATTGGGGTGTGTTCAACGCCGCGCGCCAGCAGAAATTCAACTTTGAAGGCCCCGTTGTGGCGATCCCACAATGGCGTGTGCTGGCCATCGGGTCGGTGGTGTTGGCGCTGCTGTCTCTGACCCTGCTGATGATCGACGGCTCGGCCCTGCGCCAGCGCGGTCGTACTTTTCTGACCTTTATCGCCTTCCTCTGCGGGTCGGTGCTGGTGTGGATCGGCTACGACTACAGCCAGCAATACAGCACCTGGTTCAGCCTGACGGTGGGTTTCCTGCTGGCACTCGGCGCCCTGGGCGTGTTTATCGTGTTGCTGACCGAGGCCCATGAACTGGCGGAAGCGGTCTGGACCCACAAGCGTCGGCGTGAATTCCTCCCGGTGACCGGGGATTCGGACTACCGCCCGAAAGTCTCTATCCACGTGCCCTGCTACAACGAGCCACCGGAGATGGTCAAACAAACCCTCGACGCCCTGGCCGCCCTCGACTATCCGGACTACGAAGTCCTGATCATCGACAACAACACCAAGGACCCGGCCGTGTGGGAACCAGTGCGCGACTACTGTGAAACCCTCGGCCCGCGCTTCAAGTTCTTCCACGTCTCGCCCCTGGCCGGTTTCAAGGGCGGCGCGCTGAACTACCTGATCCCGCACACCGCCAAGGACGCCGAAGTGATCGCGGTGATCGACTCGGACTACTGCGTCGACCCCAACTGGCTCAAGCACATGGTGCCGCACTTCGCCGACCCGAAAATCGCCGTGGTGCAATCGCCCCAGGATTATCGCGACCAGAACGAAAGTACCTTCAAGAAGCTCTGCTACGCCGAATACAAAGGCTTCTTCCATATCGGCATGGTGACGCGCAACGACCGTGACGCGATCATCCAGCACGGCACCATGACCATGACCCGCCGTTCGGTGCTGGAGGAACTGGGCTGGGCCGACTGGTGCATCTGCGAGGATGCCGAACTGGGCCTGCGAGTCTTTGAAAAAGGCCTGTCGGCGGCGTATTACCACACCAGCTACGGCAAGGGCCTGATGCCCGATACCTTTATCGACTTCAAGAAACAGCGTTTCCGTTGGGCCTACGGCGCGATTCAGATCATCAAGCGTCACACCGCCAGTCTGTTGCGCGGCAAGGACACCGAACTGACCCGCGGCCAGCGCTACCACTTCCTCGCGGGCTGGTTGCCGTGGGTGGCAGACGGCATGAACATCTTCTTCACCGTCGGCGCCCTGTTGTGGTCGGCAGCGATGATCATCGTGCCGACGCGGGTCGACCCGCCACTGCTGATCTTCGCGATCCCGCCGTTGGCGCTCTTCGTGTTCAAGGTCGGCAAGATCATCTTCCTCTACCGTCGCGCCGTTGGCGTGAACCTCAAGGATGCGTTCTGCGCAGCGCTGGCCGGGTTGGCGTTGTCCCACACCATCGCCAAGGCGGTGCTGTACGGCTTCTTCACCACCAGTATTCCGTTCTTTCGCACACCGAAAAACGCCGATAACCACGGTTTCTGGGTAGCTATTTCTGAAGCCCGGGAAGAATTGTTCATCATGCTGCTGTTGTGGGGCGCGGCGCTGGGGATCTACCTGGTGCAGGGCCTGCCGAGTAATGACATGCGCTTCTGGGTAGTGATGCTGCTGGTGCAGTCGTTACCCTACCTGGCGGCGCTGATCATGGCGTTCCTGTCTTCGCTGCCGAAACCGGCCGCGGCGCCTGAACCTGTGCCAGCTTCGTAAAATCTTGCGCAATGCACTAAACGGCGGCCTCTGGCCGCCGTTTTGCTTTAAGATATCCGCCATTTTGCGCGCCTTGCCTGCTCATCTATAAAAGCTTCCGGAGTTCCCCATGACGGCCCACGCCGACCTTTCGCCGACCCTCCAACTCGCTATCGACCTGATCCGTCGCCCGTCGGTGACGCCAATCGATGCCGATTGCCAGAAGCTGATGATGCAGCGCCTGGGCGACGCCGGTTTCCAGCTTGAGCCGATGCGCATCGAGGATGTGGATAACTTCTGGGCCACCCACGGCAAGCATGAAGGCCCGGTGCTGTGCTTTGCCGGTCACACCGACGTGGTGCCCACCGGTCCGGTGCAAGCCTGGCAGAACGATCCGTTCGACGCGTTGATCGACGAAAACGGCATGCTCTGCGGCCGTGGCGCGGCGGACATGAAAGGTAGCCTGGCAGCCATGCTGGTGGCCGCCGAGCGCTTTGTCAGCGACTACCCGGACCACAAGGGTTCGGTGGCTTTCCTGATCACCAGCGATGAAGAAGGCCCGGCGCACCACGGCACCAAGGCCGTGATCGAGCGCCTGGCGGCCCGCAAGGAGCGTCTGGACTGGTGCATCGTTGGCGAACCGTCGAGCACCACGCTGGTGGGCGATGTAGTGAAGAACGGTCGTCGCGGCTCGCTCGGCGCCACCCTGACTGTACGCGGCGTGCAAGGCCATGTGGCCTACCCGCATCTGGCAAAGAATCCAATTCATCTGGCCGCTGCGGCGCTGGCTGAACTGGCCGCAGAGCATTGGGACGATGGCAACACCTTCTTCCCGCCGACCAGCTTCCAGATTTCCAACCTCAATTCCGGCACCGGCGCGACCAACGTGATCCCCGGTGATCTAGTGGCGGTGTTCAACTTCCGCTTCTCCACCGAGTCGACGGTCGAAGGCCTGCAACAACGAGTCGCGGTGATTCTCGACAAGCATGGCCTGGACTGGCATGTGGAGTGGGCGCTGTCGGGCCTGCCGTTCCTTACCGAACCGGGCGCGCTGCTCGACGCGGTCTCGGCCAGCATCAAGGCGATTACCGGTCGCGAGACCAAGGCCTCCACCAGCGGCGGCACGTCTGACGGGCGCTTCATCGCGACCCTCGGCACCCAGGTGGTTGAGCTGGGCCCGGTCAACGCGACAATCCATCAGGTCAACGAGCGCATCCTCGCCAGCGACCTCGATGTGCTGACCGAAATCTATTACCAGACCCTGATCAAGTTGCTCGCCTGATGCTCGCTTGCCCCATTTGCAGCGCACCGCTGAACGCAGTGGACAATGGCGTGGCCTGCCCGGTCGGACACCGCTTCGACCGAGCACGCCAGGGTTATCTGAACCTGTTGCCGGTACAACACAAGAACAGCCGTGACCCTGGCGATAACCTGGCCATGGTTGAAGCACGCCGCGATTTTCTCAACGCTGGCCATTACGCGCCAGTGGCCAAGCGCCTGGCAGAACTGGCCGCTGAGCAATCGCCCCAGCGTTGGCTGGACATCGGTTGTGGCGAGGGTTATTACACCGCGCAAATCGCCGATGCCCTGCCCCGCGCCGAGGGTTATGCCCTGGATATTTCCCGGGAGGCGGTCAAGCGCGCCTGTAAACGCAACCCGGCGCTGACCTGGTTGATCGCCAGCATGGCCCGGGTGCCGTTGGCCGATGCCAGCTGCCAGTTTCTCGCCAGCGTGTTCAGCCCACTGGATTGGCTAGAGGCCAAGCGCCTGCTCAGCCCTGGCGGCGGCCTGATGAAAGTCGGCCCTACCAGCGGCCACCTGATGGAGCTACGCGAACGCCTGTACGACGAAGTGCGCGAGTACACCGACGACAAGCACTTGGCGCTGGTGCCGCAAGGCATGCGCTTGCAACACAGCGAAACCCTGGAGTTCAAGCTTAGCCTGGCGGACCCCAAGGACCGCGCCAACCTGCTGGCCATGACGCCCCACGGCTGGCGTGCCAGCGCCGAGCGCCGGGCCCAGGTGATTGAGCACCCTGAACCGCTGCTGGTCACCGTGTCGATGCGTTACGACTATTTCGTGCTTCAATAACCCCCTATTTGGGCTTTCGAGCCCGTCCTGAATCCGCGAATGGATTTTCGAAACCCGCAGTGAGGAATATCCATGCGCCAACCCGATATCGAGATTTACCTCAAGGACGCCGACGTCGACTACAAGGCCATTGCCTCCTGGCTCGGCGAAGCCCTGGGGCCATGCACCGACTGGGTCCAGAAAGGCCAGACCTACAAATGCAAGGCCGGCAGCGTACCTGTTACATGGTTGCCGAAGGCCGTAGGCAAGTGGAACAGCCTGCACCTGGAAAGCGACCAGACGCCGTGGGAAGACGACATCGCCTGCGCCCGTGCAGCCTTTGCCGCGCTCAACGTCGAAGTACGTTGCGCTCCGGGAAGCTGGGTTGAGGAAGAAGGCGAAGAAACCGCCGACCGCTGGATGCGGATCAGCGTGGATGGTGAAGAAGAGATCATCTGGAAAACAGCCTGAACCTATAGGAGTGAGCTTGCTCGCGATGGCCTTAAGGGCACCGCGGTCATTCAGGATGCACGCGTTATCGTTAGCGACTATCGCGAGCAAGCCCGCCCCTACACAGGCATGGCCTTACAGGCCGACCACATCCTCCGCCTGCAAGCCCTTCTCGCCGGTCACCACGGCGTATTCCACCTGCTGGCCCTCTGCCAGGGAACGATGCCCATCACCACGAATGGCGCGGTAGTGTACAAACACATCCTTGCCGTCTTCACGCTGGATAAAGCCGTAGCCCTTGGCGTCGTTGAACCACTTCACATTACCTGTCTCGCGCGTTGCCATCTGTTTGCCCCCACCTGCTTTTATTGTTGAGTTTTATGGTTGAGTCAGTCGCATTGAACTGCCGAGTATATGACAGGCTCAAGAACTCTCAACTCAAGTTTATATCGGCGCTTTTTTGCCGATTTTCGATGAATACGGCACACTAGCGGCCCGAGTATCTGCTCGGTTTTTTCCACTCAAAGCAGCACACCTATGACCCGCTCCCCGTTCCGCCGTCTGGTATTTGGCACCTTGCGCCGACTGTTGTACCTCTGGGTTCGCTCGGAGACGATCAACCAGTCGTCCCTCACCCTGAACCTGGACCGCAGCCGACCGGTGTTTTACGTCCTGCAATCGCCCTCACTCACCGAATTGGCCGTGGTCGATACCGAGTGCACCAAGGCCGGCCTGCCGCGCCCGGTGCTGCCGGTATCGGTCGGCTCGTTGCTGGAGCCGGCGGCGTTCTTCTACCTGACGCCCGACCCGGACTGGCTTGGCCGCCAGGACAAGCGCGGCGCGCCGCCCACCCTGACCCGCTTGGTCAGCACCCTTGCCGAACACGCCGAAGAAAATGCGCAGATTATTCCGGTCAGCGTGTTCTGGGGCCAGTCGCCGGCAAGCGAGTCAAGCCCCTGGAAACTGCTGTTCGCCGACAGCTGGGCCGTCACCGGCCGCCTGCGTCGACTGCTGAGCATCCTGATCCTCGGCCGCAAGACCCGAGTGCAATTCTCTGCGCCAATTAATCTGCGCGAATTGATCGAGCACAATAAAGGCCATGAGCGCACCGTGCGCATGGCTCAACGTATCCTGCGGGTGCACTTTCGTAACCTGAAAACCGCGGTGATCGGCCCCGACCTGTCTCACCGGCGCAACCTGGTGAAAGGCCTGGTCAACATGCCACTGGTGCGCCAGGCGATCCTCGACGAGGCCGAACGGGAAAAGATCACCCCGGAAAAGGCCAAGGCCCAGGCACTGCGCTATGGCAACGAGATCGCCTCGGACTACACCTACACCGCCATCCGGTTCATGGAAGTCGTGCTGAGCTGGTTCTGGAACAAGATCTACGACGGTGTGAAGGTCAATAACATCGATGGCGTGCAAAAGGTCGCCCAGGGTTACGAAATCATCTACGTGCCATGTCACCGCAGCCATATCGACTATCTGCTGTTGTCGTACCTGCTGTTCAAGAACGGCCTGACCCCGCCGCACATCGCCGCGGGGATCAACCTGAACATGCCGCTGATCGGCAGCCTGTTGCGCCGCGGCGGGGCGTTTTTCATGCGCCGTACCTTCAAGGGCAACCCGCTGTACACCTCGGTGTTTAACGAATACCTGCACACCCTGTTCACCAAGGGCTTTCCGGTGGAGTACTTCGTCGAAGGCGGACGCTCCCGCACCGGGCGCATGCTGCAACCGAAAACTGGAATGCTGGCGATTACCCTGCGCAGTTTCCTGCGCTCCTCGCGCATGCCCATCGTGTTTGTGCCGGTGTACATCGGTTACGAACGGGTGCTGGAAGGCCGCACCTACCTCGGCGAACTGCGCGGCGCGACTAAAAAGAAAGAGTCGATTTTCGATATCTTCAAGGTTCTCGGTGCCCTCAAGCAGCGCTTTGGCCAAGTTGCGGTCAACTTCGGCGAACCGATCAAACTGGCTGAATTCCTTGATCAGGAGCAACCCGACTGGCGCGCCCAGGAACTGGGCCCGAACTACAAGCCCGCCTGGCTTAACGAAACCACCAACCGACTCGGCGAGCGGGTGGCGCGGCACTTGAACGAAGCCGCAGCGATCAACCCGGTAAACCTGGTGGCCTTGGCGCTGCTGTCCACCACCCGCCTGGCCCTGGACGACCAGGCCATGGCGCGGATGCTGGACCTGTATCTTGCGCTGCTGCGCCGGGTGCCCTACTCGCCCCACACCACCTTGCCCGAAGGCGATGGCCAGGCGCTGATCAAGCACGTTAAGGACATGGACCTGCTCTCGGAACAGAGCGATGCCCTGGGCAAGATTCTTTACCTGGACGAGCAAAATGCCGTCCTGATGACCTACTACCGCAACAACGTACTGCACATTTTCGCCCTGCCTGCGCTGCTGGCCAGTTTCTTCCAGAGCAGCTCGCGGATGAGCCGCGAACAGATCCTGCGCTACACCCGCGCACTCTATCCGTACCTGCAATCGGAACTGTTTATCCGCTGGTCCCTTGACGAGTTGGACGCGGTGGTCGATCAGTGGCTCGAAGCGTTCGTCGAACAAGGCCTGCTGCGCTTCGAGAACGACGTCTACCTGCGCCCGGCACCGAGCTCGCGGAACTTTGTGCTGCTGACCCTGCTGTCCAAGAGCATTGCCCAGACTCTGCAACGCTTCTACATGGCCATCTCGCTGTTGCTCAACAGTGGCCAGAACAGCATCAGCGCCGAAGAACTGGAAGACCTCTGCACCGTCATGGCTCAGCGCCTGTCGATCCTCCATGGTCTCAACGCCCCGGAGTTCTTCGACAAGAGCCTTTTCCGACATTTTATCCAGACACTTCTGAAGCAGGATGTGCTGCGCCGCGACGAAGCCGGCAAGCTGAGTTATCACCCGCTGCTGGGCGAACTGGCCGAAGGCGCGGCCAAGCGCGTGTTGCCGGCGGAGATTCGCCTGTCAATTCGCCAGGTAGCGTTGCATCGCAGTGATGAGGCGACTGACAAGCCCGTCGAACCTGAAAAAACCCGCTAGGTTTAATGAGGCGCCAGGGTGTTTCTGGCGCCACTGACAAGGAGTTCCACCATGAAAAAAATCATCCTCCTGGGCCTGACCGCCCTTCTGGGAGCCTGCCAAACCATGCAACCCGCTCCCAAGGCCAGCCTCGACGGTGAAGTGTTCTACCTGCAACGCATCGCGCTGCCACCCAGCGCCACCTTGAGTGTCAGCCTGCTGGACGTGTCCCTGGCCGATGCACCATCGGTGACCCTGGCCGAGCAAAAAGGCCCGGTCAACGGCCAGGTGCCCCTGCCGTTTCACTTGAGCTACGACCCAGCCCAGGTCAAGCCTGGCCACAGTTACTCGGTCAGTGCTCGCATCGAACTGGATGGCAAGCTACTGTTTATCACCACCGAACGGCATTCGGTGCAGTTGAACGGCCAGGACCCACAGCCGTTGCGCCTGCGCGTCGATGCCGTCGCCCACTGATTGAATCGAATAGAAGGAAGTGCTCATGCTCCGTAACTCCCTGCGCCTCACCGCCCTGTGTGCCGGCCTGCTGCTCGGCGCCAACGCCATGGCCCTGTCCTTGGGCGACCTGTCCCAGGGCGACGCCACCGGCGGCCTCAAGGACGCACTGACCCAGGGCGCGCAGATTGCCGTCAAGCAACTGGGCACACCCGGTGGTTTCAGCAATAACCCCGAGGTGAAAATCGGCTTGCCAGGCAAGTTGGACAAAGCCGCCGGGGCGCTGAAAATGCTCGGCATGGGCGACCAACTCACGCAACTTGAAACCAGCATGAACAAGGCGGCCGAATCAGCCGTGACACAGGCCCAGCCTATTCTGGTGAATGCTGTGAAAAACATGAGCGTGAGCGATGCCAAGGGTATCCTCAGCGGCGGCCAGGATTCAGCCACCCAGTATCTGGACAAAAGTAGCCGCGAGCAGATCCGCGCCAAGTTCCTGCCCATCGTCAAGCAATCCACTGACAAGGTCGGCGTAGCCCAGCAGTACAACGCCCTCGCCAAAAAAGCCCCGATGGGCTTGCTCGGCGACAAGAGCGCCAGCATCGAAAACTACGTGACCGAGCAAGCCCTGGACGGGTTGTTCAAGATGATTGCCCAGCAGGAAGAAACCATTCGCCAGAATCCGGCGGCGGCGGCCACCAGTTTGGCGAAGAAGGTGTTCGGGGCGCTGTAACCAAACGGCAAAAAGAACACTTCAATCAAAACAGAGCATAAATACAAACGCCCCGAATATTCGGGGCGTTTGTGTAAGTGAGCAATGGTTCCTTCCTTCTGTGATCTCTTTCCTGCAAACCTGAGAGCACGTCGTCAGTGAATAACCGAATCAGCCAGCCGTCCAATCATGATGGAGGCAAAACAACAGATGGCAACGGACGTCGCCCGGTTGATCTTCAGGGGCGTCAACCACGTTTGCTGCAGGCCTTCGAATCGCGCACCCAATAATATCCAGGCAAAGCCTACCGGAATGATCACCAACACGAGGGTCGCCATAAAGGTCAGGTAGCCTTCCAGCTCGGCGAATGCATTGATCGGCGCTATAAACGAAACGATCAGCAAGCCTTTCGGATTCATGACCGTAAGCAAAAAGAAATACAGCCCACCAAAGCGGTCGCCTGTCGGGGCAGTGACGCTGTTTTTGCGCTGCCACAATTTATAGGACAGATACAGCAAATAACAGGCTGCGCCCAACTGTGTGGCCCGCATGGCCCAAGGCGAATACGCCGAAATATAGAGTAACGCTGCGCCCCACAGTGAGACCTGAAGCAGATAGGCCAGGCACTCGACAAAGGCAAGCCGCCAAGAAGCGCCGAAGCCAAACAACACACCTGCACGAAATAACAGGGTATTAGTTGGCCCGGGCGCCAGCAGCAACAACATCAGGGCAGAAACAGTAGCCAGCATGATTACACAACATCCTTCCTGACTCGGAACCACGCAGCATACAGCGCAGGCAGGAACAATAGCGTCAACGCCGTCGCCACAATCAACCCACCCATGATTGCCACGGCCATCGGCCCGAAGAACACGCTACGTGACAGCGGGATCATCGCCAATACCGCCGCCAGGGCCGTCAGTACGATGGGACGGAAACGTCGCACCGTCGCCTCGATAATCGCCTGCCAGGGCGCCAACCCAGCCTTGATGTCCTGCTCGATCTGGTCCACCAGGATCACCGAGTTGCGCATGATCATCCCCGACAGCGCGATGGTCCCCAGCATCGCCACGAAGCCAAAGGGCTGGCGGAACACCAGCAAGAACAGCGTCACGCCGATCAACCCCAGTGGCGCGGTCAGAAACACCATCGCCGTGCGCGAGAAGCTGCGCAGTTGCAGCATCAGTAAAGTCAGCACCACCACGATAAACAGTGGCACGCCCGCCTTGACCGAGTTTTGCCCGCGAGCGGAATCCTCCACAGTACCGCCGACTTCCAGCAGGTAACCGTCCGGCAATTCGGCGCGTACGCCTTCCAGAGTCGGCAAGATTTGCTGGACCAGAGTCGCTGGTTGTTCCTTGCCGTAGATATCGGCGCGAATGATCACCGTCGGCAGGCGATTGCGGTGCCAGATGATGCCTTCTTCGAAGCCGTACTCCAGAGTGGCAATCTGCGACAAGGCGACACTTTTGCCGTTATCGGTCGGCACTGCCAGGCTCGGCAGCAGCGACAACTCGGTGCGCTCGTGAACAGTGCCGCGCAGGAGAATTTCGATCAATTCGTTGTCTTCGCGGTACTGGCTGACACTGGACCCGGCCAGGGAACTCTGGAGAAATTTCGACAGGTTGGCGGTGCTCACACCCAAGGCACGAGCGCGGTCCTGGTCGATATTGAGGTAGACAATCTTGCTCGGTTCTTCCCAGTCCAGGTGCACGTTGACCACATGGGTATTTTCGCGAACCTTGGCCGCCACTTTACGCGCCAGGGCCCGCACTTCTTCGATATGTTCACCCGTGACTCGGAACTGCACCGGGTAGCCAACAGGCGGCCCGTTCTCCAGGCGCGTGACCCGCGAGCGCAAGGCCGGGAATTGTTCATTGAGGGTCTCGATCAGCCAGGTGCGCAGGCTTTCCCGCTCCTCGATGGTCTTGGCGAGTACGACAAACTGGGCAAAGCTGGCCGCCGGCAATTGCTGGTCCAGGGGCAGGTAGAAACGCGGCGAGCCGGTGCCGACATAGGCCACGTAGTTGTCGATACCGGAGTGTTCCTTGAGCAGCGACTCCAGACGCTTGACCTGATCGGAGGTGTTGCTCAGCGACGCGCCTTCGGCCAGCTTCAGATCAACCATCAACTCCAGCCGCCCGGAAGCCGGGAAAAACTGCTGGGGCACGAAGCGGAACAGCGCCACCGAGCCGATAAACAGCAGCAAGGTCAGCACAATCACCGTCTTGCGCCGACTTACGCACCATTCCACCAAGCGTCTTACCCGCTGATAGAACGGCGTGCCGTAGGGATCAGGACCATCGGCACCATGCTTATCCGCGTGAATCTTCGCCAGGTCCGGCAGGAGTTTTTCCCCCAGGTACGGCACGAACACCACGGCGGCAACCCAGGAAGCCAGCAACGCAATGGTCACCACCTGGAAGATCGAACGGGTGTATTCGCCGGTGCTCGATTGCGCGGTGGCAATCGGCAAGAAGCCGGCGGCGGTGATCAGTGTGCCGGTGAGCATCGGAAAGGCGGTGCTGGTCCAGGCGAAACTGGCGGCCCGGAGCCGGTCGTAACCCTGCTCCATTTTGATCGCCATCATTTCCACGGCGATAATCGCGTCGTCCACCAGCAAGCCGAGGGCAAGCACCAGGGCGCCGAGGGAAATCTTGTGCAGGCCAATCCCCAGGTAGTACATGGCAGCGAAAGTCATCGCCAACACCAGCGGAATCGCCAGGGCGACCACCATGCCGGTGCGCACGCCGAGGGAGAAGAAACTCACCAGCAACACGATCGCCAGCGCTTCAGCCAGAACCTGGACAAATTCGCCGACACTGGTCTTCACGGCCGCCGGTTGGTCGGAGACCTTGCGCAACTCCATGCCAACCGGAAGGTTCTTCTGCAGGCGAGCGAACTGGCCTTCAAGGGCCTTGCCCAGCACCAGGATGTCACCGCCATCGCGCATGGCTACTGCCAGGCCGATGGCGTCGTCGCCCATGTAGCGCATGCGTGGCGCCGGTGGATCGTTGAAGCCCCGGTGGATCTCAGCCACATCGCCGATGCGAAAGGTGCGATCACCGACGCGAATCGGGAAGTCGCGAATTTCTTCTACCGTCTTGAAGTTGCCGGAGACCCGCAGTTGTATGCGCTCGCTGGGTGTTTCAAAGAAGCCTGCGGTGGAGACGGCGTTCTGTTCTTGCAAGGCCTGCTGAACAGCCGCCAGCGGTAAACCGAGGGTGGCGAGTTTGAGGTTGGACAATTCGATCCAGATCTTCTCGTCCTGCAAACCCAGCAGCTCGACCTTGCCCACATCCGGCACCCGCTGCAGCTGGATCTGGATGCGGTCGGCGTAGTCCTTGAGCACGGCGTAGTCGAAACCCTCACCGGTCAGGGCGTAAATGTTGCCGAAGGTGGTGCCGAATTCATCGTTGAAAAACGGGCCCTGGATGTCCGGCGGCAATGTCTGGCGAATGTCGCTGATCTTCTTGCGCACCTGGTACCAGAGGTCGGGGATCTGCTTCGAATACATCGAGTCCCGGGCGATGAAGGTGACCTGGGATTCGCCGGGGCGCGAGAAGGAGACGATGCGCTCGTAGTCACCGGTCTCCATCAATTTCTTTTCAATGCGCTCGGTAACCTGGCGCGAGACTTCCTGGGCCGTGGCCCCCGGCCAGTTGGTCTTGATGACCATGGCCTTGAAGGTAAACGGCGGGTCTTCGCTTTGCCCCAGCTTGGTGTAAGACAAAGTACCGACCACTGCCAGCAATAGCATCAGGAACAGTACGATCTGGCGATTGCGCAACGCCCATTCGGAAAGATTGAAACCCATCGGGACTACTCCTTGTTGGCCGTCAGATTCACCACCCGATTGGAGCGATCCACCGGGCGCACTTGCTGACCCTCATGGAGCACATGGACACCGGCAGCGATTACCCAGTCTGTGGGATTCAGGCCTTCCAGCACCGGTACGCTTTTCTCGCCAAAGGCGCCGATTCGTACTGGCACCCGCTTGAGCGTGTTGTCGGACTGCACCAGCCAGACGTAGGACGCGCCGTTCTCCGCGCTTAAGGCCGACAGCGGCACAGACAACGCAATAACGCCGTCGGTTTGTATGAATACTCGCGCACTCTGGCCCAGCTCTGCCGGGACTTTACCGCTGGCGAACGCAATACGGGCAGCGAAAGTGCGCGACTTGGGGTCTGCCGCTGGCGACAGTTCGCGAATGCGCCCAGTGAAGCGCTGGTCCGGCTGGCTCCACAACTCAACGGATACAGGCTGGCCGATCTTGAAGCGGCCAAAGCTTTGTTCTGGCAGGCTGATCAGCACTTCGCGTTCGCCATCAGTGGCCAGGGTGAACACGGTCTGGCCGGCGGACACCACCTGGCCAACTTCCACAGAGCGCTTGGCGACCACCCCATCCTGGGGCGCACGCAGCACGGCGTAGCCAGCCTGGTTGTTGGCAACGTCGAATTCAGCCTTGATCTGCTTGAGGCGTGCGTCCCCGGAACGGTACATGTTTTCGGAATTGTCGTACTGGGAGCGGCTGACCATCTGACGGTCCATCAGGGTCTTGTAACGGTCACGCTCGGCGCGTACCAGGCTCAGGTTCGCCTCGGCGGCGGCAACCTGGGCGCGGGTGGCTTCCAGTTGCAAGCGCACGTCCTGGGGGTCGAGTTCGGCCAGGGGCTGGTTAGCCTTGACCCTTTCGCCCTCATCTACCAGTCGTCGGCTGACTTTGCCGCCAATGCGAAAGGCCAGATCCGGCTCATAGCGGGCGCGAACCTCGCCCGGATAGCTGTCGGACGTAGCCGCCGAAGGCTGTGGCTGCACCACCATGGCCGGGCGGACGGTGGTTTTCGCCGCATCTTCATGGCCGCAGGCAGCCAACAGAAATACCAGGCTGACAGGCAACGCAAGGGGCAGAACAAAGCGACGCATGCTGAAGGACCTTTCGCTAATGGTGCTTGGAATAATTATACTGGTCGGTATGTTATTAATACCAAACTCACCAGTCCAGTATTAAAGTGAAAATGTCCGACAATCTCGTAAACACCAATAGTCCCGGGCGCCCCAAGGACATGGCAAAGCGCCAGGCGATCCTTGAAGCCGCCAAAATCCTGTTTTTGAGTAATGGCTACGCCAACACCAGCATGGATGCGGTAGCCCTTGAGGCGGGTGTATCAAAATTGACCGTCTACAGCCATTTCACCGACAAGGAGACGCTGTTCTCAGCTGCCGTCGTCGCCAAGTGCGAAGAGCAGTTGCCGGTGATGTATTTCGAATTGCCTGACGGTGTGTGCGTCGAGAAGGTGTTGCTGAATATCGCCCGTGGTTTTCATGTGCTGGTCAACAGCGACGAATCGGTGAACCTGCATCGCCTGATGATGACCTCGGGCAGCCAGGACCCGAAACTCTCTCAGATCTTTTTCGAAGCAGGCCCCATGCGCATGCTGCAAGGCATGGAGCGCTTGCTGAGCAAGATTGATCAGAGCGGCGCCCTGAGCATCGACAAGCCGCTTACCGCCGCCGAACACTTTTTCTGCCTGCTCAAGGGCACGGCGAATTTCCGGCTGTTATATGGCTGTGGCGGGCAGTTGAGCCCTGAGGCTGCCGAGGAACATGTACAGGACGTGGTGGGCTTGTTTATGCGGGCGTATCGGGTTTAGCCCGACTCCCACGGGCGGGGAGTCTGGTTTCAGGACTTCAGCGCCTTCTTCGGATAGATATCATAGCGGCTGGACTTGCCATCCAGCGCATGGCTTGGCTTGGGCCCCTCAATGCAAGGTGCCTTGCGCGGGCGCTTGACTACCACCCGGTGGCTGGCCAGGGCCAACGCTGCTGCCAGCAAGGCCGGGGCATCAGGATCATCCCCCACCAGCGGTCGGAACAGGCGCATTTCCTTCTTCACCAGGGCGGTTTTCTCACGATGGGGAAACATTGGGTCGAGGTAGATGACCTGGGGCGGCTCGCCTTCCCAATTGCGCATCACCTCGATGGAATTGCCCTTGAGCAAGGTCATCCGCGCGACAATCGGCGCCACCTCGAAATCATCCGCGCCCCGAGCGATGCCGTCTTCCAGCAAGGCGCCAATCAGCGGCTGACGCTCGATCAGGCTCATCTCACAACCCAGGCTGGCCAGCACGAACGCATCCTTGCCCAGCCCGGCCGTGGCGTCCAGCACCCGCGGGCGCACGCCCTGGGCGATGCCCACGGCCTTGGCAATCATCTGCCCGCTGCCACCGCCGTACAAACGACGATGGGCCGCGCCGCCTTCGACAAAATCCACCCGCACCGGCCCAGGCGCGTCCGGCCCCAGTTGTTGCAACTGCAGGCCGTGTTCACCCACCTGCAAGGCAAAGTCCGCCTCCTCCAACTGCAAAGGCAGCCCAAGCTGCTCGGCCCAGTGCTTGGCACGGGCTTGAAAGCCTTCGGCCAGGGCCTCGACCCGGATGCGGCTGGCCGCTGGTTGTTCGCTCATCTGTCGCCACGCTCAAAAATATTAAGGATCGGCAAAAAGCGGCCGATAAAAAAATGATCAGGCATTTTGCCAGAGCTGAGCGTCGACCGAGAGAAATGTCAGACATTCCTTCCCAATTCACCGGTGTACTGCCGACCCACAACCACTACGGCCTGCGCAATTCCCAAGCGCTGGCCGGCGTCAGTCATGTGTGGCAGGACTTCTTCGCCCGAGCGCTCGCCGAGCAGCTCGGCGAAGAGCCGGGTGCGCTCGCCGCCAAGGAAGCGGTGCCGGTGGATGCCTCGGTGGAGCCCAGCGCCGGCAGCGACCTGCTGACGCAAATCGTCACCCAGCGCCACTGCAATGTGCAGGACACCAAAATCGCCCCGCCTGAGCCGCTGTTCCTGCCGATTGCCGAATTCGAAATGCAATTACTGCCACCGGCCGCCGTCCCGTTCCCCGAGGAAGAGATCGTCGCCCAGCAGCGCCAGCAAAACTTTGAAAGCGGTTGGGTGCGTCCTATCGTACTGGCCGCAGGCCTGCCACTGCCCGAGCCTGGCCCGGCACCGCAACCCCGGCCGCTGTTCCTGCCGATTGCCGAGTTCGAAATGGAGCTGCTACCCCCGGCCGCCGAACCCTTCCCGGCAGAAGAGCTGGTGGAACAGCAGAAGCAACTGGACTTCGACTGCGGCTGGGCACGCCCGCTGATCCTCCACAATCTGCGCCTGGCTGCCTGATCCTCAGCGACACACCCACCAACGCCCCATGTCCAGGTGAAAATGGTTACGGTGGGCGGCGTTGTAGTCCGGGCTCAACACCACATTGAAATCATTGCAGGCGCTGTCACGCACCTGACGCAAAAAACGCGCACTCGCGTCCTCGCCCGGCCAATCCTTAAGCACATTGATACTGCGCCCGTCCGCCAGGCGAAACCCGGCAATATCCAGGGCGTTGGCCGAGGCGTGTTGGCTCAGTCGTCCTTCGGTACGGTTATACATATTGCGGCAGGCAAAACTGCCCAGGTGATCGACCCGCGTCACCGCCTGGCCAAACACCGCCTGGGCCGCCGGTTGCAGGCTGTGGCGCTCGAACAGGGCAAAGGCCACGGCCAGCGGGCAACTGGCGAGAAAGCTGCTGCTCAGGCCCACATCGCCACCCTGGACACGCAAGGTATTGCGCAGTGGGCACGCGGCGTCGGCGGGGCTGTCCGCTTGATGAGTGACTCGCAAACCGGAGGTTTTCAGCACCTGATCGCACAACGCCGGATCATCCTGCAAACGCCCCAGCTTGAACCGGGTCAACAGGTTCGGTGATGCACGCACGTCCAGCGGCACCCAGGGATTCCATTCATCAGGCAGCGGCACCCAGCCGCGCCACACCGCCACGGCCAGCCCAACGGCTAAAACCAGCAGCACGCCCAGCACTTTGAAAAAACGCACGGCTCAACCCTTGAACAGCTGATTGGCCTGACTGAACGGCATCGAACGCTCGGTAAACGTGAACGTCCCCAGCTCATGAACCTCCCGCGCAGCCCTGAAGAACTCACCGTAGGCCGCCAGGGCCATCGCCGAACCGACGCTGATGCGCTTGACGCCCATCTCGCTCAACTGCGCCACCGTGAGCCTGAGGCCGCCAGACATCAACACATTCACCGGTTTGGGCGCCACGGCCCGGACCACCGCCAGCACTTCTTCGGCGCTGTGCAGGCCCGGTGCATACAGCACATCAGCCCCCGCTTCGGCATAAGCCTGCAGGCGGCGGATGGTGTCGGGCAAATCCAGTTTGCCATGCAGGAAATTTTCCGCACGGGCCGTCAGCATGAACGGAAACGGCAGGCTGCGAGCGGCAGCAACGGCAGCTTCAATGCGCTCAACAGAAAGATCAAAGGGGTAGATAGGGTCGATGGCGATACCCGTGGCGTCTTCGATAGAGCCCCCGACGATCCCCGTGGCCGCAGCCCGCAGAATAGTCTCGGCGCAACCTTCGGGACTGTCGCTGAAGCCGTTTTCCAGATCGGCAGCTACCGGCAGCATCGTTGCCTGGGCGATCATCCCGGCATTGCCCAAGGTATCTTCAAGGGACAACGCGCCTTCGGCATCCGGGCGTCCAAGGCTGAAGGCAAAACCGGCACTGGTGGTGGCTAGCGCTTCGTAGCCCAGGCTGGCGAGCATCTTGGCGGAGCCTGCGTCCCACGGATTAGGCATTACGAATGCGCGGTCGCGCTCATGCAAAGCCTTGAAGGTTTCGGCGCGAAGGGTTTGCGGGTCCATTGCTGACTCCTGGCGGGAAGAGGAGCTTTAGAGTAACCCCAGTTGCTGTGCTGCGGGCTCTCGATGTAGCTCAGACAAGGCCGATAAACCAGGCAAGCGCGCCATCAGTTTTTCATGGAAGCGCTGGGCCAGTTGCGCGGCCAAGCGATTATCGGAGGTGTGCAGGAACATGTACGGCGTGCGGCCTTCTTCGATCCAGCCAGCGACTTTTTCAACCCATGGCACCAGGAACGGATCATTGGCTTCCAGTTCTGGGTGGCCAATAAAACGCACTTGGGGAAACTGGGTCAGCGCCGCCGGACGAGTTGGCACCTTGGGCTTTTTCGACTGGGCGTGGAGCACCGCAGCCGAGGTCGAGGTGCAACTGAACAACGCACGGGAGTCCAGGCAGATGCGCTCCACGCCACGATCACGCAGCAAACGGTTGAGCATGCGTTCGGCATCGCCCTTGGCGAAGAATTCAGGGTGGCGCACTTCCACGGCCAGCGGCCGCTCCAACCCATCGATAAAGCCGGCCAGTTCCCCCAGGCGATGAGGCGCAAAACTGGCAGGCAGTTGCAGCCACAAGGGTGAGACTCGTTGGCCCAAAGGGCTCATCAGCCCGAGAAAACTCTGCGCCGCCGGCAGTTGCTCACGCAAGTCGCCGCCATGGCTGATATCACCCGGAAACTTGGCGGTAAAGCGAAAATGCTCGGGCATGATCTCGGCCCAGCGCTGCACGGTGGCCACCGAAGGACGGGCGTAGAAAGTGGTGTTGCCTTCAACGGCGTTGAACACTTGGGAATAGAGCCCGAGGTAGTCGCTGGCGCGGGCGTCTTGCGGATACAGGTACTCGCGCCAGGCGTTTTCGCTCCAGGACGGGCAACCGAGGTAGTAAGGCAGCAGCATCAGATGTGTATATCGAGGCCCAGCACTTCCATATCCCATTCGACAAAGCCGGCAGTGGTCAGGTAGCTGGCCAGGGCGTTGGCAACGCTTTTGCTCATGGAACGCGGGAAAACCATGTCTTGCTGGCGGGCAGGAACGCCGCCAATACGAGCACCGGAGGCACCCTGGGAGCGGGCAGAGACAGCAGAGCCTGAGGGCATTTCTGGCTGGATTTCAACAAAGTCGGGCGAGTCCTCGACGGACTCGTCTACCGTCACGTTAGCCTTGCGCGGCTTACGCTTGAGGGGGTAGGACTGAGATGAAAAGCCGTCTATACGCATACATGCAGACTCGGTATCAATGATGGCAATTTAGCGGCACTTTCCATGGCGCGCAAATGCTCTGGTGATAACTAGAACACATTAATTCGCAAAGGTTTAAAAGCAGGGGTGATTTCTGACGATTGGTGGTGTTTTTACTGACGTTCAGCCTTGGTCTTCGCCACTTTATCGCGCAGGTAAACCGGCTGTGCCTGATCGGCGGGAATGGCCTCGCCCCGCGCCCAGGCAAAACGCGCCAGGGTCAACAAGTCTTCGGCATGGGGCAACATTGCGGCGTCCTGGCCGTTGAGCGGGACTGCGATGCGCTCGGCATACCCCCAACCGGTACCGGCACCGAACCATTCACCGCTGGCATCCTCTGGCAAAGCGGCCACTTCAGGCGGCTGCACGGCTTCAACACCAACAAGGCGCATCTCGCCAGCGGTTTCTCGGTAGCAACCCCAATAGACCTCATCCATCCGCGCGTCGATGGCTGCCGCGACCTGGCGTGCGCCATGTTCGCGAAACGCCCGCTGGGCCAGCACGGCGAGGTTGGAAACTGGCAGCACCGGCCGTTCCAGGGCAAATGCCAGCCCCTGGACCACGCCAACGGCAATCCGCACGCCGGTGAACGCACCGGGGCCACGCCCGAAGGCGATGGCATCCACCGCAGACAAGGTGGTGCCCGCATCGATCAGCAACTGCTTGATCATCGGCAACAGCTTTTGCGCGTGCAGGCGCGGGATCACCTCGTAGTGGCTCGTTACCTTGCCATCGTGCAGCAAGGCAACGGAGCAAGCTTCAGTCGCGGTGTCCAGGGCCAGCAAGGTGCTCATCGGTATTTGCGTCCACATTGAAAAAGTGCGCCAGTATAAACAACAACGGCCCGCAAGCGGGCCGTTGAACATCAAGCTAATCGACTTATCAGCTCAGTGCTTCCAACACCTTGCCGGTGATGGCTTCAACCGAACCGACACCCGCGATGTGGCTGTACTTCGGCTTGCCATGGGCATCGGCCAGTTTTTGGTAGAAATCCACCAGCGGCTTGGTCTGGGAATGGTAGACCGACAGGCGATGACGCACGGTTTCTTCGGTGTCGTCCTTGCGCTGCACCAGCTCTTCGCCGGTGATGTCGTCCTTGCCTGCCACTTTTGGCGGGTTGTAGACGGTGTGGTAGACGCGGCCCGAGGCTTCGTGAACGCGACGACCGGCAATGCGCTGGACGATTTCTTCGTCGTCGACGGCGATTTCGACCACATTGTCCAACTCCACGCCAGCCTTCACCAGCGCTTCAGCCTGGGGGATGGTGCGCGGGAAGCCATCGAACAGGAAGCCGTTCTTGCAGTCATCCTGGCTGATGCGTTCCTTGACCAGGTTGATGATCAGGTCATCGGATACCAGGCCGCCGCTGTCCATCACGCTTTTGGCGATCAGGCCCAGCTCGGTGCCAGCCTTGACGGCCGCACGCAGCATGTCGCCGGTGGATATTTGTGGAATGCCGAATTTTTCAGTGATGAACTTTGCCTGAGTACCTTTACCGGCCCCGGGAGCTCCCAGAAGAATGACGCGCATCGATGTGCTCCTCAATTTTTTTATAGAGATAACGCTCGGATTCGCCGCATGGGGCCAATCTCGGAAAATATGGGTCTAGGCCGCCCAAACGGCCAAAGGCTGATCAAGATACACAGCAGGCCCTAACCACACAAGCCGCCAAAAGTCGGAGGAACCCGCGCTGAACAAGCCTTTTAGTCGAGGTATCCCCTAGTGCAACCCCAGCATAAAAACGCCAGCAACCCCTTTCGAGGCCGCCGGCGGTTTTATCTGCAAGCGCTTGAGAACACGCCAAAAATGTTAGCCGGTATTGCGCAAACCGGCGGCAATACCGGCCACAGACACCAGCAGCGCCTGTTCCAGAGGGCTGTCCTGGGCTACTTCCTGTTGGCGAGAGCGGGCCAGCAGTTCGGCCTGCAACAGATGCAGCGGGTCGAGGTAGGTGTTGCGCAGGCGGATGAACTCCAGGGTGTCCGGGCTATGAGCGAGCAACTGCGACTGACCGGTCAGGCCAAGCACCACACCGCACGCCTGCGACAATAGGTCGCGTAAATGCGCACCCAATGGCAGCAGGTCAGGCTGCACCAAGCGCTCGTCATACAACCGGGCAATATCGGCATCGGCCTTGGCCAGGACCATTTCCAGCATATCGATGCGGGTACGGAAGAACGGCCACTGCTCGCGCATCTGCCCCAGCAACTCGCCTTCACCGCGTTCCAGAGCCTTGCTCAAGGCGGCTTCCCAACCGAGCCAGGCCGGCAGCATCAGGCGGGTCTGGGTCCAGCCGAAGATCCATGGGATAGCCCGCAGGCTTTCTATACCGCCGGCACGACGCTTGGCCGGGCGACTGCCCAAAGGCAAGCGGCCCAGTTCCTGCTCCGGGGTGGACTGGCGGAAATACTCGACGAACTGCGGGTTTTCCCGGACCACGGCACGATAGGCACTGACACCGTCGGCGGCCAACTCATCCATCAAGTGGCGCCAGGCGGGCTCGGGCGGTGGTGGCGGCAGCAAGGTCGCTTCCAGCACTGCGGCCAAATACAAGTTGAGGTTTTGCTCAGCGATATCCGGAAGGCCGAATTTGAAGCGGATCATTTCCCCTTGCTCAGTGGTACGGAAACGCCCGGCCACCGAACCCGGTGGCTGCGACAGAATCGCCGCGTGAGCCGGGCCGCCGCCACGGCCGACGGTGCCGCCACGACCATGGAACAACAGCAGTTCCACCTGCTGCTCGCGGCAGATGTCCACCAAGCGTTCCTGGGCTCGATATTGCGCCCAGGCTGCAGCGGTGGTGCCGGCATCCTTGGCCGAGTCCGAATAGCCGATCATCACTTCCTGCGGGCCCTGCAACCGTGCGCGATAACCCGGCAGCAGCAATAGGCGCTCAATCACCGGGCCGGCGTTATCCAGGTCAGCGAGGGTTTCGAACAACGGCACCACACGCATCGGCCGCTGCACGCCGGACTCTTTCAACAACAACTGCACCGCCAAGACATCCGACGCAGCACCGGCCATGGAGATGACGTAGGAACCCAAGGACGCCGCTGGCGCAGCGGCAATTTCCTTACAGGTATTGAGCACCTCGGCGGTGTCGGCCGACGGTTTGAAATAGCTCGGTAACAAGGGCCGACGGTTGGTCAATTCACGCATCAGGAAGCTGATGCGCGCGTCTTCGTCCCAGTCCTCATAACGGCCCAGGCCCAGGTAGTCGGTGATTTCAGTCATGGCCGCCGAGTGGCGACTTGAGTCCTGGCGCACATCCAAACGCACCAGGAACAGGCCGAACGTGACCGCCCGACGCAGGCAATCGAGCAGCGGACCGTCGGCAATCACGCCCATGCCGCAGGCGTGCAGGGACTGATAGCACAGCTCCAGCGGCTCCAATAGGTCGCGGTTATTTTGCAGCACATCGGCGGGTGCCGGGGTGCTGACCGTCAGCGACGCGTGGGCCCAATTGCGGGTCGCCCGCAGGCGCTCGCGCAGTTGCTTGAGCAGCGCCCGGTAGGGTTCGCCGCTGTCGCCGACCTTGGCCTGCAACTCAGGGCTGGCCTGTTGCATCGACAGTTCGGACGCCAAGTGATCGATGTCGCGCAAGTACAGGTCAGCAGCCATCCAGCGAGCCAACAATAAAACTTCACGGGTAACCGGCGCGGTGACGTTGGGATTGCCGTCGCGGTCGCCGCCCATCCATGACGCGAAGCGAATCGGCGCTGCCTCCAACGGCAAATGCAGGCCCGTGGCAGCGTGCAACGCGTGGTCAGCCTTGCGCAGGTAATGGGGGATGGCATGCCACAGGGAATGCTCGATCACCGCAAAGCCCCACTTGGCTTCGTCCACCGGGGTCGGCCGGGTACGGCGGATTTCTTCAGTGTGCCAGGCTTCGGCAATCAGCCGTTGCAGACGCAGGCGAATCTGTTCGCGTTCGGCGGTCGTGAGGTCGCGGTGATCCTGCAGCGCCAGTTGCGCGGCGATGGCGTCGTATTTCTGGATCAGGGTGCGCCGGGCGACTTCGGTGGGGTGGGCGGTGAGGACCAGTTCAATATCCAGGCGACCCAGTTGGCGGGCCAGGGATTCGGCGCTATGACCTTCACTCAGCAAACGCGCCAATAACTCTGGTAACACCCGCGATTCGAAAGGTGCCGGCTGCGATTCATCGCGGCGGTGAATCAGTTGATATTGCTCGGCGATATTGGCCAAGTTGAGGAACTGGTTGAAGGCCCGTGCCACTGGCAGCAGTTCATCTTCCTTCAGTTGATTGAGACTGGCGCTCAGCTCTTCGCCTGCCGCCTGTTCCGAGGCAGCACCCCGGCGATCAGCCTTGGCACCTTTGCGAATCTGCTCGATCTTGTCGAGAAACTCATCGCCGTACTGCTCTCGAATCGTATTGCCCAACAGTTCACCCAGCAGGTGAACATCCTCACGCAAGCGTGCATCGATATCGCTCATCAGCCAATCTCCAGCCAGAAATCCGGGACGCTTTGATCTTCAAGAGTGCCGCCCGCGCCGGCTTCTTACAAGGGCCAGGACAATCGACTTTAAACCTTGTGGCTTGCAGCTAGTCTCAATAATGAGTTGCCGCATTATCCATGCGCTGACTGGTCACTCATCACCGCCCGCTGACCGTGGGTTCAATTGAGGTTGCCATGAAAATCCGAGAACTGGCCCAGCATTGGGAAGAAAACGCCAAGGGTCGCCTGACCAATACTGAATACGCGATCCATTTGGATGTAGAGGCCGCCGCCAGACTCGCGGCCATTTGCGAGATGTACCCCAAACGCAATACCGAAGAATTGCTCGGCGAACTGATCGGTGCCGCCCTTGAAGAGCTGGAAACCAGCTTCCCTTACATCAAGGGTCAGCATGTGATTACCACCGATGAAGAGGGCGACCCACTGTACGAAGAAAGCGAGCACGCAATAGGAAAAACTCAAGATCTCTTGAAAGCCGCGTAGAACATGGGTTAGCGATCATTTCAGAGAACCATGAGTGGTAAAGACAGTCCTAGATTTACGAACACATGTAGCCACGCCGGAGATACCCCATGGACACCTTCAAAACGATGCTCAGCAACTGGGAAAACAAAGCTCACGAAACCTCGAAGCTTGTTGAAATCACCCTGACCATTCGCCAACAAGACCTAGTGAAAATCAAGGCGTTTGCGGAAGCCTATGGACTAGATCAAAGCATCATCACGGAAGGTCTGATTCACTCTGCTATAAAAGAAGCGGAAACAGCCATGCCCTACGTCAAAGGGACTGATGTGATCCGAGTGGAAGAAGGTGAAGAGATTTTTGCCGACGCTGGTAAGACACCCGCCTACGTCGAAGCTGAACAAGCAATTTCAAAGACCCTACGGGGATAGGGTCTTAGAGACGAAACACTAGCCTCGCAAGGGGCTATTCAGTTTGATCTTGTTGAAGCCGCAATTCTTCCTCTGCCTGAGCAAATAATTTTTCGTAACCTTTGAATTTGCCCATTCTTGACTTGTTCAGCAGAGAAACCTCAGACAATTTCATCAGACAACGATAAGTCTTAACGAAAATTTCGCTGTATGAATTCTGAATGTGTTGTTCAGGCGAACTGACCTGACCACACTTCAGACACATTCTGACGTAGTGAGTGAGATTGTAATCATCAAGCGAGCTGAAATAATCATAATATTCAGCCTCGGTCTTTTTCGCGGCACTGTTTCTGACATCTGTACTGTTAAATCCAGACACCTTGTAGGCATGCTCAATAAGCTCAGCTAGGCTTTTCTCAACCACTAAACCATCAAAATATTCGTCAAGTTTTTTCTGAACGTAGTCGTGTTCCGGCCAACGAAACACATCACTCTTCTTCTGGATATTTTTAGCAACTATTATCGTATCGAAGTATTTATCAATAACTGGTTTAATTTTATCAGCACGTCCGGCCTCAGTGTAAACACAAGCGACAGCATCCAAATTACTAACTTCAAAATTGACAAGAGATTTTTCAATCGCCAAATCGAAAGCTTCAAACACTTTATCGTCATTATCAAGAAAAGACGCATGATAGATATTCCAAGCATCCTGCAGCAAAGCGATTTCTGAATCATGCTTGATTTTATCTTCCAGAGCTTTGATAACTTCCTTCAAAGATTCTTCGTCAGCATACCCCTTCTTCACCAAATCAATGATAGCAACATCAAATTCATCGCACCGGGTGAAGCCGTAGTCTTCAAGGTAGTTAGTCTTTTCCTCGATAGACTTTTTCAGCTTGGCCTCGACTTCATCCACTTCATCGCCGGGAAGGTCGGTATCAATATACCCTTCCCCATAATTCAGAATAAAATCAAGATCGACCTTCGCAGCATCACCGCCATATTTAGACAAAATAGCTAACGGCAAAACATGAAGAGCCTGTTCAATGACGTGATCGTTAGCACCATCTAATGTCTTTTTGAGAAGACCAGCAAAATAATCAATCTTCTTGAGCAATCGAATATTGTTGATATCCAGCCTAGTGACATTCTTGGTAAGAATCTCATGTAATTTACTATTAGTAGAAAAAACGAGCTTTACCGATTCTTCTACAGAAGGATTGAACGTCACCTCATAGTCAAAGACTTTCTCATGATACGAGAAAAAATCATCGCCAGATTTTAGCGTTCCATCGTTGAGCAGCATTACAACGCGGCAGTTTTTGCTTTCAATCAACAGGGAGATTAGACCTAATACTTCTCTGTCATGTAGCCCTGAACCTTTCCGCTCGAAATCATCGAGACAGACCAGCGTATCAGTAACGCGGAGGAACTGAAGACTCTCAACGATTGGGCCAATACCTTTAACGCCCATCGCTGATACATCATTGAACAGGGATGAACCTTTACGCATCCACCCCGCGAATCGACCTGAAATGTCTTTAAGGTTCTCTTCAAACGAGCTTTCATCAGAAGCGATATGAGCACGCTCCCGATAAACCTTGTTTTCATAGATTGATTTCTTCAAGTCTTTCAGGCTATTCAGCCCAAAGAGAGAAACGTAAGAGTAATTACGTTTATGGAACGAATCCCGGCTTTCAAGCACGACTTGTTTCCAAAGGTGGGTCTTACCCGTTCCCCAATCCCCTTTCAGAACAATTGCCCTATCCTTTTCGCCTTTGACGAAATCTACAAGGGCTAACTTGACCTTTTTAACCGACATTAACGCACTCCCTTGACCTTATTCATTTATGACTACCCTATCATCGCAGAGCAGCGGAACTTCATCGGGAGCAATTGAAATTACCGAATTACTGGAATGATTTGCTCTTCCAATACACCACAGAGATTGCCAATCTTCTTTTCTAATGCTCGAGAAGAAAACCAGATCGAAACATGATACTTTTTTCGACATTCGTGGCAATCTAATAATATTTCCAAAAAAATCTATTGTAGGAGATTTTGCAATCACAACCTCAGTTTGTTCTTCCGAACAGAAAACCTTGATTGCCCTGCTTTCAATATCATCTATTCGGGCAGTGAAAATACTCTCCCCATAGTCGAGCTTCCGAATCACATCACCTTTAAAGAGCTGGGCGTAGAGTTCGATGTATCGTTCATCCTGCAGCGTTAGGTCTAAGGTTTTCAATCTCAGTTGTTCAGGGACTTTCGAGGCGATGATTTTGGAGCACTCAGCAACCTCAACAATCTTTTTCAATCGATTAAAAAGCTCAGTGTAGTCATCATACGTTCCATCCCAAAGCCGCATAGGTTCGCCGTTCAAAACAATTTCAACCGAAATTCTGGACTTTGGATATTTTATAACAAAGTCATAGGCTCGCTTGATACGGTGATAGTGCCTCAAATTGTTGATCGGCTGACCCAACCATCCAGCAACATCGAATGTATAAGTTGCGTCTACCTTATAGCGGTCATGAATAAAATAACGAAAAGTAAAGAATCCGTTTAACGCAGAACCTTCAATATCGAACTGTTTAGATCCCTTCCCCATGAATGATTCAGTTGCAGCCAACTCAAATTCAGCTTCATCGCTCACAAAATAGATACAGGTTTCAAGTCGTCGTTTACCGGGCGTGAGCGTAAGAGTTCCACCTACGATGACATCATTAAGATGTTCGAATAGTTTTGAACCTACGAATTTGAAATCATTTGTAGGGATGTGGATACTCTCCCCTACCTCAATCATTTTCTGCCAAGCGAGATCAGCAGAAATGTTAGCATCATCATCATTAAAAACCATCTGAATTGGCGGTGCAGGGCTGGTGACTGGGACCAATTCGTGCACAACAGAACCGCTCGTGGCGGTAACGACAACCTTAAAATTTGGATCGATACTGTTTATTGTTTGTTCATAGCCTTCTACGACAGCAGAGACATCGAAATTTGCCGGACTGCCTGCCTTTGTAATCAGGAAGATGGTTGCTTCAAGAATCCCCGCACGAATTTCAGATTTGGCTTCGAATGGTGCCATTGGCACTACACCGACCCATCCAGACACATAGACTTGATGGCGGGCCTTCATTTCTTTTAAATGAGCTACTGTGTGAAATGTCTCTTCGTTGTCGATCAGCTTGGAGCACGAATAGCAAAGCCAGATACCGTTATCGAAATGTCTTCTCTGGGCTTTCGTTTGGCTCGCGTCAAACCGCTTGGCACCCGGCCCACTCGCAGCCGCACAGATGTGTGCAGCGACACCAATGCTATTTTTCCTGTCACCTGCATCTGTTGAGCCCACCGTGAAGACATGGCAACGCGAACAGAGGTTCGCCGCTCTCACAAGCAGCTCGATCTTAGTCAAATCAGAAAAATCGTCGCGGGTGCTCACGCTGGCTCCATCGTCAACAACTTTTGGTGCTCTGTTCTTCCGTGGTGCCATCGTTCATAACTCGCTATCGTATGAGCGGAATCCTGTACAGGCGTTTTAACATCGAACGCTCAAGCACACCAAGCAATGGTGCTGGGGATTGCCACCCGGATACGACCACTACCCTCGACCGATTTGGACTGAGCTAGGCTGTGAGGGACAACCTCGGCCACGAAATTTTCCTTTGTATAACCTATATCCGAGGACGTCGGCCCTACGCCACGTTTTCTGACGCTGTCACGGCGTTACCTACACGATTTGTCAGCCCTGCCCGACAAGCAAAAACACTGATAAACATTCGTTAAAAAACTTGCCACCCCATCTATTCCGGGCCTCTCAGAGGCCCTGAATACCTCTGCGCAATGCAAAAGTTCCAACATTTAAATGCTGACAGTCCCGCCAAATAGTTTTTTAGGCAAATCGCCATCTTCTCTGAACTATTCAAAAAAGCCTTAGGTCACAACCAGTAAGCCATCACTTGGAACAGCCGTTTGAAAAGGTGTTCTGAGCTTTACCGCCAGACCGCACACGCTGCCCACCGAGATGGATTTGATGTTTTTCAGGAGTTATCCAATGGAGTTGAAGACCATGAAGACCAGCATTGCCAAATCCTCATTTAACCACCTGCGCGGGCTCAAGTTGGCCGCGCTGGCAATCGGTACCAGCTTCGTACTGGCCGGTTGCGCCGGCAACCCACCGACCGAGCAGTACGCCGTGACCCAATCGGCGGTGAACAGCGCAGTCAGCGCTGGCGGTACCGAGTTCGCAGCGGTGGAAATGAGGTCCGCCCAGGACAAGCTCAAGCAAGCCGAAATTGCCATGCACGACAAGAAGTATGACGAAGCTCGTCGCCTGGCCGAACAAGCCGAATGGGACGCTCGCGTAGCAGAGCGTAAGGCCCAGGCTGCCAAGGCTGACCAGGCTGTGAAGGACTCCCAGAAGGCTGTTCAGGAGCTGCGTAACGAAGGTATGCGCCCCGCTGCTACTCAGCAGCAGTAAGCCAGCAACCCGTGATCGCATTGCACCCGAAATCGAATTGAAAGGACGACACCACTATGCGTAAACAATTGATGATCCCTGCCCTGCTGGCGATGAGCGTTGCTCTGGCGGCTTGCTCCACCCCGCCGAACGCGAACCTGGAAAATGCACGGACCAACTACTCGGCCCTGCAATCCAACCCGCAAGCGACCAAAATCGCCGCCCTGGAAACCAAGGACGCCAGCGAATGGCTGGATAAGGCTGACAAAGCCTACCGCGACAAGGAAGACGAAAAGAAAGTCGACCAACTGGCCTACCTGACCAACCAGCGCGTTGAAGTGGCCAAGGACACCATTGCCCTGCGCGAATCCGAAGCCAAACTGAAAGGCGCCGGCGACGAACGTGCCCGCGCCCTGCTGGAAGCCCGTGATGCGCAGATCAAGCAGCTGCAAAACAGCTTGAACGCCAAGCAGACCGAACGTGGCACCCTGGTGACCTTCGGTGACGTGCTGTTCGCCACCAACAAGGTCGACCTGAAATCCAGCGGTCTGGTAAACATCAACAAACTGGCGCAATTCCTCCAGGAAAACCCGGATCGCCAGGTAATCGTTGAAGGCTACACCGACAGCACCGGTGCCGATGCCTACAACCAGAGCCTGTCCGAGCGCCGCGCCACTTCGGTCCAGGTTGCACTGATCAAGATGGGCGTTGACCCGCGCCGCATCGTGACCACGGGTTACGGCAAGGAATACCCGGTTGCCGATAACGGCAGCGTTTCGGGCCGCGCCATGAACCGCCGTGTTGAAGTGACCATCTCCAACGACAACCAGCCGGTCAAACCACGTTCGTCGGTTCAATAACCGATCGACTGTCGTTGGACTAAAAAGCCCCCTTCAATGCAAGGGGGCTTCCTTTTGCCTACCCGAAGCTGATATTCCGGCCACTGTCATTACCTGGCATCATGGCCTGCATGCCCTGCATGCCCTGCTGGCCGCGCATCATCTGCTTCATTTTTTCCAATATGTCGGCCTGATCACCACCTGCTGCGCCGCCGCCCTGGCTACCACCGCCTCCTTGAGCGCCGCCCGCACCACCCAGCATTTTCATGAGCATTTCGAGCAACTTCTGCTGATCCATTCCCCCTGGCTGGCCAACCTGCTGTCCGCCACCCATCCCTTGCATGCCTGCGCCCGCCATGCGCCCAATGCCACCAATTCCCATACTCATATCCGCACTCCAACATTAACTATTCGTAAGTTATCTATCAGCGGCGCTGACAATCCGTTCAGTGGTTTCTTATGGGAAATGGTTCCAGGCGCCGGCTTTTTCTGAAAGTGGATGTCATGCGCGGGTAGAGAAAACTCATCTGGGTAGGCGCAGTGAATGCTCAGGCGGAGGGCGGGGGGTACAAGCGGTTAGCCGAGTGTTCGATTTCGTAGAAGCGTCCCATGTACAGGAGCACAACACGCTCCTGCACACGTGCAACCGCTTTTACTGCTGCAACTGCGGCGTTTCCTGGCCGATGCAGCGCACAGCCTGCTTCTTGCTGTTCACCAATACACCGCTGAGGCCTTTCTGTTCCGTATCGAACATCACCAGCACGCCGTCAACGCACTGGGCCACCTGGGCAGCCGGCGTCAGGGAGATCTTGTAATCCTCGCCTGGAACAGTCTTGAGCATGGTGAAGTCACTGAGCAGCAAGGCATCCTCGGGTTTGGCAAAGTGCAGGTAGCCGTAATACCACAGGCAGCCAACGGTACCGATGATAGTGCCAATACCGGTGAGAATCAGGGGGATTGCGTTGCGTTCTTCGCTCATTGCGGGCTCTCTGATGATTCATCTTTTGGATTCGGGGCGGGCCGGTAATTGGGGATTTCCCCCAGGCGGCGCAAGCCATCGAAATGCTGCGGGTCGTCAAGATAGCGCAGCATCACGGTTTGCCAGGTCTTGTCGGCGAAGGTCTGCACATGACCTCCACGGGTCAGTTGCAGCACCCTCGGCGGGGGCGCAGCTTGATACAGACGGATGCCGTTGGAAAGGGGCACGATCGGATCATCCATACTGTGGAACAGCAGTTTCGGCACACCGGTCAGTTGCGCCATGGCGTTGATTGCACTGTCGGCATCCGGCACCAGCCAGGACAATGGTACCTGGAACGGCCATGTTAACCAGGACGTGCTCAGGGCGAATTGCCCTACATCACGATAACTGGCCGGAACGCCATCCAACACCAGGGCCTTGAGCTGGCGCTGACGCTCAGGATGCTCCACCAGGTAATGCACCGCCAGCGCGCCGCCCAGGCTCTGGCCGAGAATGATCAGCGGTTGGCCCTGGGTTTCTGGCGCCTTGTCGATCCAGCTGAAAGCTGCGCCCAGGTCCTGATAAATCGCTGGCAGCGAGGGTTTTCCTTCGGACAAGCCGTAACCGCGATAGTCCAGCAGCAGCACTTGATAGCCCTGCTCCGGCAACCACCAACTGCCACCCAGGTGCCAGGCCAGGTTGCCGCCGTTCCCGTGCAGGTGCAGCACCGTGCCCTTGAGCGGCACACCGGCCTTGGCTGGCAACCACCAAGCGTGCAGCTTGACGCCGTCGGCGGTGGTGAGGGTGATGTCGCGGTATTGCAGGTGAGCTTTTTCCGGGGTGAACGGCAGGCCCGGCTCTGGGTAGAACAGCAGGGAGCTGCAGCCGTTCAGGGTCAGTAGCAGGCAAAGAATACCGAGGACTCTCATCCGTTGAAGCCTCTGTAGTGAGCGGGCATGTCGGATCGCCACAGGCGATCAGAGAATATTGGAGTAATCCGCTTCGATCCGGTCCAGGCTCAAGTGGTTGAGAAAGTTGGAGAAGCACATCCACGCCGCCAACGCGTTCATGTCACGAAACTGCTCCGGTAGATACTTGGGCGGCACCACCAGGCCTTCATCCACCAATTGGCGCAAGGTACGCATGTCTTCCAGGGTGGTCTTGCCGCAAAACAGCAGCGGCACTTGCTCCAGCTTGCCTTTACGCACAGCCAACTGAATGTAGTTGTAAACCATGATAAAGCCCTTGAGGTAGGACAAATCCTTGGTAAACGGCAGACCCGTAGGCGTCGAACCACGGAAAACCCGGCTGGCATTGCCGTAGCTTTCGGCCATTTCAAAGCCCTGTTCACGGAAGAACTCGTAGACCTGCAAGAAGTCAGCGCCCTCTTCCACCATATGAATGGCGCGGGTGCGGTTAGTCAGTTTGCGCAGGCGGCTGGGGTAGGAGGCAAAGGTGATGATCTCCATCAGAATCGCCAGGCCTTCCTGGGTCACGGTAGACGAGGGCGGGCCCTTGGACAGGAACGTGCAGATCGGCTGATTCTGGCCATTGAGGGTAGTGCCGACATGCACCAGACCTTCATGGACTTCCAGGGCACGCACGTCGCGCTCGTTGAACATCGCATCGGCGCGGATCTTGATGTAGTCGGCACCCGCCGCCGCATCGGCGACGATGCCGTCGGATTCAAATACGCGGATGGTTTCTTCCGCCTCGCCAAACACTTTGTTCAGACGGCTTTGCAGCAGGCTGACAGCGTCCTTGGCGGTCAAGGTCTTGGCTTCGTCCTTGAGATCACCACGGCCATCAATGTTGTTCAGGTAATCAGAGAGCATCAGGCCGAGGTCGGCCAGGGTCGGGTCACCGGCATGGAACGCATCGGAGGCGGCGCCATACAGTTCCTGGGAAATCAGGCCGAAATCTTCGGTGCCCCGTGCTTCGAGCATGCGCACCACCATGCGGTATTCCTTGCACATGCGCCGCATGATCTGCCCAACCGGGTTGAACTGGCCGAGCTGGCGGGTGATGTCGCGCTCGATGTTCTGGAACTCCAGCTTCACCGCACTGGAATCGAACGACAGCGGCCGGTTCAGGTAATAGTCGCGGTCCACGGCCGGCATTTCCTTGCCTTTGCCCTTGAGGAACTCCTTGCGGATGTTGTCATCCCACTTTACGGCGTCGAGGACGCGAATCGGTGTTTGCGCCAGCACAATGCGATCAGACAAGGTGCGTATCGTCTGCTGGTAATCGTCCACCCGGTGCTTCCTCTCTAAACGTTATTTGCCTGCACGCTGATAGCGTACGGCTTCGACGAACACGTCGGCATTGGCCGGATCATCCAGGTAGGCAAACACCTGGCTCATGGGACTGTCGATCAGCACACCATCACCCTCCACGGTTTCTACCGCAACACCACTCAAGGCTTTCTGCCCGATAGCCTGATTGATCTGCTCAAGGTCGAGGTTGTAGACCACCAGTGCGTGCTTTTCATCAAACTCAAACCCCGCCAGGATGAAGTGACCGCCAAACTTGTCGGGCAATGACGCCGACAGGTACCAGCGGTTGCCATGGCGGGACACGCTGAACAGGTATTCATCACGCGCCCCTGGCTTGGCTTTAGGGTAGCTCACAGCTTTATAGCGATTTTCGCCAGCGCGGCTGATTTGCAGATTGAGCGGCTCACCCCAGGCGTTCTTGCTCGCCCACTTGCCAAGCAAGGCATCAGGCGCCGCCTCGCTGGCCGGCAGGGGATCCTTGAAGGTCACCAGGCAACCGCTGAGCAACAGGAACGACACGGCGATCACGACCACACGCCAGGCTTTCATTGAGTACTCCTACAAGGGTTATACCGAAGCCAACACCAGATGCATGTAACGTTTGAGTATCTCAAGCATCTCGTCGCTGGTCAGAGGCTCTAATCCGCCCAGCAGGCCCTGATATTCCATCCGACCGATAATCGCCGTCAACACTTTGGCATCCTGTTGCGGCTCGCGAGAGCCCAACACCTGGAAAAACTGGCAAGTGCCCTGCAACAGGATTTGCTGGTGAGAGCGTACCAATTCGGCCAGGCGCGGGTTCAACAGCGCTTCCTGGCGAAATGCCTGCTCGGCCATCAAGTACTCGCGACGGGTCAGCAACTGGCGATGGACATAATCGGCAGTCAGCCGCGCAATATCATCGGCCAACTGCGAACGGGACTGCGCACTGCCATCACCGTAGGCAACCATTTCCCGCAGCAGACCTTCGTTGCGCACCCACAGCTTGCCCATGAACGCCGCGCTGCGCTCCACGTACTGGGCGAAGGTGTCGGTGAGCAGGTCATCGATATCCTTGAAATAATAGGTGGTGGCCGACAACGGCACACCCGCCTCTGCCGCCACCGCCCGGTGACGCACGGCGCGGACACCATCACGCACAACGATGCGCATGGCCGCATCGAGAATGTCTTGCCGGCGCTGCTCGCTGCCCTGTCGGCTGGCCTTGCGGCCCTGGTACTGAACACTTTCAGCCACGGCAGCAGCGATGCCGGCGGCGCCTTCTTGAGCCATTACGCGGTTCACCACACACATCCTCGATACAGGTTAAAAGCCTGGCGCTTGTGCAGGCCCCATAAAAAAGCCGCCTTATAAAAGGCGGCTTCAGATTTCGCTACGGTTATGCTTCTGGCCGCATGTGCGGGAACAGGATCACGTCGCGGATCGACGGTGAGTTGGTCAACAACATCACCAACCGGTCGATGCCGATGCCTTCACCGGCGGTCGGCGGCATGCCGTACTCCAGGGCACGCACGAAGTCGGCGTCGTAGTGCATGGCTTCGTCGTCGCCGGCGTCCTTGTCGGCCACCTGGGCCATGAAACGCTCGGCCTGGTCCTCAGCATCGTTGAGCTCGGAGTAGGCGTTGGCGATTTCGCGGCCGCCGATGAACAGCTCGAAACGGTCGGTGACGTTCGGGTTGCCATCATTACGACGGGCCAGCGGCGAGACTTCGAACGGGTACTCGGTAATAAAGTGTGGCTGTTCCAGCTTGTGCTCCACCAACTCTTCGAAAATCATCACCAGCAACTTGCCCAGGCCTTCGAAGCCCAGCACCTTGGCGCCGGCTTTCTTGGCGATGGCGCGGGCCTTGTCGATGTCGGTCAGGTCGGCTTCGGTCAGCTCAGGGTTGTACTTGAGGATCGAATCGAACACCGACAGGCGCACAAACGGTTCGCCGAAGTGGAACACCTTGTCGCCGTACGGCACGTCGGTGCTGCCCAGGACCAACTGCGCCAATTCGCGGAACAGCTCTTCGGTCAGGTCCATGTTGTCTTCGTAGTCGGCGTAGGCCTGGTAGAACTCCAACATGGTGAATTCAGGGTTGTGACGAGTCGAAACGCCTTCGTTACGGAAGTTGCGGTTGATCTCGAACACTTTTTCAAACCCGCCAACAACGAGCCGCTTGAGGTATAGCTCAGGCGCGATGCGCAGGAACATTCCCATGTCCAGCGCGTTGTGGTGCGTTTCGAAAGGCTTGGCTGCGGCACCACCGGGGATGGTTTGCAGCATCGGCGTTTCCACTTCGAGGAAGTCACGCTGCATCAGAAAAGCACGGGTGTGGGCAATCACTTGCGAACGCACGCGGAACGTATGGCGCACATCTTCGTTGACGATCAGGTCAACATAACGCTGGCGGTAGCGCTGCTCAGTGTCAGACAGACCGTGGTGTTTGTCCGGCAGTGGGCGCAGGGATTTGGTCAGCAGGCGCACGTTGGTCATTTCAACGTACAGGTCGCCCTTGCCGGAACGGGCCAGGGTGCCTTCGGCTGCGATGATATCGCCCAGGTCCCAGGTTTTCACCGCGGCCAGGGTTTCTTCGGTCAGGGTCTTACGGTTGACGTAGACCTGAATCCGCCCGGACATGTCCTGGATTACCATGAACGAGCCACGGTTGAGCATGATGCGACCTGCCACCTTGACCGGGATAGCAGCCTCTGCCAGCTCTTCCTTGGTCTTGTCCGCGTACTGTTTCTGCAATTTTTCGCAGTAGGCGTCGCGACGGAAGTCGTTGGGGAAGGCATTGCCCTTGGCGCGCTCAGCAGCAAGCTTTTCCTTGCGCAGGGCGATCAGGGAGTTTTCTTCCTGTTGCAGGGCTTGCGGGTCGAGTTGTTGGTCGCTCATGTCTTTTGAAATTCCATCACAGGTTCGTTGTCCCCAGCCTTCGGCTGGGGATCGCCGGCAAACCGGCTCCTACAGTGCCTTACAGGCCTTGTTTCAGACTGGCTACCAGGTACTCGTCGATGTCGCCGTCGAGGACTTTATCGCAGTCACTGCGTTCGATGTTGGTGCGCAGGTCCTTGATTCGCGACGCGTCAAGCACGTAGGAGCGAATCTGATGACCCCAGCCGATGTCAGACTTGGTGTCTTCCAGGGCCTGGGAGGCGACGTTGCGCTTCTGCACTTCCTGCTCATACAAACGGGCCCGCAACATTTTCATCGCGGTGTCTTTGTTCGCATGCTGGGAACGTTCGTTCTGGCAGCAGACCACGGTGTTGCTCGGTACGTGGGTGATACGTACGGCCGAGTCAGTGGTGTTTACGTGCTGACCACCGGCACCCGAGGAACGGTAGGTGTCGATGCGCAGGTCCGACGGGTTGATGTCGATTTCGATGTTGTCATCGATTTCCGGCGACACGAACACGGCCGAGAACGAGGTGTGGCGACGGTTACCGGAGTCAAATGGACTCTTGCGTACCAGGCGGTGTACGCCGATCTCGGTACGCAACCAACCAAAGGCGTATTCACCCTTGATGTGGATGGTCGCACCCTTGATCCCGGCAACTTCACCGGCAGACAGTTCCATGATGGTCGCGTCGAAACCGCGTTTGTCAGCCCAGCGCAGGTACATGCGCAGCAAGATGTTGGCCCAGTCCTGAGCCTCGGTGCCACCGGAACCGGCCTGGATATCCAGGTAGGCGTTGTTGGCATCCATCTCACCGCTAAACATCCGGCGAAATTCGAGTTTTTCCAGGGACTCGCGCAGGCGCTCGACTTCAGCGGCGACGTCATCGACGGCAGCCTGGTCTTCTTCCTCGGCGGACATCAGCAGCAGGTCCTTGGCATCGGCCAGACCTGAGTGCATCTCGTCAAGGGTGTCTACGATCTGCGCCAGCAGGGAGCGCTCGCGCCCCAGTTCCTGAGCATAGGTAGGGTTGTTCCAGACACTAGGATCTTCAAGCTCGCGATTGACTTCAGTCAGACGCTCATGCTTTTGATCGTAGTCAAAGATACCCCCGAATAGTTTCGGAGCGCTCGGACAGGTCCTTGATACTGTTAAGGATCGGGTTGATTTCCATGGCGGGCAGCACTCGTTGGCGAACTTTTGAAAGCCGAAGAGTATAACGGCAAACGCCTGAAAACGGCAGTCCGCTTGGTCGATTCTGGCTAGGGGGCGCTGCCCCCTGGCCTATTTACTCGATGCCGACCTGATTGCGCCCGTTGTGCTTGGCCAAATACAACCCCTTGTCCGCCGCCGAGATCAACTGCCGGCAATCCGTGCCCTGCACTGGCGTCATGGTCGCCAAACCAATGCTGATGGTCAGGCTCGCGCCTTCAGCCGGGGCTATATGAGGGATTTTCAGGGCTGCGACGGCCTGCCGCAGCTTTTCGGCCACTAATCGCGCACCGCCAGGTGAGGTGCCGGGCAGCACCAGGGCAAACTCTTCACCGCCGTAACGGGCCGGCAGGTCCGAGGGGCGGCTGCTGGAGTCGCGAATGGTCGCGGCCACCTTGCGCAGGGCTTCGTCACCTTCCAGGTGGCCGAAGCTGTCGTTGTAGGACTTGAAGAAGTCCACGTCGATCATCAGCAGCGACAACTGAGTCTGGTCGCGCATGGCGCGACGCCATTCCAGCTCCAGGTACTCGTCGAAGTGCCGACGGTTCGACAGCCCGGTCAAACCGTCGGAGTTCATCAGCCGTTGCAACACCAGGTTGGTGTCCAGCAGTTGCTGCTGGCTGACCCGCAGCGCTCGATACGCCGCGTCCCGCTGCAACAGGGTCATATAGGAGCGCGAGTGGTAGCGAATGCGGGCCACCAGTTCGATATTGTCCGGCAACTTGACCAGATAATCATTGGCCCCGGCCGCAAACGCCGCGCTTTTGATCAGCGGGTCTTCCTTGGTCGAGAGGACGATGATCGGAATACTCTGCGTGGCCGGGTGGTTACGATATTCACGCACCAACGTCAGGCCGTCGAGGCCCGGCATCACCAAATCCTGGAGAATGACCGTCGGTTTGATGCGGATCGCCTGGGCGATCGCCTGGTGCGGATCAGCGCAAAAGTGGAAGTCGATATTGTCCTCATGGGCCAGGCCACGCCGCACGGCTTCGCCAATCATCGCCTGGTCGTCGACCAGCAACACCATGGCGGCGTTTTCGTCGGTCTTGAAGTCGTCGAGCTGTAAATTATTCATGTGCAGTCACCTGAATTACTACCTGCAGGCCAGGCCAGCGAGTGATATCGGTCATTTTGCGAATACCTCCAGCAATCGTGGCGCGATTCTGTCCAATGGGCGAACTTCAACAGCCGCGTCTATCGCCGCTGCCGCTTTGGGCATGCCATAAACCGCACAGCTTTGCTGATCCTGAGCGATGGTTAGATAGCCTTGCTGACGCATCAATTTGAGCCCCTGGGCCCCGTCGCGCCCCATGCCGGTCAGCAATACACCGACGGCATCTCCGCTCCAGTAGCTGGCAACACTCTCGAAAAACACGTCGATAGACGGACGATAAATCTCGTTCACTGGCTCGGCGGTGTAGGCCAGCGTGCCGTTTTTTAACAGCCGAATATGATGATTGGTACCGGCCAGCAGCACCACGCCACTTTGCGGCGGCTCGCCTTCACATGCCAGGCGCACCGGCAAGCCCGAAGCGCTGCTTAGCCATTCGGCCATGCCAGCGGCAAATACCTGGTCCACATGCTGCACCAGCACGATGGCCGCCGAAAAATCCCGTGGCAAGCCCTTGAGCAAGATTTCCAGGGCCGCCGGACCGCCGGCAGACGAGCCGATGGCCACCAGGCTCTGGCGTTTTCCCATGGCCCGCTGGGGCACCGACTCGGCACGCACACGGCTGCCGCGCTGACCGATCAGCCAGCCAATATTGAGGATCTTGCGCAGCAGCGGCGCCGCCGCGTCCTTGGCGTTGCCCACACCCAGCGCCGGGGTATCCACCACGTCCAGGGCGCCATGGCCCATGGCCTCGAAGACGCGGCTGACATTAGCCTCGCGGTCCACAGTGACAATGACAATGGCGCATGGGGTCTCGGCCATGATTTGCCGGATCGCTTCCACGCCGTCCATCACCGGCATGATCAGGTCCATCAGGATCAAGTCCGGCGTCAGTTCGGCACAGCGCTGCACCGCCTCCAGGCCGTTGCTGGCCACCCACACCACCTGATGGGCCGGCTCAAAGTTCAACGCACGGCGCAATGCCTCTACCGCCATGGGCATGTCATTGACGATAGCAATCCTCATGCCCGAGCGCCTCCGATCAGTTCCACCACCGCATCCAGCAGTGTGTCGTCATGGAAGCTGGCCTTCGCTAGATAATAGTCGGCGCCAGCGTCCAGTCCCCGGCGCCGGTCCTCTTCCCGATCCTTGTAAGAGACCACCATCACCGGCAGCGATTGCAGGCGAGTATCACGGCGCAAGAGTGTGACCAATTCAATACCGTCCATGCGAGGCATATCAATGTCAGTAATCAGCAGGTCGAAGTCTTCGGAGCGTAAGGCGTTCCAGCCATCCATGCCATCGACGGCGACCGCCACGTCATACCCACGGTTAAGTAATAGCTTGCGCTGCAATTCGCGTACGGTGAGCGAATCATCCACCACCAGAATACGCTTGCGCGCCACTTCGGCAGCCTGCTGAGTACGCCGGGCGATGCGCTCCAGTCGGCCGGTATTCAATAGTTTGTCCACCGAACGCAGCATGTCCTCGACATCGACGATCAACACCACCGAGCCATCATCGAGCAAGGCGCCGGCAGAGATATCCTGAACCTTGCCCAAGCGATCATCCAGCGGCAATACCACCAGCGTGCGTTCGCCGATAAAACGCTCCACGGCAATGCCGTACACCACATCCCGCTCGCGGATCACCACCACCTTAAGGGTTTCCTCGTTGCTCTGCCCCGGCGGGCGTTGCAGCAACTGGCTGGCGGCCACCAGGCCGACATGCCGGCCCTCGTGCCAGAAATGCTGGCGGCCTTCCAGTTGCACAATCTCGTCGGGCTCCAGGTTGCACATACGTTCGATATGGGCCAGGGGAAAGGCGTAGGCCTCTTCGCCAACTTCCACCACCAGGCTGCGCACCACCGACAAGGTCAGCGGCACTTCCAGATGGAAGCGGCTGCCCTGCCCCGCCGTCTGCTCCAGCACCACCGCGCCACGCAGTTGGCGGACCATATGCTGCACCGCATCCAGGCCGACCCCGCGCCCGGAGACTTCGGTGACCTTGTCCCGCAGGCTGAAGCCCGGCAGGAACAGAAAAGTCAGCAGTTCCTCTTCACTCAGGCGCAGGGCAGTTTCCAGCGGCGACAAATGCCGGGCGACGATAGTGCCGCGCAAGCGCTCAAGGTCCACGCCGTTGCCGTCGTCACTCAGCTCCAGCACCAGCAGACCCGCCTGGTGCGAGGCTCGCAGGCGGATCAAGCCTTCAGCCGGCTTGCCCGCCAGCAGCCGCTGCTCAGGCATTTCGATGCCGTGGTCGACGGCATTGCGCAATAAATGGGTCAACGGGGCTTCGAGCTTTTCCAGAACATCGCGGTCAACCTGGGTCTTCTCGCCTTCAACTTCCAGGCGTACTTGCTTGCCCAGACTGCGGCCCAAGTCGCGGACCATCCGCACCTGCCCGGCCAGCACATCGGCAAACGGTCGCATGCGACAGGCCAGCGCCGTGTCATAGAGCACCTGGGCGCGCTGCCCGGCATGCCAGCCGAACTCATCCAGCTCGGCGGTTTTTTCCGCCAGCAGCAACTGCGCTTCACTCAACAGGCGGCGGGTGTCGGCAAGGGCTTCCTGGGCTTCCAGGCTCAGCTCGACGGCCTTGAGCTGGCCGTCAAGGTTATCCAGGGCGCGGGCACTGTTGCTCTGAATACGCTTGATACGTTGCAGGCTGGCCAGGTAAGGCTTGAGACGCTGGGTTTCCACCAGGGATTTGCTGGACAGGTCCAGCAGGCTGTTCAAACGCTCAGCGGTGACCCGCAGCACGCGTTCACCGCCTTCGGTCATGGGCTTGCTCTGCCGTGGTAAGTCGGCGCTGACCAGTGGTGCAGGCTCAGGTTGCGCATGCACGGGCGGCTCAGGCCGCGGCGGTGGTGCGGGCGGTACGACCTTGGCAGACAGCTGCGACGGATCGAGTAAACGCTCCATCAGCGCCACATAGGATTGGACGTCCATCGGGCCGACAGTGTTGCCGGGAGTGGCAATGCGCATGAGCAAGTCCGTGCCTTGCAACAACGCATCAATATGTTCGGGTTGCAGGTACAAACGCCCTTCCTGGGCGCTGACCAGACAATCTTCCATGACATGGGCCACGCTGACGCCAGCATCCACCCCGACAATCCGTGCCGCGCCCTTGAGAGAATGGGCGGCGCGCATGCAGGCTTCGAGCTGGTCGGCCTGGGTTGGGTTGCGTTCCAGGGCCAGCAGGCCGGCGCTGAGCACTTGGGTCTGTGCGTCGGCTTCCAGGCAGAACAACTCCAGCAGCGAGGCATCGCGCATCTGGTCGGGGGTCATGTGAGACTCCGGGTCACGGCGGACAACAATTGTTCTTCGTCCAGCCAGCGCAGGCTGCGGCCTTTGAACTGCAAGACGCCCTGGGTGTAACGGGCGCTGGCCTGGGTGCCGGAGGCCGAGGCCGCTTTCAAGATGCGCTCGTCGATGGCATGGATACCGTCCACTTCATCCACCGGCACCACCACCGGACCGTCAAGCGCTGCGATGATCAACATGCGCGGCATGATCCGCCCGCCGCTCGAGCCGTTGTTGGTGCTGTCCAGCCCCAGTAACTCCACCAGCGACAGGCAGGCCACCAGGGCGCCGCGCACGTTGGCGACGCCGAGCAACGCCCGGGAGCGCTGGTGGGGCAAGGAATGAATCGGCTGCAACGGCGCCACTTCTACCAGGCAGCGCGTGGCGATCCCCAGCCATTCCTCGCCGAGGCGAAACATCAGCAGCGAACGGGTGACGACATCGCCGTGCGCTTCCACAGCCGCCACCGGACGATGGTCGTCCTGTTGCAAGGCATAGCGGTCCAACAGCCGGGTAGCGGCGGCGGAATACACCGCACAGTTGCGGCAGTGAATGTGTTCGACCAACAACGGGCAGGATCTGCCGCCATGGATGCCGATGCGATTCCAGCAGTCGTCGATGGCCTGAGTGTCGGCCAGAGCCAGATTCAGACCAGTGTCCAGGGAGGTAGGGCTGCTCATTGTTTACGCTCACTGTCAGCGGCTCGCTCGCTGCGCGCCGCTCGGGCCTGCAAGCGACGGGCACCCGCCGTGTCGCCCTGGGATTGGAGCAAGGCGGCCAAATGCATCAAGGCCTGCGGGTGCTGGGGTTCCAGATACAAGGCTTTTCGATAGTACCCCTGGGCTTCCAGGGCGCTGCCGGCCACGTCGCTGAGCAGCCCCAACCAATAGAACACCTGCGCCGCCGGCGGATGGCTCTGTAGATAACGTTCACAGGCGGCACGGGCGTCAAGGCTTTTGCCTTCATTGGCCAGGGTCGCGATCTGGCTGAGCAGATCGGCTGCGTCCGACTGTACGGGCGCAGCCTTGATCGGCACCACCTGCGCAGGGGCTGAAGTGAAAGGCCGGGGCTTGACGGGAATCGGCGCTGCGCTGCGTTGGGGCACGGGTGCCGCCATTGGCACAAAAACCGGCTCCGGCGCAGGCTCAATATGGCGGCTGAAAGCAAAGGACTGCGGCACACCAATCGAGCGCATGCCCAAGCGGCCCAGCAGGCTGCCTTCGGCGGGGCCGATAAACAGCACGCCGTCGACATGGGTCAGGCCTTTAAGCACCTCGAACACCTGATTCTGGGTCGGCTGATCGAAGTAGATCAGCAGGTTGCGGCAAAACACGAAGTCATAGGTCGGTTCATTGGCCAGCAACTGCGGGTCCAGCAGGTTGCCCACTTGCAGGCGCACTTGCTCGCGCACCCGGTCGGCGATGCGATAGCCGTCATGCTCGACGCTGAAGTGGCGTTCGCGAAAATCGAGGCCCTGGCCACGAAAGGAATTCTTGCCATACACCCCGTGCCGCGCCCGCTCTACCGACAACGGGCTGACGTCCATGCCCTGGACCTTGAACTGATGGGGCGCCAGCCCGGCATCGAGCAAGGCCATCGCAATCGAATAGGGTTCTTCGCCGGTGGAACACGGCAGGCTGAGGATGCGCAGGGCACGCATCTGCTTGATCTCGGCCAGGCGCGCGACGGCGAGCCGGGCCAGGGTGGCGAAGGATTCGGGGTAACGAAAAAACCAGGTCTCGGGGACAATTACCGCTTCGATCAGTGCTTGCTGTTCCTCACTGCACGTCTGCAGGCGCTGCCAGTATTGATCGGCCGTCAGCCCCTGCAACACCAGGCTGCGCTGGCGCACGGCGCGTTCGATGATGGCTTCGCCCACCGAGGCGACGTCCAGGCCGATGCGTTCTTTAAGGAAGTCGAAAAAGCGTTGGTCACTGCTCATCACACACCCCAGGGGTCATGTCAGGGGCGAACAGCAAGGCGCGCACCTCGGCCGTCAGCAGGTCGGCGACACCAATCCACTGCATCAAGCCTCGTTCGTCTTCGCGCACTGGCCCCAGGTAAGGTGCCTGGCGATTGTCCAGGCCGTAGGGCTGGAAGTCGGCCGGGTCGCAGCGCAGGGTGTCGGTGGCCTGTTCAAGGATCAGCCCCAGCCAGCATGCATCCATCCAGGGTTCGGGCCGATAGTTGACCAGCACCAGACGCGTGCTGGTGCGGGCCTGGGCCGCTGTGCCGAAGGTCAAGGCGCTGAGGTCGATAACCGGCACCATCACCCCGCGATGGACGAAGATCCCGGCCACCCACGCGGGTGCATGGGCGATGGGTTTCAACGGCAGGCGCGGCAGTACCTCGGCCACTTCCGTGGCTTTGAGGGCATAACGCTCAGTACCGATATAGAACACCAGGAACAATGCTTTTTTCGCTGCCGACACGGCACCGCCTTTAGCCACCAGATCGCTCATCAGACTTTGAAACGCGACACGCCACTGCGCAGGCCGACCGCGACCTGGCTCAGCTCATCAATCGCAAAGCTGGCCTGGCGCAAGGACTCCACCGTCTGGCTGCTGGCATCGCCCAATTGCACCAGCGCATGGTTGATCTGCTCGGCGCCGGTGGCCTGGGCCTGCATGCCTTCGTTGACCATCAACACCCGCGGCGCCAAGGCCTGGACCTGATGGATGATCTGCGACAGCTGCTCGCCCACCTGTTGCACTTCGAACATGCCACGGCGCACTTCTTCAGAGAATTTATCCATGCCCATCACCCCGGCCGAGACCGCCGACTGGATCTCACGGACCATCTGCTCGATGTCGTAGGTGGCCACGGCAGTCTGGTCCGCCAGGCGTCGCACTTCGGTGGCAACCACGGCAAAACCGCGGCCGTATTCACCGGCCTTCTCGGCCTCGATGGCAGCGTTGAGTGAGAGCAGGTTGGTCTGGTCGGCGACCTTGACGATGGTCACCACCACCTGATTGATGTTGCCTGCCTTCTCGTTGAGGATTGCCAGCTTGGCGTTGACCAGGTCGGCGGCGCCCATCACCGAATGCATGGTTTCTTCCATGCGCGCCAGGCCTTGCTGGCCGGAGCCGGCGGCAACAGAGGCCTGATCGGCAGCGGTGGACACTTCGGTCATGGTGCGGACCAGATCCTTGGAGGTCGCGGCGATCTCCCGGGATGTGGCGCCGATTTCGGTGGTGGTGGCGGCCGTTTCGGTAGCCGTGGCCTGTTGTTGCTTGGAGGTGGCGGCGATCTCGGTGACCGACGTAGTGACCTGCACCGACGAGCGCTGGGCCTGGGACACCAGGGCGGTCAGCTCGGTCATCATGTCGTTGAAACCGGTCTCCACGGCGCCAAATTCGTCCTTGCGATCCAGGTTCAGGCGCTTGCTCAGGTCGCCGGTGCGCATGGTTTCGAGGATGTCGACGATGCGTTTCATCGGCGCCATGATCGCGCGCATCAGCAGCAGGCCACAGAGGCCGGCGGCGAGGATCGCCAGGATCAGCGAGATGCCCATGCTGATTTTTGCCGCCGACACTGAATCGTCGATGGCCTTGGTGGCGCGGTCGGCCACATGCTTGTTTTCAGTGATGAGGTCATTAAGCCTCATTCGCCCATCGGTCCAGGCTGGCGTCAGTTGCTCATCAAACAGCTCTCGTGCAGCCGCCAGGTCGTTGCCCTGGATTTTTTCCAGTACGCCGGCCAGCATTTTTTTATAGGTCTGGTGGGCCGTCTTGAAGTTATCAAAATCCAGACGATCCGTTTGACTGTGGATGGTTTTTTCGTAGTTGGCCATCTGCTGTTCGATACGCGTTTCGAAGGCCTTGTAGTCCGTCTTATCGGCGTCGGTGAAGCCCTTGTCCTCACGCAGACCAATAAGCTCGAGGGTCTGCAGGTAGCTATCGACCCAGGCGCTGCGAATCATCGAACTCAAGTAGACCCCAGGCACTGCATCGTCACGGACCACTTTCTCGCTGCTCTCGATCTTCAGCAAGCTTGAAAACGAGACCACCACCATCAGCAACATGATGGCAATAATGACCGCAAAGCTCGCCAAAATCCTTTGGCGCAAGGTCCAGTTCTTCACAGTAATTCCTCGTGGGCCATTCAAATGGAGAGGAGTATAGCTGAGCAGGTGACATCATTATCAAAGGGTTGCGGGACAAGTCTCATGGAATACAAAAACACCCCGGAGCAGTAATGCAGCCGGGGCGTTTGGGATGTGGACTGTGGGGTCAAACCGTTGCTTGGCGCACCTGTTTTTCCAGCTCGGCCTTGAGACCTGGCTCCAGCTTCAGTTGGCGGGCCAATTCATCGAGGTAGGACTTTTCCATGAAATTCTCCTCATCCACCAGCATCACGCTGGCGATGTACATCTCGGCCGCCATTTCCGGGGTGCTGGCGGCACGGGCGACGTCGGCGGGGTCCAGGGGTTTGTTGAGTTCGGCGTGCAGCCAGTGTTGCAGCTCCTGGTCATTGTCCAGTTTGGTGAACTCGCCTTCGATCAGCGCCCGCTCGCGTTCGTCGACATGACCATCGGCCTTCGCCGCAGCGACCAACGCCTTGAGAATCGCCTGACTGTGCTGTTCAACCTGGGCCGGCGGCAAGCGATCAATGGTCTGCGGCTCACCTTGTGGCGCGCTGGCCTGTTGCGCCTGCCAGTTGCCGTAGGCTTTGTAGGCAATCACACCCAACGCTGCGAGGCCGCCGTAGGTCAGGGCCTTGCCGCCAAAGTTGCGGGCTTTTTTGTTGCCCAGCAACAGGCCCATGGCCCCGGCCGCCAGGGCACCACCGCCCGCCCCACCCAGCAGGCTGCCGAGCCCGCCACTGCCGAGCAAACCGCCCAGGGCACCTTTGTCAGCACCTTTGTGCTGACCGCCAGCCTTGTTTTTCAGCATGTCCTGGCCGGACTTGAGCAACTGATCGAGCAATCCACGGGTATTCATTCGTAGCCTCCAGACACTAGGGTTCATAGGACCAATAGGCCCCCAGCGTAAAACTAAGTGCCAAAAAGCCCCGATCTAGAGTGCTTCCAGATGTAACGCGCTCTTGCAGCTTAAAGCTTGCAGCTGCCCTTCTCTAAAACCGATATACACTCGAGCAAATCTATAAAAACACTCCACTGGTAATTCCAGCATGATGACCTTGCGTCAGATCCGTCACTTCATCGCCGTGGCCGAGACCGGCTCGATCTCCGCCGCCGCCCAAACCGCGTTCATTTCCCAGTCCACGCTGACCCTGGCCATCCAGCAACTGGAACAGGAAATCGGCGTCAACCTGTTCAACCGCCACGCCAAAGGCATGACCCTCACCCACCAGGGCCATCAGTTCCTGCGCCAGGCACACTTGATCCTCGCCACCGTCGACAATGCCAAGCGCAGCCTGCAACAGAGTACCGACCAGGTGGCCGGGCAACTGATCATCGGGGTGACCAGCCTGGTGGCCGGCTATTATTTGGCCGATTTGCTGACCCGCTTCCAGCGCGCCTACCCAAACGTCGAGCTTCGGGTGATGGAAGATGAACGCCCGTATATCGAGCATTTGCTGGTCAGCGGCGAAATCGATGTCGGCGTGCTAATAGTCTCCAACCTCGAAGATCGTCATGCCTTGCAGACCGAAGTCCTCACTCACTCGCCCCACCGCCTGTGGCTACCGGCCCAACATCCCTTGCTGGAACACGACAGCATCAACCTCGCCGACGTGGCCCGCGAACCGCTGATTCAATTGAACGTCGACGAAATGGACCACAACGCCCGGCGCATGTGGGCCGGTGCAGGGCTGCAACCCCGCGTCACCTTGCGCACCGCCTCCACCGAAGCGGTTCGAAGCCTGGTGGCAGCAGGCTTGGGCGTGTCGATCCAACCCGACATGACCTACCGCCCCTGGTCCCTGGAAGGCGACATCATTGAGGCACGGCCAATTGCCGACCTCAGCCAAACCCTCGACATCGGCCTGGCCTGGCGCCGGGGCACGGCGCGCCCGCCCCTGGTGGACCCGTTCCTCACCGTGGCCCGTGAACAACCTCACCCGCGCAAGCCATCTATTTAATCGAATGCTGCTTTCAGTATTTAGTATTTGTTGACCTCGCGCCTGACCTCTAGTCTCTGCTCATCCATAAGAGAAGGTCAGGCGCCTTGCAAGAGACCGCCCATGACCACACAAGAAAAGAGATCGCGAAAAATGTCTGGCGCGCCCACACCGCTGCTCACCGCGTTGCTGATCGACGGCGAACTGGTCCCAGGCCAGGGTTTCGTCGAACCAATCGTCAACCCGGCCACCGGTGAAATCCTCACCCATATCGCCGAAGCCAGCACCGAGCAGGTCGAATCCGCCATCCTCGCCGCCCACCGCGCCTTTGCCGGCTGGTCGCGAACCACGCCACAGCAGCGTTCGAACATTCTTCTGGGCATCGCCGATGCCATCGAAAAACAAGCTGACTATCTAGCCCGCCTGGAATCGTTGAACTGCGGCAAGCCGTTGCACCTGGCGCGCCAGGACGATTTGAGCGCCACCGTCGATGTGTTTCGCTTCTTCGCTGGCGCCGTGCGTTGCCAGACCGGGCAACTGAGCGGCGAATACCTGCCGGGCTACACCAGCATGGTGCGCCGCGACCCTATCGGGGTCGTTGCTTCGATTGCGCCGTGGAACTACCCGCTGATGATGGCCGCCTGGAAAATCGCCCCGGCCCTGGCCGCCGGCAATACCCTGGTATTCAAGCCATCGGAACACACGCCGCTGTCGATCCTCGCCCTGGCGCCCGCGCTGAACCAATTGCTGCCGCGTGGGGTGATCAACATTCTGTGTGGCGGCGGTGAAGGTGTTGGCAGTCATCTGGTCAGCCACCCAAAAGTGCGCATGGTGTCGCTGACCGGCGATATCGTCACCGGGCAAAAAATTCTGCAAGCCGCGTCCAAGACACTGAAACGCACCCACCTGGAACTGGGTGGCAAGGCGCCAGTGATCGTCTGCAACGACGCCGACCTGGCGGCCGTGGTCGAGGGCGTACGCGCCTACGGTTATTACAACGCCGGCCAGGACTGCACCGCTGCGTGCCGCATTTATGCCCAGGCGGGAATTCACGACAAGCTGGTGGCCGATCTCGGCGCGGCAGTCAGCAGCCTGCGCTTTGCCGGCAAGCGCGACGCCGACAACGAACTCGGCCCGCTGATCAGCACCCGCCAACGCGACCGCGTGGCCAGCTTCGTCGAGCGCGCCCTCGGCCAACCCCATATCGAACGCGTGACCGGCGCGGCCGTGCATTCCGGCGCTGGCTTCTATTACCAGCCGACCTTACTGGCTGGCTGTAAGCAGAGCGATGAAATCGTCCAGCGCGAAGTGTTCGGCCCGGTGGTCACCGTGACCCGCTTCGACGAACTGGAGCAGGCGGTGGATTGGGCCAACGACTCGGAATACGGCCTGGCTTCCTCGGTGTGGACGCAGAACCTGGACAAGGCCATGCAAGTGGCGGCGCGCCTGCAATATGGCTGCACCTGGATCAACAGCCATTTCATGCTGGTCAGCGAAATGCCCCACGGCGGCTTGAAGCGCTCGGGGTATGGGAAAGATCTGTCCAGTGATTCGCTACAGGACTACAGCGTAGTGCGCCACATCATGGCGCGTCACGGTCAGCATCTTTAAAACAACAACTAAGCTCACACATCACCTGCTGCAAAAACTGCCCCGACCATAATTAAAGAAGAGGGAATCCCCATGTCTGCGCACAAGACCGCACTGCTCAGTGCCCTGACCACCGCGCTGCTGGCCAGCGTCAGTATCCAGGCCGCCGAACCGCTCAAGGCGGTCGGGGCCGGTGAAGGCCAGTTGGATATCGTCGCTTGGCCCGGCTACATCGAGCGTGGCGAAAGCGACAAGAACTACGACTGGGTCACCGGTTTCGAGAAGGAAACCGGCTGCAAGGTCAACGTCAAGACCGCCGCCACCTCCGATGAGATGGTCAGCCTGATGGCCAAGGGTGGCTACGACCTGGTCACTGCGTCGGGCGATGCCTCGTTGCGACTGATCGGCGGCAAGCGTGTGCAGCCGATCAATACCTCGCTGATCCCCAACTGGAAGAACATCGACCCGCGCCTCAAAGATGCGCCGTGGTACGTGGTTGGCCAGCAAACCTACGGCACCCCGTACCAGTGGGGCCCGAACGTTTTGATGTACAACACCAACGTGTTCAAGACCGCACCTACCAGCTGGAACGTGCTGTTCGAGGCGCAGAACCTGCCGGACGGCAAGCCGAACAAAGGTCGCGTGCAGGCCTATGACGGCCCGATCTACATCGCCGACGCGGCGCTGTACCTCAAGAGCACCCAGCCGGAACTGGGCATCCAGAGCCCGTATGAGCTGACCGAAACCCAGTACAAGGCCGCGCTCGATCTGTTGCGTGCCCAGCAACCGTTGATCCACCGCTACTGGCACGACACCACCGTGCAAATGAGTGACTTCAAGAACGAAGGCGTGGTGGCGTCCAGCGCCTGGCCGTATCAGGTCAACGGCCTGATCAACGAGAAGCAGCCGATTGCCTCGACCATCCCCAAGGAAGGCGCAACCGGCTGGGCCGATACCACCATGTTGCACGCCGAAGCCAAACACCCCAACTGTGCCTACAAGTGGATGGACTGGTCGCTGCAGCCGAAAGTCCAGGGTGATGTCGCGGCGTGGTTTGGCTCCTTGCCAGCGGTACCGGCTGCCTGCCAGGGCAGTGAACTGCTCGGCGCCGAGGGTTGCAAGACCAACGGTTTCGACCAGTTCGAGAAGATCGCTTTCTGGAAAACCCCGCAGGCTGAAGGCGGCAAGTTCGTGCCGTACAGCCGCTGGACCCAGGATTACATTGCGATCATGGGCGGTCGCTAGTCCCAACCTCAAAACATCGCAGCCTCGCTTCGCTCGACAGCTCCTACGCCGACTGTAGGAGCTGTCGAGTGAAACGAGGCTGCGAACTTTCCGCATCGCCTCAGATTCAATTTTTATACAAAGCGCGCCTTTTTGGAGCACCGCACCATGACGCTTGCAGTCCAATTCACCCACGTTTCCCGTCAGTTCGGCGAAGTGAAAGCCGTTGACCGGGTTTCCATCGATATCCAGGACGGCGAGTTCTTTTCCATGCTCGGCCCTTCCGGCTCGGGCAAGACCACCTGCCTGCGCCTGATTGCCGGTTTCGAGCAGCCAAGCGCCGGCTCCATCCGCATTCACGGTAAAGAAGCCGCCGGGTTGCCGCCCTATCAGCGGGACGTCAACACCGTGTTTCAGGATTACGCGCTGTTCCCCCACATGAACGTGCGGGACAACGTCGCCTACGGCCTGAAAGTCAAAGGCGTGGGCAAGACCGAGCGCCTCAATCGCGCCGAAGAAACGCTGGCCATGGTTGCCCTCGGCGGTTATGGCGAGCGCAAGCCGGTGCAACTGTCCGGTGGCCAACGCCAGCGGGTAGCCCTGGCTCGCGCCTTGGTCAATCGCCCTCGCGTGCTGCTGCTCGATGAGCCCTTGGGCGCCCTCGACCTGAAGCTGCGCGAGCAAATGCAAAGCGAGCTGAAAAAGCTGCAACGCCAGCTCGGCATCACCTTCATCTTCGTCACCCACGACCAGACTGAAGCGCTGTCGATGTCTGATCGGGTTGCGGTCTTCAACAAGGGCCGCATCGAACAGGTCGATACCCCGCGTAACCTGTACATGAAACCGGCCACCACCTTCGTCGCCGAATTCGTCGGCACCTCCAACGTGATTCGTGGCGACCTGGCGCAGCGCTTGAGCGGCAGCCCACAGCCGTTCTCGATCCGCCCGGAACATGTGCGTTTCGCCGAAGGCCCGCTAGGCAGTGGCGAAGTGGAAGTCAGCGGCGTGCTGCATGACATCCAGTACCAGGGCAGCGCCACCCGCTATGAATTGAAACTGGAAAACGGCCAGGCGCTGAACATCAGCCAGGCCAACAACCAGTGGCTGGACATCAGCGTCGGCCACCAGACCGGCCAGCCGATCACCGCCCGCTGGGCGCGGGAAGCCATGACCCCGCTGACCGACTTCGCAGGCGAGGTGTGACATGAGCCTGGCCCTGACTCAATCGCCGATGCGCAGGTTTTCCAACCTGCTGTACAGCAAGCCCAACCTGTACCTGTCGCTGCTGCTGATACCGCCGCTGATCTGGTTCGGTGCGATCTATCTGGGTTCATTGCTGACTTTGCTGTGGCAAGGGTTCTACACCTTCGACGACTTCACCATGGCAGTGACGCCGGACCTAACCCTGGCCAACTTCGCCGCGCTGTTCCAGCCGTCGAACTTCGACATCATCCTACGCACCTTGAGCATGGCGATTGTGGTGTCTATCGCCAGCGCTATCGTCGCGTTCCCCATCGCCTACTACATGGCGCGCTACACCACGGGTAAAACCAAAGCGTTTTTCTACATCGCAGTGATGATGCCGATGTGGGCCAGCTACATCGTCAAGGCTTATGCCTGGACTCTGCTGCTGGCCAAGGGTGGGGTGGCGCAGTGGTTCGTCCAGCACCTGGGGCTGGAGCCGGTGCTGCAGTTCATCATGGGGATTCCCGGTGTCGGCGGCAGCACCTTGTCCACCTCGCATCTGGGGCGGTTCATGGTGTTTGTCTACATTTGGCTGCCGTTCATGATCCTGCCAATCCAGGCGTCCCTGGAACGCTTGCCGCCGTCGTTACTGCAAGCTTCGGCGGACCTGGGCGCCAAGCCGCGCCAGACCTTCATGCAGGTGATTCTGCCGCTGTCGGTGCCAGGAATTGCTGCCGGTTCCATCTTTACCTTTTCGCTGACCCTGGGCGACTTCATCGTGCCGCAACTGGTAGGCCCGCCGGGCTACTTCGTCGGCGGCATGGTCTACGCCCAGCAAGGCGCCATCGGCAATATGCCCATGGCGGCGGCGTTCACCCTGGTGCCCATCGTATTGATCGCGGTTTACCTGTCTATCGTCAAACGCCTGGGGGCCTTCGATGCACTCTGAAAAAGCTTCGTGGAGTCTAAAAGTTGCGGCTTGGGGCGGACTGGTCTTTCTGCATTTCCCAATCCTGATCATCTTCCTCTACGCCTTCAACACCGAAGAAGCGGCGTTCAGCTTTCCGCCCCAGGGCTTCACCCTGAAGTGGTTCAGCGTCGCCTTCTCAAGGCCCGACGTGCTGGAAGCGATCAAGTTGTCCCTGCAAATCGCCGCCATCGCCACGCTGATTGCGATGGTGCTCGGCACCCTGGCCTCGGCCGCGCTGTATCGCCGGGAGTTCTTCGGCAAGCAAGGCATCTCGCTGATGCTGATCCTGCCGATTGCCCTGCCGGGGATCATCACCGGTATTGCGTTGCTGGCGACCTTCAAGACGCTGGGGATTGAGCCGGGGATGTTCACCATCATCGTCGGCCACGCGACCTTCTGTGTGGTAATCGTCTACAACAACGTCATCGCCCGTTTGCGCCGCACTTCCCACAGCCTGATCGAAGCGTCGATGGATTTGGGCGCCGACGGCTGGCAGACCTTTCGCTACATCATCATGCCCAACCTCGGTTCGGCGTTGCTGGCCGGCGGCATGTTGGCGTTCGCCTTGTCGTTCGACGAAATCATCGTTACCACCTTCACCGCCGGCCACGAGCGCACCTTGCCGCTGTGGCTGCTCAACCAATTGAGCCGACCACGGGATGTGCCGGTGACCAACGTGGTGGCGATGCTGGTGATGATCGTGACGATGTTCCCCATTCTCGGTGCCTATTACCTGACCCGCGGCGGTGAAAGCGTGGCCGGTAGCGGCGGTAAATAATTGTTTGAAGAGGACACTCATATGCAAACCAAACTGCTGATCAACGGCCATCTGGTCGAAGGTGAAGGCCCGGCGCAGCCGGTGTTCAACCCGGCGCTGGGCCGCGTGCTGGTGGAGATCAAGGAAGCCAGTGAAGCACAGGTCGACGCTGCGGTGCGTGCCGCCGATGCCGCCTTTGAAGGCTGGTCGCAGACGCCGCCCAAAGACCGCTCCTTGCTGTTGCTGAAACTGGCCGATGCCATCGAAGCCCATGGCGAAGAACTGGCCAAGCTTGAGTCGGACAACTGCGGCAAACCCTACAGCACTGCGCTGAACGACGAGATCCCGGCGGTTGCCGATGTGTTCCGCTTCTTCGCTGGCGCCAGCCGCTGCATGAGCGGGTCGGCGGGCGGTGAATACCTGCCTGGTCACACCTCGATGATCCGCCGCGACCCGGTGGGCGTCATCGCCTCCATCGCGCCGTGGAACTACCCACTGATGATGGTCGCCTGGAAAATTGCCCCGGCCCTCGCCGCCGGTAATACCGTGGTACTCAAGCCGTCGGAACAAACCCCGCTGACCGCCCTGCGCCTGGTGGAACTGGCCGCTGAAATTTTCCCGGCCGGTGTGCTCAATCTGGTGTTTGGCCGTGGGCCAAGTGTTGGCGGCCCGCTGGTCAATCACCCGAAAGTGCGCATGGTTTCGCTGACAGGCTCCATCGCCACGGGTGCCAATATCATTTCCAGCACCGCCGACAGCGTTAAACGCATGCACATGGAACTGGGCGGCAAGGCACCGGTGATCATCTTCAATGACGCCGATATCGATGCGGCTGTAGAGGGAATTCGTACCTTCGGTTTCTACAACGCCGGGCAGGATTGCACCGCCGCGTGCCGGATTTACGCGCAAGCGGGTATCTACGATGCCTTCGTCGAGAAGCTGGGCGCGGCCGTTGCCAGCATCAAATATGGTTTGCAGGATGATCCGGACACCGAACTGGGTCCGCTGATCACCGCGCAACACCGTGACCGCGTGGCCGGCTTTGTCGAGCGTGCGATGGCGCAATCCCACATTCGGTTGATCACCGGCGGCAAGGCGGTGGAAGGCAATGGCTTCTTCTTTGAGCCTACGGTGCTCGCAGATGCGCAGCAAGACGATGAGATCGTGCGGCGCGAGGTGTTCGGGCCGGTGGTGTCGGTAACCAAGTTCACCGATGAGGCACAGGTTTTGGCCTGGGCCAACGATTCTGACTACGGCCTGGCATCCTCGGTGTGGACCGCCGATGTCGGTCGTGCGCATCGTTTGGCTGCACGCTTGCAGTACGGCTGTACCTGGGTAAACACCCACTTCATGCTGGTCAGCGAAATGCCTCACGGCGGTCAGAAACTGTCCGGGTATGGCAAGGACATGTCCATGTACGGGCTGGAGGACTACACCACGGTTCGCCATGTGATGTTCAAGCACTGACGTTTTACCCCTGTGGGAGCGGGCAAGCTCACTCCCACAGGGGTCCTCATAACAATAAATATTTGTAGGTTCTCCCATGGACATTACCCGCCGCGACTTCCTCAACGGCGTCGCCATCACCATCGCTGCCGGTATGACGCCGTTGCAAATCCTCCAGGCCGCCCCCGATGGCCCTTACTACCCGCCGGCCCTCACGGGCCTTCGGGGCAGCCACGTCGGCTCGTTCGAGATTGCCCACCAGATGGGCTGGGAGAAAAAGGTCTTCGACACCGAAAAACTGCCGATCACTGAAGACTACGACCTGGTGGTGGTCGGTGGTGGCCTGAGCGGTTTGTCAGCGGCCTGGTTCTACCGCGAGAAACATCCGAAGGCGAAGATCCTGATCCTGGAAAACCACGATGACTTCGGCGGCCATGCCAAGCGCAACGAGCTCCAGGCCGGTGGCCGGATGATCATCGGTTATGGCGGCAGCGAGGCGTTCCAGTCGCCCAATCATCTGTACAGCCAGGAAGTGAACGGCCTGCTGAAAAAACTCGGGGTGAATATCAAACGCTTCGAGACCGCCTTCGACCGTCAGTTCTATCCGGGGTTGGGCCTGTCGCGCGGGGTGTTCTTCGATAAGGAAAACTTCGGTGAAGACAAACTGGTCACCGGCGACCCGACGCCAATGGTGGCCGACGATATCGCCCCGGATCAGTTGCATGCCCGCGCCATCAGCGACTTCATCAACGACTTCCCGCTACCCGAAGCCGACCGCCAGGCACTGATCGCCCTGCACGTCGCACCCAAGGACTACCTGCCAGGCAAGACCGCCGAGGAAAAGGCCGACTACCTGGCCGTCACCAGCTATCGCAATTTCCTGCTCAAGGACGTGGGATTGTCTGAAGGCGCGGTGAAGTACTTCCAGAGCCGTACCAATGACTTCATGGCCCTGAGCATTGATGCTGTTGCGTCGTCCGATGCCTACAACGTGGGCTTCCCCGGCTTCGGCGGGATGAACCTGGCGCCCATCAGCGAAGAAGCTGCGGCGGAAATGGAAGAGCCCTACATCTACCACTTCCCCGATGGCAACGCGTCCCTGGCACGCCTGATGGTGCGCAGCTTGATTCCGGCCGTGGCGCCGGGGCACACCATGGATGACGTGGTGCTGGCAGCGTTTGACTACGCCAAGCTTGATCAGCCCAAGGCACCGGTGCGGATACGCTTGAACAGCACCGCAGTCAGCGTGCGCAACGTTGGCGACGGCGTGCATATCGGCTACAGCCGTGGCGGCAAGCTCGCCCAGGTACGCGGCAAACGCTGCATCCTGGCCTGCTACAACATGATGATTCCGTACCTGCTGCGCGACCTCCCGGCGGAACAGGCCCACGCCCTGAGCCAGAATGTGAAATTCCCGCTGGTGTACACCAAGGTGGTGATCCGCAACTGGCAGTCGTTCCAGAAGCTCGGCGTGCATGAGATTTACGCGGCCACCCAGCCCTACAGCCGGATCAAGCTGGACTACCCGGTGAGCATGGGCGGCTACGATCACCCTCGCGATCCAACGCAGCCGATTGGTTTGCACATGGTCTACGTGCCCACCAGCCCCAACAGCGGCATGAACGCCCGCGACCAGGCCCGCGCCGGACGCGGTCGGTTGTATGGGCAGACCTTCGAAGTGCTTGAGGCGCAACTGCGCGATCAGTTGCAACGCATGCTCGGCCCAGGCGGGTTCAACCATGAGACGGACATCCTGGCGATCACGATCAATCGCTGGACCCATGGTTATGCGTACTTTTCCAACAGCCTGTTTGATGATGCCGACGAAAGCGAAAAGCTGATGAACCTGGCGCGCAAGCCCGTGGGGCATGTAAGCATCGCCAACTCGGATGCGGCGTGGAGCGCTTATGCCCATGCGGCGATTGATGAGGCGTGGCGGGCGGTAGGAGAAGTGGGCTAACCAGCATTTCGGAGCGAGCTTGCTCGCTCCTACATATTTTGTTTCATATGCAACGCCATCAACCCGCTATCAATCATTTTTTATCCGCCACCGAACGGCTTAAGCTATTTGGCATCTGTTTAATGTCCGTTGCGTTTGGCCGAAGGCATGTCCGAACCGTTATTTCTGATCCAGCACGTGCCAGGAACGGCGCGGGATTGTCCACGACAGGTTGTCTCTATGCACCGCAGGAATTTGCTCAAAGCGTCCATGGCCATCGCGGCTTACACCGGTCTATCGGCCAGCGGCCTCTTGGCTGCACAGGCCTGGGCGGGTAATCGCACCGCTGATGGCGAGGCCCAGGCGTTCGACTTCGACGCACTGAAGATCCAGGCCAAGCAACTGGCCGGCAAGCGCTACCAGGACACCAAGCAGGTGCTGCCGCCGACCCTGGCGACCATGACCCCGCAGAACTTCAATGCCATCGGCTACGACGGCAAGCATTCGTTGTGGAAAGAGGTGAACGGCCAATTGGACGTGCAGTTTTTCCATGTCGGCATGGGCTTCAAGACGCCAGTGCGCATGCATAGCGTCGACCCGAAAACCCGCCAGGCTCGCGAGGTGCATTTTCGACCAGAGCTGTTCAACTACGAAAAAACCACGGTAGATACCAAACAGCTCACAGGTGACCTGGGTTTTTCCGGGTTCAAGCTGTTCAAGGCCCCAGAACTGGATCGGCACGACGTGCTGTCTTTCCTCGGCGCCAGCTATTTCCGCGCGGTGGATGCCACTGGTCAGTACGGTCTCTCTGCCCGCGGCCTGGCAATCGACACCTACGCGAAAAAGCGCGAGGAATTCCCCGATTTCACCCAGTTCTGGTTCGAGACCCCGGACAAGGACAGCACCCGTTTCGTGGTCTACGCCCTGCTGGACTCGCCGAGCGCCACGGGTGCCTACCGTTTCGACATCGACTGCCAGGCCAACCAGGTCGTCATGGCCATCGACGCCCATATCAACGCCCGCACCACCATTGAACAACTGGGCATCGCACCGATGACCAGTATGTTCAGCTGTGGCACCCATGAACGGCGGATGTGCGACACCATCCACCCGCAAATCCACGACTCGGATCGCCTGGCGATGTGGCGCGGCAACGGTGAGTGGATCTGCCGCCCGCTGAACAACCCGGCGACCTTGCAGTTCAACGCCTTCGCCGACAAAGACCCGAAAGGTTTCGGCCTGGTGCAGACCGACCATGAGTTCGCCAGCTATCAGGACACGGTCGACTGGTACAGCAAGCGTCCAAGCCTGTGGGTAGAACCGACAACCTCGTGGGGCGAAGGCTCTATCGACCTGCTGGAAATTCCTACTACCGGTGAAACCATGGACAACATCGTGGCTTTCTGGACTCCGAAAAAACCAGTGGCCGCAGGCGACTCGTTGAACTACGGCTACAAGCTGTACTGGAGCGCGTTACCGCCGGTCAGTACACCTCTGGCGCAGGTCGACGCCACCCGTTCGGGCATGGGTGGTTTCACTGAAGGTTGGGCGCCGGGCGAGCATTACCCGCCCGTCTGGGCACGACGTTTTGCCGTGGACTTCAAAGGGGGCGGCCTCGACCGCTTGCCAGAGGGCACGGGGATCGAGCCGGTAGTCACCTGCTCCCATGGCGAACTGAAGGACTTCAGCGTGCTGGTGCTGGATGCCATCAAGGGCTATCGAATCCTGTTCGACTGGTATCCGACCAGTGACAGTGTGGAGCCCGTGGAACTGCGACTGTTCATCCGCACCAATGACCGGACCTTGAGTGAAACCTGGTTGTACCAGTACTTCCCGCCAGCACCGGACAAGCGCAAATACACGTAACGCACGATCAATCCCGCAGGTCAGACTCATGAATAGGCTGATCCCTGTGCGTCGCACGCTGATACTGCGCCGGCCAGATGGCCTTGCGTCCGCCTAGGTCATCGTCGGCATGTAGCGGCCAGTACGGATCACGCAACAGCTCACGGGCCAGGAAGATGATGTCTGCCTGGCAGGTGCGCAGAATGTGCTCGGCTTGAGCAGGCTCGGTAATCATTCCCACGGTGCCGGTGGCAATACCGGATTCCTTGCGCACGCGCTCGGCGAAGCGGGTCTGGTAACCGGGGCCTATAGGGATTTCCGCATTGGCGGCGGTGCCGCCGGACGATACGTCGATCAGGTCGACGCCCAGGTCTTTCAGGCGCCGGGCCAGCTCCACGGTTTCGTCCGGGTTCCAGCCATCTTCAACCCAGTCAGTGGCCGACACCCGCACAAACAGGGGCAGTTCTTGCGGCCAGACCTCGCGCACCGCCTCGGTGACCTGCAGCACCAGGCGGATGCGATTTTCAAAGGAGCCGCCGTACTGATCCTGGCGCTGATTGCTCAGGGGTGAGAGAAATTGATGCAACAAATAGCCATGGGCGGCATGAATTTCCACCACGCTGAAACCTGCGCTCAAGGCGCGCTTGGCGGCGGCGACAAAATCAGCAATCACGCCCTGGATTTGCTCTTCGTCCAACTGTTTCGGTGCGGTGTGCTGCGGGTCGAAGGCAATCGGTGATGGCCCGATAGGTACCCAGCCGCCGTCTTCGGGCTTGACGCTGCCGTGCTTGCCGATCCACGGCCGATGGGTGCTCGCCTTGCGCCCGGCGTGGGCCAATTGAATCCCCGCCACCGAGCCTTGGGCGCTGATGAAGCGGGTGATACGTTGCAGGGGTTCGATCTGTTCGTCGTTCCAAAGCCCCAGGTCCTGGGCGGTGATCCGACCATCGGCAGTCACGGCAGTGGCTTCGGTAAAAATCAGCCCAGCGCCGCCGACGGCACGGCTGCCGAGGTGCACCAGGTGCCAGTCATTGGCCAGGCCGTCAACGGCGCTGTACTGGCACATTGGCGACACGGCAATGCGGTTGAGTAGGGTCAGTTGGCGTAGGGTATAGGGTTCAAGCAGCAGACTCATGGGGCACCTCTTTTATGCAGTGGGCAGGCTCCAGGGTTCTGTTTGAAAGGTCGACGAAAAACCCGTCCCCGGCGGGCTGAAAAAAGACAAGGTCACAAGACCAATCACACAGTACTTAGAGATTAGTCGACAACGGGGGATTGCACAGGGTTCAGCGCGGCTCGATGTGGGCAATCATCAACTGTACGGTTTCCTGGCCACGAAATTCATTGACGTCCAGCTTGTAGGCCAACTCCACCCAGCGAATGGTCGGGTTTGGCCAAATCTCGCGGTCGATGCCAAAGGCGATGCCGTCCAGTTTCACCGAGCCACATTCACTCTTGAGTACCACTTTGAGGTGCCGCTCGCCCACCACACGCTGTTCCACCAACTGGAACACACCGTGAAACAACGGCTCGGGAAAATGCTGGCCCCACGGCCCGGCGTTGCGCAGGGCGCGGGCCAGTTCCAGGTGGAATTCCTCGACCGCCAGGGTGCCATCAGATAGCAGGCGGCCGGTGAGGTCTTCTTCGCGCAACTGCCGACGTACTTCGGCGTCGAAGGCTTCGGCGAACAGCGGGAAATTGGCTTCAGGCAAGGTCAGGCCGGCCGCCATGGCGTGGCCGCCGTACTTGGCGATCAGGTTCGGGTGCTGGCTAGCCACCACCGCCAGGGCATCGCGAATATGAAAGCCCGGCACCGAGCGCCCCGACCCCTTGAGCAGGCCGTCGCCGGCATCGGCAAAGGCGATGGTCGGGCGGAAGTAACGTTCTTTCATCCGCGACGCCAGAATCCCGATGACGCCCTGATGCCACTCCGGATCGAACAGGCACAGGCCGAACGGCATGGACTCCACCGGCAAGTCCTTGAGTTGGGCCAGCGCTTCGCGCTGCATGCCCTGCTCGATGGACTTGCGGTCTTGGTTCATGCCGTCCAGTTGCGCGGCCATTTCCCGGGCAGCGGCGAAGTCGCTGGTGAGCAGGCATTCGATGCCCAGGCTCATATCATCCAGACGGCCGGCGGCGTTGAGCCTTGGGCCAAGGATAAAACCCAGGTCGGTGGACGTGATGCGCGCGTGATCGCGCTTGGCCACTTCGAGGATCGCCTTGATCCCCGGCCGGGCGCGACCGGCGCGAATGCGTTCCAGGCCTTGATAGACCAGGATGCGGTTGTTGGCGTCCAGGGGTACCACGTCGGCCACGCTGCCCAGGGCCACCAGGTCCAACAGCTCGCCGATGTTCGGCTGGGGTTTGCTCTCGTACCAGCCAAGGCTGCGCAAACGGGCGCGCAAGGCCATCAGCACGTAGAAGATCACGCCAACACCGGCCAGGGCTTTGCTGGGGAACTCACAGCCTGGCTGGTTCGGGTTGACAATAGCATCAGCCGCCGGTAGTTCGTCGCCGGGCAAATGGTGGTCGGTGACGAGCACCTTGAGCCCCGCCGCTTTCGCCGCCGCCACGCCTTCGACGCTGGAGATGCCGTTGTCCACGGTGATCAACAACTGCGGCTCGCGCTGCAGGGCCACGGCGACGATTTCCGGGGTCAGGCCATAGCCGTACTCAAAACGGTTGGGCACCAGGTAGTCGACGTGAGCGGCACCGAGCAAGCGCAGGCCAAGCATGCCCACGGTGCTGGCGGTGGCGCCGTCGGCATCGAAGTCACCGACGATCAGGATCCGCTGGCGCTGCTCCAGGGCGATCACCAGCAAGTCCACTGCGGCATCGATACCCTTGAGCTGCTGATACGGGATCAACCGTGCCAGGCTTTTATCCAGCTCGGCTTCCGACTCCACCCCACGTGCGGCGTAGAGTCGGGTCAACAGCGGTGGCAGTTCACCGAGAAATGGCAGGACGGCGGGCAGCGGGCGAGGTTCGATACGCATGGGGTGACGGGGGCTTCTCTTAAATTCTAGGAGCGAGCTTGCTCGCGATGGTCGTTAACGATGACGCGTGTTGCCTGAATAAACGCGTTGTCCTCAGGTTCATCGCGAGCAAGCTCGCTCCTACAGGAGGCCGCATAAAACCAATGCCTAGCCGCGCTCGCCAACCAGCCATTCAAGCTGGACTTCATGCTGGCCACGGTCATCGGTCACAAAGATCGTACCCTCGCTGATCATCACGTCCCACTTGATCACCCGTGGCATGTCTTTGGCCAAGGTTTCGAGAATCTCCTGGGGCACGGCAGCGATGTGCACGTTTTTCAGGTTTTTCGCCACGGGAATCACCTTGCCTTCCCAGACCCGCAAGCTGCCGTAAGCCAGCAAGCTGGTGCGTTCGGTGCGACGCGAGCACCAGGTCAGGCGGTCGGCATCGGGCTGGCCGACTTCGATCCAGTGCAAAACCCGATCATCCAGGCTTTTTTCCCACAGGGCTGGCTCGTCTACATCTGACAGACCACGACCAAACGACAACTGCTCGTTGTACCAAAAGGCATAGGCCAGCAAACGCACGGTCATGCGCTCTTCGGTTTCCGACGGGTGGCGGGCGATGGTCCGCTTGACGCTCTCGTACACCGAACGATCGAGGTCGGTGAGGTTGAGTTCAAATTTGTAGGTCGTGGACGGCTGGGCCATGAACGGACTTCTAGAGACAGGGAAAGGCGGCAAGTCTAACCGATGGAGGGGGCATTCAACGAATCCTGCGCTATATCATCCTTATCCCTGCACCGCTCGCCTATGTTAAAAGGCATCACAAACACGCCACGCGCCTGAAAGGATCCTCATGTCGTTTACCGCCAAACCGCTTGCCGGCCTGAAAGTCATCGAACTCGGCACTCTGATCGCCGGCCCTTTCGCGTCCCGCATCTGCGCCGAGTTCGGTGCCGAGGTGATCAAGGTCGAATCCCCGGATGGCGGCGACCCTCTGCGCAAATGGCGCAAGCTGTATGAAGGCACGTCCTTGTGGTGGTTCGTCCAGGCGCGCAACAAACAGTCGCTGACCCTGAACCTCAAACACCCGGACGGCCTAGCGATCCTCAAGCAATTGCTGGCAGATGCGGACATTCTGATCGAGAACTTTCGCCCTGGGGTGCTGGAAAAACTCGGCCTTAGCTGGGAAACCTTGCACGCGCTGAACCCTAAACTGGTGATGGTGCGCCTCTCGGGCTTCGGCCAGACCGGGCCGATGAAGAATCAACCGGGATTCGGCGCGGTGGGCGAATCCATGGGTGGCCTGCGCTATATCACTGGTTTCGAGGACCGTGCGCCGGTGCGAACCGGGATTTCCATCGGCGATTCGATTGCCGCCTTGTGGGCGGTGATCGGCGCGCTGATGGCTTTGCGTCATCGCGAGGTCAACGGTGGCCTGGGCCAGGTGGTGGATGTGGCGTTGTATGAAGCCATCTTCGCCATGATGGAAAGCATGATTCCGGAGTTCGACGTGTTCGGTTTTATCCGCGAGCGCACCGGCAATATCATGCCGGGAATTACACCCTCGTCGATCCACACCAGCGCCGACGGCAAGCATGTGCAGATAGGCGCCAATGGCGATGCGATCTTCAAGCGTTTCATGCTGGTCATTGGGCGCGAGGATTTGGCCAATGACCCGCAACTTGCCAGCAACGATGGCCGTGACAGCCGGCGCGACGAGCTGTATGGGGTGATTGATCGCTGGGTCAATTCGTTGCCACTGGAACAAGTGGTAGAGCAGTTGAACCAGGCCGAGGTACCCGCCAGCCGGATCTACAGCGCTGAAGACATGCTCGGCGATCCGCAATTTCTCGCCCGCGAGATGTTCCTCCAGGCGAAGCTGCCAGGGGGCAAGGACTTCAAGATGCCCGGCATCGTGCCCAAACTCTCGGACACCCCCGGCAGCTGCGAGTGGGTCGGCCCGCAGTTGGGAGAGCACAACGCTGTGGTGCTCAACTCACTGGGCTACGACGACGCGGCCATTACCCGTTTGCGTAAAGATGGCGCTATCTGATGCGGTTTTCAGGAGAACACTCAAGATAATGGCCTGTCGCCTCAAGAGACGCTTCCTTCGCCTGTTTTTCATTACTTCGCTGCTCGGGGCGCTGCCGCTATCGAGCCAGGCCGAGGAAACCTTGACGTGGCTGGTGCGCGACCTGCCGCCGATGACCATTTTCGAAGGCCCGCAAAAGGGTCAGGGCACCGTCGACCAATTTCTGCCAATACTCATTGAACACTTGCCGGAATACCGGCACCAGATCCTCCACGTCAACCGTGCCCGAGGCATGCAAATGCTGCTGGCGCCCTCCTTCACCTGCGATCCGTCCTTGCTGTGGACGCCGGCACGAGCAAAGTCGATTGTATTTTCCACCCAAGCGTTCGCGGTGCTAAGCAATGGCGTGGCGATCCGTCGATCCCAACAGGACGCGCTGGCGCCTTTCGTCGTTGACGGCAAGGTCGACCTGGGAAAGCTGTTGGACGCCAGGGACGCGCGCCTTGGGGTAGTCGCCGAGCGCAGCTATGGCCCTTTCATTGATGAGCGATTGCAACACACTGACCCGCACAAACTAGCGCCGCATTACGGCAACGATGCACTGGGAAGCCTGTTGCAAATGCAGCGCCTGGGGCGACTGGAAGCTGTGCTGGGCTACTGGACGGAAATTCGTTATCAGGCCCGGCAACAGGGTATTGATCCCAACGACTTGATCTTCTATCCGATCACCGGCACCGCGCTTTATCAGCGAATCCATATCGGTTGCTCCGACACGGCCCAGGGTCGACAAGCCATTGAACACATCGACCACGTGTTGCAAAGCATTCCCCAGGAGCCACTGCTACAGTCCTACGCCTCATGGCTCGACCCGGTGCTGCGCGAACAATACCTGAAAGACAACCCGCAGTTTTTCGAAGACTCTCCAGGCCAATGACAAATCCCGGGCAAAAAGAAACCCCGAGAAGTGGGGAGACGACTCGGGGTTAAACGTGGCCTATAAAGACCAGTACAACAAGCTACAAGCACCGGAGCACAATGCTTGATCTTGCTGTTACAAAATCTGACTCGCCCTACCGTAGGAAGGTTCCAAATAAAAATAATTCTTCATGCCACCGCGCCGGTACGGGTCAGGGCCGCGTTGCGCAACGCCGCGATAACCGAGGGTTCCAGGCGCCCTTCGGCGATCATCAAGTCGCGGTGCAGACAGTCCACTACGTCCACCAGTGAGCGCTTGTTGGTCAATTGCGCCCGGTCGACTTCACGCTCGACAACAATGGCACCGGCTGGGTTCATCACGGTCACCAGGCATTCGCCCTGCACACCAGAGGTGGTCAGCGTAACCTGATAAGGGCTCAGTGCTTCACCGAGCAATAGGCTGATACTTTCCATCTCGATCACCACTCAATAGTTCGAAAACAATCGTGTAAACGGGAGCTGCATCTACCCTTAGTGACTACTTGTGACGTAGGAAAGTTCGCCTTTTCGTCTTTGGGGCCTGTAGGGGAATAACTTAAAGAGCATGCGCTTGCAACATGACAATGAAAAAACGATCGCTCATAACTGCTTATTTAATAACCTGAAATCAGACGACTCTTGGGCCATTGACGTTATTGGCCAGACCTATAAAGGAGGGAAAGCGGCATTTTTTGAGCATCGCTGCGCACCGCCTTCAGCTCACTCCCCCCGCTAACAGGCTAGAATCCCCGGATTATCCCGGGAGCCCGCCTTGAGAGCGTCTGAAAAGCCATTGCGCATCGTCCTCGCCGATGACCATCCGATTTTCCTCATCGGTTTGCGGGCGGTACTGGAGCACGACGAACGGCTGAGCATCGTCGGTGAAGCCAACTCCCCCCAAGCCCTTACCGAGCTGCTGCAACACTGCCCCTGCGATGTGCTGGTCACCGACTTCATGATGCCCGCCGAGCCCCAGGCAGATGGCTTGCGCCTGATTGAACAGCTACGTCGCCATTACCCGACCCTGCCCATCGTGGTGGTGACCATGCTCAATAACGCCGGGTTATTTCACGCCATCCTGGAACTGGGCGTCATGGGCCTGCTGAGCAAGGCCAGCCTAGCGAATGAGCTGCCTGAAGCGATCAGGCAGGCACAGCACCAACGACCCTATGTGGCACACACCATTCGTCAGGCGCTAAGCCTGGCAGGCCCTGATCGGCTGCATTCCCAGGATCAACTGTCACCCCGTGAACTGGAAGTGATCCGCCTGCTGGCTGCCGGATTGACGGTGGGCGAAATCGCGGCGAACCTCCATCGCAGCAAACAGACCGTCAGTGCGCAAAAAGTCGGAGCCATGCGCAAGCTCGGACTGGCCAGCGATGCAGCGCTGTTCATTTACGTGCAAGAACACGGTCTAACCTAGACCGCAAACCCCGGGTACTGCACGATCCATCTCTTTAGCGCTTGAGCGCACATGGGGGGAGCGATAAAGCAGCCTTGCAACCAGGCAGGTCCCAATTCACACACGGCGTCACGGTCGGCAGCGGTTTCAATACCGGTGACCACCACACCCACGCCCAGATGCCCAGCCATACCCATGGCCCCGGCGACCACCGCAGCTTTGCGTTCATCGCCCGCCATCCCGCAGGCGAAGGCAGGCGGGATTTTCAGTTCAGTGAAGGGCAGCTCCAGCAAGCGCTGCAAACTGGTGCCACCCACGCCGAAGTCACCGATGGACAGCTTGCAGCCGATCATCCGCAAGCGGAGCAAACCGGTGATATGGGCGCTATCGGTCTTTAAACGAGAAGTTTCGACCAGTTCCAGGGTCAGGCTGCTGGCAGGTACGGCGTAGCGTTGCAACAACCCTTGCAGCATCTGGGGAAAGTGCGGATGTTCCAGCATCCGACCCGCAAGGTTGACCGCCACCGGCAGTACCTTGCCCGTATCCCGTAATACCTGAGAGGCAATGCCTAGCGCCTCTTCCAGGATATGCCAGGTAAACGCTTCTTCCAGGCCAGCAAACTCCAGCGCCGGAAGAAACTCCTCGGGCAACAGCAATTCGCCCTCAGGATGCTGCCACCGGGCAAGCGCCTCAACCCCTTGCAACTCTCCCGCCTGACTGACGATAGGCTGAAACCAGGCATTGGCGCAGCGCGCGATGGCAGCCTGACTGACATCCGGCGAGGGTGGCAGCGTCTCTACTTCACTCAAGCCCAGCAACTGACGCACCAGTTCCCAAGACATGACCGGCGGCCCTGGACGCAAGCGCTGCTGGCAAGCCGTCAACAATTGCCCGATCAACTTGGCCGACGCTGGCTTGGGCAAGCACCCCAGCACATTGAGCCCGGCCTGGCGTGCCATGTTCGCGACGCCCTCCAAAACGTCCGGCTCGGCACTGCTCAACAGAATCAGCACTTGAGCCAGCCGACGCTCGGCCAACTCACGGATTAGTTCCAGGCCATCGCCCTGCTCCAGGTACAGATCGCAAATAGCGATGTCCACCGGCCCCTTGCTCTCCAGTGACTGGCGGGCGGCCTCGACACTTTCGGCCGTCAGCACGTTGAACACACCGTTGGCATTGAGCATCTGGTGCAGGGCCATCAGCTGGAACGGGTTATCTTCAAGGATCAGGACGTTAAGGGAGCGCATGAGAAACTCTACCGGGGAGACGCGAGGCTGCCCAGACTAGCCAAAGCCCCGGTAAAACCCCATAGGACGAGTCCTATTTGCCCTCATCCAGATAAGGTTCAAGGTCACTGCGCAACTCAATCAGCGCTTGGCACAGCGTCAGCCAATGCGCCTCGATCTCGTCGCCATGCTGCTCTCGGACACAGGTTTCAAGCGCCACGCAGGCCTTAGCCAGCGGCAACGCATCCACCAGGCAACAAATCCCCTTGAGGCGATGCAGCGAGGCGGTCAATCGCCCCAGGTCTTGATCCGCCAAGCCCGCGGCCATCACTTCCTGTTCATGCTCAAGGCTCTTCGCCAGTTCCTGCAACATCCGCTGCAGGACCGGCCCGTCGGCCTGAGTCATGGTGCGCAGGGTATGGATATCAAAGGAGCGCGAAGGCGCCACGCGGGCGAGCACCCGGGCCCAGTGTTCCAGGGTGATCGGCTTGACCAGCAGCTCGTCCATTCCCGCCTCCTGGCAACGCTGCTGCTCGTCATCCAGGGCATTGGCCGTGCAGCCCACCAGCGCGCTGCGCGGTCTTTGCTCCTGCGCTTCAATCCGGCGGATGGCTTCGCTCAAGGCATAGCCGGACATGCCCGGCATGTTGCAATCGGTCACCAGCACGTCAAACACCTCGTGGCGCCAACGCTGCAAGGCCGCCTCGGCCGAATCAAGGGCCACCACCTGATGGCCGAGAAACTGCAACTGCTGAGCCAGCACCAGACGGTTAGCCGGCAGGTCATCCACGATCAACACCGACAGGCTGCGGCCGGCAGCCGGCAACGGCACAACAGGCGCCGCCGGCACATCGTCACTGCTGACCCGGTCCAGGTACAGGTCGATGCACACCACTGTGCCCTCCCCCACGACACTTTTCAGGGTGATAGTGCCGCCCATCAACTCCACCAGTTGCTGGCAGATGCTCAAGCCCAGGCCCGTCCCGCCGTGTTCGGCCGCCGTCAGCGCGCTAACCTGGATAAACGGCTTGAACACCCGTGCCTGTTGCTCGATACCGATACCCGGCCCGCTGTCCTCGACACACAAGTGCAGGTAATGGCCACCTACCTTGTCCAGCTTGCAGGCGACACTGACGCGAACCTCTCCGCGCTCGGTAAACTTGAGCGCATTGCCCAACAGGTTATGCATCACCTGGCGCAGGCGCAGCGGGTCGAACCAGTAATACCCTTGCGCCGCCGGATCAAAGGCCAGGGTCAAGTGCAGGTTCTTTTTCTGGGCCATGGCTTCAAACAGCCGCTGAATACCTACGAAAAAGCCCTTCAGGTCGGTGGTTTGCGGCGCCAGCTGTAAATGACCCGCTTCGATCTTGGCCAGATCCAGGCTGTCGCCCATCAGCGCGATCAGCTCCCGCGCCGAGCGATGGGCCACACGCAGCGCTTCGGACACGGGTTTGCCTTCGGCCAAGGCTCGCTCCTGTTCCAATTCAAGCAAACCGATGATGGCGGTCATTGGTGTGCGAATCTCGTGGCTCAGGGTCGAGAGGAAAGCACTTTTCGCATAGTTCGCCTCGTCGGCGGCCTGGCGTGCGTCCATCAACTGGTTTTCCAGGACCTTGCGCTCGTTGATGTCGATCCAGCCACCGAGCAAGCCCTGCAATTGGCCCTGAGCGTCAAAAAACGGCACCGTCCATTGATAGACGTGAAAGGTCCCACCGTTGAATTCCAGTTGCCGATCGACAAACAGCGACTGTTGCGTCGCCAGTTGCTCCATGTGACCGGCGTGCAGGCGCGCAGCTGTCGCCTCGGGCATCAGGCCGCTTTCCATCAGCGTCAGGCCTTGAATCTGTTCACGCCGGGTGGCCAACTGCTGCTCATAGCTGGTGTTACAAGTCACCAAGCGGCCAGCCAGATCACGCACAAACACCGGGTTGGGCATGCCATCGAGCAGAGCGCTCTTGAAGGCCAACTGATCGTTGAGCCGATGCTCAGCCTCCAGCCGCTGGCGGATCTGGCGCTTGAGCCGGCTGTTCCAGGCCAGGGACACCAGCACAAACAGGATCGCCATGGCGACCGTCCAATAAGCCCAAGGCGGCACACGCTGCCAGGCCGGCACGGGGATCGGCACAGTGCCCAGCCAGCGCAGGCGCAAAGCGCTCAACTCGGCCACGGGTAGCACTTCCAGCGCCTTGTTCAAAATGCTCAGCAGCTCGGGTTGGTCCTTGCGCACCGACAGGCTGTTAACCGACCACTTGCCCTCGACACTGCGACCGACGCGCAACTCATCGGCCGGGTAACTCTGCACCTCCACTTCGCTCTGTATGGTCGCCGCCGCATTACCCCGGATCACCAGCTCACGGGCCTGGGCATAGTTACCCACCGACCGCAGCTCAATCTCGGGATGCTCACGGCGAATGTAACTTTCCAGAACATGGCGTGCCGGCAGCGCCAGCACCTTGCCGGAAAGCTCGCTCAAACCGGTCAGTGGTGGTGCGTCGACGCGCTGGATAAACACCCATCCGGAGCCACCAAAACCATGACTGAAATTGAGAAATGCCTTGCGCTCCTGATTCTCGACCAAGGTGGTGTTCATATCCGCCCTGCCCGTCTCCAGCAACGCCAGGGTTTGCGTGGTAGAAAACACTTCCTCCAGGACGAACTGCACGCCGGTCATACGAGAAATCCGGTTGAGCAGATCGACATTCAGGCCCACCCACTGGCCCTCCTTGTCCTTGAATACATACGGCGACAGTTGCTGGGACGCCACCACCACATGAGGATGCCGAAGCACCCACGCCCGCTCCGAGGCCGACAAGGCTATACGTTCCGCCGCAAGGCCGACGCCCAGGCCGGTGGTCCAGCGCGCCAGGATTTCCCGCTGCACCGACTCATCGATACTCGACAGCGCCCGGTCCATCATCGTCCCCAATAGCGGGTCGACCTCACGCGTGGCAAAGGCAAAGCCAATGGGCGCGAGCCTGCTCTCCACCTTGATCTGCAAGCCCAGGTAGGGGCGCAGCGACTTGTAGGCCCGCACGATCACTTCGTTGCCGATAAACGCATCGGCATCGCCTTGCTTGAGCGCTTCAAGGCCACTGTAGAGGTTGGGCGCCAACATGATATGACTGTCGGGATACGCCCTATGGACGTTATTGACGTTGGCGTAGCCGTCGAGCAACACCACCTTCTTGTCCTTGAGGTCGTCGTTCTGGGTAGTGTCGTCCCGGCGCACGACCACCACCGAGCGATCCGGCATGTAGTCACGGGTAAATCGCAGCCCGGGCACGTCGCGCTCGTAGCCGTTGGCGCTGGTGAGAATATCGATAGCTCCGGTACGTAAGGCCTCTACCGCCTGTTCTCGTTCGGCGAAGCCCAGTACTTGCATCGGCGCATCGAGACGCGCACCGATCAGGCTCAGGTAATCGGCACTGATGCCCTGGTAGCGATTGTGGTCGCGGGTGATATCAATCGGCTGGTAGTCATCAATGGAAATGCCCACCTTCAATGTCCGATGGGCCGCCATCCATTGCTGCTCGGCGGGGGTCAGGGACAAAGGCTCCAGCGGGATAAACGCCGGCACCAGCTTGAAGGGCAGACTGACAGCGGCCAGGCTTGCAGGCCCATGGCCGAGCAACAGCACACACACCAGCCATACGTACCCTCGGGTCGATAAACACACCGTGTTGGTTCCTTGATTGTTCTTGTCAGTCGCCTGCGCAAGTATGGCTCGCCACAATGAAAAAGCCCGTCACGAAGACGGGCTTGATCAACCACGTAAAGCCTTGGGATCAGAGCGGCTTGCCACGATTACCATGCTGACTGACAAACGCCTGCACTGCTTTCAGGTCATTAGCCAATACCGTGCAACGCTCCTCACGCTCGAACAGGTCCGCCAGGTGTGGCGGAAGTTCCAGCGCCTTGCCGATACCAGCCTTTTCCACCGCTTCCGGAAACTTGACCGGGTGGGCGGTGCCGAGGATCACCATCGGAATGTCCAGGCTGCGACGGCATTCCCGCGCGGCCTTGACGCCGATGGCGGTGTGCGGGTCCAGCAACTCGCCGGTCTGGGCGTAGACTTCGGCGATGGTTTCGCAGGTCTGGGCGTCATCCACGGCCAGGGAGTCGAATAGTTTGCGGGTTTCGGTCCAGCGCTCTTGCTCAACGCTGAAGCCGCCACCTTGCTTGAAGCTGTCCATCAGGCCAGCCAGGGCCGCACCATTACGACCGTGCATGTCAAACAGCAGGCGTTCGAAGTTGGACGAAACCATGATGTCCATCGACGGCGACAGTGTGGCGTGCAGGGTTTCCTTGACGTACTGGTTGCCGCTCATGAAGCGGTGCAGGATGTCGTTGCGATTGGTGGCGACGATCAGTTGGTTGATCGGCAGGCCCATGTTGCGCGCCAGGTAGCCGGCAAAGATGTCGCCGAAGTTGCCGGTCGGCACCGAGAACGACACCGAACGCGCCGGGCCGCCCAGCTGCAGGGCTGCATGGAAGTAGTAGACGATCTGGGCCATGATCCGCGCCCAGTTGATCGAGTTCACCGCCACCAGGCGCGTGCCCTTGAGGAAGCTCTGGTCAGCAAAGCTGGCCTTGACCATTTCCTGGCAGTCATCGAAGTTGCCTTCGATGGCGATGTTATGGATGTTGTCGCCGAAGAGCGTGGTCATCTGCCGGCGCTGCACTTCCGATACACGGTTGTGCGGATGCAGGATGAAGATGTCGACGTTTTCGCAGTGTTTGCAACCTTCGATGGCCGCCGAGCCGGTATCACCGGAGGTAGCACCAATGATCACCACGCGCTCGCCGCGCTTTTCCAGCACGTAGTCGAGCAGGCGACCCAGCAATTGCAGGGCGAAATCCTTGAACGCCAGGGTCGGGCCGTGGAACAACTCCAGGACCCATTCGTTACCATTCAGCTGACGCAATGGGGCGATGGCGCTGTGGGAAAACACGCCATACGTCTCTTCCAGAATCTTCTTGAAATCGGCATCCGGAATACTGCCGGTGACGAACGGGCGCATGACCCGAAACGCCAGCTCGTGGTACGGCAGGCCGGCCCAGGAGGCGATTTCTTCCTGGGTGAAGCGTGGCAGGTTTTCCGGCACGTACAGGCCGCCGTCAGTAGCCAAACCGGCCAGCAGGACGTCTTCAAAATTCAGGGCCGGTGCCTGGCCGCGGGTGCTGATGTAGCGCATAAAAGCAAACCTTCGGTTTGGGCTTCAAGCCTCAAGCTGCAAGCTACAAGTTAGAGCGACTCGGCTCTTACTTGAAGCTTGTAGCTGATAGCTTGCAGCTGCATTAATTAAGATGTTCGACGCGAATCCGCACCACCGGCCCAACCACGCCCTGCAGGGCTTCCAGCGCGGTAATGGCATCGTTCATGTGCTGTTCCAGCACACGGTGGGTCAGCAGAATCATGGGCACCAGGCCGTCGTGTTCTTCGACTTCCTTCTGCATGATCGATTCAATGTTGATGCCGCGTTCCGACAAGATGCTGGCCACTTGGGCCAACACGCCCGGATGGTCCTTGGCCTGGATGCGCAGGTAGTAGGAGCTTTCGCAGGCTTCGATCGGCAGGATCGGGTGAGCCGACAGCGAGTCAGGCTGGAAGGCCAGGTGCGGCACGCGGTTTTCCGGGTCGCTGGTCATGGCGCGAACCACGTCCACCAGGTCGGCGATCACCGACGAAGCCGTCGGCTCCATGCCGGCGCCAGCGCCGTAGAACAAGGTCGAGCCGGCAGCGTCACCGTTGACCATCACGGCGTTCATCACGCCATTGACGTTGGCGATCAGGCGATCGGCCGGAATCAGCGTCGGGTGTACACGCAACTCGATACCGGCCGCAGTGCTGCGCGCTACGCCCAGGTGCTTGATGCGGTAGCCCAGGGCTTCGGCGTAGTTCACGTCAGCGGTGGTCAGCTTGGTGATGCCTTCGGTGTAGGCCTTGTCGAACTGCAGCGGGATACCAAAGGCAATGGACGCCAGGATGGTCAATTTGTGGGCGGCGTCGATGCCTTCGACGTCGAAGGTCGGATCGGCTTCGGCATAACCCAGTACCTGGGCTTCGGCCAGCACGTCTTCGAAGGTACGGCCCTTCTCGCGCATTTCGGTAAGGATGAAGTTACCGGTGCCGTTGATGATCCCGGCGACCCAGTTGATGCGGTTAGCCGACAGGCCTTCACGGATGGCCTTGATCACCGGGATACCGCCAGCGACTGCTGCTTCGAAGGCGACGATCACACCCTTCTCGCGGGCCTTGGCGAAGATCTCGTTGCCGTGCACGGCGATCAGCGCCTTGTTGGCGGTGACCACGTGCTTACCGTTTTCGATGGCCTTGAGCACCAGTTCACGGGCGATGGTGTAACCGCCCACCAGCTCGATGACGATATCGATTTCTGGGTTGGTGGCGACTTCAAAGACATCGTTGGTAATCGCAATACCGGTCGTTTGGAACTGGGGCTTTGGCGTACGCATGGCAATTTGCGCCACTTCAATCCCACGCCCTGCACGGCGGGAAATTTCCTCGGCGTTACGCTGAAGTACGTTCAAGGTGCCGCCACCGACGGTCCCTAACCCACAGATGCCTACTTTGACCGGTTTCACTGAAGAACTCCCCATGAAACGGCCGACTCAAGGTCGGCCGTGAAAAACAGCCGCACAACTGCGGCTCTCTATTAATGCCCCGTCGACCTGTCGGCGGGGCATGATCGTCAAAGGCTCGACGATACTGTTTATTTTGCACCCAGCGCCAGTTTGGCGATTTGTGGTGCAGGCTGGTAGCCCGGAATGACCTGGCCGTCAGCCAAAACGATGGCCGGCGTACCGTTCACGCCAATGGACTGGCCCAGGGCGAACTGTTTGGAAACCGGGTTGGTGCACTTGGCGGACTTGATTTCCTTGCCGTCGACCATCTTGTCCATGGCCGCTTTCTTGTCAGCCGCACACCAGACCGCTTGCAACTGCTCGTCGCCTGGCGAGCCTAGGCCCTGACGCGGGAACGCTACATAACGCACTTCCACACCCAGCTTGTTCAGCTCAGACACTTCGGCGTGCAGCTTGTGACAGTACGGGCAGGTGGTGTCGGTGAAGACGGTGATGTGAGTCTTGGTCTCGCCAATGGCCGGGTAGACCACGGTTTCCGCTACCGGGATGGCGTTGATCAACTTGGACACACCCAGGCGCTCGGCTTTCTCGGTCAGGTTGACCGGCTTGCCGTCTTTCAACTGGAACAGGTAACCCTGGACGATGTATTGGCCGTCGCCACTGGCGTACAGCACGCGGCTGCCCTTGAGCTTGACTTCATACAGGCCGGTCATGGGGCTGGCGCTAATACTTTCCACCGGTGTTTCGAGCTGGAGGCTTTCCAGACTCTTACGAATCGCCTTCTCGGCGGCGTCATCGGCGACGGCAAAGGTTGATACCAACGCAATGGCTGCGGCGGCAAAAATCTGGGTCAAACGCATGGAAACTCCTGAAGGCAGATGCTGGGACGGGAGCAAGAATACCGATCTGGAAACACGGGTTTGGGCCGTCCCCTTTGCGAACCGGCAAAGCCTACCACAGTTGGGCCGGGGGGCAGACTGTCGCAGGTAAATTGGTCTTTTGCGCAAGCTATTTCACCCGCGAGGATGGTGCTTGGCGTGCATATCCTGCAAGCGCGCCCGGGCCACATGGGTGTAGATCTGGGTTGTGGATAAATCGCTATGCCCCAGCAGCATCTGTACCACCCGCAAATCCGCGCCGTGGTTGAGCAAATGGGTAGCGAAAGCATGGCGCAAGGTGTGGGGCGACAACGACTTACTGATGCCGGCGACCTTGGCCTGATGCTTGATGCGATACCAGAAAGTCTGGCGGGTCATCTGCTCGCCGCGCTGGCTTGGGAACAGCACATCACTGGGACGCCCGCCAAGCAGTTCGCTGCGGGCATCGCGCATGTAGCGCTCGATCCACACGATGGCTTCTTCGCCCATGGGCACCAACCGCTCCTTGCTGCCCTTGCCCATCACCCGCAGTACGCCCTGGCGCAAATTAACCTGCTCCAGGGTCAGGCTGATCAATTCGGTAACTCGCAGACCGCAGGCATACAGCACCTCCAGCATGGCTCGATCACGCTGGCCGATGGTTTCGCTCAGGTCGGGGGCCGCCAGCAGGGCTTCGACGTCAGCTTCTGATAGGGACTTGGGCAAAGGCCTACCCAGTTGCGGCATATCAACTTGCAGGGTTGGATCGACGGCAATCAGCTTTTCCCGCAACAAATAACGATAAAAGCCACGCACACCGGAGAGGAATCGCGCGGTGGAACGCGGCTTGTAGCTCTGTTCCAAGCGCCAGGACAGATGGTCAAGGATCAGCTCGCGACCGGCATTGATCAACTCCAGGTTTTTCTCCTGCAGCCAGCCGTTGAACAAGGCCAGATCGCTGCGGTAGGCCTGACGAGTATTGTCCGACAGGCCTTTTTCCAGCCAGAGGGCATCGAGGAAACGGTCTATCAGGGGATGATCGATGGCGGGCATGAGGGCTCGGTGGGGATTCATGTGATGTGGTAGATCCTATCGCGCCCAGCGTAGCAGTTGCCCGGATTTTTCCCCAAGGCCGGGCTCAAATCGCGGGCACAAAAAAGCAGCCCGAAGGCTGCTTTTTTCTGCATCGGGAAGCTGGACTTAAGCCAGTTTTTCCTTGATGCGAGCTGCTTTACCGGACAGGTCACGCAGGTAGTACAGCTTGGCTTTACGTACGTCACCGCGACGTTTAACGGCCATGCTGTCGATTTGCGGGCTGTAGGTCTGGAAAGTACGCTCTACGCCAACACCGTTGGAGATTTTACGAACAGTGAAAGCACTGTTCACACCACGGTTACGCTTGGCAATTACCACGCCTTCGAACGCTTGCAGACGCGAACGGTCGCCTTCCTTCACTTTCACCTGAACGACAACAGTGTCGCCCGGGGCAAAGGTAGGGATCTCTTTGGTCATCTGCTCTGCTTCGAGTGCAAGGATGATTTTGTTAGTCATGCTGTGCTCCTAAGGTAGATCGTCGGATCTACCATCGATACGTTGTTAACTATCGTCCCGCCCGAGGATGTATTCCTCGAGCAGCTTCTTCTCTTCTCCAGAAAGCGAGCGGCTTTCCAGAAGATCGGCGCGTCGTTCATAGGTCCGCCCGAGGGACTGCTGTAAACGCCAACGCCGGATGTGTGCGTGATTGCCACTTAGCAATACGTCGGGAACACGCTGATCCGCATACACCTCCGGTCGGGTGTAGTGCGGGCAATCCAGCAAACCATCCGTGAAGGAATCTTCCTCCGCGGAGTCCGCATGCCCTAAAGCTCCAGGCAGCAGTCGTGTAACCGCATCTATCAGGACCATCGCCGGCAGCTCGCCGCCAGACAGGACATAGTCTCCAATCGACCACTCTTCATCGACATGAGCTTCAATAAAACGCTCGTCAATGCCTTCATAGCGACCGGCAATCAGGATTAAGCTTGCCTGATTCGCCAACTCGCGTACCGCCGACTGATTCAGCTGACGGCCTTGAGGGGACAGGTAAATTACCTTCGCCTTCTCCCCGGCTGCTGCCTTGGCCTGAACCAGAGCATCTTCCAGGGGCTTGATCTTCATCACCATGCCCGGACCACCGCCAAATGGGCGATCATCTACAGTGTGATGTCGATCCGTCGTGTAGTCTCGCGGGTTCCAACAGGTGAGCTGCAAGAGCCCCTGTTTCACCGCCCGACTGGTGATGCCGTACTCGCTGATGGCGGAAAACATCTCGGGAAACAAACTGATCACTTCTACGCGCAAATTAGCCACGCTTAGAAGTCCGCGTCCCATTCCACCTTCATCTCGCCCGCTGCCAGGTCGACGCTCAACACGCATTGCTCGGTATAGGGCAACAGGCGTTCGCGATCATCCAGGCTGCCAGCGCAAGGCTTGACCACCACTACATCATTGGCGCCGGTTTCCAGAAGATGATCAATCTTCCCGAGCAATTGCCCGAGTTGGTCGATAACCTTCAGACCTTCCAGCTGGTACCAGTAGTACTCGCCGTCGGTCAATTCAGGGAACAGGTTGCGCGGCACACAGATCTCGTAACCGGCCAGAAGACGAGCTTCTTCACGATCATCAAGATCCTTGAGCTTTGCGACCAGGAACTTGTCGTTCCCACGTCCGCTGACCAGCTCAACCTGCTTAACGCTACCTTCGCGCTTGAGCGTCCAGGTTTTGTATTGCAACAGGTTTTCAGTCGGATCAGTAAAGGAGTACACCTTTACTTCGCCGCGAACGCCGTGAACAGAGTAAATCTTGCCGATAACGATCAAATCATCAGCAACAACAGGCGTCGCGTTCATATTGCTCAGGCCGCAGCCTTAGCCGAATCCTTCAGCAACTGAGCAACACGCTCAGAAGGCTGTGCACCAACGCTCAGCCAGTAGGCTACGCGCTCTTGGTTCACGGACAGACGGACTTCTTGACCACGAGCGATCGGGTTGAAGAAACCAACCTGTTCCTTGTGCGAACCGTCGCGCGGGTTGCGGCTGTCGGTTACGGTCAAGTGGTAAAACGGGCGCTTTTTAGAGCCGCCGAGGGCAAGACGGATTGTTAGCATGTGAAGATCGTTCCTGTAGTCGGTGCTGCAAAACTAAATGCACAGCGGGCATAGGTGCCCGAAAGGCCGCATATTCTAAGGAATATCCGGACTTTTGCAAATGTCTTTTTCTGGCGCCTAGTCGGCGTGCCATTCAGATCTGCAATGGAGCCGTCGTTAAAAACGGCCAGTCAGCTCCCGCACGTGCGGGTTTGCTGGAGATCCCACATCCCTGTGGGTCGGAGCAAGAGCAAGCTCTTGCGCGAATTCTTTACATTTTCGGCATGCCGCGACCAGGCATCATTCCGCCCATGCCGCGCATCATTTTGGCCATTCCGCCCTTGGCGGAGAATTTCTTCATCATCTTCTGCATCTGCTTGTGCTGCTTGATCAAGCGACCGATGTCCTGCACCTGGGTGCCGGAACCCATGGCGATCCGACGTTTGCGCGAACCGCTGATCAGCTCAGGGTCGCGGCGCTCGGCCGGGGTCATTGAATTGATGATGGCTTCCATCTGTTTAAATTGCTTCTCTGCCGCGCCCTGGGCGTTGCCCATTTGCGCCAGATTGACGCCACCGATATTCGGCAGCTTGTCCATGAGGCCACCGAGGCCACCCATGTTCTTCATCTGTTGCAGCTGATCGCGGAAGTCTTCGAGGTCGAAGCCCTTACCCTTCTTCAGCTTCTTGGCCAGTTTGTCGGCCTTGTCCTTGTCGAGGGTCTGTTCGGCCTGCTCGATCAGGCTGAGCACGTCGCCCATGCCGAGGATACGTGAGGCAATCCGCTCAGGGTGAAATGGTTCGAGCGCTTCGCTCTTCTCGCCCATACCGATGAACTTGATCGGTTTGCCGGTGATGGCACGCACCGACAGCGCGGCACCGCCACGGGCATCGCCGTCGACCTTGGTCAGGATCACGCCGGTCAGCGGCAGTGCATCACCGAAGGCCTTCGCGGTGTTGGCCGCGTCCTGGCCGGTCATGGCGTCGACCACGAACAGGGTTTCCACCGGGTTGATCGCGGCATGCAGCGCCTTGATCTCGCCCATCATCTCTTCATCGATGTGCAGGCGACCGGCGGTATCGACGATAACCACGTCGATGAATTTCAACCTGGCTTCTTTAATAGCCGCCTGGGCGATATCAACCGGCTTCTGGCTCAGGTCGGACGGGAAGAAGGTCACGCCTACTTCGCCGGCGAGCATTTCCAATTGCTTGATGGCCGCCGGACGGTAAACGTCGGCCGACACCAGCATCACTGTCTTTTTCTTGCGCTCTTTAAGGAAGCGCGCGAGTTTACCGGCGGTGGTGGTTTTACCCGCACCTTGCAAACCGGCCATCAGCACAACGGCCGGAGGCACGGCACTGAGGTTCAAATCTTCGTTGGCCACGCCCATCAAGCTTTCGAGTTCGGCCTGGACGACCTTCACAAAGGCCTGGCCCGGCGTCAGGCTGCGGGACACTTCAGTGCCGACCGCACGCTCCTTGACTGCGTTGACGAAGTCCTTGACCACAGGCAAGGCGACGTCGGCTTCCAGCAACGCCATGCGTACTTCACGCAGGGTGTCTTTAATATTGTCCTCAGTCAGCTTGGCCTTGCCGGTGACATGGCGCAGCGTCTGCGAGAGACGGTCAGTCAAGTTTTCAAACATGCGCGATCCTTTCAGGCCCTATGGTAGACCGAGGTAATGGCGGCCCAGGCTGTGATAAATCGCTATTAAAAACAGCGCTAGGCGAGCCTGCGGCGTGGGCAGGTCGCGGATTATAGCGAAGACTGTCGTCATGCACACCCGCTGTCTGGCCCAGGAGCCTTTCGTGGAACGCAGGTGTATGCCAAACTCGGCGTCTTTCGGGCTTGCCTAACAGGATTTATGCTCCCCTTGTCACCCAGTTTACTACCCAGTCTCGCCGCCGCTATCTTGTATGCCGCTGCGACCCTCTATCAGGGCACTCGTCTGGCCCAAGGCTCCAAGGCAGACAAACGCCTGCTCGTAGGCCTTGGCGTCCTCGCCCTGCTGGCCCACGCTGCCAGCCTGTTCACCCACCTGCTGACGCCGGTTGGCCTGGGCCTGGATTTTTTCAGTGCCGCCAGTCTGATCGGCGCCGCAGTGATCGGCCTGACCCTGTTGGCCTGCGCGCGGATACCGGTGGAAAACCTGCTGTTGCTGCTCTTCCCCCTAGGGATGCTGACGGTGCTGCTGGCTCAGTTCGCCCCCACCGGCACGGTGCAGGTGATCGACGAGGAGCCGGGTATCCTCGCGCATATCCTGCTGTCGATCCTCGCCTACGGCATGTTCACTATTGCAGTGTTCCAGGCCTTGTTGCTGCTGTTGCAGGATCACCAACTCAAGCACAAGCACCCTTCCGGGCTGATCAAGAACTTCCCGCCGCTGCAAACCATGGAAAGCCTGCTGTTCGGCTTCCTTTGGGCCGGCTGGACCTTGCTGTCACTGTCACTGATCTCCGGCTGGCTGTTCGTCGAAAACCTGTTTGCCCAGCATCTGGTGCACAAAACCCTGCTGGCGTGCCTGGCCTGGGTGGTGTTCAGCGTGCTGCTGTGGGGCCGCAACCGCCTCGGCTGGCGCGGGCACAAGGCGATCCGCTGGACCCTGGCCGGTTTCTGCCTGCTGATGCTGGCGTATTTCGGCAGCAAGCTGGTCCGCGAATTCATCCTGCATATCTGACGGGCAGCCAACATGGACAACTTGCCCCTAGGGCCGATGCTCGCGGTAGTGACCCTGCTGATTTTATGGTCGGCGCTGTTTACCGCCATCGAGGCCGCGCAACACCACTTGCTGGCCCAGCGCCCCGGCACTCGCCAGGGCGACAAGGCCGCAGCCCGGCTGAACTTCCCGCGCAACAGCCTGATTCTTTGCAATACCCTGTGCCGCGCCATGGTGGTGATCCTCTGTACCCTGCTGGCGATCTATGCCTGGGCCAATAATGGTCCCTGGCTCGGCTGGCTGATCTCCAGCGCCGCGCTGCTGGTGCTGGCCGACTACTTGCCTCGCGCCCTGGCCACACGTTATCCACAAGCGGTGCTGGGTTTTGGCAATACGTTGTTGGGCGTACCGCTGAAAATCCTCTATCCACTGGCCTGGTTGCTCAACGGCGCCAGCCTGTTACTGCTCAAGCCCTTCGCTCGCAAGTCTGGCGTAGTCAAGAAAAGCGACGAGCCACAACCAGATAACGATGACGAGCAGGAACCGCAAGTACCCAATGGCCGTACGCCGGGCCTTTCGGGCATCCACGCGCTGGATAGCATCACAGTCAATGACATCCTTGTGCCCCGCAGTGAAGTGGACGGCATCAACCTGGATGACCCCATCGAAGACATCATCGAACAGCTGCGCAGCTCCCAGCGCACCCGACTGCCGATATTCCACAGCGACATCAATCAGGTCGAGGCGGTGCTCAACACCCGCCAGATCCAGCACCTGCTGCCGGACGCCAGCCTGACCAAGGAGGCGTTGCTGGCCGCTTGTCATGAGCCCTACTTCGTCCCGGAAAGCACGCCCCTGCAACTGCAACTGCTGAATTTCCACAAACAGCAGCGTCGCCTGGGCATGGTGGTAGACGAATACGGCGAAGTGCTGGGGATTGTCACCCTGGAAGATATTCTTGAAGAAATCGTCGGCGAATTCGAAAGCGAGCACAGTGTGGATAACCCGCACATCCAGCCACAGCTGGACGGCCGCTACGTGATCGACGGCGCCGCCTCGATCCGCGAATTGAACAAGAGCCTGGGCTGGCACCTGCCCAGCGACGGGCCGAAGACCCTCAGTGGGCTGGTGACTGAAGCGTTGGAGACCATTCCTGATTGCTCGGTATGCCTGAAAATTGGCCGCTATCGCCTGGAAACCCTGGAGACCGAGGACAACCGGGTGAGCAAGGTACTGATCTGGCATACCGGCTTGGTGCCGGTGGCGGCTTCACTTCCCTGAAGAAACGCGGTCGATGTGGGAGTTGTAGGTTCTAGGGGGCGATTGAGTACATATCCGTTATTTCGGTCCCTGGCCCAGCGCGGCTAAACCGGCGTCCTTGCCGGTTTACCCACTGCACAACACCTGCGTTCGGCCTCTGGTTTTATGGGCAGGCAGATCAAAAGCAGAGCAACGCCAGTGCCAATCCGCTTTTCTGTAGGAGCGAGGGGGACGCCTAGTTCTTGCTCGCGAAGAACCTGAGGGCACCGCGGTGATTCAGGATGCCAGCGTCATCGTTAACGACCATCGCGAGCAAGCTCGCTCCTACAGTGGGCAGTGGGCATGGGATCTGCTCTTGCTTCTCACCACTCAGGTCGGCTACCAGGCCGCCGTGCTTTTGATCTTGATCTAAGGCGCCCCGTTAACCACGATGGCTGAACGCAGGCATTGATCCGTGGGTAAACCGGCAGGACGCCGGTTTAGCCGCGCTGGGCCAAGGATGGCCCATCGCGGCGGCCCACGGAGCAATGCCGGAGTGAAGGCATGCCGAGCCTAAGCGAGGCACCAAGTGGTGGGGCAAGAGCGCTTTGGTTACTTTGCCGCTTTTGCAAAGTGACACGCCGTAAGGGCGTAACCCTAATCCGCCCTGACCAAAATAACGGATCTGCACCCCATCCTCTGTCCACAAGAATGTGTAGATATCCACAGTGCCAAAGATGCGAGCTGACAGACAACCATCGCAGGCAAGCCAGCTCCCACACTTCAGCGCTTGTTTGCGCCGCACCCCCCTTCCTATAATCGAACCGGCTTACCCAAGCCCCAGCCCGACCGCGCACTGCCCTGATCCATGGGTGCAATACCAATAATAATCCGCGTCCAAACGCGCAATGACCGTCAGGGATACCTCAATGAGCACCACCTATAACGAGGCTGTGACCGCCGCCCCGACCAACTCGACCGCCCGAGTCGCTACCGCGAGTATTGTCGGCACCGCCATCGAGTTCTACGACTTCTATATCTATGCCACCGCCGCTGCGCTGGTGATCGGCCCCGTGTTCTTCCCGCAGACGTCCGGCACGGCGCAGATGCTTGCATCATTTCTGACCTTCGGCATTGCCTTTATCGCCCGGCCATTGGGTTCGGCGCTGTTCGGCCACTTTGGTGACCGCATTGGCCGCAAGTCGACGCTGGTCGCTTCCTTGCTGTTGATGGGGGTTTGCACCACGCTGATCGGCTTGTTGCCCGGCTACGACTCCATCGGCGCCTGGGCACCGATCCTGCTCTGCGTGCTGCGTTTCGGTCAGGGCCTGGGCCTTGGCGGGGAATGGGGTGGCGCGGCACTGCTGGCCACCGAGAATGCACCGAAGGGCAAACGCGCCTGGTTCGGCATGTTCCCGCAACTGGGGCCCTCCATTGGCTTCCTGGCGGCCAACGGTTTATTCCTGATCCTGGCCATGAACCTGAACGACGAGCAGTTCCGCAGCTGGGGCTGGCGTATTCCGTTCCTGCTCAGCGCGGCGCTGGTCATGGTTGGCCTGTATGCGCGCCTGAAACTGCATGAAACGCCGGTCTTCGCCAACGCCGTGGCCAAAGAGGCGCCGGTAAAAATGCCGCTGGTGGAACTGTTCAGCCAACACGGGATGCCGGTATTTCTGGGCGCTGCGTCGATGGTGGTGTGTTATGCGCTGTTCTACATCACTACGGCGTTTTCCCTGAGTTACGGTGTAACCACGCTGGGTTACAGCCGCGAAACCTTCCTCGGCCTGCTGTGCTTTGCCGTGCTGTTCATGGGCGCGGCGACCCCACTGGCCGCCTGGGCCAGTGACCGTTATGGGCGCAAGCCGGTACTGATCGTCGGTGCAGTGCTGACCATCCTGTCGGGCTTCACCATGGAACCCCTGATGACTCACGGTTCAACCTGGGCCGTGGCGCTGTTTCTGTGCCTGGAGCTATTCCTGATGGGTGTGACTTTCGCACCGATGGGGGCGATGTTGCCGGAACTGTTTCCGACCCGCGTGCGTTATACCGGTGCTTCGGCGGCGTATAACCTGGGAGGGATTGTCGGCGCTTCGGCGGCACCGTTCTTCGCCCAGAAGCTGGTAGCAATGGGTGGCTTGAGCTATGTCGGCGGGTATGTGTCGGCGGCAGCGGTGATCAGCTTGATTGCTGTGCTGTGCCTGAAGGAGACGCGCAATAACGATTTGAATCGAATCGGCTAATAGATCGCTATCGCGGGCAAGCCCGCGATAGCTGCGCCGCAGTTACAGCTCTACAACAACAGCCTGTGACGCTCGGGTCGCCTTGGCCCGAGCAGCCTCGATCGACTCATCCCGCGCCAACGCCACACCCATGCGACGCTGACCATTAACCTCTGGTTTGCCGAACAGACGTAGCGCGGTATCCGGCTCACTCAGCGCCGCACCCAGGTTGGAGAATGCCGTCTGGGTCGACCGCCCTTCCACCAGAATCACCGCCGAGGCCGAAGGCCCAAACTGACGAATCAACGGAATTGGCAAGCCGAGGATTGCCCGCGCATGCAGGGCAAACTGCGACAGGTCCTGGGAAATCAACGTCACCAAGCCGGTGTCGTGCGGGCGTGGTGACACTTCGCTGAACCACACCTGATCACCCTTGATGAACAACTCAACACCAAACAGACCACGTCCACCCAAGGCGTCAGTGACGGCTTTAGCGACACGCTCGGATTCCGCCAGGGCAATCGGGCTCATGGCCTGGGGCTGCCAGGATTCCTGGTAATCGCCCTTCTCCTGGCGGTGACCAACCGGCGCGCAGAAGGTGGTGCCGCCAACGTGACGCACGGTCAGCAGGGTAATTTCGTAGTCGAAGTCGATAAAGCCTTCGATGATCACCCGACCTTTGCCGGCACGGCCACCTTCCTGGGCATAGTCCCAGGCTTTCTGCACGTCATCGGCACTGCGCAGCAGGCTCTGGCCTTTACCCGACGAACTCATCACCGGCTTCACCACGCATGGGAAGCCAAGGTCTTCGACGGCCTTGCGGTAGTCTTCTACAGTGTCAGCGAAGTGGTAAGGCGAAGTCGGCAGGTCCAGTTCTTCAGCGGCCAGGCGACGGATGCCTTCGCGGTTCATGGTCAGCAGCGCCGCACGCGCGGTGGGGATCACGGTGAAGCCTTCAGCTTCCAGCTCCACCAGGGTGGCGGTGGCGATGGCCTCGATTTCCGGCACGATAAAGTGCGGCTTTTCCGCTTCGATCACTGCACGCAGGGCCGCGCCGTCGAGCATATTGATGACGTGGCTGCGATGGGCAACCTGCATCGCTGGCGCATTGGCGTAGCGATCCACGGCAATCACTTCAACGCCCAGGCGCTGCAGTTCGATTACCACTTCCTTGCCCAGTTCACCGCAGCCACACAGCAAAACGCGGGTCGCGGTTGGCGACAATGGAGTTCCGATTCGGGTCATCTCAGGTCCTCAGGGGAGCGGATCATGGGGGGAAAGGCCGGCATTTTACATGAACTGTAAAGATTGGCCTCAGTTGGCGACGCGCTGGCGGCGCAAGCGCCAGGCCATGGCCAGCCAGACCACGGTCACTCCGGCAAATTTCGAGGCCAGGGCGGTCCCTACCACGGCGGGCGTCAGGGCGCCGATCAGGCCGAAAAAGATAAAGGTATCGAGGGGAATGCTCAGCGCCGAACTTATCCACAGGCGATCGTGAAGCGGGCGCTTGGTGATGCTGAACACCAGCCAGTCGATGCACTCGGACACCGCGAACGCCGTGGCACTGGCCAGGGCGATGGACGGATCGGAAGTGATGTAAGACAGCACCAACGCCGCCAGCATGGCGATGATCGCACCGTGACCGAAGCGGGTTTGCACCATGTCACGCAGGACAAACACCAACCCGCCCCAGGCGGACCAGATGACGTCCAAGTGGGGAGCGGTGGAAAAGGCGTAGTTGATCAGCACGACGCTGCTGATATAGGCGATCAGGAAGAGCATGGGGCGAGGGAACCTGGTGTAGGAGCGAGCTTGCTCGCGAAGGACGTTAACGATTATGGGTTTTTTTGACTATACGTGATGCTCTTGCATTTTTCGCGAGCAAGAACTAGCCGTCCCCCTCGCTCCTACAGAGAATCAGACTGTTTGCCAATCATCCACACCAACCCACTCACCTTCGCCCGCTCGTGACACAACCCCAGCACCACCCGCCGCTCGGCATTGTCCATGCGGCTCCAGCGAGTGATTTCGTCCACGGTGCGCTGGCAGCCGGTGCAGATATCATCGTTATCCAGCGCACAAATGTTCACACAGGGCGAGGCCACCGGTCGTTCAGGGGTGTTCATTCTTCCTGCTCGACCAGGTCACGGGCATAGCGCTGAGCGTTATGCACATAGTGCGCAGCGCTGGCCTCAAGCATCTTCTTCTGCGCCTCGGTCAGTTCCCGCACCACTTTGCCGGGCGAGCCCATCACCAGCGAGCCATCGGGAATTTCCTTGCCTTCGCCGATCAGCGAATTGGCGCCGATGATGCAATTTTTGCCGATCTTCGCCCCGTTGAGAATCACCGCATTAATGCCGATCAGGCTGTAATCGCCGACGGTACAGCCGTGCAGCATGGCGTTATGGCCGATGGTCACGCCGGTGCCCAGGGTCAGCGGGTAGCCCATGTCAGTGTGCATCACCGTGCCGTCCTGGACGTTGCTGTTCTTGCCGATCAGGATCAATTCGTTATCACCGCGCAACACCGCGTCGAACCAGACGTTGGCACCCTCTTCCAGCTTGACCTTGCCCACCAGCGTGGCATTGGGGGCCACCCAGCTTTGGGGATGGGTCTCGACGCGGGCGTCGCCCAGGCGGTATTTCATGGTGTGGTCCTCAAGGCTTGCCATACGAAACGATGGCTTAGGTATTGATGAAGCTTTTCGGTGGACGATGCAGGCTGATGTCGGCGTCGTCATAGATCAGGTTGATCAGCTCGACGATCATGATCGCCGTCAGGCCCCAGATCTTGTATTCGCCAAAACGATAACTGGGCACGTACCAACTGCGGCCCTGGTAATCGATGCGGTGGGTGTGTTCGCGTGGGTCCTGGCGGAAGAACTCCAGGGGCACGCTGAACACGGCAGCAATCTCGGCGTCGTTGGCCAAGTACTCGACGTAATCGGGGATGACCCCGACATAAGGCGTGACGCGGATACCGTGCAGGGAGATCAAGGGACTCAAGGGGCCGATCACTTCCACCAGTCCCGGTGGCAGGCCGATTTCTTCTTCGGCCTCACGCAGGGCGGTGAACACCAGGTCCGGGTCTTCCGGGTCGCGGCGTCCGCCGGGAAAAGCCACTTCGCCACCGTGGGTCGACAGGCCGCTGGCCCGTAGGGTCAGGATCAGTTCGGGTTCGTCACTGCGGGTAATCGGCACCAGCACCGCGGCTTCCGGGAAACGAGCGTCGGTCTCCAGCGTGCGTGGCGTATGATTGCTTACCCGGCGAAGTAGCTCGTCCAGCATGAGTCATCTCGATCTGTTGGCTACCTTGCATCATGCACCAAAGCGTGCGGGTGCCCAACCCCAAAACCTGGACCGTGTCGCTAAACGACAACTTGCAGGCAGGCACGCCGCCACGCCAAGATAGGCGCACTCTCCAGGAACCCCAGCATGAACTTCTGCAGCCAGTGCGGTAAACCGGTCACCCAGCGCATTCCCGAAGGCGACGCGCGCCTGCGTTATGTCTGTGATCACTGTCAGACCATTCACTATCAGAACCCCAACATCGTCGCCGGCACCGTGCCGGTCTGGGGCGATCAGGTGCTGCTGTGCCGTCGTGCCATCGAACCGCGCCAGGGCTATTGGACGCTGCCCGCAGGGTTTATGGAAAACGGCGAGACCGTCGAACAGGCGGCCATGCGCGAAACCATGGAAGAAGCCTGTGCCAGGGTGCGCAACCTGAGCATCTACACGCTGATCGACGTGCCGCACATCAGCCAGGTGCATATTTTCTATCGCGCCGAGCTGATCGACCTGGACTTCTGCGCAGGGCCCGAAAGCCTGGAGGTGAAGCTTTTCAATGAAGCCGACATCCCTTGGTCCGAGCTGGCTTTCCGCACGGTCGGGCGTACCTTAGAATGCTTTTTCGCCGACCGTCGGCTACAGCTGTTCCCGGTGCGCAACGAGTCCGTGCCGCCACTGGCCCATCTGGCAAAATAACAATCCAGGCAGCACCTGAAGGGATACCGTTTTAATGCGTTGGTTGCTTGCTCTACTCTGCCTGTCGTTCGCCACGCTGTCGTCAGCCTCCACCCTGGAAACCCTGGGCGGCAAACCTGTCGAGAAAATCCTGGTCCTCAAGTCCGCCCATCAGTTGCAGTTGATCAACGACGGCAAGCCCCTCAAGACCTACCGCATTTCACTGGGCAAAAACCCCAAGGGCCACAAGCTCGTGGAAGGCGACCGCAAGACTCCGGAAGGTCTCTATTGGATCGACTGGCGCAAGACCAGCGACCGTTTCAACCTGTCCATGCACATCTCCTACCCGAACATCAGCGACGCCGCCCGCTCGCGACGTGAAGGTGTGCGTGCGGGCAGCATGATCATGATTCACGGCACCCCCGACGCCGAGGATTACCCCGAGGAGTGGTTCCACACCCTGGACTGGACCGACGGCTGCATCGGCATGCGCAATGTCGACATGCGCGAAGTCTGGAACCTGGTCAAGGACGGCACGATGATCGAGATTCGTCCGTAGTTTTCGACCGTTTGTAAAATAAATCCAAATAAATTCCTGCCCTCGGCAGCGCCTGCCGGTGAATACCATTTCACCCCCGCAGGCTGCGCACTTCTGCGCCAAAGAAAGACCTCTCTAATACCACTTGCTCAAGCGCACTATAAAGGCGCCCGTAAACACTTGCCCGCACCATTTGGGCAGCATTGACATGGTATTTAAGTGGTATTAATTTCCAGCCACTACCGGGCGACAACACTCCAATAACGCATCGGAAACCCTACAGATGAACCCCATCCTGGCCCTGCGCCCCGACGGCAAACAATCCACGCCGCTGTACCTGCAACTGGCCCGCAAGCTGGAAGCGGCGATTCATGCTGGCCAGTGGAAATCCGAGCAGGCGTTGCCGTCGGAACGCACCCTCAGCGAACTGTTGAGCATTTCCCGAGTGACCGCCCGCAAGGCATTGGAAGTGCTGTTCGAACAAGGCCTGATCCGTCGCAGCCAAGGCTCTGGAACCTTCATTACCCCGCGTTTGGAACAGCCGTTGTCACGCCTTTCGGGGTTCAGCGAGATGTTGCGGCTCAAGGGTTTTGTCCCAAGCTCCCAATGGCTGGAGCGGGAAATCACCCCGCCCACCCACGAAGAACTGATCCGCCTGTGCCTGTCGCCCACCGACAAGGTGGTGCGGCTCAAGCGCCTGCGTAAGGCCGATGACACGGTGATGGCCATCGAAATGAGCGCCCTGCCCGCTTCGATCATCCCCAACCCGCAGGCCATTGGCAGTTCCCTCTACGAATACCTGGAAGGCATCGGCAAGCCCATCGTTCGCGCGCTGCAGCACATCCAGGCAATCAACGCCTCGGACGAGTTCGCCGCACTGGTGGGCATCGCCCCCGGCACCGCCATGCTGCTGATGACCCGAGTCGGCTACACCGAAGACAACACCCCGATCGAAATCACCGATACCTACTGCCGCAACGACTACTACGACTTTGTCGCAGAGCTGCGCCGCTATGACTTTGCCGCTGAATTGCGGCCTTAGAGAACTGCCCATGTCCGAAGACAATATCCTCACGCCTCAAGGCTGGATTCGCGGCCGCCTGGTGCACCAGCACGGCAAAGTCACCGCCGTTGAAGGCAGCCCGTGCGACCCTACCAACAACGACCTGCCGTACCTGCTGCCGGGCTTTATCGACCTGCACGTTCACGGCGGCGGCGGCAAGGACATCATGGAAGGCCCCAGCGCCTTCGAGACCATCACCCGCACCCACGTGCGCTTTGGCACCACCTCGCTGCTGGCCACGACCATGACCGCGCCGGTGGACGAAATCTCCAGCGTGCTCGACGCCCTCGGCCGCTTCTGCGAAAACCGCCAGGCGGGCAGCGCCCGCGTGCTTGGTGTGCACCTGGAAGGCCCTTATATCAACCCTGGCAAACTCGGCGCACAACCGAACTTCGCCCACACCGCGCTGATGACCGAAGTTGAGGAATACCTGCGCCTGGCGCCGATCCGGGTGATCACTATTGCCCCGGAAATCGCTGGCCATGACGGCCTGATCCGCGCCCTCAGCGAACGCGGCGTGCGCATGCAGATCGGCCACACCCTGGGCAGCTACGAAGAAGGCGTCGCCGCCCTCGCCGCCGGTGCCACCAGCTTTACCCACCTCTACAACGCCATGAGCCCGCTGCATCACCGCGAGCCGGGCATCGTTGGCGCGGCATTGGCCCACGCCAAATACGCCGAGCTGATCCCCGATTTGCTGCACGTTCACCCCGGTGCCATGCGCGTGGCCTTGCGGGCGATTCCGTGTCTGTACTGCGTCACCGATTCCACCGCTGCCGCCGGCATGCCCGACGGCGAATACAAGCTGGGCAGCCACACCGTGACCAAATGCCTGGGCGGCGTGCGCCTGGCCGACGGCACCCTGGCCGGCAGCACGCTGACCATGGATCAGGCGCTGCGCAACCTGGTGAAAATCGGCCTGCCCATCAGCGAAGCCTCACAACGCCTGTCGCAATTTCCCGCCGATTACCTGGGACTTACAGAGCGCGGCCGCCTGCAACCCGGCAGCTTTGCCGACTGCGTGCGCCTGGACCGCTCCCTGAACCTCACCGACGTAATGGTCGAAGGAGAAACCATTGACTTCAAAAATGCTTGAAGAGGCCCTGGCCTCCTGCGACGCCGTCGAGGCTCAACTGCAACGCCTGGAACCGATGCTGGTGGAGGTTACCGGACGCTTGCGTCGCCAGCCGCCGCAAGTGGTGTTGACCATCGCCCGTGGCAGCTCGGATCACGCCGCCAGCTACTTTGCCTACCTGACCATGCAACACCTGGGGATTCCCGTGGCGTCGTTGCCGATGTCGGTGGTGACCATGCTGCAATCGCCGCTCAAGGTCAGTGGCCAGGTGGCCTTCGGTTTCTCCCAGTCGGGGCAAAGCCCGGACCTGGTCAACAGCCTGCGCCTGCTGCGCAAGCGTGGCGCCTTGAGCATTTCGCTGGTCAATGCCGAGGACTCACCACTGGAAGCAGCCTGCGAATTCCATGTGCCGCTGTGTGCCGGGCCCGAACGCAGCGTCGCCGCCACCAAAAGCTTTATCGCCACCTTGAGCGCCAGCGCCCAACTGATCGGTCACTGGAACCAGGAAACCGAACTGCTGCAAGCCTGTAAAGCCCTGCCCGACGGTTTGCGTGAAGCCGCCAAACAGAACTGGAGCCTGGCCATCGACGCCCTGCGCGACTGCCAGCAGTTGATGGTAATCGGCCGTGGCGCCGGTTTTGCTATCGCTCAGGAAGCCGCGCTCAAACTCAAGGAAACCTCGGCGATCCAGGCCGAAGCCTTCAGCAGCGCCGAAGTACGCCACGGGCCAATGGCCTTGATCAGTGACAACTACCCGCTGCTGGTGTTCGCCCCACGCGGCGCCGAACAGGCCGGTTTGCTGAGCCTGGCCGCCGATATGCGCCAACGCGGCGCCCGCGTGTTGCTGGCCGCTCCCGATGACATCGCCGAACGCGACCTGACCTTGAGCCGCGCCGAACACCCGGCCCTTGATCCGATTCTTGCCATCCAGAGCTTCTACGTGATGGCCGCAGGCCTGGCCGAAGCCCGTGGCATGGACCCGGACCAGCCGCGTCACCTAAGCAAAGTGACCCGTACCCACTGAGTTGATTTTTGCGCATTCCTGATGAGTACCGTGCCCATGTCCCACAATAATAATGACCTCACCCTCAGCGCCCCCCTCAGCGGGCCGGTACTGGCCCTGGGCAGCGTTCCCGACGAAGTGTTCGCCAGCGGCGCCATGGGTGATGGCATCGCCATCGACCCGATTAATGATTGCCTGCATGCGCCCTGCGATGGGGTCGTCATTCATGTCGCCCGTACCGGGCATGCGCTGACGATTCGCGCCGATAACGGCGCCGAACTGCTGCTGCACGTGGGCATCGACACCGTGGAGTTGAACGGCGAAGGTTTTGAGCTGTTGGTCGAACAAGGCGCGCGGGTCCGTAATGGCCAGCCGCTGGTGCGCTTCGAACTGGATCGCATCGCCCGCCAGTGCAAAAGTCTTATCAGCCTGATCATTCTCACCAACAGTGATCAATTTGCGCTGCGCCCGCTTGCATTGAACGCGGTGAACGTCGGGGAACCGCTGTTGCAGGTGGTAGCACACGGTTCTTCGCCAGCGCAACCGCAGGCGGTCGATGACTCAATCGCGCAAGCCAGCGCCAGCATTCGCATCACTCACCGTGGCGGTTTGCATGCACGCCCTGCGGCCTTGATCCGCAAAACGGCGCAGGGTTTCAGCAGCCAGTCGCAGTTGCATTTCGCCGGCAAGTCGGCGTCCTGCGACAGCCTGATCGGCTTGATGGGCCTGGGTATCGGTGAACAGGACGAAGTTCAGGTCACTTGCCGTGGCAAGGATTGCGACGCGGCGCTGCAAGCGCTGATCGCCGCCTTGTCGGTGGCGGGCCATGCACAAACCCATGCGCCGGTGGCCGTCGCTACTCGTCGCGCCAACAGTGAACCCGGCGTGCTGCAAGGAGTGTGCGCCGCGCCTGGATTGGTGTGTGGGCCACTGTTTCGACTCAATGGCATTGAGCTGCCGGAAGACATCGGCAACCACGTCGCCGAGGAACAACTGCGCTTGTTCGACAACGCCCTGGAACAAGTACGCAACAATATCCGCGACACCCTGGCCCAAGCCCGGCGGCACAAAGACGTTGAAGAAGAAGAAATCTTTGCCGCCCACCTGGCGCTGCTGGAAGACCCGGCGCTGCTGGTGGCCGCCGGTGTCGCCATCGCTCAGGGCCGCGCCGCTACCCACGCCTGGCGCGATGCGATCCAGGCCCAGTGCGCCGTGCTGCTGGCATTGGGCAAACCCTTATTGGCCGAGCGTTCCAATGACTTGCGGGACTTGCAGCAGCGAGTGCTGCGAGAGTTGCTGGGTGAAGTCTGGCACTTCGAATTGCCCGCCGGCGCCATTGTTGCGGCCCATGAATTGACACCGTCGGACCTGCTGCAACTGAGCGCACAAAACGCCGCGGGTATCTGCATGGCCGAAGGTGGTGCAACTTCCCATGTGGCGATTCTGGCGCGGGGCAAAGGCTTGCCTTGCGTGGTTGCACTGGGCTCGGCCGTACTGGATGTGCCCCAAGGCCAACGGGTTGTGCTGGACGCCATCAACGGTCGCCTGGAGTTGGCCCCCGATGACGCGCGCCACGCGCAAGTTCATCAGATACGCGACGTACAAAAACTCCGCCGCCAGCAGCAACAAAACCAAGCCCAGGCGCCAGCCCGCACCCTGGACGGCGTGAGTATCGAGGTGGCCGCCAATGTCGCCTCCAGCGCTGAAGCGCAGATTGCCCATGAAAACGGCGCCGACGGCGTCGGCCTGTTGCGCACCGAATTCCTCTTCGTAGACCGCCGCACCGCGCCCGATGAACAAGAGCAGCGCCAGGCCTATCAAGCCGTACTGGATGCCATGGGCGACAAGTCGGTGATCATCCGCACCATCGACGTCGGCGGCGACAAGCAACTGGACTACCTGCCGCTGCCCGCCGAAACCAACCCGGTGCTGGGCCTGCGAGGCATACGCCTGGCCCAGGTCCGCCCGGAACTGCTGGACCAGCAACTGCGCGCCCTGCTCCAGGTCAGCCCGTTGCAGCGCTGCCGCATCCTGTTGCCGATGATCAGCGAAGTGGACGAGTTGCTGCACATCCGCCAACGCCTGGATGAGCTGTGCATTGAGCTGGAACTGACCCAACGCCCGGAACTGGGGGTAATGATCGAAGTACCGGCCGCCGCCTTGATGGCCGAGCAACTGGCCGAGCATGCGGACTTCCTGTCCATCGGCACCAATGACCTGTCCCAGTACACCCTGGCCATGGACCGCGACCACGCCGGCCTCGCCGCCAGGGTCGACGCCCTGCATCCAGCGTTGCTACGCCTGATCGCCCACACCTGCGCCGGAGCGGCCAAACACGGCCGTTGGGTCGGCGTATGCGGCGCCCTGGCGTCCGACCCACTGGCCACGCCGGTGCTGATCGGCCTGGGCATCAGCGAGCTGTCGGTAAGCCCGCTGCAAATCGGAGAAATCAAGGACCGCGTCCGCCACCTGGATACAGCGCAATGCCGGCAACTGAGCCAAGGCCTGCTTAACCTGAGCAGCGCCAAAGCCGTTCGCCAAGCCTGTCAACACCACTGGCCGCTGAGCTGACAACAACAAGAAAAGGGAGACACGCCATGTACCAATATTTCATCGAAGGGCTGCAACGCCTGGGCCGCGCGCTGATGCTACCGATCGCGATCCTGCCGATCGCTGGCCTGCTGCTGCGCCTGGGCGACACCGACCTGCTGAACATCGCCGTGATGCACGACGCAGGGCAAGCGATCTTCGCCAACCTGGCGTTGATCTTCTCCATCGGTATCGCCGTGGGGTTTGCCCGAGACAACAACGGCACCGCAGGCTTGGCCGGGGCCATTGGCTACCTGGTGATGATCTCTACCCTCAAGGTGATGGACGCCAGCATCAATATGGGCATGCTCGCCGGGATCGTCAGCGGGCTGATGGCCGGCGCGCTGTATAACCGTTTCAAGGACATCAAGCTGCCTGAATACCTGGCGTTCTTCGGTGGGCGGCGGTTTGTGCCGATTGTCACCGGTTTCTCGGCGGTCGGCCTGGGCGTGGTGTTCGGCCTGATCTGGCCGCCGATCCAGCATGGCATCAACAGCTTCGGCGTATTGCTGCTGGAAAGTGGCAGCTTCGGCGCGTTCATCTTCGGCGTATTCAACCGCCTGCTGATCGTCACTGGCCTGCACCATATCCTCAACAACATGGCCTGGTTTGTGTTTGGCAGCTTCACCGACCCGGTGACCGGCGCGGTGGTCACGGGCGATTTGACCCGCTACTTTGCCGGCGACCCCAAGGGCGGCCAGTTCATGACTGGCATGTTCCCGGTGATGCTGTTCGGCCTACCCGCAGCCTGCCTGGCGATGTACCGCAATGCCTTGCCGGAGCGGCGCAAGATCATGGGCGGGATCTTCCTGTCGATGGCATTGACCTCGTTCCTCACCGGCGTCACCGAGCCCATCGAGTTCGCCTTCATGTTCCTCGCGCCGCTGCTGTATCTGCTACATGCGCTATTGACCGGCCTGTCGATGGGCATCACTAACCTGCTGAACATCCACTTGGGCTTTACCTTTTCCGGTGGTTTTATCGACATGGTCCTCGGCTGGGGCAAGTCCACCAATGGCTGGCTGGTGGTGCCGGTGGGCCTGGCCTACGCGGTGGTCTACTACACGGTGTTTGATTTCTGCATCCGTCGCTTCAACTTGAAGACACCGGGGCGCGAAGACATACAGGTCGTGCGCACCGAAGTCATGACCGACAACCAGCGTGCCGGTGCCTACATTCGTGCGCTGGGCGGAGCTGACAATCTGCTCAGCGTGGGTGCCTGCACTACACGTCTGCGCCTGGACATGGTGGACCGCAACAAGGTGGTGGACGCCGAGCTCAAGGCATTGGGTGCCATGGCCGTGGTTCGCCCCGGCAACGGCGGCAGCTTGCAGGTGGTGGTAGGGCCGATGGCCGACAGCATTGCTGACGAGATTCGCCTGGCCATGCCGTCGTTTGTCGGAACGGCACCAGTGGTTGCTGCGCCTGTTGAAAAGAGCGCACCGGTCAATGTTCACGAGGCCGATAAATGGCTGAAGGCCCTGGGCGGTCGGGCCAATGTACTGCAACTGGATACCGTGGCCATGACGCGGTTGCGGGTGAAATTAGGGGATGGTTCGGTGTTGTCGCAATCCCAGCTCACGGCGCTTGGCTGCCAGGGTGTGAGCCGACTGGAAAGCGGCATTTGGCACTTGCTGATTGGTGACAAGGCATCGGGGTTGGGTGAGGCCTTGGAGCGGTTGGTCAGTGACCGTGAAATAGGAGCCCGAGCCTAAATCTCTACTGGCCATTCGGACTTCATCGCGGGCTAGCCCGAGATGAGGCCCTCACAGCCAACAAAAAACCCGCTGACCATTCAGGCCCAGCGGGTTTCTTTTTTTTACAGCCAGCGAATCAAAAATCCGCCAACTGCCACACCTCATAAGCCGGCGTCTCATAGGGATGGCTAAGCTTCAACGCAGCCACAACGGCCTTGATCAACTCATCCGCCACCACCAACTCAACCTTCCATTCCTCAACCACTTCAACCTGCCCCACCTGGCCGATAAACGGCTGGCTGCCGTCCATCGGGCGGAACTGGCCACGGCCCAGCACTTGCCAGGCGCAGCTGTCGTAGTGGCCGATGCGCCCGCCGCCAGCTGCGAAGACGGCGGTTTTCACCGTATCCACGTGACTGTCGGGCACAAAGAAGCCGAGCTTGTACACGGCCTTAGTTCACCCACACGCGGGCGTTGCGGAACATGCGCATCCACGCGCCGTCTTCGCTCCACTCTTCCGGGCGCCAGGAGTTCTGCACGGCACGGAATACACGTTCCGGGTGCGGCATCATGATGGTGACGCGACCGTCGCGGCTGGTCAGCCCGGTGATCCCGCGCGGCGAGCCGTTCGGGTTGGCCGGGTAGCCTTCGGTGACCTTGCCGTGGTTGTCGACGAAACGCATGGCCACACAACCGGACAAGTCAGCTTCCAGCAACGCTTCTTCGCTTTCGAACTCGGCATGGCCTTCACCGTGGGCGATGGCGATTGGCATGCGTGAACCGGCCATACCCCGCAGGAAGATCGAGTTCGATTCCTGCACCTGGACCATGGCCACACGGGCTTCGAACTGCTCGGAACGGTTGCGCACAAAGTGCGGCCAGAACTCGCTGCCCGGGATCAGTTCGCTGAGGTTGGACATCATCTGGCAACCGTTGCACACACCCAGGGTGAAGCTGTCATTGCGTTCGAAGAAGCCCTGGAACGCATCGCGGGCGCGGCTGTTGAACAGCGCCGACTTGGCCCAGCCTTCACCGGCACCCAACACATCGCCGTAGGAGAAACCGCCGCAGGCCACCAGGCCTTTGAACTCGTTGAGGTCAACGCGACCGGCGAGGATGTCACTCATGTGCACGTCAATCGCATTGAAGCCGGCACGGTCGAACGCAGCCGCCATTTCCACCTGGCCGTTGACGCCCTGCTCACGCAGTACGGCAACCTGTGGGCGAATGCCTTTCTTGATGTACGGCGCGGCGATGTCCTGGTTGACGTCGAAGCTGAGCTTGGTGCTCAGGCCCGGGTTGTCTTCTTCCAGGATCACGGCGAATTCCTGCTCGGCGCAGTCGACGTTGTCCCGCAGGCGCTGGATCTGGTAGCTGGTCTCGGCCCACTGGCGTTGCAGCAGACGGCGCTGGCCTTCAAAGACGGTTTCGCCATTGAAGACGATGTTGATTTCGCCGTTGTTGATCGGCTGGCCAACTACTGCCACGCAGTCGCCCAGGCCGGCCGCGCTGAATTGCGCAAGCACGTCCGGGGTGGCGTCCTGGCGAACCTGGATTACGGCGCCCAGTTCTTCGTTGAACAGAATCGCGGCGATGTCCGCGGATGTTTCCGCCAGGCCGTCGAGGTTCAAGCTCAGGCCGCAGTGACCAGCGAAGGCCATTTCCACGGCACTGGTCAGCAGACCACCGTCGGAACGGTCGTGGTAAGCCAGCAGGTGACCGTCGGCGTTCAGGCCCTGGATCACGGCGAAGAAGGCTTTCAGGTCTTCGGCGTCGTCAACGTCCGGCGCGTGCTTGCCGAGTTTGCCGTGAACCTGGGCAAGGATCGAGGCGCCCATGCGGTTCTGGCCACGGCCCAGATCGATGAGGATCAGGTCAGTGGTGCCCTTGTCCATGCGCAGTTGCGGGGTCAGGGTCTGACGAATGTCGGTGACCGGCGCAAAGCCGGTAACGATCAGCGACAGCGGCGAGGTGACGCTCTTGTCCACGCCTTCATCGTTCCAGCGAGTGGCCATGGACATGGAGTCCTTGCCCACCGGGATGGTGATACCCAGCTCAGGGCACAGCTCCATGCCGACTGCTTTAACGGTGTCGTATAGACGGGCGTCTTCACCTGGGTGACCGGCAGCGGACATCCAGTTGGCCGACAGCTTGATGTCAGAGATCTTGCCAATGCGCGAAGCGCAGATGTTGGTCAGGGTTTCACCGATGGCCATGCGGCCCGACGCTGGAGCGTCCAGCAGGGCCAGCGGCGTGCGCTCACCCATGGCCATGGCTTCACCGGTGTAGACGTCGAAGCTGGTGGCGGTGACGGCAACGTCGGCCACCGGAACCTGCCACGGGCCGACCATCTGATCACGGGCAACTAGACCTGTGATGGTGCGGTCGCCGATGGTGATCAGGAAGCTTTTGCTGGCAACGGCCGGGTGGTGCAGGACGCGCTCCACGCAATCGGCGATGGCCAGTGTCGACGGATCGAAGTCGTCGCCCAGTTCGATTTCGCGGACCGCCGAACGGTGCATGCGCGGGGCCTTGCCCAGCAGCACTTCCAGGGGCATGTCCACCGGGCTGTTGCCGAAGTGGCTGTCGGTGACCGTCAATTGCGGCTCGGCAGTGGCTTCGCCGACCACGGCAAACGGGCAACGCTCACGTTCGCAGATCGCCTGGAAACGCTCGAAGTCCGCAGGGCCAACGGCCAATACGTAGCGTTCCTGGGATTCGTTGCTCCAGATTTCGTGCGGGGCCATGCCCGGCTCGTCGTTTGGAATGTTGCGCAGCTCGAAGCGGCCGCCACGGTCGCCATCGTTGACCAGTTCCGGGAAGGCGTTGGACAAACCGCCTGCGCCGACGTCGTGGATGAAGCTGATTGGGTTCTTGTCACCCAACTGCCAGCAACGGTCGATGACTTCCTGGCAGCGACGCTCCATCTCTGGGTTTTCGCGCTGTACGGAAGCGAAGTCCAGGTCCGCCGAGCTGGTGCCGGTGGCCATGGAGGAAGCGGCGCCGCCACCCAGGCCAATCAGCATCGCTGGGCCGCCGAGGACGATCAGCTTGGAGCCGACGAGGATTTCGCCTTTCTGTACGTGTTCGGCGCGGATGTTGCCCATGCCGCCGGCCAGCATGATCGGCTTGTGGTAACCGCGCACTTCATCACCGTGAGGGGTGGTGATGGACTGCTCGAAGGTACGGAAGTAACCCGTCAGGGCCGGACGACCGAATTCGTTGTTGAACGCGGCGCCGCCCAGCGGGCCTTCGATCATGATGTCCAGTGCGGTAACGATGCGCTCAGGCTTGCCGTACGGCACTTCCCACGGCTGTTCAAAGCCCGGGATCTGCAGGTTGGACACGGTAAAGCCGGTGAGACCAGCCTTTGGCTTGGCGCCGCGACCGGTGGCACCTTCGTCGCGAATCTCACCACCGGAACCGGTGGCTGCGCCCGGGAACGGGGCAATTGCGGTCGGATGGTTGTGGGTCTCGACTTTCATCAGGATGTGCACCGGCTCCTGCACCGCGCCGTACTGGCGGGTTTCCGGGTCCGGGAAGAAACGGCCGGCAACACTGCCGACGATGACCGAGGCGTTGTCTTTATAAGCCGACAGAACGCCTTCGCTGTGCATCACGTAGGTGTTCTTGATCATGCCGAACAGGCTTTTTTCCTGGCTCTGGCCGTCAATGTCCCAACTGGCGTTGAAGATCTTGTGGCGGCAGTGCTCGGAGTTGGCCTGGGCGAACATCATCAATTCGATGTCGTGGGGGTTGCGCGCAAGACCTGTGAAGGCGTCGACCAGGTAGTCGATTTCGTCTTCAGCCAGGGCCAGGCCCAGTTCGGTGTTGGCTTTTTCCAGGGCTCGGCGACCGCCGCCGAGCACGTCAATCGCGGTTAGCGGCTTGGGCTCGGCGTGGCTGAACAGGCCGGCGGCCTGTTCCAGTTGGCTGACGATGATCTGGGTCATGCGGTCATGCAGGCTGCTGGCGATCAGCTCGGCCTCGGCATCGCTGAACTGGCCAGCGACGTAGAAGGCGATCCCGCGCTCCAGCCGCTGGATTTTTTCCAGGCCGCAGTTGCGGGCGATATCGCTGGCCTTGCTCGCCCAGGGCGAGATGGTGCCGAACCGTGGCAGGACCAGGAACAAGCGACCGGTGGGCTCTTGAACGGGAACGCTGGGGCCGTACTTCAGAAGACGCGCCAGCACTTGCTGTTCGTCGGCGGTCAAGACGCCGGTAACGTCGGCGAAGTGAGCAAATTCAGCATACAAGCCACTGACAGCCGGGACTTTCTGGCTCAGTTGCTCAAGGAGTTTGCTGTGGCGAAAGGCAGAAAGGGCAGGAGCGCCGCGCAGGATCAACATCTTCGGGACAGCCTCGGGAAGGGGTGTGCTTTGAGGCCGTGCATTCTAGCGTAAACCGCCGCCAACGGCACCCGAAACGGTACCTGTGGCCGCTGCCGGACGTCAGTTGGCCCGACCGCACGGCTGCCAGGACGCCATCCCGGTCATTTCAGGCAGTTATTTTAACCGTCACAATCGCGCGCCAAGGCCCGTTTCTGCGGGCTGCAGCTTAGGTTTCCGGGTACTAGCAGACAACAGCCACGCTGTCGATATATGGCGCCGAGGGTCCTTTGCGTATACTGCGCAGATGTTCTCCCCAACTGCTTTATGCCCGCGTTGCGCCAAATGGCTCTTCGCAATCGGACTCTTCCTGATGCTCAGCGCCTGTGTTGATAACCCCAGCGCGCTAGAGCGGATCAAGGAGGATGGCGTATTGCGGGTGATCACCCGAAACAGCCCGGCCACCTATTTTCAGGACCGCAACGGCGAAACCGGTTTCGAATACGAACTGGTCAAGCGCTTTGCCGAAGACCTGGGGGTGAAGCTGGAGATAGAAACGGCTGACAACCTCGACGACCTGTTCGGTCAGCTTGGCAAACCCAACGGCCCGGTACTGGCCGCCGCCGGCCTGGTCAGCAGCGAGCAGCGCCGACAACAGGTGCGCTTCTCCCACCCTTACCTGGAAGTCACCCCGCAGATCATCTACCGCAACGGCCAGTCCCGCCCTACCAACGCGACGGACCTGGTGGGCAAGAAGATCATGGTACTCAAGGGCAGCACCCACGCCGAGCAACTGGCCGAGCTGAAGCAGAAAAATCCCGCCATTGAATACGAAGAATCCGACGCCGTTGAGGTGGTCGACCTCTTGCGCATGGTCGACGAAAGTCAGATCGACCTGACCCTGGTGGACTCCAACGAAGTGGCAATGAACCAGGTGTACTTCCCCAACGTACGGGTCGCCTTCGACCTGGGCGATGCCCGCAACCAAAGCTGGGCCGTGGCCGCGGGTGAAGACAACAGCCTGCTCAACGAGGTCAACAGTTTTCTGGACAAGGTGGAGAAAAACGGCACCCTACAGCGTCTGAAAGATCGCTATTACGGGCACGTCGATGTCCTTGGCTATGTCGGCGCCTACACCTTCGCCCAGCATTTGCAGCAGCGCCTGCCCAAGTACGAGAAACACTTCAAGGCTTCGGCCAAGGAAGAAAAGGTCGATTGGCGGCTGTTGGCGGCCATCGGTTATCAGGAATCCCTGTGGCAACCGACGGTCACCTCCAAGACCGGCGTGCGCGGCTTGATGATGCTGACCCAGAACACCGCCCAGGCGATGGGCGTGTCCAACCGCCTGGACGCCAAGCAAAGTATCAAGGGTGGCGCCAAGTACCTGGCCATGATCAAGGGTGAATTGGACGACAAGATCCAGGAACCGGACCGCACCTGGTTTGCCCTGGCAGCCTACAACGTGGGCGGCGGCCATTTGGAGGACGCCCGCAAGCTGGCCGAGAAAGAAGGCCTGAACCCGAACAAGTGGCTGGACGTGAAGAAGATGCTGCCGCGCCTGTCGCAGAAGCAGTGGTACAGCAAGACCCGCTACGGCTACGCCCGGGGCGGCGAGCCAGTGCACTTCGTGGCCAACATCCGGCGCTATTACGACATCCTGACCTGGGTGACGCAGCCGCAGCTGGAGGGGAATCAGGTGGTTGAAGGCAACCTGCATGTGCCGGGTGTAGACAAGACAAAACCGGCCGAAGAAACCCCGCAGCTATAAAAATGCGGCCCCTCAAACAATGTAAAAATCTGTGGAAGCCAGACTTTGTGGCAGCCGGCTTGTTGTGGCGAGCGGGCTTGCCCCCTCGCCATTTGATTTGAACGTTAAAGTCCCGTAATCAAATGCACCACCCCACCCGCCAATACCATCACCCCTGGTACTCCCGCCGCCCGTAATGCCAGCTCATCCAAGCGCTCCGGATTTAGTAATTGCACCCGCACCCGAGTCAGCGCCACCCGCTGTTGCGACTTGAGGTTGTCAGCCCCCCCCAACGCACTCAACACGCCCGGCGCCAACGGCGTTTCGCCCACAGGTGCAACCACTGCCTGTGACGTCTCTGCAATCAAATCCGGCGTCAGGGCCTTCCAGAACGCCCGCTGCATTTTCTCGAACATACTCAGTTCTCCACAACCAATGAGGTTTCGACGGTGGCCGCGTGGTATTGGCGCAGGGCCTCACGTACCTGGACGGCCTCTTCCAGGCCAAGCACCTGGCGGGCGATCAACTGGCAGTCCGCCAGGTCCAGCTCGCGCACGGCGGCCTTGATGGTCGGGATCAGCGGCACGCTGACCGACAACTCATCCACTCCCAGCCCAATCAACACCGGCACCGCCAGCGCCTCCGACGCCAGCGCGCCGCAAACACCAACCCACTTGCCATGGGCATGGGCGGCCTTGACGGTGCTGGCGATCAGGCGCAGTACCGCCGGGTGAAGGCTGTCGGCCTGGATGGCCAGGCGCGGGTGATCGCGGTCCATGGCCAGGGTGTATTGGGTCAGGTCGTTGGTGCCGATGGAGAAAAAATCCACCTCTGGCGCAAACAGGTCGGCCATCAACGCCGCCGACGGTACTTCAATCATGATCCCCAGTTTAGGCAGTTGCGTAAGCCCCATGGCCAAGGCTTCCTCCTCAAGGATCTGCCGCGCCAGGCGCAGTTCCGAGAGCAGGCTGACCATCGGCAACATAATGTGCAGACGAGCAAAACCGGCACTGGCGAGGATCGCCCGGAACTGTTCGCGCAGCAGTTCCGGACGCTCCAGGCACAGTCGAATGCCCCGCAGGCCAAGGAACGGATTGCTCTCACTGTCCATCGGCACATAGGCCAGGGGCTTGTCCCCTCCGACGTCGAGGGTGCGCACCACCAGGTTGCGCTCCGGCCCCAGGGCCCGGGCGATGGCGCTGTAGGTGGCGGCCTGCTCCTCGGGGCTGGGCGCGCGGTTACGGTCCAGGTAGAGGAACTCCGAGCGCAGCAGGCCAACGCCTTCGCCACCCAGGGCCAGCGCTTGTTCCACCTCTTGCAGCGAGGCGACGTTGGCGGTGACTTCGACGCGATGACCGTCGCGGGTGATGGCGGCCAGTGAGGCCTGCGCCACCTCCTGCTGACGACGCAGAACCTGCTGTTGGCGGGAGACCTGCAATTGCTCGATCTCGGCCAGGTCCGGCTCCAGGTGCAATTCACCCTTGTCGGCATCCAGCAGGACTTGCTTGCCGTTCCTCAGGCTCAGCACCTGGACCGGCACGCCGCAAATGGCGGGCAACCCCAGGGCACGGGCAAGGATTGCGACGTGGCTGGTGGCGCCGCCGACGACGGTGACAAAACCCAACACCTTGCGGGTGTCGAGGCTGGCGGTTTGTGAAGGCGTCAGTTGTTCGGCGATGAGGATCGCCTGCTCCGGCAGGTCCCAGGCGTTGTCCTTGATCCCGAGGATCAGTTTCAGTACACGTTGGCCGACGTCTGCCAGGTCGGCGGCGCGCTCGGCAAGCAACGCGTTACCCAACCCCTGGAACAGGCTGGCAGTCGCTTCAGTGGCGCTGTTCCAGGCGAAGGCGGCGCTTTTGCCTTGCGCCAATAGGGCATCGGCTTGCTCCAGCAGGGTTGGGTCTTCCAGCAACTCCTGGTGGGCACGAAAAATTTCCGCCTGGGCGCTGCCGACGGCCTTGGCCTGCAAGCCTTGCAGCGCCTCGGTCGCGTGAAGCAGGCCACGATCCAGCGCGACGCGCTCAGCCGCTTCGCCAGTACCGGCTTCAGTGATGTTCAATTCAGGCTCGGCGACTTGCACCACTTGGCCGAACGCAGAACCAGGCGAAGCACACACGCCCCGCAGCAAGGTCGCCGAGCCAAGCGGTGCCGCTGGTTCGGCAATCTCGACGTGGGCAATTACCGTTTCCCCGCATCCTTCAGCCAGCAACACCACCAGGGCCTCGATGGCCGCATCGGCATCCTCACCCGCCGCACTCACCTGCAAGGTATCGCCCCGTACGGTCTGCAACGCCATGATCGCCACCAGCGACTTGGCATTCGCGCTCTGGGTTTGCTTGTGCAGGTAAATGCTCGCCTTGAAGCCCTTCGCCGCCTGGGCAAAAATCGCCGCCGGACGGGCGTGCAGGCCGTTGGCGTTGGGCAGTATCAGGGGTTTGGAGAACAGGGCGTCGCCCTCTTCTTCCACGGTTTCATCCGTGCAGCCTTCAGAGGTCACGCGCAACAAGGGTTGCCCAAGCACCACCAGGCCGCTGCCCGGTGTCAGCAGCGTGAAGGGCTCGCCGCTGACCACCAACATCAGGGTCAGCAAACTACGGGCGTTGAGCGCAACAAAATCGGCATCGAATTCAATCAACGGCTGGCCGGCCTCAACACGCCGACCTTCCTTGACCAGTCGGGTAAAACCCTTGCCCGCCAGGTTCACGGTGTCCAGGCCAATGTGTATCAGCACCTGGACTCCGTGATCATTGGTGACGCTCACCGCATGACCACTGTCCTGGATATTACTGATCACCCCGGCAAGGGGAGCGCAGAGAGTCTGCGAGGTCGGATCGATGCACAGGCCGTCGCCAATCAGGCGACTTGAGAACACCGGATCGGGCACCTGATCCAGGGCCATAAGCACCCCGGACAAGGGCGCCAGCAGTTCCAGGGGTTGGGTTGTGGTCATGATTTCACCTGTTGTTTTATTCTGTAAAAATCATTGATCGGAAAACTGTTACTTCCACCAATACTCAACCTGCACACCAAAGTTGGAACCATGCCGCGCCGTGCCATAGCTGCCGGTGTCGGACAGTGCCGAGCCCGCCGCCAGTTCATTGGCCGCACGCTTGGCTGCTTCGTTCCAGGTAGCGTAGGTGTAATACAAACGCACCTCCGGCCTTGCCCAGAAATCCGGGCCTTTAGGCGACCAGGTCGGGGCGAAGGTAAATTTGCTCAGCTTGCGGGTGCCGCCGGTGGCGTCCACTTGATCATGGCCCAACTCGGTGACCAGCTTGAACTGTTCAGTGATCGCATAGGCCGGGCGCACGCCAAGGGAAATCCAGGTCTGGTCCTGGCTGCCGGGGCGAATGTCTTTCTGGTAGACCGCCTCGATCTGGCCGCCAAACCGTGGTGTCACCTGCCAGTCGAAAAACTCCACCGCGCGGTAGCTTTTGCTGCTGTTGTCCAGGGCAGTATTACCGGTGTAGCCCAAGCCCGTGCCGGGACCTTCGCCGTACTGCAGAGCGAACTTGTTCTTGCCGCCAAGAAACGGCGTCTGCACATGCTGGGCAGTCAGCGCCCAACCGCTGTTGGCTTCGCGGCCGCCGGCTTTTTCGATGTAGCTCAAGCCCAGTTCCAGCTCGCCGCCAGGGTTGGTCTTGAAGCCTGCGACGTTGAAGTCGTGACGGGTGGCGTATTCCTTCTGGTACAGGTTGTCCTTGCGAGAAATGGCGTAACTGTATTTCAGATCGCCTATCAGCACGTCTTCGATACCGCCGCCTGTCGCGCTCTGGTTCCAGTAGTAGAAGTCGGAAATATGGATGTCATTACGTTTGTAGTAACGCCGACCGGCCCACAGCGAACCGCCGTTGAGGCTGGGCATGTTCGACCACTGCGCATACATCTGCGGCATGCGCGCCGAGCCGTTGTTTTCACCCTGGAACTTCAGCTCGCGATCGTACTTGTTGTACAGCGAAGCCATGGCGTCGACGCTGAGCACCGAGCCGTCATCAAGGGTGAACAGGTCCTGGCGCAATTCCAGCTCGGCATACTGTTCACATTCGTTGCCCAGACGGTATTTCGATTGCGCACCGGGCAGTTGGAAACACTGCTGTGGACCGCTGCCCGTTGAAGTCCCCGCGCCGCTACGCAAGTAACCTGCAAACTCCAAAGCCTGGGCCGCCAATGGCAACGTCAGACAGGATGCAACGAGGCCCAGCTTTATTGTTGTTCTCATGAAGCACTCCATTATTTTTATTGTGTTTTTTTGAAGCATTCCCTGCGTTTCCACGCAGGGGGTAATGCGATGTCTCAATCCTTCAGGTGCAGCACGAAGGATTCATACGGGCGCAGCGATATCTGGCCCGTACGCATCGGGCAATCGTCGTAGTTGCTGATCAGCACGCGTTGCTGGCTCGCGACGTTGATCACGCCGTCCGGCAATTGGATCTGGCACGGCGTACCGTAGAAGTTGTTGAGCACCAGCAAACGTTCGCCCTGGCCTTCGCGCAGGTACGCCCAAACCTGGGTGTGCTCCAGCAGCAGTTGGCGATACACGCCTTCTTGGATCAGCGGCTCAACGCGGCGCAGGGCAATCAGCGCACGGTAGTGATGCAGCACCGATTCAGGGTCGCCGAGCTGGTTTTCAACGTTGATCTGCGTCGCATTGGCGGGGATACCGATCCACGGTTCGCCGCTGCTGAAACCAGCGTTCGCCTGGGTATTCCACTGCATCGGCGTGCGGCCGTTATCGCGGGACTTCTGCATGATCGCCGCCATGCTGCCGGCCTCGGACTCACCGGCTTCGCGCTTGAGTCGATAGATGTTCAGGGTCTCGACGTCGCGGTACTGCTCGATTGTGTCGAAGCCCGGATTGGTCATACCCAACTCTTCGCCCTGGTAGACAAAAGGCGTGCCCTGCAAAAGGTGCAGCGCGGTGCCGAGCATCTTGGCCGAGACCACCCGGTGCTCGCCGTCATCGCCAAAGCGCGAGACCACCCGTGGCTGGTCGTGGTTACACCAGAACAGCGCGTTCCAGCCGCCGCCGGCCTGCATGCCCAGTTGCCAGTCGGAAAGAATCTGCTTGAGTTGAAGGAAGTCGAAGTCAGCCCGCACCCACTTTTGCAGGTTCGGATAATCCACTTTCAGGTGATGAAAGTTGAAGGTCATCGACAGCTCTTTCGACGCAGGACTCGAATAGCGAATGCAGTGTTCAAGACTGGTGGAGGACATCTCGCCGACGTTGATCAGGTCATGGCCTTCGAAGACTTCGCGGTGCATTTCCTGCAGGTACTCGTGCACGTTCGGGCCGTCGGTGTAGAAGCGCCGACCGTCGCTGTTGTCTTCAGGAAAGTCCGCTGGTTTGGAGATCAGGTTGATCACGTCCAGGCGGAAACCGCCGACGCCCTTGTCGCGCCAAAAGCGCATCAGCTTGAACACCTCGGCGCGCACGTTGGGGTTTTCCCAATTGAGATCGGCCTGGGTGTGGTCGAACAGGTGCAGGAAGTACTGGCCGGTTTGCGCCTCGTATTCCCAGGCCGAGCCGCCGAACTTGGACTCCCAGTTGTTCGGCTGGTCGCGCCAGATGTAGAAGTCGCGGTACGGGTTGTCGAGGCTGCTGCGGGCCTGCTGGAACCACTCGTGTTCAATGGAGGTGTGGTTGACCACGATGTCCAGCATCAGTTTGATGCCGCGCTTGGCCGCTTCGCTGATCAGCAGGTCGCAGTCGGCCATGGTTCCGTAGCTGGGGTCGATGGCGTAGTAGTCGCTGATGTCGTAGCCGTTGTCGCGCTGGGGCGAGCGCAGGAACGGGGTGATCCACAGGCAATCGACGCCCAGCCACTTGAGGTAATCGAGCTTGCCCACGACGCCCAGCAGGTCACCGGTGGCATTACCCGCGTGGCTGTGGAAGCTTTTGGGGTAGATCTGGTAGATCACCGAGTATTGCCAGTCTTGCATGGTGGGTTCCTCAATTTGGATAAACGCAACCTCGCGTAGGAGCTGTCGAGATCAGGCGACCCGATACCCCGGCCGAACAATCTTCATGCTCAACGCGCAGGTCAAAACAAACGGCACGACAATCGCGACAACCATGCCAATGACAAACACCGGGATGTACTGCGGCATGATCGAAATAAATCCAGGCAAGCCGCCAACACCGATGGCCGAGGCCTGGACCTTGTTCAGCGACAGGAAAATGCTGCCCAGTCCCGACCCAAGCAAGGCGGCATAAAACGGGAATTTGAAGCGCAGGTTGACGCCAAACATTGCCGGTTCAGTGATGCCGAAATAAGCCGAAATCGCCGAGGTCGACGCCATGCTTTTGTCGCGGGCATTGCGGCTCATGTAGAACACGCCCAGCGCCGCGCTGCCCTGAGCCAGGTTGGACATGACGATCATTGGCCAGATAAAGGTGCCGCCCTGGGTGGAGATCAGTTGCAGGTCCACGGCGAGGAACATGTGGTGCATGCCAGTGACCACCAGCGGCGCATACAACAGGCCGAAAATCGCTCCGCCCACCATCGGCGCCAGGTCAAACAGGGTGACCACGCCTTCGGTAATCAGGATGCCCAGGTGACGGGTCACCGGGCCAATGATCGCCAGTGCCAGCACGCCGGTAATGACAATGGTAGTGATGGGGACGACCAACAGTTGAATCGCGTTTGGCACCCGCGCCCGTAGCCATTTTTCAATGACGCTCATGACGTAGGCAGCCATCAGGATCGGCAGGATTTGCCCCTGGTAACCGACTTTCTCGATCTGGAACCAGCCGAGAATATCGAAGTACGGCAGGCTCTGGCCGTCGAGGCCGGCCACCGCCTTGCCGTAGTTCCAGGCGTTGAGCAAATCGGGGTGAACCAGCATCAGACCCAGGACGATGCCGAGGATTTCACTGCCGCCAAAGCGCTTGGCCGCCGACCAGCCCACCAGCGCGGGCAAGAATACGAACGAGGTATTGGCCATCAGGTTGATCAGGCTCCACAGGCCATCCAGATTCGGATAGGCCTCCAGCAGCGTCTTGCCCTCGATGAACATGCCCTTGGCGCCCATCAGGTTGTTCACGCCCATCAACAGACCGGCAATGATCAGCGCGGGCAGGATCGGCATGAACACGTCGGAAAACACCCGCACCAGGCGTTGCATTGGGTTGATTTTTTCAGAGCCCTTCTGCTTCACGTCGGCGATGGTCGAGGCGCCAAGGCCGGTCTGTTCCCGCAGGGCGGCGTAGACCTTTTCCACTTCACCGGGGCCGATGACGATCTGGAACAGACCGCCAGTGAAGAACGAACCCTTGACCAGGTCGATCTGGTTCAACTCGCCGCTGTTGGCCAGGCTCGGGTCCTTGAGGGCCAGGCGCAGGCGGGTCACACAGTGGGCAGCTTGCTCAAGGTTGTCGCTGCCACCGAGGCCTTGCAGAATCTCGCGGGCAATATTGGAGTAGTCGTGGCTCATGCTTGGTATCCACTTTGATTTTTTGTTATTGGGGGCAGTCATTGGCAGCACGCCCAGGAGAAAATTACTCGTACAGACGAGTTAAAGCAATAACTCGTCTGTACGAGTTACAAATTATAAATTTCCTGTAGGAGCGAGCTTGCTCGCGAAGAACGTTAACGATAACGCGTGCATCCTGGATAAACGCGGTGCCCTTGCGCTCTTCGCTAGCAAGCTCGCTCCTACAGAGGGCGCAAATATCCATGGGCCCAATGGACAAACCACAGCTCTGCCTCTAAGGTTCCTGCCTTAAACGCAAACGCGGCACAGAGCCCTACCCATGAGCAAATACAACCAGATCTATACCGATCTGCTTGCCAGCATCACCACCGAACGCCTGCAACGCGGCACGCGCCTTCCCTCCGAAACCGAATTAATGGACACCTACCATGCGAGCCGTGGCACGGTGCGTCGGGCTATCGAGCAGTTGCAGGAGCGCGGTTTTGCGCAAAAGATTCACGGCAAGGGCACCTTTGTGCTGTCGCCCAACCCCATCGAATTTCAGTTGGGCGGGATTGTCAGCTTTCGCGAAACCCATGCAGACTTGGGAGATGACGTCAGCACCGAGGTCGTCGAGTTCAGCCAATTCCCACTGGAAGGCTCGCTGCTGCAACACATCGAAGCCGCAGCCGGCAGCCTGATCACCCGAATCAAGCGGGTACGGCGCATCGACGGCAAGCGGGTAATCCTGGACATCAACCACTTCGTCGCCGACCTGATCCCTGGGCTGGACCGGGCCATTGCCGAGCAGTCGATCTACGCCTTTATCGAACAGACCCTGCAACTGCAAATCAGCTACGCCCAGCGCACCATCGAAGCACTGCCGAGGGGCAAGGATGATCAGTTGCACCTAGACCTGGACGGCCAGAGCCATGTGATCGTGGTGAGTAACCAGACGTTTTTGCAGGATGGGCGGCAGTTTGAGTACACCGAGTCGCGGCATACGCTGGACAAGTTTTACTTTTCGGATATTGCGCGGCGTTGATACCCAATACATTTCCCAGAAACACAAAACCCCAGCCAAGGCTGGGGTTTTGTTGTGTAGCCAGCGCCTGGCTCAGCAGGCGCTAACGCAGGATTACTCCCACTCAATGGTCGCCGGCGGCTTGCTCGACACGTCATAAGTAACGCGGGAGATGCCTTCGATTTCATTGATGATACGGCCGCTGACGGTTTCCAGCAGTTCGTACGGCAGGTGTGCCCAACGGGCGGTCATGAAGTCGATGGTTTCCACCGCACGCAGGGCCACAACCCAGGCGTAACGACGGGCGTCACCGACCACGCCGACCGATTTCACCGGCTGGAACACCACGAACGCTTGGCTGACCTTGTGGTACCAGTCGGCCTTGCGCAGTTCTTCGATGAAGATGTGGTCGGCACGACGCAGCAGGTCGGCGTATTCCTTCTTCACTTCACCGAGAATCCGCACGCCCAAGCCTGGGCCTGGGAATGGGTGACGGTAGACCATGTCGTACGGCAGGCCCAGCTCCAGACCCAGACGACGGACTTCGTCCTTGAACAACTCACGCAGCGGCTCTACCAGCTTGAGGTTCATTTCATCAGGCAGGCCACCGACGTTGTGGTGGGACTTGATCACATGGGCCTTGCCGCTCTTGGCGCCCGCCGACTCGATCACGTCAGGGTAGATGGTGCCCTGGGCGAGGTACTTGATGTTGTCCAGGCTGTTGGACTGGGCATCAAACACGTCGATGAAGGTGCGCCCAATGATCTTGCGCTTCTTCTCCGGGTCCGACTCGCCGGCCAGATTGTTGAGGAACTGCTCCTCGGCGTTGGCGCGGATCACCTTGACGCCCATGTTCTCGGCGAACATGGCCATCACTTGCTCGCCTTCGTGCAGACGCAGCAGGCCGTTGTCGACGAAGACGCAGGTCAGTTGGTCGCCAATGGCCTTGTGCAGAAGCGCAGCAACTACCGAAGAGTCAACGCCGCCGGACAGGCCCAGCAGGACGTTGTCGGTGCCAACCTGGGCACGGATGTTGGCGATGGCGTCTTCAGCGATTTTCGACGGGGTCCACAGCGCTTCGCAGCCGCAGATGTCGAGGATGAAGCGCGAGAGTATGCGACCGCCCTGCTTGGTGTGGGTCACTTCCGGGTGGAACTGCACGCCGTAGTAGCCACGCTCGTCGTTGAACATGCCGGCAATCGGGCAGCTCGGGGTGCTGGCGAGGATGTGGAAATCCTCTGGCATTTTGGTGACCTTGTCACCGTGGCTCATCCACACGTCGAGGCCGAACAGGCCGTCGGCGTCGATGTGGTCTTCGATGCCGTCCAGCAGGCGGCTTTTGCCAACCACGTCGACACGGGCATAACCGAATTCACGCAGCTCGGAACCTGCGACCTTGCCGCCCAGTTGCTCGGCCATGGTCTGCATGCCGTAGCAAATACCGAAAACCGGCACGCCCAGGTCAAACACGGCTTGCGGGCAACGCGGGCTGTTGGCTTCGTGCACGGACTCAGGGCCGCCGGCGAGAATGACGCCTTTTGGAGCGAACTCGCGAATCGCTTCGTCGTCCATGTCGAACGGATGCAGTTCGCAGTACACACCGATTTCACGCACGCGGCGGGCGATCAGTTGGGTGTACTGGGAACCGAAGTCGAGGATCAGGATGCGGTGGGCGTGAATGTCGAGGGCCATGGAGTCAGTCTCGTCTATGGAATTCAGAAACAACTCGGGGCTGAATAAAACAGCCCCGGTTACTTAACGTTTTGCTGGAAGCATCAACCTACGCGGTAGTTCGGCGCTTCTTTGGTGATCTGTACGTCGTGGACGTGGGATTCGGCCATGCCGGCACCGGTGATCCGCACGAACTCTGGCTTGGTGCGCATTTCTTCGATGTCGGCACTGCCGGTGTAGCCCATCGAGGAACGCAGGCCGCCCATCAGTTGATGGATGATAGCGCCCAGGGTGCCCTTGTACGGAACACGCCCTTCAATGCCTTCTGGTACCAGCTTCTCGGCGCCCGCGGAGGAGTCCTGGAAGTAACGGTCGGAAGAACCTTGCGCCTGGGACATTGCTCCCAGGGAGCCCATACCACGGTAAGCCTTGTAGGAACGGCCCTGGTACAGTTCGATCTCGCCGGGTGCTTCTTCAGTACCCGCAAACATCGAGCCCATCATCACGCAGGAAGCACCGGCAACGATGGCCTTGGACAGGTCACCGGAGTAACGGATACCGCCGTCGGCGATCAACGGCACGCCGGTGCCTTCAAGGGCCTCGGCGACATTGGCGATGGCGCTGATTTGCGGTACGCCGACACCGGCGACGATACGGGTGGTGCAGATCGAGCCAGGGCCGATACCGACCTTGACTGCGTCAGCGCCCGCTTCAACCAATGCCTTGGCAGCAGCACCGGTAGCAATGTTGCCGCCGATCACTTGTACTTCAGGGAAATTCTCTTTGACCCAGCGAACGCGGTCGATCACGCCTTTGGAGTGACCGTGGGCAGTGTCGACCACCACCACGTCAACACCGGCAGCCACCAGGGCCGAGACGCGCTCGCCAGTGTCTTTACCCGTGCCGACCGCAGCACCTACACGCAGACGACCTTGATCGTCCTTGCTGGCCAGCGGGTACGCCTTGGCTTTTTCGATGTCGTTGACAGTCATCATGCCTTTGAGGGCGAATTTGTCGTCGACGATCAGCACGCGCTCGATGCGGTGCTTGTGCAGCAATTCGCGAGCGTCGTTCTTGTCGGCGCCTTCCTTGACCGTGACCAGACGTTCTTTAGGCGTCATCACTTCGCGGACAGTGGCTTCCAGACGGTTTTCGAAACGCACGTCACGGGAAGTGACAATGCCAACGAGGTCGCCATTATGAAGCACCGGAACACCGGAGATGTTATGCAGGCTGGTCAGTTCGAACAGCTCACGAACGGTGGCGTCGGCCTCGATAGTGATCGGGTCCTTGACCACACCGGCTTCGTAACGCTTGACCTTGCGCACTTCGGCAGCTTGCTGCTCGATGGTCATGTTCTTGTGGATGATGCCGATGCCGCCTTCCTGAGCCATGGCGATGGCCAGACGGGCTTCGGTGACGGTGTCCATGGCAGCGGAAACCAGGGGAATATTCAGCTCGATGCCACGGGTTAGGCGGGTCTTGAGACTGACTTCGTTAGGAAGCACCTCGGAATAACCGGGCACTAGGAGAATGTCGTCGAATGTCAGAGCTTCTTGGCTGATACGCAGCATCGCGGGGGCTCCCGAGCGGGAAAATGGAAGCGCGCCATTATACTCAGAGACCTACCAGGGCTCAATGTAAAACTCTGACATTATTGGTAATACTGATAGAAGGAAAAAAGATTGGTTTAAAGCTCGACTTTGACCCAGCTCATTTTCTGGTCGAGCCAGTCGGCAAATTCGTCGATAAAACTCTGCTTGAACCCCGCCTCCGCCCAGTTGTTGAAGATGAAGCCCAGGTTGGAAAAGCCACATTCCTGCAGGAACAGAAAACCGTTGATGTCGTCTTCATGGCCACACAACGGGCAGGTGAAGTTATCGGTGTGGCCAGGCATCCAGTCTTCCAGGCTGTCGAACAGCGCTTCGCCGACTTCCTTGAGGCATTCCGGGCAGCCGGCTTCTTCGAGAAAACCCTTGGCCGGGGTGTAGATGCAGCGCTTGTAGATAATTTCCAGGCCATTGACCGGTTCGTTGAACGGCAGCGCTTCGGGGTGCAGCACCACGGCGCGGGCACCGTCGGCGATGGCGTAGGCCATACGGCTGCCAGTGCGACCGCAGGTGGTGAGTTCTTCCTTGACGATGTTCTTGCGCACCAGCCAGCGCACAATCGCCCGGGCCCGTGGTTCGTGGACGGGCAATGTGGAGATTTTCGGGACTAGGATGCTTTGGGAATTCATGAGGCCTGGATGTCCTGCGGTGTGGCTTCTGGCCGAAAGGACGGCAGCTTAATCCCTGACACCCACAGGTCAAGTACTCAAGTAACGGGCAATCAAGGCAATACCGCTGGCCAGCACCAGCCAGGTCACCAACCGCACGAACGCCTCACGGGACATGCGCAGGGTCAGCCGTCGACTAACCCACAACCCCAGCGCCATTGCCGGTAACAGGCACACTGCCAACATCAACAAGGATAGCTCGGCATAGACTCCCGCGATCAAAAACAGACTCAGGCGCACCACCGTGCTGCAACTGATCAACGCACTCTGGGTCGCCCGCGCCGCTTCCTTGGGTAGGCGGCTGTTGAGGTAGATCGCATATAAAAAGCCGCCACTGCCAAACAACGCGCCAAACAACCCACCGACAGTGCCCATGGGAATCGCCCAGCCGACAGCGAGCTGCCTGGGCCTGGCCTTCACCGCCAGGCTATAGATCGCATAGGCGCTGATAAACAGCCCCATCAGCAGCAGCAATAGATCCGATTGAAGGTTGAGCAAAAAGATCACCCCGAGGGTGCAGCCAATCGCCATGCACGGCAGCAACCTCAACAGCTCCGGCTTCGCCACATCTCGCCGCGATTGTAGGAGGTTGCCAAAGGCCGCGACAAAATCCAGCAACACCAGCAACGGGATGATCTTCGACAGCGGCATAAACAGGATCAGGATCGGCCCCGCCACCAGCGCCGTGCCAAAGCCGGCAATGCCGAACACTATGTAGGCCACGACGACTCCCAAGCCAATCACCAACCAGTCAACGCCACCAAAGGACCAATTACTCATCAGTTCGACAGGGCTCATGCCGTACTCCTTAATGAAGATGGCCATCACTTTAGCCATTGGCTAGGGTTGCGACTAATATCTTCAAAGGCCACTACCTATCTCGAAAAGGCATGACTTGTGATTTCCACCCGGCAACTGCGTTACTTCGTCGAAATCGCCGAGAGCGGCAGCTTCAGCGCCGCCGCCGAGCGGCTGTTTGTCGCGCAATCGGCCCTTAGCCGGCAGATCAAGGAGCTTGAATCTCAACTGCAAACCCCATTATTCGAACGCACCGCCCGCCAACCACGGTTAACCGCAGCGGGCGAAGCGTTTTATCCTAGGGCGCGCAACCTGCTGGGCGAATTGCACAAGGCCAGTGAAATGGCCACGCAAGTGGGCAACGGTCAACTCGGCACGTTGCGCCTGAGTCATTCCAGCACGGTGCCGATGAGCGGTCGCCTGTTGCAAGGGATCAGCACCTACCTGCAACAGTGCCCTGACGTGTCGATGGACATCGTCAAACTGTCCTCCGAAGCGCAACTGGAAGAAATCGCCGAGGGGCGGCTGGAGGTAGGGCTATTGCGCTTGCCGGTATTGCGTCAGCGCGAGGGGGTGCGAATCGTGCCTTTATATAGTGAGCGATTGTTGTTGGCGGTGCCGCCCGACCACCCGCTGGCGCTCAACAAGACGGCTATCGACTTGGCCCAACTCAAGGACGAGGCCTTTATCTCGATCCCTCACCCACAGCGCGGCGGGCTGAGTTACCTGTCAGCCGAACTGTGCATGCGTGCCGGATTTTTCCCCAGGGCGGCGCGGGTAATGTCACGCAAGACCACGCAATTGCAGTTGATTCAGGCCGGGTTTGGCATCGCCTTGTTGCCTGAATCGATGCAGGACATCGCCCCGGCCAATATCCACTTCCTGCCGTTGGCTGATCCTGATTGCCTAAGCACCATCGCCCTCGCCTGCCGGCAAGCGCCAACTGCGCTGGTGGAGCAATTCTGTCAAACACTGGGCAAATGCCTATAAACTGCCGCCCATGATTAAAGATCCCTTTGCCCGCCTGGGCCTGGACCGCGAAGTCCTGACTGTCAGCCAGCTCAACGGCCGCGCGCGGGTGTTGCTTGAAGACGTGTTCACCAATATCTGGGTTGAAGGCGAAATCTCCAACCTCGCCCGCCCAGCTTCCGGCCACGTGTATTTCACCCTCAAGGACAGCGGTGCCCAGGTGCGCTGCGCGCTGTTCCGGCAGAACGCTGCACGGGTACGCCAAGCCTTGAAGGATGGCCTGGCGGTCAAGGTGCGGGGCAAGGTCTCGCTGTTTGAAGGCCGTGGCGACTATCAACTGATTCTCGACACCGTGGAGCCTGCCGGTGACGGCGCCCTTCGCCTAGCCTTCGATGCGCTGAAGGAAAAACTCAGCGCCGAAGGTCTGTTCAGCGCCGAACGCAAGGTGCCGCTGCCTGCTCATCCGCAGCGCATCGGCATTATCAGTTCGCCCACTGGCGCGGTGATCCGCGACATCATCAGTGTGTTCCGCCGCCGTGCGCCGCAGGTGCAATTGACGTTGATCCCAACGGCGGTTCAAGGCCGTGAAGCGATAACGCAGATCGTCCGCGCCTTGAAGCTGGCCGACGCTCGTGGCTTCGACGCGCTGATCCTGGCCCGTGGCGGCGGCTCCCTGGAAGACCTCTGGTGCTTCAACGAAGAAGCCGTAGCCCGCGCCGTGGATGCGTGCGTGACGCCAATTGTCAGCGCCATCGGCCATGAAACCGATGTATCCATCAGCGATTTCGTCGCCGACGTGCGTGCGCCAACGCCTTCCGCTGCCGCCGAACTGCTGGCACCGGACTCCAGCGATCTGGTGCGCCAGGTCGAAAGCCTGCACCGGCGCCTGGTGATGCGCATACGCAACCGGTTGATGCATGACCGCCTGCGCCTGGAAGGTATGGCCCGCCGCCTGCGTCATCCGGGTGAACGTCTGCGCCAGCAAGCCCAACGCCTGGACGATCTGGATATGCGCCTGCGCCGCGCCTTCGAGCGTAGCCTCAATACCCGTCGTGAACGTTTGATCCGCCTGGAAACCCGCCTCGCCGGCCAACATCCAGGCCGCCAACTGGCGCTGCTGCGCCAACGCCTGGACAGCCTCGCCGAACGCCTGCCCAGGGCTATGCGCGAAGGCCTCAAGGCGCGGCGCCTCCAGCTACAAAGCCAGGTGCAGACGCTGCAAGTGGTCAGCCCGCTGGCAACGCTGGGCCGTGGCTACAGCATTTTGCTGGACGAGCGCGGCCAGGTAATTCGCAACGCCGCGCAAACCCACACCGGCCAGCGCCTTAGCGCGAGACTCGGTGAAGGTCAATTGCAGGTTCGGGTGGAAGACAACCACCTCACGCCCGTCACTCTCTCGTTACTGGATTGATTCATGCCACGTTTTCTTAGCTTGTTGATGCTGTTGTGCCTGACCTTCAATGCCCATGCCGACAGCTACATCACTCGGGTGCTGAACAAGCCTGTTCCCGGTGGTGTCGCGGTTATTGACCTGGGCGCCTCAGCGATGGCGCCTAAAGCCAGCTACCAAGGGAAACCGGTACTGGTGGTCAAGGAGCAGGAGAACTGGCGGGCAATTGTCGGCATCCCGCTAACCGTCAAACCCGGCAGCCAGCAAATCAGCAGTGGCAGCCGCAATCTGGCGTTCACCGTGGGCAACAAGAAATACCCGGAACAACACATTACCTTGAAGAACAAAAGCCAGGTGAACCCAGACCCTGCACAACTCAAACGCATCGAAGGCGAACTGGCGGTTCAGCTTAAGGCTTACCGCAGTTTCAGTCCGAACACACCGAGCAACCTGGTGCTGGACAAGCCGGTCAACGGGCCACTGTCGAGCAAGTTTGGTGTGCGACGGTTCTTTAATGGCGAGGAGCGTAATCCTCATTCGGGCCTCGATTTTGCCGTGGGGGCCGGTACACCGATCAAGACCCCGGCGGGTGGCAAGGTGATTTTGACCGGCAACTACTTTTTCAATGGCAACACCGTGTTCGTCGACCATGGCCAGGGCTTTATCAGCATGTTTTGCCATATGTCGAAGATTGATGTAATCGTGGGCCAGCAATTGGCGCGCGGCGCGGTAGTGGGCAAGGTGGGCTCCACCGGACGGGCGACCGGGCCGCATATGCACTGGAATATCAGCTTGAATGATGCGCGGGTAGATCCGGCGATATTTATTGGGTCGTTTCAGCCTTGACGTAAAGGGTGATTCTTTTGGGGGCTGCTGCGCAGCCCAACGCGGCGGTGCGGCGATCCGACAAGCCCGCTCGCTACAACCAGCGACCTCAATTGCGCACCTTACAAAGCTTGCGCAAATAAAATCACATACAAGACCATTGCCAGCCATAAAATCTCGTTTATTACGCCAATATCAGAACTTCTCTCAATTTTTTCCGACTGCTTGCCATCTTTCACCCCGGCGGTTAGGGTTGAGCTTATGAAAACCTCTCACACCCTCATTCAGCTCCGCCAGCACCGCAGCCTGTGCCTCGTCAGCGCACGACTGCCAGGCTGAATCGATCTGCCTCGTCCCAAGCTTCATCCCCAACAATAGTTTTACGGCAGGCCGCCTTTTCTCGGCCCCTACAACAAAGGATTTCCCGATGAGCATGCTCAAAGACCCGTCTTCGAAATACCGCGCGTTCCCGACCATTGATATCCCGGACCGTACCTGGCCGTCGAAGACCATCACCGCCGCGCCGATCTGGTGCAGTTCCGACTTGCGCGACGGCAACCAGTCGCTGATCGAACCGATGGACGCGGTGAAAAAGCTGCGCTTCTGGAAAACCCTGGTATCGGTCGGCGTGAAGGAAATCGAGGCCTCGTTCCCGGCCGCTTCGCAAACCGACTTCGACTTCGTCCGTACCCTGATTGAAGACAACCACATCCCCGAGGACACCACCATCCAGGTGCTGACCCAGGGCCGTGAAGACTTGATCGCCCGTACTTTCGAATCTCTGCGCGGGGCGAAAAAAGCCATCGTTCACTTGTACAACGCCACTTCGCCGTCGTTCCGCCGCATTGTCTTCAATCAGGACAAGGACGGGGTCAAGGCCATCGCGGTCAACGCGGCCAAGCTGTTCGTCAAATACGCCGCCCAGCAACCGGATACCCAGTGGACCTTCGAATACTCGCCAGAGACCTTCAGCGCCACTGAGCTGGAGTTCGCCAAGGAAGTCTGTGACGCGGTGATCGAGGTGTGGAACCCGACACCTGAGCACAAGGTGATCCTCAACCTGCCCGCCACCGTTGAGTGCGCCACGCCGAACATCTATGCCGACCAGATCGAATGGTTCGGTCGTCATATCAACCGTCGTGACAGCGTGATCATCAGCCTGCACACCCATAACGACCGTGGCACTGGCGTAGCGGCCACCGAGTTGGGCCTGATGGCCGGTGCCGACCGTGTCGAAGGCTGCCTGTTCGGCAATGGCGAGCGCACCGGCAACGTCGATCTGGTGACCGTGGCGCTGAACCTCTACACCCAGGGCATACACCCTGAGCTGGATTTCTCCGACATCGACGGCGTACGCAAGGTCGTGGAAGAGTGCAACCAGATTCAGGTGCACCCGCGTCACCCGTATGTCGGTGATCTGGTTCACACCGCTTTCTCCGGCTCCCACCAGGACGCGATCCGCAAGGGCTTTGCCCAGCAAAAACCGGATGCCTTGTGGGAAGTGCCGTACTTGCCGATCGACCCGGCCGACATCGGCCGCAGCTACGAGGCAGTAATTCGCGTCAATAGTCAGTCGGGCAAGGGCGGCATCGCCTACCTGCTGGAGCAGGAATACGGCATCAGCTTGCCACGCCGCATGCAGATTGAATTCAGCCAGGTAGTACAGGCGGAAACCGACCGCGTGGGCCTGGAGATGACGGCCTCGCAGATTCACAGCCTGCTGCAACGTGAATACTTGCAAGCCAACACTCCATACGCGCTGGTCAGCCATCGCCTGCAGGAAGAAAACGGCAATAGCTCGGTAGAAGTTGAAGTCTCCGGCAAGGGACAGGGCGAAACCAACCTGCGCTGGCACGGTAAAGGCAACGGCGCCCTGGAAGCGCTGGTGGCCGGGCTGCCGATTGGTGTGGAAATCATGGATTACAACGAACACGCCATCGGCGCCGGTACCAATGCCAAGGCAGCGGCCTACATTGAGCTGCGAGTGAACGGTGAGCGTCCGGTGCACGGCGTGGGCATTGATGAAAACATCACCACGGCGAGCTTCAAGGCGGTGTTCAGCGCGCTGAACCGCTCCCTGAGCCAGCTGGAAGCGAAAGCGGCGTAAGCACTGACCGCTGAAATGCAAAAGGCCCCTGGATGAGAATCCAGGGGCCTTTTTTGTTGGGCCTTGCACCACTGAAGCGAAAGCAACTCCATATAGACCTACAACTGCCAATAGGAGCGTCCTGCAAAACCACAAACTGAGCACTTGCTTCACTAAAGCGTAATTTTTAGCCAAAAAAAATGGAACTGGCAATATCACTCTTCCCACTCAGTCAGCGTCTGCAAGGAGTGGACGATCATGCATTTACTTACCAAGGATAAGATCAACGTCGTACATTAGAGAATTTACGCGTGGAAGACACCAATAATTGTTCTGCCTGCCCAACTCCTCCCGATAAAACAATATTGTCTTCCCGCCCTCAAAAAATGTTTGATTTCGGAGACTTCGCGCGTGATTAATCAAATCCCCTCATCGTCGACTGGTGCCTGGCCACTCGTTCCAGACGCGTCCTCACAGAAAGATTCGGCAGCAGAAACGCAGACGGCTCATCCCACATACTTTCAGCCTGCTCCCACTGAGGATGCTGACTCACCATCGAAAAAAAGCATTACTCCTGAAAGCCTAGGCATAAAAAAAGGGCATGTAGGCCTGGCCACCTTCATGTATGAAACGATGTATAAAGCAAAAGAAGAAAACGATAACTTTTCAAATAGAATCGCCAAAGAGCATAGTGGAAAAGTTATTACTGCCCCGATGAAATCAATTGATCGCTCCCTGACAAAGATAGACAACGACTATGCAGGGGACATGGGAAAAATCAAAGATATCACTCGCTCCACTGTCATCGTCAACAGCGATAAAATAGACGATGTGCTTTCCGACTTACAAAAGAAAGAAGGAATGAATATCAAGCATATCAACGGTGATGTCGATCCACTCGGCTACAGTGGCATTAACGCAACCTACAAAGCGAAAGAAGGAGGAAACTGTGAACTCCAGGTTATTACTCCGGCGATGATATTTGGAAAGATGAATCCAAGTACAGCCAAAAGCATGCTGGGGGAAGAGTACTGCAGGAGACTGGAAGAAGCCTCCGGACAAAAAGGAGGCCTGGGGCATGGGTTCTATGAACAGTATCGAACAATAGACCCCAACAGCGAGAAAGCCAAAGACATCGCGCAACAAAGCAAAGACTATTACGCGGCGATAAGAAACAACGAGTTCTCCCTTTAAGCAGCGCTCTTGAGCCTTCCCTCGCGACTCAGAACAAAGCCGAGATTTCCCCACAGGCTTGGCAGGTACCTCAGCACAAGGCCGAGGTATCGCTGACGAACACTCAGGTCAGTTCAAAAGTATCGGCATCCAGGTTCGCCGGGAAGCGTGTGCGGTACTCCGCCAATTCCGATGCATCCAGGCACACCTGGAACACCCCGTCCGCCTCCCCTACGCTCAGCAGGCTCTCTCCCTGGAAGTCCAGGACCTGGCTGTCACCGGTGTAGGCAAAACCTTTACCGTCCGTGCCCACTCGATTCACCGCCACCACATAGCACAGGTTTTCGATGGCCCGTGCCGGCAGCAGGCGGTTCCAGTGCTGACGCCGTGCGCCCGGCCAGTTGGCGGTGTACAGCAGCAGGTCTGTGTCTTGGGCATCGCGGCTCCACACCGGAAAACGCAGGTCATAGCAAATCAACGGACGAATCCGCCAGCCCTTGAGTTCGAACTGCACCTGGCGCTCGCCAGGGGTGTAGTGGTCGTGCTCACCGGCCATGCGAAACAGATGGCGCTTGTCGTAATGCAGCACCTCACCATCAGGCCGCGCCCACAACAGGCGGTTACGGTGGCTGCCGTCAGCAGCCAGGATGATCACGCTGCCAGTGATCACCGCGTCGTGTTTCTTCGCCTGGGCCTTGAGCCATTCATGGGTTGGACCATTTTCCACTTCGGCAAGGGTTTGCGACGCCATGGAAAAGCCGGTGGTGAACATCTCCGGTAGCACAATCAGGTCCGCCCCCTTGGTCTGCTCCAGCAGCGGCTCAAAATGCTCCAAGTTGGCCTGGCGGTCGTGCCAGACAAGGGTGGTCTGCACCAGGGCGATGTTCAGGTTGGGCAACGCACTCAGATCACGCATAGTTTTTCTGCTGCTTGGCGCAGCGTCTCCTCGCGCTTGGCAAAACACAGGCGCACCAGGCGCTGGCCTTGGGGTGGGCTCTGGTAGAACACCGAAACCGGGATGGTCGCCACGCCGTGCTCGCGAGTCATCCACAGCGACATCTCGACGTCATTGAGGTCGGGGCGAATCCGCGAGTAATCCACCAGTTGGAAGTAAGTACCGGTCACTCGGGTAAAACTGAAACGCGACGGTGCCAGCAAGTCGCAAAACAGGTCACGCTTGGCCTGATAAAAGGCCGGTAGCTCTTCGACGTGTTTCGGGTGTTCGGCCATGAAATCCGCCAGCGCGTACTGCAAAGGAGTCACGCCGCAGAAGCTGACGTATTGATGCACCTTGCGCAGTTCGGCAGTCAGGGCCGGTGGCGCGACCACGTAGCCGGTTTTCCAGCCGGTAACGTGATAGGTCTTGCCAAAGGAGCTGACCACAAATGAACGTTGATACAGCTCCTCATGGGCCAGCACGCTGACGTGGGGCACACCATCGAACACCAAGTGTTCGTAAACCTCGTCGCTGACCAGGTAGATATCGCGGTCGCGGATCAGTTCGGCCAACTGGTCCAGCTCGGCCCGATTGATCAAGGCACCGCTGGGGTTATGCGGGGTGTTGAGAATGATCATGCGGGTGCGCGGCGACAGTGCAGCCTTAATCTTCTCGAAATCCAGGGTGAAGTCATGCAGGCCCAACTGCACATGCACGCAACGACCGCCGGCCAGCTCCACCGAGGGCTCGTAGCTGTCGTAGCAAGGGTCAAATACGATGACTTCATCACCGCTGCGGATCACCGCCTGGATCGCGCAGAAGATTGCCTGGGTAGCGCCGGGGGTGATGGTCACTTCGCTGTCGGCGCTCACCGTGGAGCCGTAGCTGCGGGCGATCTTGGCCGCCACCTGCTGACGCAACGCAGGGAGACCGGTCATGGGGGCGTATTGGTTATGGCCGCTGGCGATATGTTTGCCCACCGCGTCGAGCAAGGCTTGGGGGCCATTGAAATCGGGAAAACCCTGGGACAGGTTAAGCGCGCCGGTTTCGGCGGCGAGCTGGGACATGGTAGTGAAAATGGTGGTGCCGACATTCGGCAGTTTACTGGTGATCATCGGTGAGTCCCTGCTGAACACCCGGCTCTACGGCGGCACGGGAAGGACCGAGGATAGCCCATACCGCGCGCATAAAAAAAGGGCGCCAGAGGCGCCCTTTCGGCTGATCGGGATCAGCGTTTATCTTTACGCTTTTTATCAGCCTTCTTGTTGTGACTCATCAAGCGACGCTTCTTGTTCACTTGGCGGTCAGTCAGGCTGTTCTTGTTGCCTTCGTATGGGTTTTCGCCACCCTTGAACTCGATACGGATCGGCGTGCCGACCAGTTTCAAGACACGGCGATAGGTGTTTTCCAGGTAACGGACGTAGGACTTGGGTACCTTCTCGATCTGATTACCGTGGATCACGATAATCGGCGGGTTGGCACCACCCAAGTGGGCGTAACGCAGCTTGATCCGGCGGTTGTTGACCATCGGCGGTGCGTGGTCGCCAACTGCGTCTTCGAGGATCTGGGTCAGGCGGTTGGTCGGCCAGCGGGTCACAGCGGACTTGAACGAGTTCTGAACCGAAGCGTAGAGGTTACCCACGCCGGTGCCGTGCAATGCCGAGATAAAGTGGATATCGGCAAAGTCGACGAAGAACAGACGACGCTGCAGCTCGACCTTGACGAAGTCACGCTCGCTCGGCGTCATGCCGTCCCACTTGTTGATCGCAATCACCAAGGCCCGACCGGCTTCCAGGGCAAAGCCCAGGAGGTTGAGGTCGTGGTCGACCACGCCTTCGCGGGCGTCCATGACGAAGATCACCACGTTGGCGTCTTTGATCGCCTGCAGGGTTTTGACCACGGAGAACTTTTCAACTTCCTCGTGGATCTTGCCACGCTTGCGCACGCCGGCGGTGTCGATCAGCGTGTACTTCTCGTCGTTACGCTCGAACGGGATGTAGATACTGTCGCGGGTGGTGCCGGGTTCGTCATAGACGATAACTCGGTCTTCGCCCAGCATACGGTTGACCAGGGTCGACTTGCCGACGTTCGGCCGGCCGATGATGGCGATCTTGATGCCATCTTTCTCGCTCGGGCCAGGAATGCGCTTGGCTTCCTCGCCTTCAGCAACGATCTCGCCTTCGCCCTCTTCTTCCTCGACGTCATCGCGTGGGAAGTCGCGCAGGCAGATTTCCAGCATCTGGGTGATGCCGCGACCGTGGGCACCGGCGATCGGGATCGCGTCGCCCAGGCCCATCGGGCTGAATTCGGCGCGGGCCATTTCCGGATCGATGTTATCGATCTTGTTGGCCACCACGTAGGAACGCTTGTTGCGCTTGCGCAGGTGCTCGCCAATCATCTGGTCAGCAGCGGTGTAGCCCGCGCGGGCATCCACCAGGAACAGCACGACATCGGCTTCTTCAATGGCCAGCAGCGACTGCTCGGCCATCTTTTCGTCCATGCCATGTTCGTCACCGGAGATACCGCCGGTGTCGACAAGAATGTAGGAGCGCCCTTGCCACTTTGCCTCACCGTATTGGCGATCACGGGTCAGACCGGACAAGTCGCCGACGATGGCGTCGCGAGTCCTGGTCAGGCGGTTAAACAAGGTGGACTTGCCGACGTTTGGTCGGCCCACCAGGGCGATTACGGGAACCATGAGGCTCTCCAGTTCGTTATTTCAGAAAATACAAAAGCCGCTGCAAGGCAGCGGCTGGTGCTCGACTGTAGGAGCGAGCTTGCTCAAAAACGCAAAGGCAACGCGTTTATTCAGAATACACGCGTCATCGTTGACGTCCATCGCGAGCAAACTCGCTCCTACAGGTGAAGCTGCCTAGAGGCTACCCCCAAGCATAGTCAAAGCTTTACTTGATGGTCAGGGCTTCCAGCTTGCCACTGTTGCCAAACACGTAAATCATGTCACCTACCACCAGCGGACGGGCACGCAGGCCATCGCTGTCGATACGTTCGCGACCGACAAAGCGACCGTCAACCTGGCTCAGCAGGTGCAGGTAACCTTCCAGGTCACCGACCGCCACGTAGCTGGAGAACACTTCCGGTGCCGACAATTGACGGCGAGCCAGGGAGTCGTTGCTCCACAGTGCAGTGGTGGAACGCTCGTCAACACTTTCAACAGTGCCGGACGCGAGGCTTACGTAGACGCTGCCAAACCCTTGGGCGACACCGGCGTAGCTGGAAGCATCACGCTGCCAGAGTACGCGGCCGCTTTGCAGGTCCAGTGCCGCTACACGGCCCTGGTAAGTGGCGACGTAAAGGGTTTCACCCGACAGCAGCAAGCCACCGTCGATGTCCACTACGCGATCCAGTTCCGAACGCCCCTGAGGAATCGCGACCCGTGATTCCCAGGCCGGCACGCCGTTCTGGGTGTCGAGGGCGACCACTTTACCGGTGGACAGGCCTGCTAGTGCCAGACGATTGGTCACAACCGGACCACTGGTACCGCGCAAGGTCAGGACTGCAGGGGTGCTGTCATACAACCAGCGCTGCTCACCGGTGCTGGCGTCAAGGCCAATCACACGGTCATCCTGGGTCTGCACGACAACAATGTCGCCGTTGGTGGCCGGCGGTGCGAGGACTTCACTGGTCACGCGAGCGCGCCATTTCTCTTCACCGTTGCTCGAATCCAGGGCCACGACTTCGCCTTTCAGCGTGCCGATCAGCACCATGCCGTAACCCACGCCAACGGCGCCGGATACTGGCAGTTCGAGGTCTTTCTTCCACTTGACGTCGCCGTTCATGCGATCCATGGAGATCACCACGCCGGTCACGTCAGCGGCCACAATGTTGTCACCGTCGATTGCCGGTACCAGCATGTTGTAGGTGTCGCCCTGGCCGTCACCGATAGAGCGGCTCCACTGCTTTTGCAGGACCACTTCTTCCTTGAAGCTGGTCAGCTCGGCCGGAGGCAGTTCTTTTTTGCTGTTGCTGCTGCAACCCGCGGCCAAAACGGCCAGAGCCAGCAATGCTGCATGTTTCCAACGGATCACGTCACGCATCCCCTTTGGCCAGGTCGTCCAGCTTGATTTGTAAACCACCGACCGCCGCTTCATCAGACAGCGCAGCCTTGGCTTTTTGGTACGCAGCATTGGCTTCGTCGGTACGACCCAATTGGACCAGCAGGTCGCCCTTGAGCTCTTCGCGAGTAGCCAGGAATGCCTTGTCAGCATCGCCGTCGAGCAATTTCAGTGCTTCGTCAGCCTTGTTCTGTGCCGCCAGTACCTGAGCCAGACGCTGACGCGCGATTTCACCCAGGGTCGGGTTGGTCGGTTTGTCGGTGATGGCTTTCAGCTCGGAGGCTGCGTCATCCAGCCTGCCAGTGTCGACCGCGACTTTGGCGACGAACAGACTGCCGTATTGGGCGTAGGCGCTACCGCCAAATTCGCTTTTCAGTTTGCCGGCCAAGTCTGCAACCTGGGCAGGATCAGGCTTGCCGTCAGGCGTCAGCGTGGTTTCCAGCAGTTGCTGATAGAGTATCGAGGCGCCTTGCGACTGATTGCCCTGATACTTCTGCCAGGCCTGCCAGCCGAACACCACTACTAAAGCCAGCAAGCCGCCAGTGACCAGGGGTTTGCCGTTACGCTGCCACCAGTCTTTGAAATCGGCCAGCTGATCATCATCAGAACTCGACACCCCAATACTCCTTAATCGCTAAATTCGGCTGTTTGACAGCTTCAACCCTGCACGATGCAGGTGGCCAAGTGCGCAGCAAGCGCATCAAAGGCAATACTTTGTTGTTCGCCCTGGCCACGCAGGGGTTTGAAACCTACCACTTGCTGGGCCAACTCGTCATCGCCCAGGATCAGTGCAAACAGCGCACCGCTCTTGTCGGCTTTCTTGAACTGGCTTTTAAAGCTACCGGCGCCGGCATTGATTTGCAGGCGCAGGTTTGGCAACTGGTCGCGAACCTTCTCGCTCAAGGTCAGGGCCGCCAGTTCGGCAGCCTCGCCAAAGGCACAGAGGTACACGTCCACCTGACGGGAAATTTCTTCGGGAACCTGCTCCAGGGTTTCCAGCAGCAGGATCAGCCGTTCGATGCCCATGGCAAAACCTACACCGGTGGTCGGCTTGCCGCCCATTTGCTCCACCAGGCCGTCGTACCGACCGCCGGCGCACACGGTGCCCTGGGCGCCAAGTTTGTCGGTGACCCACTCGAATACGGTCTTGCTGTAGTAATCGAGGCCGCGCACCAGCTTGGGGTTGATGACGTAGGGAATGCCGGCTGCATCCAGGCGAGCCTTAAGGCCCTCAAAGTGTGTACGGGACTCGTCATCCAGGTAGTCGGCCATTTTCGGCGCGTCTACGAGTACCGCTTGGGTATCGGCGTTCTTGGTGTCCAGCACCCGCAGCGGGTTGGTCTTCAGACGGCGCTGACTGTCTTCGTCCAGCTTGTCCAAATGAGCGGACAGGAATTCCACCAGGGCTTCGCGGTAGCGGCCCCGGGACTCGCTGGTGCCCAGGCTGTTCAGTTCAAGTGTGACCGCATCGCGGATACCCAGCATGCCCCACAGCCGCCAGGTCAGCACAATCAGCTCGGCGTCGATGTCCGGACCGTCGAGGTTAAAGACTTCCAGACCGATCTGGTGGAACTGGCGATAACGGCCTTTCTGCGGACGCTCGTGGCGAAACATCGGGCCGATGTACCACAATTTCTGCGGCTGGCCACCACCGGTGAGGCCATGTTCCAGCACGGCGCGCACGCACGCGGCGGTACCTTCCGGACGCAGGGTCAGGGAGTCGCCGTTGCGGTCTTCGAAGGTGTACATCTCTTTTTCGACGATGTCGGTCACTTCACCGATGGAGCGTTTGAACAGCTCGGTGAATTCGACGATCGGCATGCGGATCTGCTTGTAACCGTAGTTATCCAGCAGGCGCGCGACAGTGCTCTCGAAGTAGCGCCACAGGGGCGTCTGCTCAGGCAGGATATCGTTCATGCCACGAATGGCTTGCAGAGACTTGCTCACTAAAAATCCTTAAATTCGTTCGATCAGCCGCGCGCGATAACCGCTGCGTCAGCTTCGACCTTCTCGGCCGCTCTCTGGCGGATCAGCCGTTCCAGCTCATCCACCAGATTATCATTCGTCAATTTCTGCGACGGCTTGCCGTCGATGTAAATCAGGTTTGGCGTACCACCGGTCAAGCCTACATGAGCCTCTTTGGCCTCACCTGGCCCGTTGACCACGCAACCGATGACCGCGACATCCAGCGGAACCAACAGGTCTTCGAGGCGCACTTCCAGTTCGTTCATGGTTTTCACCACGTCGAAGTTCTGCCGCGAGCAGCTCGGGCAGGCAATGAAGTTGATGCCACGGGAGCGTAAATGCAGGGATTTGAGAATGTCGTAGCCGACTTTCACTTCCTCTACCGGGTCTGCCGCCAGGGAGATGCGAATAGTATCGCCAATCCCGTCGGCCAGCAGCATACCGAGACCCACCGCAGATTTCACTGTGCCTGAACGCAAACCACCCGCTTCGGTAATCCCCAGGTGCAGCGGCTGGACGATTTCCTTGGCGAGCAGGCGGTAGGCTTCTACCGCCATGAACACGTCGGAAGCCTTTACGCTGACCTTGAAGTCCTGGAAATTCAGGCGCTCGAGGTGTTCAACGTGACGCAATGCAGACTCAACCAGCGCCGCTGGAGTGGGCTCACCGTATTTTTTTTGCAGGTCTTTTTCCAGGGAGCCGGCGTTGACGCCGATACGGATCGGGATGCCCCGATCACGGGCAGCATCCACCACGGCTCGTACCCGGTCTTCGCGACCGATGTTGCCCGGGTTGATCCGCAGACAATCGACGCCCAGTTCGGCGACGCGCAAGGCGATCTTGTAGTCGAAGTGAATGTCGGCGACCAGCGGCACCTTGACCAGTTGCTTGATACGGCCGAACGCTTCAGCCGCGTCCATGTCCGGAACGGAAATTCGCACGATATCGACGCCAGCCGCTTCCAAACGGTTGATCTGGGCGACAGTGGCCGCGACGTCGTTGGTGTCGCTGTTGGTCATGCTCTGTACCGCGATGGGGGCATCGCCACCCACCGGCACCGAGCCGACCCAGATTTTGCGCGATACGCGACGTTTGATTGGAGATTCGCCGTGCATGACTTTATTGTCCCAACTTCAGGCGAGCAGTCTCGCCACTGGTGAACGGCGCCAGGTCCACAGGTTGGCCGTTGTAGGCCACTTGCGCGCCACGGGCAAAGCCCAGACGCAGCGTCAAGGGAGGCTTGCCGCCCTGGTCAAAAGTATCTCCCTTACGCTTGAGACCGCTAAACAGCACTTTGCCATTGCCATCGGTGACTTGCGTCCAGCAGTCAGAGAGGTAGGTAATCTGTACACGTCCATCACCCGCCACAAGAGCAGGCGCTGTTGGCGCTGCAACCGTCGGTGTTACCGGTGCAACCGGAGCCGTTGTGGCTGGGGCCTGGACCGGGGCCGGTGGAGTAGCAGGCACAGCCGGGGCAGGCACAGCGGCGGTAGCGGCTGGGTCAACGCCGGCTTCGGCAGCCGGCTGGCCAGCCTGCAGATCCAGGTTGGCCTGGCCTTCAGGAGCTGTCTGGCCCTGGACTACGGCCTGGTCTTCAGGCTCGTCCAACGGGTGAATCTGAGTGGTGCCGTCGGCGCTTTCAACTTCGACGTGCTCCATGGCGGTGCTGGCTACGTCCTTGCTGCGCAGGGAGGTCTGATCCTGCCACCAGACGAAGCCACCGCCGATCACGGCGATCAACAGCAATAAGCTGACAATTCGCAAAATAGTGTGGGAAACCCGCACCGGCTCCTCGATGCGACCCAGGCCGTGGACATTGCTGCCCTGGGAGTCGGTGCCGGTGAACTGGTCGAATTCCTGGACCAACACGGTCTGGTCAATGCCCAGCAACTTGGCGTAGGCGCGAATATAGCCGCGGGCAAAGGTATGCCCTGGCAGCTTGTCGAACGCACCGGTTTCCAGGTTGCCCAGTGACGTGACGGTCAAGTTGAGTTTTAGGGCCACGTCTGCCAGCGACCAACCATTGCTTTCGCGGGCCTGTCGCAAGGTCTCGCCTGGGTTTACGCGATTAGCTGCTACAACTTCCGGGTGCGCCGCTTTCATCATTGCTCCGACAGGTATTGCTGATATTCCGGCGAGCCGGGATAGAGTCGTTCTAATTGCTGGCCAAAACGTGCGGCCTTGTCGCGTTCTTCATGAACCGTCGCCAGACGCACGCCAAGCAATAGACTACGTGCATTTTGCCCGCTGAGCAGGCTAAACCGTTCGTAATAGTCACGTGCCGGCACATAATGCCTGTCTTCGAAGGACAACTCAGCCATTTCCAGCAATGCCCGTGGCTGGTGGCGGTTCAGGTGTAGGGCTTTTTCCAGTTGCTGGCGAGCGGTATCGCGCTGCCCGAGAAGCATTGAGGTCACCCCCAGGTTCTCAAAAGCCCGCGAACGCCCAGGATAGAGGGTATCGGCCGCCGCTTGCTGGAAATAACCGGACGCTTCGGCATAACGCTTTTGCTGAAACAGGAAGCTGCCGTAGTTATTGAGCAGACGTGGATCATTGGAGCGCGCCGCCAGTGCCTTGTGGAAATACTGGTCGGCCAATTCTGGTTCGTCCTGAGCCTGGAACACCAGGGCCAGCGCAGCATTGGCGTCGGCATCGCGACTGTCGAGGACCAGGGCCTTTTGCAACGGCACCTTGGCCTGTTCGCTCAACCCCTGGCGCAGGTAACCCAACCCCAACTGCACATAGGCAGCACGCGCCTCGTCGCGGCCCTTGCTGGTTTGCAAAGGGCTGTCATGGCCCGATGAAACACAGCCAACCGTGAGGCTGGCAACAAGCAAAAGCAGCGCAAGGCGCAAGGGCATAGAGGTCCTCTCTCAGGTTCAGGTCGCGGTTGGCATATCGTTGTCGGCGCTCAATTCGCGCACGGCGATATAACGTTCGCTGCGACGGGTGCGATCCAGCACCTGCCCTACCAATTGGCCACATGCCGCATCGATGTCTTCACCGCGAGTGGTGCGTACGGTGACATTGAAGCCTGCATGGTGCAGTTGATCCTGGAAACGGCGGATGGCGTTGTTGCTCGGCCGCTCGTAGCCAGAATGGGGAAACGGGTTGAACGGAATCAGGTTGATCTTGCACGGGACGTTCTTGAGCAACTCAATCATCTCGACGGCATGTTCGACCTTGTCGTTGATGTCCTTGAGCATGGTGTACTCAATGGTCAACACACGCTTCTCACCCAAGGTCGCCATGTAACGCTGGCAAGATTCGAGCAGCATCTTAAGCGGATACTTCTTGTTGATCGGCACCAATTGGTTACGCAATGCGTCATTGGGTGCGTGCAGGGACAACGCCAGAGAGACGTCGATGTGCTTGGCCAGCTCATCGATCATCGGTACCACGCCGGAGGTCGACAGGGTCACACGGCGCTTGGAGATGCCGTAACCCAGGTCGTCCATCATCAAGTGCATAGCCGCGACGACGTTGTCGAAGTTCAGCAGCGGCTCGCCCATGCCCATCATCACCACGTTGGTGATGGCACGGTCGGCGGTCGCCGGAATGCTGCCAAACGATTTATTGGCAATCCACACCTGGCCGATGACTTCGGCGGCGGTGAGGTTGCTATTGAAGCCTTGCTTGCCGGTGGAGCAGAAACTGCAATCCAGGGCACAGCCTGCCTGGGACGAAACGCACAAGGTGCCGCGCTTGCCCTGGGGAATGTAGACGGTCTCGACGCAGCTGCCGGACTCCACGCGCACCACCCACTTACGGGTGCCGTCGGTGGAGATGTCCTCGCTGACAACTTCGGGACCACGAACTTCGGCAATGACCTTGAGCTTGTCGCGCAGGGCCTTGCTGACGTTCGTCATGACGTCGAAATCATCGACGCCAAGATGGTGAATCCATTTCATTACCTGACTGGCACGGAAACGCTTCTCCCCGATTGAGTCGAAGAATTTTTCCATTTCCGGCTGAGTCAGACCCAGCAGGTTGGTTTTTGCAGTCGATGTAGTCATGGATTCACCTTCACTCTTTAAGCCAATGCTTAGCGAGTGGTTACTTCAGTAGCAGCGAAAAAGTAAGCGATTTCGCGGGCAGCGGCGGCTTCGGAGTCCGAACCGTGAACAGCGTTGGCGTCGATGGATTCAGCGAAGTCAGCGCGAATGGTGCCAGCAGCCGCTTCTTTAGGGTTGGTAGCACCCATCAGTTCGCGGTTCAGAGCGATGGCGTTTTCGCCTTCCAGAACCTGAACAACAACAGGACCGGAGATCATGAAAGCAACCAGCTCGCCGAAGAAACCACGGGCGCTGTGCTCAGCGTAGAAGCCTTCAGCTTCGGCTTTGGACAGTTGCTTCAGTTTCGAAGCTACAACCTTCAGGCCGGCTTTTTCGAAACGGGTGACGATCTCGCCAATAACGTTTTTTGCAACAGCGTCAGGCTTGATGATGGAGAAAGTACGTTGAACAGCCATGGTGTAACTCCAGAAACGGTAATTTGCGAAAAATTAAACCCGCGAATTATACGCGGGTTCTTGGGTATTGCCTAACCTGCGTAAGGGAGGCTCAGTCTGCTTCTTCGATCCAGGCGGCCTGAATGGCTTCAAGCACCTTCTCGCCACCACGACTATGATCGTCATCAAACTCCGGCAACGCCACAACCCAGTTGTGAAGATCGACGAAGCGCACGTAACGCGGATCCACATCCGGCTTGGTTTCAGCCAGTTGAATCGAGATTTCCAGCACATCAACCCATTTCAGACTCATGACAACAACTCCTTGAATCAGTGCGGCGCTTCAGCCGCATGGTTGAGCGAATATTTCGGTATTTCGACGGTGATATCTTCCGTGCCGACGATCGCCTGGCAGGTCAAGCGCGAAGTCGGTTCCAGACCCCAGGCCCTATCAAGATAGTCTTCTTCCAGCTCATCGGCTTCATTCAGCGAATCGAAACCCTCGCGAATAACACAATGACAGGTGGTACAGGCGTTGACGCCGCCGCAGGCACTTTCGATCTCAATGTGGTTGTCATGAGCGACTTCGAGAAGGGACTTGCCGGTCTCAGCCTCCACGACCATACCGTCCGGGCAATGCTCGGCGTGTGGCAGAAAAATGATCTGCGGCATCAGTTATTCCTCAAGTTCATTCAAGTTGCGACCCGCCAGGGCGGTTTTCACCGTCAAGTCCATGCGGCGGGCAGCAAAGGCATCGGTCACTTGCGACAGACGCTTGGTCTGTTGCTCGATGGCGTAACCATCGGCGCCTTTCATCAATTCGGACAGCTCCTGCATTTGCAGATCGATCACCATGCGCTCTTCAGCATCCAGCAAACGCTCGCCGTCGGTATCAAGGGCTCCCTGCACCGCCTCGAGCAGGCGCTGGGCGTCAACTTGCTGCTCACGCAATACACGGGCGACCTTGTCGTCACTGGCATGCTGGAACGAGTCCTTGAGCATCTTGGCGATTTCGCCGTCGGTCAGGCCGTAGGACGGTTTGACCTGGATACTGGCTTCAACGCCCGAACCGAGCTCACGAGCGGCAACGCTGAGCAGGCCATCGGCGTCGACCTGGAAGGTCACACGAATCTTTGCAGCGCCAGCAACCATGGCCGGAATGCCGCGCAATTCGAAGCGCGCCAGGGAGCGGCAATCGCTGATCAGCTCACGCTCGCCCTGCAGCACATGAATCATCATGGCCGACTGACCATCTTTATATGTGGTGAAGTCCTGGGCGCGAGCGACGGGGATGGTGGTATTGCGTGGAATCACCTTCTCCATCAGGCCGCCCATGGTTTCCAGCCCCAGGGACAACGGAATCACGTCGAGCAAAAGCAGTTCGCCACCATCGCGCTTGTTACCCGCGAGCGTGTCGGCCTGGATCGCGGCCCCGATGGCTACCACTTGATCCGGATCGATTTCGGTCAGCGGCTGACGACCAAAAGCCTCGGCAACGGCGTCGCGAACGCGCGGCACACGAGTAGAACCACCGACCATGACCACGGCAGCCACGTCTTCCAGTTCGATACCGGAATCACGCACGGCGCGACGGCAGGCTTTCAAGCTGCGGGCGACCATGGGCTCGATCAGCGCATCAAAGGCGTCACGGGTCAGTTGGGCCGACCAGTTGCCGTAAGCAACCTCAACGGATCCAGTATCAGTCAGCGCTTCTTTAGCGGCACAGGCGGTTTGCAGCAAGCTACGTTGCGCACCCGGATCAAGGTCAGCCGACAAACCGGCGCTCTCGATGATCCAGCCGGCAATGGCGTGATCGAAGTCATCGCCGCCCAGGGCAGTGTCGCCACCGGTTGCCAGGACCTCAAAGACACCGCCGGTCAGGCGCAGAATCGAAATATCAAAAGTACCGCCACCCAAGTCATAAATGGCGACCAGGCCTTCTGCGTGCTGATCCAGACCGTAAGCCACTGCCGCAGCAGTAGGTTCGTTGAGCAGGCGCAGCACGTTCAGGCCGGCGAGTTTTGCCGCGTCCTTAGTGGCCTGGCGCTGAGCGTCATCGAAATACGCAGGAACGGTAATCACCGCGCCGACCAATTCGCCGCCCAAGGTAGTTTCCGCGCGCTGGCGCAGGACCTTGAGGATATCGGCCGACACTTCCACCGGGCTTTTCGGACCCTGAACCGTGTCGATGAACGGCATATGGGATTCACCGCCGACAAAGCGGTACGGCAACTGATCGCCCAATTGCTTGACGTCGGACAGACCACGACCCATCAAGCGCTTGACCGACAGCACGGTATTCAGGGGATCGGTGGATGCGGCCAGCTTTGCCGACTCGCCCACTTCGGTGCGATCGGCGTGGTAACGCACGGCGGACGGCAGGATGACCTGACCATCGGCGTCGGGCAGCGGCTCGCTAAGACCGCTGCGCAACGCAGCGACCAGCGAATTGGTAGTGCCCAAGTCGATCCCGACCGCCAGACGACGCTGGTGCGGTTGAGGACTTTGGCCGGGTTCGGCGATCTGCAGTAGGGCCATGGTAATCAGGACTTATCTGTATATCAGGCGTGCAACCGGGGCAGCACTGGGTTAATCGTCGAGGCGCTCTTCTAACTGGCGCACTTCGTAGGTGAGCTTGTCGAGGAACTGCATGCGTCGCATCAGGCGTTCGGCCTGTTCGCGTTGCGCCGCATCATCCCAACAGGCTGCGAAGCTTTCGTTGAGCTCATCCTGGGCCACTTTCAGACGGCGCTTGAAGACTGCGATTCCAGCCAGATCGGCCTCGTCCTGCAGGTCTTCGAGCTCTTCGCGCCATTGCATCTGCTGCATCAGGAAATCAGGGTCCTGGACCGTGACTTCAAGTGGCAACTCGCGACCACCCATCGCGAGCAGGTAGCGCGCGCGTTTGGGAGGGGTTTTAAGCGTCTGATAGGCTTCGTTGAGGCTGGCTGATTGCTCCAGCGCCAGGCGTTGCTCACGCTCGGAAGCATCAGCGAAGCGATCCGGATGCACCCCGCGCGCCAACTCACGGTAGCGCGTGGCAAGCTGATCGAGGTCCAACCGAAAACTCGGCTGCAGCTCGAATAAAGCGAAATGACAAGGAGTACCCACAATCAGCCTCAGATGTTGAAGCTTTCGCCGCAGCCACATTCACCGCGTACGTTGGGGTTGTTGAACTTGAAGCCTTCGTTCAACCCTTCCTTGACGAAATCGAGTTCGGTGCCGTCCAGGTAAGTCAGGCTTTTCGGGTCGATAATCACTTTCTCGCCGTGACTTTCGAACACCTGATCTTCCGCAACCACCTCGTCGACAAACTCCAGCACATAGGCAAGACCGGAACAGCCCGTGGTGCGAACACCCAGACGAATCCCCTCACCTTTGCCGCGCCCATCAAGGGAGCGTCGCACGTGTTTAGCCGCCGCTTCTGTCATGCTGATAGCCATCGTGACTCCTTACTCGTCGCCAAATGCTTAGATCAAGCCTTTCTTCTGCTTGTAGTCGCGAACAGCCGCCTTGATGGCGTCTTCTGCGAGTACCGAGCAGTGAATTTTCACTGGCGGCAAGGCCAGTTCTTCAGCCAGCTGGGTATTGCTGATGGTGACAGCCTCATCCAGGGTTTTGCCTTTCATCCACTCGGTCGCCAGGGAGCTGGAGGCGATGGCCGAACCGCAACCATAGGTCTTGAACTTGGCATCTTCGATGACGCCCTGGTCGTTGACCTTGATCTGCAGACGCATGACGTCGCCGCACGCCGGGGCGCCGACCATGCCAGTGCCAACATCAGGGTCTTCCGCGTTCATCTTGCCGACGTTGCGCGGGTTTTCGTAGTGGTCGATGACCTTTTCGCTGTAAGCCATGGTACTGAATCCTCACTCATCAGGGCCGCTCTGAAACCCTGTAAACACGCCTGCGTTTTCCGCCACGTACTTACAGAGCCCTTGGGTGGCGGCTTCTATAGTTAGTGTGCCGCCCACTCGATCTTGGAAATATCGATACCGTCTTTGTACATGTCCCACAGCGGCGACAAGGTGCGCAGCTTGGTGACGGCCTCGCAGACTTTCTGCGCGGCGTAATCGATTTCTTCTTCGGTGGTGAAACGGCCGAACGTGAAACGGATCGAGCTATGCGCCAATTCGTCGTTGCGGCCCAGGGCTCGCAAGACGTAGGACGGCTCAAGGGAAGCCGAGGTACAGGCCGAACCGGACGAAACCGCCAGGTCCTTGAGCGCCATGATCAGCGACTCGCCTTCGACGTAGTTGAAGCTCAAATTCAGATTGTGCGGTACGCGGGCAGTCATGCTGCCGTTGATGTACAGCTCTTCAAGGTTTTCGACCTGCTTGTAGAAGCGGTCGCTCAACGCCTTGATACGCACATTTTCGGCAGCCATGTCTTCCTTGGCCACACGGAAAGCTTCGCCCATGCCGACGATCTGGTGGGTCGCCAGGGTGCCGGAACGCATGCCACGCTCGTGACCGCCGCCATGCATGGTCGCTTCAATGCGCACGCGAGGCTTGCGACTCACGTAGAGGGCGCCGATGCCTTTAGGGCCATAAGTCTTGTGGGCAGAGAACGACATCAGGTCGACTTTCAGCTTCGACAGGTCGATATCGACCTTGCCGGTGGACTGAGCGGCGTCGACGTGCAGCAACACGCCCTTGGAGCGGGTCAGCTCACCGATGGCGGCGATGTCGTTGATGGTGCCGATTTCGTTGTTCACGTGGATGATGGAAACCAGGATGGTGTCTTCACGCATCGCAGCTTCGATCATCGCAGGAGTCACCAGGCCTTCAGTAGTAGGCTCGATGTAGGTAACTTCAAAACCTTCACGCTCCAGTTGGCGCATGGTGTCGAGGACAGCCTTGTGCTCAATCTTGGTGGTGATCAGGTGCTTGCCCTTGGTGGCGTAGAAATGCGCCGCACCCTTGATCGCCAGGTTGTCGGACTCGGTGGCACCGGAGGTCCAGACGATTTCACGCGGGTCGGCATTGACCAAGTCAGCGACCTGGCGACGAGCGTTTTCCACTGATTCTTCGGCTTTCCAGCCGAAAACGTGGGAACGGGACGCCGGGTTGCCGAAGTTTCCGTCAACCAGCAGGCACTCACTCATCTTTTGCGCGACACGCGGATCAACCGGGGTGGTCGCTGAGTAATCAAGGTAAATCGGCAATTTCATGGACTTTCTCCTAAATCAGGCTGGCTGGCGTGCCGTTAGCTCTTCGGCTGTCACTCGACGGCGGACGCTTCAATCTTGTCCAGACGCGGCGCCCTGGTGTTACAGCGGCGCTGGTCCTGACGCTGGGCTACTTCTTGCACCTCACGGCGAGTCACAAGATCAGCCAAGCTGATACCACTCAAAAATTCATGGATCTGCAGGCTCAGATCGCACCACAAGTGGTGCGTCAGGCAGGTGTCGCCGGCATGGCAATCACCCAGCCCCTGGCATTTGGTAGCATCAACGGACTCGTTGACCGCATCGATCACCTGGGCCACCTGGATGCCCTGCATGTCACGGGACAACTGATAACCACCACCTGGCCCACGAACACTGGAAACCAGATTGCTGCGGCGCAATTTGGCGAACAACTGTTCGAGATAGGACAGGGAAATGCCTTGGCGCTCAGAGATATCGGCCAGGGACACCGGCCCATTTTGCGCGTGCAAGGCCAAGTCAAGCATGGCGGTCACTGCGTATCGGCCTTTTGTAGTCAGTCTCATGGACAAGTACCAAGGTGCTTCAGAATGGGAGCAAGTATGCAATTCCCGAGTATTTAAGTCAACTATAAGACCTAGTACCTTAGTCGGGAATACCCGCAAAACGGGCGCGCGAATAATATCAGGGCGCGATGGCATCGAACAGCGGAGCTGAAGCCACGCCGATCAAATGTAGGAGCGAGCTTGCTCGCGATGGACACGAGCGATTACGCGGGGTGTCTGGATGCCCGCGCCGCTCCCAGGCTTTTCGCGAGCAAGCTCGCTCCTACAGATGGGGGGGGGACTAGCCCGCCTTGCTGGCGCCTTCGTCCTTGATCTCGGCGAAGTCTTCTTCGCGCAGTTCCGGCAGGTCCTTGGCGCAGTAGCTGCTGCCCAGCTCCTTCAACGCGCCACACATGCCGTCCAGCTTGCCGTCCACCGCTTGCAGGTGATCAAGCAATTGGCCGATGGCTCGGGCCACTGGGTCGGGCATGTCTTCGCTAACGCCATAGGCATCGAAACCAATCTTTTGCGCCATAGCCTTGCGCTTGGCTTCCTGCTCGCCACTCGCCTCAGCCTTGACGATGATCCGGCCCGGAATACCGACGACAGTTGCACCAGGCGGCACAGCCTTGGTGACCACGGCATTGGAGCCAATCTTGGCGCCGGCGCCGACAGTAAACGGCCCGAGCACCTTGGCGCCCGCCCCTACTACAACACCATCTTCCAGCGTCGGGTGGCGCTTACCCTTGTTCCAGGTGGTACCGCCGAGGGTCACACCCTGGTACAGCGTCACGTCATCACCAATCTCGGCGGTCTCGCCAATCACAATACCCATGCCGTGATCGATAAAGAACCGACGACCGACCTTCGCGCCTGGGTGAATCTCGATGCCGGTCAACCAGCGGCCAAAGTTGGAGACCACCCGCGCCAGCCACTTCCAACCCATATTCCACAGGGCACCGGACAATCGGTGAATCCAGATCGCGTGCATGCCCGGATAGCAGGTCAGCACTTCAAAGGCGTTGCGCGCCGCCGGATCACGATGAAAAACACTCTGGATATCTTCTCGCAAACGCTCGAACATTTTTAATCCTTCCGCTTAAGAAGCTCGCCACGGGCCGCTTTCTGGGTTTCCGTGAGGATGCCACGCAATATATTCATTTCTGCCCGGCTGACCGAGCTGCGTCCGTACAACCGGCGCAGACGAGCCATCAAGTGCCGTGGTTTTTCCGGATCGAGGAATTCGATGGCTACCAGGGTTTGCTCCAGGTGCTCATAGAATCGCTCCAGCTCGTCCATGGTGGCCAACTCGCCACTTTTGGTCGACGCTACCTCGTCCTTCTCCACTTTACTCGGCTGACCTTGAACCGCCAGCCATGACATGCGCACTTCATAACTCAACACCTGCACCGCTGCCCCAAGATTCAGCGAGCTGAATTCGGGGTCTGATGGGATATGCACGTGATAATGACATCGCTGCAGCTCGTCATTGGTCAGGCCGGAATCTTCACGACCGAATACCAAGGCGATTTCGGCGCCGCCAGCGGCTTCCTCGACGACTTTTGTGCCGCATTCGCGAGGATCGAGCAGTGGCCAAGGGATGCGGCGGTCGCGAGCACTGGTGCCGAGCACCAGATTACAGCCCACCAGGGCGTCTTCCAGCGTGGCGACCACTTGGGCACTTGCGAGGATATCATTGGCGCCGGAGGCACGGGCATCGGCCTCGTGGTGCGGAAACAGGCGCGGTTCGACCAGCACCAGGCGCGTTAGCCCCATGTTCTTCATGGCTCGCGCCACCCCGCCGATATTGCCGGGATGACTGGTATTGACGAGGACGACACGAATGTTTTGCAGCAAGGGAGGCGCTCTCGGACACGGGAAAGGGGGGCAAATCTTACAGAACAGCCTAAGGTTATGCCATGAAAGCTAACGTCGTCGTCCACCTGAAGAAAGTTTCTGCTAGAATGCCCGGCTTTCTTTAACAACCTTAGGTGACACATCCATGCAGCCCATGCTGAATATCGCGCTGCGCGCCGCCCGCAGCGCCAGTGAATTGATTTTCCGCTCCATCGAGCGCCTGGATACCATCAAGGTCGACGAAAAAGACGCCAAGGATTACGTATCCGAGATCGATCGCGCCGCCGAGCAGAAAATCATCGACGCTCTGCGCAAGGCCTACCCTACCCACGGCATCCTCGGTGAAGAAACCGGCCTGCACAAAGGTAGCGGCGAAGGCGAAGAGTACCTGTGGATCATCGACCCACTGGACGGCACCACCAACTTCCTGCGCGGTATCCCGCACTTTGCCGTGAGCATTGCCTGCAAATACCGTGGCCGCCTGGAACACGCCGTTGTTCTGGACCCGGTTCGCCAGGAAGAATTCACCGCCAGCCGTGGCCGTGGCGCCCAACTGAACGGTCGTCGCCTGCGCGTCAGCGGTCGTACCAGCCTGGACGGCGCCCTGCTGGGTACCGGCTTCCCGTTCCGTGATGACCAGATGGACAACCTGGAAAACTACCTGGGCATGTTCCGCGCCCTGGTGGGCCAGACCGCTGGCATCCGTCGCGCTGGCTCGGCGAGCCTGGACCTGGCTTATGTGGCCGCTGGTCGCTTTGATGCGTTCTGGGAGTCGGGCCTGTCCGAGTGGGACATGGCTGCAGGCGCGCTGCTGATTCAAGAAGCAGGCGGCCTGGTGAGCGACTTCACCGGCGGTCACGACTTCCTGGAGAAGGGTCACGTGGTAGCTGGCAACACCAAATGCTTCAAGGCAGTACTGACGGCGATCCAGCCGCACCTGCCGGCTTCGCTAAAGCGTTAAGCGAGCAAGCACAAAAAAGCACCCCTAGGGGTGCTTTTTTTATACCTGTGTCCCGCCCTGAATAAGGTTTACTGCTGGTTCTGGCCGATAACCAGATGCCCTTCCTTGTCGACCGGGATCTGGCCGCCTGGATCACGCTCCATGCGCACGGAGCCTTCCTTGCCATCCAGCAGATACCGCACGTCATAACCCACGACCTTGTCACTGATGTCATTCACAGTGTTGCAACGGGTCTGGGTGGTTGTGTAGGTATCGCGGTTCTGCATGCCTTCCTGAACCTTGTTACCGGCATAACCGCCACCGACCGCACCAGCTACAGTAGCGATCTTCTTGCCATTGCCGCCACCGATCTGGTTACCCAGCAAGCCACCGGCCACGGCACCTACGACACTGCCGATGATCTGATGCTGATCCTGCACCGGCTTCTGCCGGGTCACAGCGACATCCTTGCAGACCTCACGAGGGGTTTTGATCTGGGTTTTCACCGGCTGCACTGCCAGCACTTGCGCATACTCAGGGCCGCTTTTTACCAGGCTGTAGGTGGCAACAGCACCCCCGGCAGTCACACCGACAGCACCCAATACCGCACCAACCAGTAACGACTTGTTCACTTGAACCTCCTGACCATCACAAACGGACTGAAACGTCCGCGCTATACCCAGCCTTGGAGCAAAAAAAAAGGCACGAGTTCAATACTCGCGCCTTCTTTGTAACAGCGGATCAACAATCGCCCATCAAGGACGGTCGTCGACCTCCTTGTCAGTGCTAACGGGAGGGATCAAGTCTTCGCTGCTGAGGTTCAGCCAGATCAGCACCACGTTAGCGATGTAGATCGACGAGTAGGTACCCGCCAGAACGCCGATAAACAGCGCCAGAGAGAAGCCCCACAGGTTGTCGCCACCAAACACCATCAACGCGGTAATTGCCAGCAAGGTGGAGATCGAAGTCGCCATCGTGCGCAACAGGGTCTGGGTGGTGGAGATATTGATATTGTCGATCAACGTCGCCCTGCGCAGCACCCGGAAGTTCTCGCGAACCCGGTCGAACACCACGATGGTATCGTTGAGGGAGTAACCAATAATCGCCAGCACCGCCGCCAATACCGTCAGGTCGAAGGTGATCTGGAAGTACGCCAGAATGCCCACGGTCACGACTACGTCGTGGATCAGCGAGACGATGGCACCGACCGCGAACTTCCACTGAAAGCGGAAGGCCAGGTAGATGAGGATGCCGCCCAGCGCCATCAGCATGCCGAGGCCGCCCTGGTCGCGCAGCTCTTCACCCACTTGCGGACCTACAAACTCGACGCGCTTGACCGTGGCCGGGTTGTCGCCGCCCACCTTGAGCAAGGCTTCAGCTACCTGGTGACCCAATTGTGGATCTTCGCCCGGCATCCGCACCAGCAGGTCGGTAGTTGCACCAAAACTCTGCACGATGGCGTCGTGATAGCCAGACTCGACCAACTGAGTCCGCACCTTGGCGACATCGGCCGGCTTCTCGTAGGTCAGCTCGATGAGCGTACCGCCAGTGAAGTCCAGACCGTAGTTCAGGCCCTTATGGAACCAGCTGAACAACGCCAGAACGGTAAGGAGCACAGTGACGCCGAACGCAATATTGCGAACGCCCATGAAGTTGATTGTACGTAACATGGCAGCCCCTTAAATCCACAACTTCTTGAAGTCACGCCCGCCAAAGATCAGGTTGACCATTGCGCGGGTCACCATGATGGCCGTGAACATCGAGGTAAAGATCCCGAGGGACATGGTCACCGCAAAGCCTTTGACCGGGCCTGTGCCCATGGCAAAGAGAATCCCGCCGACCAACAATGTTGTCAGGTTGGCGTCGAGAATCGCGGTAAATGCCCGGCCGAAGCCTTCGTTGATTGCCCTTTGCACCGTCATGCCAGCGGCGATCTCTTCACGAATCCGCGAGAAGATCAGCACGTTGGCATCCACCGCCATACCCATGGTCAATACGATACCGGCGATGCCTGGCAGGGTCAGCGTAGCCCCCAGCAGCGACATCAGGGCCAGCAGCAGCACCATGTTCACACTCAGCGCGACCGTGGCGATTACGCCGAAGAAGCGGTAGATAGCAATGATGAACAGCGACACGAACAGCATGCCCCACAAGGAAGCGTCGATACCTTTAATGATGTTGTCGGCACCCAGGCTCGGGCCAATGGTGCGCTCTTCAACAAAGTACATCGGCGCCGCCAGGCCACCGGCACGCAGCAGCAGCGCCAGCTCGGACGATTCACCCTGGCCGTTCAGGCCGGTGATACGAAATTGAGCACCCAGCGGCGACTGAATGGTCGCCAGGCTGATGATCTTCTTCTCTTCCTTGAAGGTCTGCACCGCCACGTCTTTCTCGACACCGTTGACCATTTGCTTGGTGTAGGTGGTGACTGGACGCTGTTCGATGAAGATAACCGCCATGCTGCGCCCGACGTTGCTGCGGGTTGCGCGGCTCATCAGTTCGCCACCGTGACCATCCAGACGGATGTTCACTTCAGGCGTGCCTTGCTCACCGAAACCAGCCTTGGCGTCGGTAACCTGGTCACCGGTGATGATCAGGCTACGCTCGATCTGCGCCGGTGGGCGGTTACCTTCACGAAACTCGAAGGTTTCGGAAGTGGCTTTGGAAGCACCCGGCTCGGCGGCCAGGCGGAACTCAAGGTTGGCTGTCTTGCCGAGGATCCGCTTGGCTTCAGCGGTGTCCTGCACACCTGGCAGCTCAACCACGATGCGGTTGGCACCCTGGCGCTGAACCAGTGGCTCGGCCACACCCAGTTCGTTGACGCGGTTACGTACCGTGGTCAAGTTCTGCTTGATGGAGTATTCGCGGATTTCCGCCAGCTTGGCCGGGGTCATCGCCAGACGCAGCACCGCTTGACCATTGAGGTCGGCAGGTACGATATCGAAATCGGTAAAGCTCTTGCGGATCAGGGCACGGGCCTGTTCGCGGGCAGCTTCGTCAGCAAAACCCAGCTGGATAGCACCGTTGAGCTGCGGCAGGCTGCGATAACGCAGGCGCTCTTTGCGCAGCAGGCTCTTCACGTCGCCCTCGTAGACTTTCAGGCGAGCATCGAGAGCTTTGTCCATGTCCACTTCCAGCAGGAAGTGCACACCACCGGACAAGTCCAGACCCAGCTTCATCGGGTGCGCGCCAATGCTGCGCAACCAGGCTGGTGTGGTCTGTGCCAGGTTCAGCGCGACAACGTAGTCATCACCCATGACCTTGCGCACAACGTCTTTAGCCGGCAATTGGTCTTCTTGCTTGGTCAGGCGCAACAAGCCGCCCTTCGCGTCAGCCGCCAAAGTGGCTGCTTTAACCTGGATACCCGCAGCAGTGAGCGCTTTGCTCGTGCGGTCCAGATCAGCCTGAGTGACCTGCAACGCAGTGCTGGCGCCAGTAATCTGGATCGCCGGATCATCAGGATAAAGATTGGGAGCGGAATAAATAAAACCGATCGCCAGCACCGCCAGGATCAGTACGTATTTCCACAGAGGGTATTTGTTCAGCATCACGCCGCCCGCTTATAACGCGGGGCGCCTTGCGCGCCCCGTCGATTGGTAAAGGTAGGAACTTAGATCGCTTTGAGCGTGCCTTTTGGCAGCGTGGCGGCGATGGCGCCTTTCTGGAACTTCATTTCAACGGTGTCGGAGACTTCCAGGACCACAAAAGCGTCGGAGACCTTGATGATCTTGCCAGCGATGCCGCCAGTGGTCACAACTTCGTCACCTTTCTGCAAGCTGCCCAGCAGGTTCTTCTGCTCTTTGGCGCGCTTGGCCTGTGGACGCCAGATCATCAGGTAGAAGATGACCAGGAAGCCGACCAGGAAAATCCACTCAAAACCACCACCCAAAGGGCCGGCAGCGGCCGGTGCAGCGGCATCAGCCATGGCATTAGAGATAAAAAAGCTCATTTAGCACTCCAGTTGCAAATAGTGAATCTTAGGGTCGGGAAAATCAGTCCAAGGGCGGCACAGGCAGCCCGCGCTTGGCATAGAAGGCATCGACAAAGGCGGCCAATGTACCCTGTTGAATAGCCTCGCGCAAACCAGCCATCAGGACTTGGTAGTGACGCAAATTGTGGATGGTATTCAACATGCTACCCAGCATTTCCCCGCATTTGTCCAGATGGTGCAGATAAGCACGGGAGAAGTTCTGGCAGGTGTAGCAATCACAGGTGGGATCCAGCGGCGAATCATCATGGCGATGGAACGCGTTACGGATCTTCAGCACGCCTGTATCAATGAACAGATGCCCATTGCGGGCATTACGGGTTGGCATCACGCAATCGAACATGTCCACACCGCGGCGCACACCCTCTACGAGATCTTCCGGTTTGCCAACGCCCATAAGGTAACGAGGTTTGTCAGCTGGCATCAGACCCGGCAGGTAATCCAACACCTTGATCATCTCGTGCTTGGGCTCGCCCACCGACAGACCGCCGATAGCCAGGCCGTCAAAGCCGATCTTGTCGAGGCCTTCCAGGGAGCGCTCGCGCAAACCCTGGTGCATGCCGCCCTGGACGATACCGAACAGCGCGGCGGTGTTATCGCCATGGGCATTCTTCGAACGCTGGGCCCAGCGCAACGACAGCTCCATCGACACCCGTGCCACTTCTTCATCGGCCGGGTACGGCGTGCATTCGTCGAAAATCATCACAACGTCGGAACCCAGGTCGCGCTGGACCTGCATCGACTCTTCCGGCCCCATGAACACCTTGGCGCCGTCCACCGGCGAGGCGAAGGTCACGCCCTCCTCCTTGATCTTGCGCATGGCGCCCAGGCTGAACACCTGGAAACCGCCGGAGTCGGTAAGAATCGGGCCTTTCCACTGCATGAAGTCATGCAGGTCGCCGTGCTTCTTGATCACTTCCGTGCCCGGGCGCAGCCACAGGTGGAAGGTGTTGCCGAGGATCATCTCGGCGCCGGTGGCGACGATATCCCGCGGCAACATGCCTTTTACGGTGCCGTAGGTGCCGACCGGCATAAATGCTGGGGTCTCGACGGTGCCACGCGGGAAAGTCAGGCGACCGCGACGGGCCTTGCCGTCAGTGGCCAACAATTCAAACGACATACGACTCATGCTTGTTCCTCTGGGCCCGATTCTTTAGGGGCAGTCGGCGCCGGATTGCGGGTGATAAACATCGCATCACCGTAGCTGAAAAAACGGTATCCATGCTCGATGGCCGCTTTATAGGCGGCCATGGCTTCGGGATAACCAGCGAACGCCGACACCAGCATCAACAGCGTGGATTCCGGCAAATGAAAATTGGTCACCAGGGCATCGACCACATGAAACGGCCGGCCTGGGAAGATAAAGATATCGGTGTCGCCACTGAAGGGCTTAAGCACGCCATCACGGGCGGCACTTTCCAGGGAACGCACACTGGTGGTGCCGACCGCCACCACACGACCACCGCGAGCCTTGCACGCATTGACTGCATCCACGACGTCCTGGCTGACTTCCAGCCATTCGCTGTGCATATGGTGGTCTTCGATGTTATCCACACGCACCGGCTGAAACGTCCCGGCCCCCACGTGCAGGGTCACAAATGCAGACTCGATGCCCTTGGCGGCAATCGAGTCCAACAACGGCTGATCAAAATGCAGCCCCGCCGTCGGCGCCGCCACCGCGCCCAGGCGCTCGGAATACACCGTCTGATAACGCTCACGGTCCGACTCTTCGTCCGGGCGATCTATATAAGGAGGCAACGGCATATGCCCGACCCGCTCCAGCAGCGGCAGCACTTCCTCGGCAAACCTCAGCTCGAACAATGCATCATGACGGGCCAGCATTTCAGCTTCGCCACCGCCGTCGATGAGAATCTTCGACCCCGGTTTCGGCGACTTGCTGGAGCGCACATGGGCCAGAACGCGATGACTGTCCAGCACCCGCTCCACCAGAATCTCCAGCTTGCCGCCGGACGCCTTCTGGCCAAACAGCCGCGCCGGAATCACCCGGGTATTGTTAAACACCATCAAATCGCCCGGGCGCAAATGCTCAAGCAAATCAGTGAATTGACGGTGTGCAAGGGCACCGCTGACCCCGTCCAGGGTCAACAGTCGACTGGCGCGACGCTCGGCCAAAGGGTGGCGAGCGATCAGCGAATCAGGGAGCTCAAAAGTAAAGTCAGCAACGCGCATGATGGGGTTCGTCTAGCAGGGCCGGGAAGTCTAGCGGAAATAGTGAAAATAGACCATGAAACGTGATTGACCAACGGTAATCTCATCTCTATACTTCGCCGCCATTGAGCCCTGATGGCGGAATTGGTAGACGCGGCGGATTCAAAATCCGTTTTCGCAAGAAGTGGGAGTTCGAGTCTCCCTCGGGGCACCATAATTTTCCTTGTAAATCAAGGACTTAGAAAAGGGGTAGAAAGAAATTTCTACCCCTTTTTCTATCCAAAAAATCTACCCTTCTCATACCCTTTTCTTGGGAAAAACCGCCTCCCGGTGGCGTCCGCTTCGGCTTCGCTCTGCACACCTGAAACGGTGTATTGAAGCTATCCTTCTTATCCAGACCGTTTGACGTGCTGCGGCTCTGCAGCAGTGCGGGAAAGGGTCAACCATGGATCGAATGTGTCTCATACTCAGGTGAGGATTAGCCTAAGAATGATTATCAGACCATTTACTATTTAGATTGCCACTAAGCTCTGCAAAAACCTCTACATAAAAAGCGACAAAAAGCATGATGGCAAAATGACACGCCATGGGTTAGTGTTTGTGTTATTTCGCTGGGTTCATCGGTGTAGGTAACTAATATGTTTGGGCACTATAAAAATAGACAGAAGCATTACGAAATAGTCAAACAGATATTATGGCAAGACTATAAAGTTGATAACGAGTTGAATCCAAATTTTATTTCGCTATCCGATTATAAAAGCATAGTTGATGAAGCTGTTCGTGATGAGATAAATGATGAAGAGGTCGCATTAAAAGTTGTGACCAGATATTGTGTTAACTTGGCAGCCAATGGCCATATACAAGATGCAAAACAATTAGCTCCAAGAGTTCTATTTGCTGCTGAGTATTTTTTAGATCGCGGCTTAATATCAAAAAAAATCTGGAATTACGTGAATACAGGGCTATCAAGTTATGTTCTGCCTACCAAAGACTGAATACAACATATTGGCCTGCTAGGTCGTTTTTAGCGGTTGAAGTTGTTCAAGCTTGAAAAATTACCAGATGAACGCGGTGGATGGTCATTTCATATTCTGTGAAATTTAAAGAATATGGTTGACCTCTATTTGATAATTAAGGTCCCACCTTAAATATATTTTCGGTTTTCTATTGACAACGTTTTTCATTGATTTTAAGCCAAAAAACGACTATCCAAGAAAATTGAAACTCAAAAAACCGACAAAAAACGTAGAAAAAACTCAATGCACTTTTCTAGTGCGTCAACAGAAACAAGCTAAAAACGGCGTGTTTTAATTCCCGGTATTACCATACGCACAAGATGGTAAATCGTCTAAAAACGGCAATTTCAAAGGTTTTGATTTTTGAAAGTTTTGCTACTCAAAATTTATTGAATATAAAAATTTGAGTTCTACGCTTTTGATTTTGATATGCGAACTTTGTTCGCAATACCCAGATGCTTTTCGCCTGTTAGGGCGGGCTTTTGCTTTTGCTCTTCTTGGATAACTCTTAAATAAGTGTCGCAAGTTGATTTTATAGGTTTTTTTGGACGCTTTTGATTTTTAAAAAATTCAGTTTTTTCAGGGTAGAAAGTAAAAATATTTATTTATTTGACAATCATGCACGGCATGGTATTTGTATTAGTAACAAACAATAATAATTTGCATGATATTTATTCCACAACGCATAATCCTTAAAAATCTTACTCCCGAATTTTTCTTTGCAGAATGTGAAAGACAGTATGTTTTTGAGCAAGCTATCGAAAAAAAGATGGCTGCAAAGGAATATCTTGAAAATAAGTTAAATAACTCATCAAAAAGAAAGCGTGCAAGCTTGGCCAAAGAAATAATGAATATTAAGGATAACTTCAATTGGGTTACCACTTGCAGTGAATATAGATGCTGGAAGATACAGCATAAATATGCTCTTGCTGGCGACTTGAACGATATTGTCAAAAATATCGAGTTTGTTTTCGGGAGAATTCAAGAACAACTAATAATAAAGCAAAGAAATCTTAAAAACGATGAATCCGGCGAGAGTATTTTTTCACGCATAAAGAATGATTGGGATATCGGTTATGGTATCAAAATAAAGGACATTAAAGGGTCAACTATAAAAGACAAGCTCATCAACATTGCTGATGAGAAAAGACTTAAATCACAAATAAAAAGAATACAAAAACAAAGAAGCGAACTTTTAAAGCTGCACTCAGGTTTGATTGGTTCCGGTCGAGCATTTGAGATTTGTAGTGATGAAGTTGTTCGCAATAGAGAAGCTGACGAAGCCAGCCAGCTTGATTACATAATGAAGAAATCTCTTGTTAATGAAAACAACAAGAAAATCCCACTATGGAAAGTAGCAAGCACTGAAAAGCAAAGATTTGCTGAGATATTTATCCAAGTCTCATCGTTGGACGCCTATGCCAAACAACTTGACTATAAGCCTCTTTTCATAACTTTTACCGCTCCGGCAAGATTTCATCCAAAGCCGTCGAAAGGCGTTAGTTCTTGGGACGGTTCAACCCCAAAGGATAGCAATGATTACTTGAAAGGCTTATGGAATGCTTTTAGAAAAGACATCCATAGACATAAGATTGAGATGAATGGTTTCTGGGCAGTCGAACCTCACAAAGACCAGTGCTTTCATAAGCACGCTTTAATGTATGTTAATAAGAAACATTATGACGAATTAGTAATCTTGATTAACAAGCATTTTAGACACTCGGAAAACGCCGTAAGAATTGAAGAAATTGACGCAAAGAAAAGCAAGGCAACATCATACGTGATGAAGTATCTAACTAAGTCATTCAATTTGGAATTCGAGTTAAAAGGCGGCGTCCTAAATGTAGATAAGTTGGAAATCTCAAATCACAAAAAAGTTAGAGCAGTTCAAGCACTGTGGTCTGTGCGTAGATATGCAATGTTCGGCGTTAAGAATACGCTTTCATTGTGGAGAGAGCTGAAAAGAAAATCATTCTTGAAAGGCAAGAATGACGTTATTGATAAGGCGTTCGCATTTGTGGACAAGAACGATTTCATTGGGTTCTCTATATTTGTAAATGGAAACCTAAAAATAATGAGGCTATACAGCAAAATACAAGTATTTAAGAATGACCTGCTCGGTGATGTTTTCGGAAAAAGACTAATAGGTAAATACATAATTGATTTGAGCACAAAAGAAATGATTGATATAAAAGCAAATTACAAAATTGTTGATACTGCATTGCTTGATGCTGCCGAGTTGCAATAAATAAATACTTATCTATTGATTATTTATAATCGCATGTTATATTGTTATCAAGAACAGGAGATTATGAGCATGCAACTAATAAGGGTAACTAGCAAAAGAAAAGAAATCTTAAAATATACAAAAAAACTAGGTCTTTATGGTTTATATAAAGATGTTAAGAATGCACATGACAAAAGTGTTTGTCATTTGATTTTTGACCCATTAGATTACACATTCAAGGTGCTGGTAGACCAAAGTAGAGTTCCTTACGAATATCAAGACGAATGTATAAGGGACTTATAACAAAGCCAGCTAATGCTGGTTTTTTTGTGCCTGAATTTTGTCAAGAAAAATATGTATTTATTTGACTTTGCTTTTATTTGTGCTCTAATAAATATATATAAATAAGAAAGGGACACTAATGAAAAAACCAAAAGCAAAAGCAAATCTTAAAGTTTGCACCATCACACTCGACGCTGAAACACATAATCAATTTAGAGAAATTGCCAATACTCACAAATTTCCGTTGTCACGCTTTATAAATGATTGTATGAAAGAATACTTAAATGTAAGCAAAGTTAACGGGTTCAACAAAGATGTAACGCTACAAGTTGGAATTAGAAACTTTCAAATCCAAGACAAATAAAAAGCCCTGATAGGGCTATTTTGTTAACTGTGGTTTTAAGTCAAACGTAACCGCTCTTTTGTTTGCCATCTGTGCTTTAAAAGCTTGTTCAAGCTGTTTTGCGGCTGACGGGTCTCTTTCTTTAATTTCATCAAATAGATTATATAATTTCTGTCTTAATTCATATTGACGCTTAACCTCTCCAGTTTTTATGCCATTACGATTGTCTGGAATGTTGTCCATTTCTCTATGCCCCGCGATGTCTCGTGTGCTGTTGCCCGGAAATAAACTTTTCGTTAGTCTCGGTTGCAACCATTCAAATTCTTCAACAATTTCATCATTCGAATATGTTGAATAGTCGCCATCAATCTTATGGTTTTCAGGCTCTGGAATCGGCTCCGGTGTCATCGGTGCGTAAATGTCATCTACGGCAGGCTCTACTGGTGTAGGTGTCTCTAAGGCCTTTGTAGGAGCTTCTGCGACAGGTGTAGGGTTGGATGGCTCAAACTCTTTCATCAAGTCATCAATCAAGTCATCGTTGGTAGGTGCTACCTGTTCTTGTTCAACCTGCTTTGTAGGCTCTGGTGGCTTCTCAGGAGCTTTTTGAAGAGGTATAGGCATGACAGGCTCAACTGGTTTAGGTGCTTCTACGGCCACCGTAGGGGCTTCTGGTGCTGGTTGCGGTTTAGGATCGGCCTTCTTATTCATCGAAGCATATTGCTCCTGAATTTTCTTCAATTCGTCTAAATCTGCTGGGGTAGGTTTGTAGCCTTCAAGCTTGAAGCCTTTGGCTTCCAATCCCATTAGCTGAAATTCGAGCCATACATTCTTCTTGAAGTAATCAGGGCCATTCACTGTAAATGATTGTGGTGGTTTGGCGTCGGCAACAAGTCTTTGAATGCCAGCCTTTGCTGACTGTCTTGATAAATCATGGAATGAAACTTTTGATGGGTCTTTGTAATACTCGAATGATTTCTTGCTACTGGCTGAATTATAGAAATATTCAACCTTGTCACTATGCTGAATAAACTTGAACTTAGTAGCAAGCACTGAGTTTGGTTTAATCTTTTTCATGTAGTCGGGTTCTGCTTCGGTTGAAGCGATTGAACAATTTTCGTATTCCTTTACGTTGTGCTTATTTTTTAAAGTCTGCTCAAAGCCAGTGTCATCACCTAGTTTCGCTTTAAGTGTTTTGTAAGATAGGCCAAGCTCGGATGCTTTGAATATCTGGTCTTCATGTTGAATGGAGAAAGATGATTTGCCATTGTGAATGACATTGAAACCATTCTCGGTTATCTGGTTGATGAAGTCGGATGGGCTGGAAGCATTGTTAAGGAAATCACTCAAAGCGTCTTTCATTTGTTTCTTGTTAGAAATAACGCCACGAACGTCAAGCATTCTTTCTTTTGTTGATGGATGCTTGTCTTTGTATTTCTTGTTGATAATGTCTTTCTTATCTTGCAGTGTTAGCTCTTTTATTTTGTCGAGTTCATCCATGTCTCTTGAAATTCGATTTTCGGGAACTATTAGATTGTATTTTTGTTCAAGCTTTTCACATTCTCTTTCAATAACACGGTAGTCATTGCTGACGTTGTAACACTTGCCATTAAAATCTTTTAAAGCCCACACAATATGAACATGAACCTCATCTGTATCAATGTGAACACCCAACGCATACTTTCTATTTGAAAGGTTGTGCGTTTGTTCATAGAGTTCTTTTACTATCTGCTTCGCTTGTTCAGGGGTAACGTTATCATTGGTATGAAAGCTGACCATATCGTGCTGACTTCTAACTGATTGCTTTCTGCCCTTTGTTCTAACAGCAACATCATTTTCGATGGATGTTGCAATAGCATTCGCAATTTGTCTTTTGGATGAGTTCATAGGTGTGTAGATGTTGCTTTCGAACAATACACATCCCTCATCTTTGTGAAAGTATTTAGAAGCCTTATATACTCCTGACCTGCTTTTCTGGGTGCTCAATCTTTTCCTTATCATATATCGCCTTTGATTGTTATTTTCTCCTTTTTCAAACTTTCAAGTCTATTTGTCAATACGCCCATGTTCTTATCTAATTTGCTCAGAACATCTAAAATGTCTTGGTTTGGTTGCTTCCCTGAATTCAACGCTGCTGCTATTTGATTAAGGTTATTGCCAATCTGACTGAATATTTTTTCAATGGTGACTATATCCTCTCTTAACTTTGGACTACATACTTCTATGACTTCATTTATTCCATTATTTATAATATGGGAAATAAATTTTACCTGTGTCATCTTTAATGCTGCTCTTTGTGTTTCGAGTAGCTGAATATCATCTTTTGGAAGTCTAAAATTTAACTGATTACTTTTTCTTTCTTTATCACTCATACAATCCTCCATATTGATTGCTATACATTTTTCAAACGTAGTGCGAAAAATCGAGCGTAAATGTTAGTAAGTGAACGAAGTGAACTTGCTATACATTTACATTGCTCGCCTGTAATGTTTTCGAACTACTAATATCAAGTTAACATATATTAAAATGTTTTCAAGTTGTATAGCTTTCAATAAGCCAGATAACAAAGAATGAAAGTGTATAGCAACGTATAGCAACGTATAGCAGGCATTAAAAAGGCCACCTAATTAGGTAGCCTCATGAATGATGACAACAATAAAAAATTATACTGAGAATTTATATTGTAGGTGTTTAACAGCATCCATTTTAGATGCTGGGGTTGGGCCTTCCGAATATCTATCGAAAGTCATTCTTAGCAGTCCATCAGCTTTGTGGCCAACCAACGAAATGATGACAAGGTTCTTAACATCAGCACGCTCTAATGTAGTGATTACAGTTTTGCGAATGCTATGGAAAACACATTTTTTATCAAAACCTAAATCTGTCTTGAAGATTGAAAATTGATTACCTAAACCTTTCGATTTGGTTTCATACTTCCCACCTTTGCTTGTCTTCAACAAATACCCATCGTCCGATGAACTAACAAGCCGTTTGACCGTTTCCATGAGAACCGGATGAATTGGCACAAAACGAACGGATGCTTGTGTTTTACCTTCTGTAATATGAAAACAATCCACACCATCCTCTTTAACAACTGACGATGTTTTTAAACGGCATATTTCTTCAATGCGTGCTCCCGTATAGGCCGCTATCTTAATCAAATCGGCTAATTGACGCTTTCCTTTTTCAACTGCTTTACTATGCAAGGTTTCAACCTCTTCCGCCGTAAAAGCACGTCTTTCATCTTTTTTGAGTGTTCCACGTCTAACTTGGCTCAATTCATGACTTTTGAAAGGATTGATTGGATAACGTTCTTTGAATGGTGGTTCTTTTTTAATCAAGAAATTATAGAAGGCATTAAACGAAAACAAATATTGTTTCTTTGTCTTCGATTCCAGATTTTTTGAAATCAAGAATGAAGCAACTGCCTCATAATCCAGCAATAAGTCCTCAGCTTTCAAAAAGGCATCAAGTGCTTTAATTCTCTTTATATGTCTATCAACTGTATTCAAGTCTACTTTTCGTTGATTTAATTCATAGTTATAGAAACCATCAAGGCGACTTTTGAAAAATGGGGTTTTTGGTGAGTAGTCCGAACGACCTGCTGCAATATCAATTGCTTCATTAACAAGGTCGATGCTTAACTTCTTATCTTGTGTATATTGGATTACTTCAAAACCCATTTTTGTTTCATTGTTTGCGGGTTTCCCCTTAATTTTATCTTGGTTTATGGCCCTTTGATGCTTTTCAACTATTTGAAGAACATCATCACGGAAATTGCCGATTTCACCCCTACGGGCTTTTTCGATTTCGGTTTTCCACTGCTGCAACCATCGTAGTTTGAAAATATGGGCTTCCGAACGATTGCCAGTTTTGAGGCTTTTAGTCAAAACCTTACGCCCGGAAAAGGCTTCCCGTGCGTCTTCTGGAACGTCCAGACGGACGTAGTAGGTGCCGGATTTCAGGACTAAAAAATCGGTCATAGCAAAAGCCTTCGCTAGTCATTTCTACCCAAAATTCTACCCAAAATTTCTACCCAAAGCCACTGAAAGCCTTTAAACTCGCGGCATTGCTGGGTCTTATGATGTTTTTGAGGGAGTTCGAGTCTCCCTCGGGGCACCATCTTAAAAAAGACCTTGAAATTCAAGGTCTTTTTTTTCGCCTGTAGAAAAGTGATCATTAGCGGGCGAGCGCGATAGAAGAGGAACCTTGACCATGGAACTGACGCTGGAAGCTGTTGCGCTTTTTGCTCTCAAACTGGTGCATGAGACGGAAGGCGCAAGCCCGATTCTGCGGGACGACCTGGTCATGGACGGCTATGAGCGGGAAGTATTTGGCTTGCTGGTGCGCAATGGTGATGTGGATGCCATTCAGCAGAAGGTCGGTGAGTGTGTAGCGTTGGCGCTGGAATCTTTGGGCGGCGCGAATACCGTGATGGGCCGTGAGCTGCAGCAACTGGCAGTGAATGTGCGCCAAGCGTCGACGCTTGAGGAACTGAACACCCCGCTAGACGCACTCAAGGACTACCTCAAAGCAATCCTGTAAACCCCGACCTCCACCCGGTACACAAAACACCTGTGGGAGCTGGCGGTGCGACGATTCGACTTGCCCGCGATGGACGCTATCGATAACGCTCGCTCACGGGCTAACTACAAGGACCGTAAAAATGATCGACTTCAACAACAAAGGTTTCTTCAAGCTCAAACAAAACAACGAATACGCCGAACGCGTATTGTCCCTGCTGCTGGATGACGAGCAAGTCATCGATTCCTACAAAGCCATGCGCGACGGCGTGGTCTTCACCACCAAGCGAATCATCGCCGTGAACGTGCAAGGCATCACCGGCAGCAAAAAAGACTTCACCTCCCTGCCCTACAAAAACATCGTCGCATACTCCGTGGAAACATCCGGGACGTTCGATTTGGATTCGGAGTTGGAGATTTACTTTTCGTCGGTGGGGAAAGTGAAATTTGAATTTACCGGGAAGACTTCGATTGTTGAGATATCGAAGCTGATTTCCAAGCACGTGCTTTGAGCTGATCAAGTTCATCGAAGACCACCAGACAAAAAAGACCTTGAATACCAAGGTCTTTTTTTTGCCTGAAAATCAGAGCCCGCTGGTGTACTCAATCAAATGTGAGAGCACCGGGCGCGGTAGGAATAGACGTTAAAGCTCCTGTCCAAAAAGCAGTAAACACCCCGCGACTCCCAGAAGCACCACCCAGCCCATAGCCCGTTTTTAATCGACCTCTTCCTACGCATCCCTTCCCTATTTCACTAGCCCAGTTTCACAAAAACTGTCGTTACTGCGTCCTGCTTGCTCCGGCCAGTAACCCGCACGCTCTGTGAGCAGAGCCCACCGGAGCTGGCGTCGCGGTTGATCAGGGAATGATTATGGCGAGTTACAGGGAGGCAAACCCGTGTGGTGCCGGGCATGGCAGCGCGCAGGGTGAAATATGGCTTTTTTTGATCCATCACGAGGCAATGCTGCGCCAACGCTGTCGACGTTTGCTTCGTCGCCCGCAAGATGCGGAGGACGCATTCAGCGAGCTGCGCCTGCATTTGTTCAACCTGTTGAGCAAGGACCCCGAGCGGTTGGCGGCGGTGGATAACGTCCCCGCCTGGCTCAAGCGAGTGGCACACAACTATTGCATCGATCGCCTGCGCAAAACGCCCATCACATGCAACCTCGAATGGCTGGACCATGACCTTTACGAAAGTGTGACCTGGCAGCCGCTGCATGACGACCCCGAGCGCAACGCTTGCCTTCAGGAAGCCTTGCAAGCGCTGAACCTGGCCATCGGGCGGCTGCCGACGTCGCTGTCGCAAGCCCTGAAGTTGCGCTGTATTGATGGGGCGGAATACGAGGGCATGGCCGGCACGCTATTGATCACCGAGTCTAACGCCCGCAAACGGGTGCAACTGGCACGCCAGCTACTGCGCGATTTGCTGGGGCCGTCCTGCGGCGCTTGAAAAAACACAAAAAAACGCCTGCCCAGGAATTTGGGCAGGCGTTTTTTGTGCTCAGAACGCTGCGACGGGATAGACAGAGTTCACCCACCACAACCCACCAATGTTATTCAGGTAGCCACCTACCGTGAATGGAAAGCCCAGCTCATCGACGCAATACGCGGCGGCGTTGACAGGTGGCGCTGAAGGGCCAAAGAACATCTGGCCACCAACCGGCGGTGCGGGCGGTGCAGGCAGCGGTGTCAAGCGCGTGTTGAGGTGCATGTAGGCATAGCGGATCGACTCCACGACCTGCCGTTGTGAGCAGCTATCAGGAAAAAACGTAGAAGCTCCGACCTTGGCCACCCAGGCATTGGCTACTGTATTGAACACTTGCACGTTGGGGTTCACATAGCGGTAGTCCCCTGGGTGGTTAAGCCCATGGGGAACGATGTACGTCCGTGGGCCAATGGTGTGGGCCGCGATGTGTGCCGTCGGTAAAGGACCTAACAACGGATCGTGGTTGGCGGGCCGCGAGTGAAAACCCACCGCATTACCTCCCCCGTTTATTTCGCCACAGAAGATGTGCCGTTGATTGATCTGTGGGTTGCTGCGGCTATTGGTCACGTTGCCGACCTGTACCGGTAGCGGAATGACCCCCGGTGCGCCTGGCGCGCAGTTGACGTGTGCGACGGCCGACAAGCTCAGTAGCGCAGTCGCCACACCCGTGGCGATGACGGTAAGTGCGTGCATGATGAGACTCCTTTCTGACAATCGGGACGGGATGCCCCATCGTCAGGACGCAACCGCGACTAAAGTTGTGAAGCGCTTTGCTGCGTCAGCCCAGGCTGTTTATGCGGCGGGTAAAAGAAGTTGGAAAAGGCATTCACAAGGAGCGCGGATGCACGTCTGGAGAGGTAAGCCCAGGCATGTTGCCCAGGCTTGTACAGGGAACAAGGAGAAGGACAATGACCACTTTTAATGTGAACTTCGCTGTCGACGATATGGAAGGCAAGACTGTGTTGGTGTTTCTCAAGCCGCAACAGCCGCAGCGGGATTTCCGGATTCACGCCTGGCAGGTCCTCACCGGCTCGGCCGGCGCCACGGAGTCGTTTGACTACGAGGCGGTGATCGAAACCGATGTCACCACGCTGGGCGAAAAGGACAGCAACACCATCATCTCCGGTCGCCGCACACTCAACCCTGGCAGCTTGCTGCAGGCTGTCAGTCCCAATGGCCTGTCACCCTACCTGGAGCCGGCGGCGGTCTCGCTAGCCATGGAAAAGCTCACCCCGCAGCAGTGCGGCGTCATCAACAAAACCAACCCGTACCTGCAGTTCGACAGCAACTGGTACGTCAACGGCCGGCCGGTGGTGACCATGCCGAAAGTGGACTCCAGCATGACCGTGAGTTTCGAGTACGAGCCCAACTTCTACTTCATGGTGGCCACGCCGCCGATGGTTGGGCAGACCTACATCGTGCAGAACTTCTCTGACATGACCCAGTTCATTGCACCCATCACCGCCACCGAGGTGAATGTGATCGTGAGCCGCGCCAATGGCCTGTGGTCGTTCGATTTTGCCCCGATGTAACCCTTGCGCGCGGCGAGTGAATCGTCGCGCGCTCTACACCCTCATTGATCCCCACGCCCTTGTTATGGAACTCCTTCAGCGGTTGAAGACCTTGGGCGGTACCGACACCGCCATGGGCCGCGCCCCAGCTGACCGCCTTATCCGTCACACTCCCCCTTCAGAAATGCACCTTCACCAACACACTCACCGCATTCTGATCCGTAGGAAACCCCGGACTGTCCTCAATCCCATACTTATCCGACCAATAATCCCACTCAACCCCCGCATCAAAACGCTTCGCCGTTTGCCCCAGCGCTTTGCCCACGTCGTATTTAACCTGCGGGTTGAAGTGCAAGCTCTTGGCCACGTAGCTGGAGGTGCCTTTGCTGCCGACGTCGTTGACGTACCACTCCAGGTAGCCGTCGAAGAGGATGTCGGAGCGGCCCACGGGAAAGGTCATGGCCCAGGTGGGGTTGATTTGCCATTGGCCGGAGGCTTTGCCGGTGATGCCGTCGGGTTTGCGGTAGTAGGTGTTGAGGGAGAAGCGGTCGAAGCCGGGTAGGTCGAGGTCAACGGCGGGGCCGAGCAGGTATTTGCGGTTGCGGTTTTCGCCGCGTTCATAAGTGGCGGCGATCAGCACATCTTTGACGATGCCGTAGTGCAGGCTGGCCAGGGCGCAGAGTGGCAGCAAGCGCGAGCTGACCTCTCGTGGCGGCTCGCGTTGGTTGCACGAACAGTTGCGCCTTGGTGCTGCAACGCAGAGGCTGTGAAGTCCAGGTGCAATCCGGGGAAAGCCTGCTCCAGGCCGCGTCACGGGCCGGGGTCGAACTGGCGTATTCGTGCGGTATGGGCATCTGCGTCTCCGGCTGTCGCAGCCAACGCCTGTTGCTGGACGCCTGAAACCACGACATTAAGCTCCATTGCATTCCACCGAATGCTCTGGAAGTTGCGAAAACCGCCATTTGACGAATTTTCTCGCTCCAGGACCCACCCACGCCTACGCTTCAATGGACCGATGGATAAACTGACTTTTCCCACACACACCATCGAACAATGAGAATTTCAGGTTCTCGCCCGCTCTCATAGGCTCACTTCCTCGCACAGGGAAGTGAGCCAGCCATGCCAGAACGCGCCTATCCAATCAGTGAAGAAGAACTTCTTCGACGACGAATCCTGACCCCGCAACCTTCCCGGGCACCTTATTCACCGTCCATTGATTTAATCAACACAACGCCTGTCCCAGCACCTGAGCCCGCCAAGATTCCCGGCTACATATTCGCCAAGTCGTGCCAACTGCCAAACGGCATCAGCAGCTACAACAACCCCACCGGTTACGTGCCGCTGGAGCTGGTCAAGGAGTACGGCCACTTCGCACTATTGGGTGGGCGTGCGGCCGATGGTGACGGCGTTCCTCTCAGCAAAATCAGTGGCAATGCCCTGCCCGCAGGCCTCGGGCAATTGGTACTCGGCGGGTCGGCACTGCAAACCGCTACAGCGGCGGTCGGTACCGTGGCAAGCGGACTGCTGACAGGGCTGGTGGCTTTGGCTTGGCCGTCGGAGCTGGGTGACAGCGCCCTTTATAGCGAAGAACAGCTGCGTTCGATGCAACAAGCCCGCTCGCGCATGCGCCTGCACATCGAGCAGCAGGCGGACGGCACGCTCAAAGGGTATGGCTTCTACACCGGCAGCAATGCCGATTGGCAGATGATCGACGTGGTTCAGTTTCAAAGCCGCGACAGTCAATTCGTGGCAGAGCTCGGCGAGGGCGTGGAGCTGATTTGGACACCCGCCATTGATCCTGGCGACACCCTTGGCATTCCGGCACTGGAGGCTGCGCCGCTAGCGCCGGTGATGTGGATCTATCCGCCGACTGAGATAGCCAAGCAGATTTTGGTGAACCCGATTTATCCGCCGGAGTATCGGGATTTTATTCTGGTATTCCCGGTGGAGTCGGGGGTTCGGCCGTTGTATGTCGTGGTTAGCGAGCCTCGGAAGGGTTTGAGAAACCCGGACTATGATTACTTTCCCGCTCCCAAAACCGAAGACATAACTGCCTTCTCTGGTTTGATAGAGCAAAAGAGAAAAAACCCAAGGCGAGGCGGTGGGGGGCTACGTGAGCGTTGGAAGGACGCTAAAGGCAGGACGCTTTATGAATGGGATTACGAGAAAGGCGAACTGGAAGCCTATCGAAGCAATGATGTTAGTCACCTAGGCTCCTTTGATCCCTATACCGGCGAACGCCGGGGCCCAGCAAAAGATGAACGCCGTATAAACAAATAAGTGGAGACTTCTTCATGAGTATGAAAGTCAGATTGGCATGGTATGACAAGCGCACCGAAAACTTAGAGGCCGATGAATACTCAGCAAACTTTGAGGACGACGAAAGCATCCTTACCGCGCTCGGATTAGACGAAGAGCCCCAAATCTATGCTGGAGGATTCGACGTACTCCCAAGCTGGATAGCGATCCTCCAACCTCATTTCCAGCACCTAATTGAACCCGCCAATTTCTACTACCAAATATCTTTTCGGTACCAAGGTACATGGCCGCCCCAACCCTCCAAGCAGCCATAAAGAATGCTAATGAAAAAGCCCCCTCTCTATCGCTCAGTCAACACCCGGACACACAATGTGCGCCACGGCAGTTGTTGCACTTATCGACAGCACCGCAATAGCAAAAGCGAAAAGAGTTCACTGTCAAACCGTGGCTCGATGCACAGCCATCACCGACACGGCTTTGATTACACGCCGCTATTCAGGTTTTTACTGTCCAAGGTCGGTCATCAGTGGGATGAGGTTTTCAGCGAAGCCAATGCCCGCCTGGATCGTCCGGAGCCAGTATTCTGGTTGGTTTCCCTACATGAAAGCGATAAACAAGAGTACGTGCGGGTTGATGAATCCACCTATTACAGCGGACTGTATGTCGACGAGGCGGGCTTGTTGCAGAGGGTTAACCCGCAGTTGAAGGCAGAGCACATGAAACCGTTTTGTGATTGCTGTACTCACACCTTCAACGGAGTGCTATTCGCAGTGGTTCAACCGTGCAAAATTTGAAGGCTCACGGTCGCATTACCTGACCGACACCATCGTCGAACTGCCGGCGGTGATCGAAGATCATCAATACGCGCCCGGCACGGGAAGATATTCCACACGGGTCGTAATGCGGCTACGGGGTCAGCCGTCTTGCAAAGCGGGGGCTGAATCCAGTTTAAACATCTGTGTATTCACTCCTTGTCTGCGGCTCATTTCAGCAACCCCGCCCCCTTGAGCAAGTCGTAAAGCCCTTCGGGAACCAGCGGCGAGTCAGCGCTGAAACTTGAACTGTCCTGCCAGCTCACCTTGAACGCAGCACCATTGCTTTCCTCACCGTCGATATGCGGCAGCTCGTACAGGCGCTGGTCCTCGAATTGCCCATCGTAGACCTGGACAATCTCGTGTCCCGGATTGCCGGCGTAAATGAAGATACTTTCGAGGGTACCCAGCAGACGCAGGCTGTGGATGGGTTGTTCCAGTTCTTCCTGGACCTCCCGCACGATGGCTTCGGCGCTGGTTTCACCAAATTCGATGCCACCACCGATGGGGCGATAGAAGTGGTGGTGTTTGATGGCGTCGTAGAACTGATGGACGAGGATTTGTCCATTGCGGTGAAAGATGCAGAGCGCAAGCGCCCGGATACGAGGTTCAGCCATGGGTTGAAGTCCTTTTCGATGCAGTACCCGATCAATCATTGCGATTGAAAGGTCTCAAGATAAGCCAACAGGTTTTCAATCTTTTCCTGATCACTGATGCCCCAGAAAATCATGCGGGTGCCGCTGATCACTTTTTTCGGTGCCTCGATATACGCGGCCAGCTTCTCCCGCGTCCATACCACGCCGGAGTTTTTCATCGCGTCGGAATACTGATAGTCCGTGGTGGTCCCGGCAAGCCGCCCGATCACCCCGTTGAGCTGCGGCCCGAACGAACCGCGCGCGTTCAACCCGACGCTATGGCAGCCGCCACAGGTTTTGCTGAACAGCTTGGCACCGGCCTCGGCATCGCCCGCCGCTGCCGCCGGAGCGCTGAACAGGCCGGCGTTGAGGACTAAGGCGAGGGTCAGTAAAGCGGCGTGCGTCATCGAGGGCTCCAGATCAGGTGTCGTGGTCAATTATGCCTGCTGAAGCGGCCTTTCCCCCAACCGTTCCACCAAACGCACCAGGTAACCGTCCGGGTCCTTAACCAGGAATTGCCTTTGCCCCGCCTCCACCTCATCCGCCCGGTACCAGGCATCTTCAACGTCACGGAAAAGCGGCCAGCCAATGGCGTTCAAACGCTGCAGGATCGGCGCTACGGCGGGGACATCGATTTGCAGGTTAATGCCTCGGCCCAAGGGTGCTTCCAAGGGCCCGGTGAGCCACTGCCCGGCCTGGGGCTCATATTGTTCCAGCATGATTTGCGCGCCCTGCAGATCAAGGTAGGCAAAACCTTCTTCGGGGCGCTGGTAGGCGATGTCGAAGCCCACCTGGGTGACCCAGAAGTCGAGGCTGGAGGTGAGGTCGGTGACCACCAGTTCAGGGACCAGGGGATTGCGAATAAACATGGTGCTCCTTGATTAGCGAGAGGTGACAAAGGGCGGGCTTGCCGACGATATTGGATGAGCGCTTTTAGGTCTAGCTCACGAACGCATGCCCCTCCAGTTGCCCGCTGTAGATACAGGTAGCGCCATGTTCACCCACATGGCGAGCTTATGACACGGCGCAATTCAAAGGCCACCCAATGACCATCCATCGCAAGTAACACATCAAATCGAACCTATCCAACCACCACCCACTCCACCTTACTTAACCCTGATGGAGGAGTAGTGATCATGGCTCAGCCATCGATTTTGGTGCTGGAGGACGACGAGATCATTCGTTCACTGATGATCGTCGTGTTGGAGGAGTTCGGCGCGGTGGTCACCTCTTTCCCCTCTGCGGACGAAGGGATGATTTTTCTGGAGCGGGCCGATGATCCGGTGGATTTAATTGTCAGCGATATCCATATGCCCGGCCTGCTTAATGGCTATGACTTGAGCAAAGTGGTCGCCCATCGCTGGCCGTCGGTGTCGGTGGTGCTGACCTCAGGCGACACAGTAATGGCGGAGCAGTTGGGCAGCACGGTGCGGTTCCTGCCCAAGCCGTGGAGTACCCAAAGGCTGCTCGATTGTGTGCAGGCTGCCTTGGACAAGGGTGCATCCATGTATTGATCGCCTACCTGCGGACTGTCATTACACCGGCAACACCACCACCGCCTCCAGCCCACCCCCCTGGCGGTTGACCAGGGTAAGCGTGCCGCCGTGTTCCAACACAATCGCCCGTGCGGTGGAGAGCCCCAAGCCGACGCCACCAGTACTTTTGTTACGCGAGCCTTCCAGGCGAAAAAACGGCAGGAATACCTGTTCGTGCTGGTCGACGGGAATCCCCGGCCCACGGTCCAGCACGCGAATGGTCACCTGGCCCGGCCGTTGTTGCAGTTCAATTTCCGGCGCCAGTCCATAGTGGATCGCGTTGTCCATCAGGTTGGTCATCACCCGCTTGAGGCCCAGGGGCCGACCGAAGTAAACCAGGCGCGGCGGGCCGTCAAAACTGATGTCGATGGCCTGGTCACGGTAGTCGTCGATCAGGGTTTGCAGCAGTTCCGCCAGGTCCAACTGGGTAGCCTGTTCCAGCCGGGCGTCGTCGCGAAAGAACTCCAGGGCGGTACTGATCATTGCCTGCATCTCGTCGACGTCGCGGAACAGCCGCAGTTGCTGGTCAGTATCCTCGATAAACTCGCCCCGCAGGCGCAGGCGGGTCAAGGGCGCGCGCAGGTCGTGGGAAATCGCCGCGAGCATCTGGGTTCGATCCTGGATGAAGTGTTGCAACTGCGCCTGCATGCCGTTGAAGGCGAGGATTGCCTGGCGAATCTCATGGGGGCCGACAGGCTCGATGGGCGGGGCTCGGAAGTCGGCACCAAAACGTCGGGCGCCCTGGGCGAAGTGTTGCAGCGGCCTGGCCAGTCGCCGGGTGGCGATCAACGTGACCAGCGCGGTGGAAATCAGCACCAGCACCAACACCACCAGACTGCGTGGCCCCTCCGATAACCCCCAACTGCGCGACTCAGAACTGAACATCAGCCAGGTATGGTCCGCCAGTTCAACCAGCAAGGCATAGCGCCCGCCGGGGCCTGGCCAGTCGGACGGCTCATAACCCTCCATCCGGCGTTGCGGTCCCTTGAGCAGATGCTTGAACGTCTCCTCGGCCTCGGTAGAGTGAAGACCGGGATCGTCCAAAACAGGCAAATCAATCCCCTCTCGATTGACCGACCAACTGACACTGAAATTTTCATCACCGACTGCCTGGGCCAGATGTGAGCGCTGCGACGGCTCTGCAGCCTCAATCACCCGCACGATAACGGCAACCTTGTCCAACAAACCGGTCTCGGTCAGGGGCGGCCTGGCCCAGACGCCCGCCAGTTGGGCAAACAGTGCGTTGAACGCCAGGGCCGTGAGCATGGCAATCAGGATGGTGAAGGCAATCCAGCGAGCCACCGTATTTTTCATGAGCGGCTCACGCTGACGGTGAACTGGTAGCCGCCATTGCGCACGGTGCGAATCATCGCCGGGCGCTTGGTGTCGAACTCCAGCTTGCGTCGCAGGCGGCTGACCTGAACGTCGATGCTGCGGTCGAACGCATCGTGGCTGTGGCCCCGCGCCAGGTTCAGCAACTGCTCGCGGGTCAGTACGCGCTGGGGATGCTCGACGAACACCAGCAGCAGGTCGAACTCCCCGGACGACAGCGGGATCATCACCTGGTCCGGCGAGCGCAGTTCGCGGCGAGTCAGGTCCAGCTGCCAGCCGGCGAAGCGGATCAATGGTCGCGAAGCATCGCCCAACGGCGCCCCGCTTTCACCGGCGCGGCGCAACACGGCACGCACTCGGGCCAGCAGTTCGCGGGCATCAAAGGGTTTACTGAGGTAGTCATCGGCGCCCATTTCCAGGCCCACCACGCGGTCGCTGAGCTCGCCCATGGCGGTCAGCATGATCACCGGCGTCGCGTATTGCTGACGCAGGCGCTGGCACAGCAGCAGGCCGTTATCTCCCGGCAGCATCAGGTCGAGAATGATCAGGTCGGCGGCCTGTTGCTCCATGGCCGCCCACAGGTCTGCGCCATTGGCGGCGGTCTGCACCGTATAACCATGTTGCAGGAAAAATTTCTTCAGCAGCGCGAGGACCTCAAGGTCATCGTCCACGATCAAAAGATGGCTCACCGGCGGGCATCACTTGGGTTTGTCGAGGCGACATCTAAAACTATTCGGCGCAGCCCGTCATATATTTCAATCGTGCAATAAAGCGGACATCTTTGCGCAAAACCCGAATGCCAGCATCCACCTCCCTTTTCCGGAGACTGTGCTTATGCGCTCGCTGACGTACCCCCAGCACCTGGCTCGCCAGGCCGCTCTGCTGTTGACCGTGTCTTACCTCACAGGCTGTGCGAGCCCGGCACCGGTGGCGAGTACCACAAGCTGCGCGCAGGTTTCCTACCCGGTATACGACCCCGCCGAACCGCTCAATCGTGGGGTGTTCGCCTTCAACCGCACCGTCGATGACTATGCCCTTGCGCCTGTAGCCCATGGCTATAGATACCTGCCGGAGTTTTTCCAGCAGGGTGTGCATAACTTTTCCAGCAACTTCAGCGAGCCCAAGGTGTTTATCAACGATGTGCTGCAGGGCAACCCGCGGCGCTCAGTCAATACCCTGGGACGCTTTGCCGTGAACACCACGGTGGGAATTGTCGGCCTGCTGGATGTTTCGGATTCGCTGGGTATTCCCCGCCACACCGCCGACTTCGGCCAGACCTTTGGCGTGTGGGGCATCGGCAACGGGCCGATTGTCGAACTGCCCTTGCTGGGCACCGGCAATAGCCGCGACGCCGCAGGCAAAGTGTTGAGCTTCCTGGTGGCCCCCTTGGGGGACAGCGACACGGTGCAGACTCTTGAAACCATCAACATGGTGGGCGGCACGGTGGATACTCGCGCCTCACTGCTGCCGCTTACCGACAGCCTGCAGCAGTTGCCCGATTATTACAGCGCGTTGCGTAATGTGGTGGCCGAACACCGTGCTGCCTACGTGCTGGAAGGCAAGGAAGGGGCCACGACACCGCCGGCCAATCGATGCGCAGAGGGTGGCGACGATGACTTCTGAGCCCAGCTCGTTACTGTTGCATCATCAGGTCCGCAAACGCGGCGCCAACACGCTGATCTGCCGGGAAACTCGCTTGCAAATGTCATCTGACCAGGGTCAGCTCGTGCTCAGCCGGTATATCGAACAATACAGCCCGCAAGGAGTGCGCTGGGTCGAGTGCAAGCACAGCGTGGCGATGGACGATGTGCTGCGCTGGCTGATTAGCCAGGGTGAACGTTCGGCCACGACGTCATAATTTGAGGCCAGACGTTTATAACTCGCCACAAACCAGGAGGCGGCGCCCGCGCGCTGTTTTCTGTTTCCTCCCCAAATTGGGCCTTAACAAAACGCTGACATCCACTGCGCTATCCTTTGTGACCCGATCCTGCACAGAGCCGTGTTCCATGCCTCAAGCCGACACATTGCCCGCCGTCCTTGCTGGCCCCCTGCTGCGTCGCCTCGAACCGGGGCGCCTGGTGTTGTGGCTGGTGGGCAGCCGAGCCCTGGCGTTGACCCTGAGGTTGCAGTTCACCCAGGACGAGCGCGAGCACACCCTCGACAGCAATCTGGACGCGACACTCTGCCAGGTCGTCCCCGTGGGACGTCACGCGTTTATCCACCTGATCGACGTGCCGCTGAGCAACGCCCTGCCCCAGGACGTGACCATCGGCTACGACCTGCTGATCAACGAGACCGGCGCTCATCCCAGCGGCATCGCCGAATGGGCGCCCCACCTGCTCCATGCCAACGCACGCACCCCGGACTTCGTCCTGCACAGTCGTATCCAGCAACTGATGCACGGTTCTTGCCGCAAACCCCACCACTACGCCGATGAAGGCCTTCTGTGTGTCGATCGTTTGCTGGCCGAGGGCCGCAGCCCGGCACAACGCCCGGCTCTGTTGATGATGAGCGGCGATCAGGTCTACGCCGACGATGTGGCCGGGCCGATGTTGCGGGCTATTCATGCACTGATCACCCGCCTGGGCCTGTTCGAGGAACACCTGGACGGCGCCGTGGTGGACGACAGCGCCATGCTCTACGGCCATCCAGCCAGTTACTACCATCGCGCCGACCTGTTGCCGGCCCTGGAGAGCAACGAAACCCTGCGCGAGCGATTTTTCGGTGGCGTGAAGAAGCCGATTTTCACCACCAGCACCGCCGACAATCACCTGGTGACCTTCGCCGAAGTGCTGGCGATGTACCTGTTGGTGTGGTCGCCAACCCCTTGGACGCTGATCGCCCCGCAACCGCCGCAGCTGAAGGCCGAAGAACAGAAACGCTATGCCCACGAGCAACTGCAGGTGGATAAGTTTCGCGACGGCCTGGGCGGCGTGGCCAGGGTGTTTGCGCATATCTCATGCCTGATGATTTTCGATGATCACGACATCACCGACGACTGGAACCTTAGCGCCCAATGGGAAGAAACCGCCTACGGCAACCCGTTCTCCAAGCGCATCATCGGCAATGCCTTGCTGGCCTATATGCTCTGCCAGGGCTGGGGTAATAATCCTGATGCGTTTGAACAGCTGCTGGGCAAGACCCTGGCACTCACCACGCAAGCCCCGGCGCACGACCACTATCTGGACGCGCCAGCCCAGGACGAACTGGTGGATGAACTGTTGAAATTCCAGCAGTGGCACTACGTCTTGCCCACCACCCCCGCCCTGGTGGTGATCGACACCCGTACCCGGCGCTGGCGCAGCGAATTCACCCTCAAGCAACCGTCCGGCCTGCTGGACTGGGAAGCCTTGAGTGAGCTGCAACAGGAACTGCTCGATCACCCGTCGGCCATCATCGTTTCACCGGCGCCAATCTTTGGCGTAAAGCTGATCGAGACCGTGCAGAAAGTCTTCAGCTGGTGCGGCTACCCGCTGTTGGTGGACGCGGAAAACTGGATGGCCCATCGCGGCGCAGCGCAGGTGATCCTGAATATCTTCCGTCACTCGCGCACGCCGGGTAACTACGTAATCCTGTCGGGAGACGTACATTACTCATTCGTTTACGAAGTGCTGATTCGCCACCGCAACGCCGGGCCGAAAATCTGGCAGATCACCAGCAGCGGCATCAAGAACGAATTTCCCAGGGGCCTGCTGGAATGGTTCGACCGTCTCAACCGCTGGCTCTATTCACCCCGCTCACCACTGAACTGGCTGACCCGGCGGCGCACCATGCAAGTGGTACCGCATATCCCGGAACATGCCGAAGCTGGCGAGCGGCTATGGAACTCGGCAGGCATCGGCCAAGTGTTTTTCAACGAACAAGGCCAGCCTGAGGCGATTTACCAGCACAACGCCAATGGCTCGCCGCGTACGATGATGAGAGCGCCGCGGTAAACGTTTCTCACACACCCGCTGGCTTTATCGAACTGGCGGCGCGTACTGGATGCCGCCGTTGTTCCACAAGGCGTTGAGGCCACGCTTGATCTTCAACACGCTGCCCTGGCCGATGTTGCGTTCGAACACCTCGCCATAGTTGCCCACTTGCTTGACGATCTGCACCACCCAATCCTTGCGCAGCTTCAGGTCCTTGCCGTACTCACCGTCGGCACCCAGCAGACGGGCAACATCCGGGTTCTTGGTGGTCTTGGCCTGATCTTCGACGTTCTGCGAAGTGATGCCCATTTCTTCGGCATTGAGCATGGCGAACAACGTCCACTTGACGATGCTGAACCACTCTTCATCGCCCTTGCGCACCAACGGGCCCAAGGGTTCCTTGGAGATCACCTCCGGCAACACGATGAATTCGTCCGGGTGGGCCATCTTGATGCGCTGGGCGTACAGGCCCGATTGGTCGGTGGTCAGCACGTCGCAACGACCGGCTTCCAGGCCCTTGGCGCTTTCATCGGCGGTATCAAAGGTGATGGGGGTGTACTTCATGCCGCTGGCGCGGAAGTAGTCGGAGACGTTCAACTCGGTGGTGGTGCCGGCCTGGATGCAAATGGTCGCGCCGTCCAGCTCCTTGGCGTGGGCGACTCCGAGTTTATTGTTCACCAGAAAACCGATGCCGTCGTAGTAGGTGACGCCGGTAAATACCAGGCCCATGCCGGCGTCCCGGGAACTGGTCCAGGTGGTGTTGCGCGAAATCAGGTCGATTTCCCCGGACTGCAGGGCGGTGAAACGCTCCTTGGCGGTCAACTGGCTGAACTTCACTTTCGAGGCGTCACCAAACAGTGCGGCGGCGACGGCATGGCAGACGTCAACGTCGATGCCAGTCATTTTGCCCTGGGCGTCCGGCACGCCGAAGCCGGGCAAACCGTCGCTGACGCCACACTGGATAAAGCCTTTCTTCTGGATCGCATCCAGGGTTGCTCCCGCGTGCGCGGCCCCCGTCATGCTCAATACCGCAGCGGCGGTGAGTGCGGCCAAGGTGGTTTTCAAGTTCTTCATGCAAGGCTCTCCCTGTTGATCTTTATTATTCGGCGCCCCAAACCCTCGCCGGTTTATAGTGATCGAAGAGTATCAACGGCTTTACGCCTCGGCCACAAACGACATTCAGGCAAGGGCTCCTTCCGATTTGGAATGAACTCCCCCAAGAGACCCGTCAGGTAATCCCGTGATTTCAAAACGCTTAACCCCTTCGATGACCGCCTTGCAGTGCTTCGAAGCCGCCGCTCGCCACCTCAGTTTCACCCGCGCCGCCGAAGAACTGCACTTGACCCAGAGCGCGGTGAGCAAGCAGGTGGCGCAACTCGAAGAGATGCTCTGCCACAACCTGTTCCAGCGGGTGCGCCAGCGTTTGTACCTGTCGCCAGCGGGCTCGCTGTACCTGGCGGAAGTGCACAAAATCCTCACTCAGGTGGACATTTCCAGCCGCTATATCTTGACCTACGGCGGCGAAACCGAGGTGCTGCGCATCGCCACCCAACCGACCTTCGGTGATCGCTGGCTGGTGCCCAAGCTCAAGGATTTCGCCGCGCTGCACCCTAATATCCACCTGGACATTCGCAACGAACTGGAGCCCTTCGACGTGCTGCAGGCCAAGGCCGATATCGCGTTTTTCTTCGGCCAGGGTTCGTGGCCTGGGGCGACCTGCATCGAACTGTTTCGCGAAGCCGTGGTGCCAGTGTGCGCGCCAGGCTTTGTCGCCGAAGGTAGCGATGCTTCGTCCCGCCATACCCTGCTGCAATGCACCTCGCGGCCAGAGGCTTGGCACGAATGGTTTCTGGAACAGGGCCTGCATTCGCAAAACAGCTACCACGGGCCGCGTTTCGATACGTTCTACATGTGCATACGCGCGGCGCAATCGGGGTACGGCGTGGCGTTGGTGCCACAGTATCTGGTGGCCGAGGAATTGGCCCAGGGCAGTTTGATGATCCCGTGGGATTATGCGATGCCCAGTGCCGGCGCGCACTTTATCGCCCATGCCGAACATGCCGGGGAGATTCCCAAGGTGAAGGCGTTTCTGGCCTGGATGGTGGGGTACATCACCGCACATCCCGACTTTTAATAATGACTCGGCGACTTTATTTCGTTTGCAGGGCAATGCGTCTCGCGGCTTAGATAAAAGCAAGCACCCCTTGCCGAGTCCGAGATCCATGAGCCGCGAAACCATCAGCCAGTCGATTTCCATCGTTCACCCCATCAGCCTCAGCCATGGCAAAAACGCCGAAGTCTGGGACACCGAGGGCAAGCGCTACATCGACTTTGTCGGCGGTATCGGCGTGCTCAACCTGGGCCATTGCCACCCGGCGGTGGTGGAGGCGATTCGCGAGCAAGCGACCAAGCTCACCCACTACGCCTTCAACGCCGCCCCCCACGCGCCCTATATCGAACTGATGGATCGCCTCACCGCCTTCATCCCGGTGGGTTACCCGGTCAGCGGCATGCTTACCAACAGCGGCGCGGAAGCGGCTGAGAACGCGCTGAAAATCGTCCGTGGAGCCACCGGTCGCACGGCGGTCATCGCCTTTGATGGCGCTTTCCACGGCCGTACCCTGGCCACTCTCAATCTCAACGGCAAGGTCGCGCCCTACAAACAAAAAGTCGGTGTACTGCCCGGCCCCGTGTACCACCTGCCCTATCCCAGCCAGGACAACGGCGTCACCTGCAGCGATGCGCTCAAGGCTATGGACCGCTTGTTCAGCGTGGAAATAGACGTCGACGACGTGGCCTGTTTCATCATCGAACCGGTGCAGGGCGAAGCCGGCTTCCTGACCCTCGACGTGGAGTTCGCCCAGGCGCTGCGACGCTTGTGCGATGAGAAAAACATCCTGTTGATCGCCGATGAAATCCAGTCCGGCTTTGGTCGCACCGGCCAGCGCTTCGCCTTTTCCCGGCTGGGCATCGAGCCGGACCTGATCCTGCTGGGTAAAAGTATTGCCGGCGGTGTACCGCTGGGGGCGGTGGTGGGTCGTAAAACGTTGCTCGACACCTTGCCCAAAGGCGGCCTGGGCGGCACCTATTCCGGCAACCCCATCGCCTGCGCGGCGGCATTGGCCACCTTGGGCGTGATGACGGATGAACACCTGCACGCCTGGGGGGCGCAGCAGGAAGAGGCGATTGTCAGCCGCTATCAGTCGTGGCGCGCCAACCAGCTTTCACCCTACCTGGGGCGCCTGACCGGTATCGGTGCCATGCGCGGTATCGAACTGGCCAACGCCGACGGCACACCGGCCTCCAAACAGTTGACCCAGTTGCTGGCCCTGGCCCGTGACGCCGGTTTGCTGCTGATGCCCAGCGGCAAATCCCGCCACATCATCCGCCTGTTGGCGCCGCTAACCATCGAGGCAAAGGTGCTGGAGGAAGGCCTGGATATCCTTGAGGCATGCCTGGCCAGACTGGACTGATTCACCGCTCCCTGAGGTCATCACCAGGATGACCTCAGGGACTGACATAACGAATTATGGTCGCTTGTCGTGGGCAATTTCGCCCGGCAATACTGGCCGACACCCCTTTATCTGACGAGATCATTACCACTGACAAGCCAGAGGCATCCATGTATCACGACAATATAATTTATAAGAAAAAGTCCAACGATCCTCGATTCCTGCTCGGCGTAGCGGTGGTGCTGTTCCTCGGCGCGTACCTGATGAACCTGGGAAACAGCGCCCTCAGCCATTTTTTGCAGCCAGTGCTGGGCAACGCTCCAGACAGCCTGGCGGCGCGCAACATCGCCATCGGCCTGGCGATTGCCGTGCTCGGCACACTGAACTTTCATGTCCTCGGGCGCTTGAGGCTCAAGGTGCAGACCACCGTGGTCTGGATCGAGTTGCTGATTCTGTTCCTGGCATTCTTCGACACGTTCAACCTCTCCTACAGTTTTATCCTCGACAAGGTCGGTTTCCTGATCATCCAGGGCGCAGCCACCACCTTGTACATCTCCGCCATCGCCATCGTGATTGCCTTCGTCCTGGCCCTTATTGGCGCAGTCGCCAAGCTGTCGAACAACGGCATCGCCAACGCCCTGGCCTCGTTCTACACCTCGTTCTTTCGCGGCGTACCGCTGCTGATCCAGATTTACCTGATTTACCTGGGGCTGCCGCAGCTGGGCTATGTGGTCGATGCGGTGCCGGCCGGCATCCTGGCGTTGTCGCTGTGCTACGGCGCTTACATGACCGAGATTTTCCGCGCGGGTATCCAGAGTATTCCGGTGGGCCAATGGGAGGCTTCGCGTGCCCTGGGCATCAGCCCGTTCAAAACCCTGAGCCGGGTGATCATGCCCCAGGCCTTGCGGGTAATCATCCCACCCACCGGTAACCAGTTCATCGCCATGCTCAAGGACAGTTCCCTGGTATCTGTGATCGGTGTCTGGGAGCTGATGTACCTGGCCAAGACCCAAGGCCGCGCCGACTTCCGCCACCTGGAAATGCTAATCACCGCCGCGATGATTTACTGGGCGCTGTCGTTCATCCTTGAACGGGTGCAGGCGCGGATCGAAAAACGGGTCAACCGATCCACTGCGAGGGGTTGAGCCATGACCAGTCACGTTCCTATCAGCAAACAAGCGGCAGTCGCCCCGTCGATGATTGCCATCAGCGGCCTGAACAAGTGGTATGGCAATTTCCACGCCTTGCGTGATGTCGACCTGAGTGTCGCCGCTGGCGAAATCCTGGTGGTGTGCGGGCCGTCCGGCTCGGGCAAGTCGACGATGATTCGCTGCATCAATCACCTGGAAAACTTCCAGAAAGGCCAGATCCAGGTCAACGGTATCCACCTCACCAGCGAAGCGGAAAGTGTCAGTGCCGTGCGCCGGGAAATCGGCATGGTGTTCCAGAGTTTCAACCTGTTCCCGCACCTCAGCGTGCTGGACAACCTGACCCTGGCCCCGCAACTGGTGCAAGGCGTGTCCTCGGCAGAGGCAAAAAAACGTGCCCAGGTTTACCTCGAACGAGTGCGCATCGCCGAGCATGCCCACAAGTACCCTTCCCAGTTATCGGGCGGCCAACAGCAACGGGTGGCGATTGCCCGTGCGCTGTGCATGAAACCCAAGGTGATGCTGTTCGACGAGCCCACCTCGGCCCTGGACCCGGAGATGGTCCACGAAGTGCTGGAGGTAATGGGCGAGTTGGCCACCGATGGCATGACCATGATCTGCGTGACCCACGAGATGGGCTTTGCCAGCAAGGTCGCCGACCGCGTGCTGTTTATGGACCAGGGCCAGGTCATCGAACAAGCCACCCCCGCCGAGTTTTTCAACAACCCCCAGACCGAGCGAGCGCAGAAATTCCTCTCGCAAATCATCGGTCACTGAGTGCCGCTTTACCCATAACAATAACCAGACGTGGAGATGGACATGCTCAGCAAACAACGCGTAATCACCCTGGCCGCAACCCTGTCGCTGCTGTTCGTCGGCACGGCCAACGCCGGTGCCGTCCTCGACAAAATCCAAAGCAGCAAAACCATGACCGTGGCGACGTCGGCCATCTGGCCACCCCAGGGTTTTATCAACGACAAGAATGAGATCGACGGTTTCGACATTGACGTCTCCAAGGAGATCGCCAAGCGCCTGGGGGTTGAGGTCAAGTTCATCACCCCAGACTGGGACGTGATCACCGCCGGCAAGTGGAACGGGCGCTGGGACATGTCGGTGGGTTCCATGACCGCCACCAAAAGCCGCGCGAGGATTCTCGACTTCCCGGCCACTTATTACTACGTGCCTTATGTGTTCGCGGTGCATAACAAATCGACCGTCACCGACCGCCAGGCCCTCAACGGCAAGAAGATTGGCGTGGAAGGCGGCACCACCTCCGAGGACTGCCTGAACCAGGCGCTGGCGATCGAAACCAGCGACATCCCGCCCGCCTCCTGCGACATCAAGGCCGGCGAACTGCGCACTTACGCCGGCTCCCTGGCGCCTCTGGACGACCTGCGTTTGGGGGACGGTGTGCGCCTGGACGCGATCCTCACCCAGCGCAGCACCCTGGAAGCAGCCATCAAGAAAAACTACCCGCTCAAGGCTGTCGACGGCGTGGTGTTCTACGAGCCGCTGGCGATTGCCACCGACAAGGGTGACCCGGAGCTTACGGCCAAACTCGCCGAAGTCATTGGGGCGATGCATACGGACGGCACACTGACCAAGCTGTCGACCAAGTGGTATGGCGTCGACTACTCCACCGTCAAATAACACCTGCCGAACCCCTATGGCGAGTGGGCGGTTGTTGTGGCGAGCGAGCTTGCCCGCTCGCCACAGAGATCGGTGTTCACAGAAAGAGACTTTCAAGGATTGGCCATGCCCACCACCTGGTATTCACAAACCTCGCTCCCACGCACCACCCGCCCCAGCCTGGGCGCCGATGAAACCTGCGATGTGTGCATCATTGGCGCCGGTATCGCTGGGCTCACCGCTGCGCTGGAGCTGACCCGGCGCGGTAAACGAGTGATCCTTCTCGACGCCCATCACATCGCCTGGGGCGCGTCCGGGCGCAATGGCGGTGTGGTCTCACCAGGCTGGGCCGAAGGGTCGGCGGCGATCGGCAAAAAGCTCGGGCTGCAACAAGCCAAGGCCTTGTTCAACCTCTCGGTGGAAGGCGTCGAGGTCGTGCGCGACAACATCGCCAACCTGGCGCTCCCCGGTTGCGATCCTGCGCCCGGCACCATTCGGGTCAAGCGCTACGACGACAGCGCTGGCGTGAAAAACCATATCGAAAGCATGCGTCGGGATTTCAGCTACGAACTCAACTACCTCGACACCCGCCAGGTGCGTGAACGGGCCCACACCCAACGTTATTTCCAGGGCATCGAAGACCCCAAGGCCCTGCACTTTCACCCGTTAAATTATTGCCTGGGCCTGGCCCAAGCCATCGAAACAGCCGGCGGGCGCATCTTCGAACAATCAAAAATGCTCGCCTGGCACCGCGAAGGCAGCGACCGCATCGTACAGACCGCCGAGGGCACGGTGTGCTGCAAGGACCTGGTGTTCTGCGCCGGTGGCTACGGCGGCCCGGAGTTGCAAAAACTCAACCGCGCCTACCTGCCCATCGCCACCTATGTGGTGCTGACGGAGCACTTGGGCGACAGCATCAAAAACGTCCTCGACTCCAGCGCCGCGTTCTCCGACGACCGGCGCGCCTCGGACTATTACCGCGTCGTCGAAGGCGACCGCCTGCTGTGGGGCGGGCGTATCACCACCCGCAACGAACAGAACGAAAAAGCCCTGGCAACCATGCTCAAGGCCGACATGGTCTCGGTTTATCCACAATTGGCAGCGGTAACGATCGAACTGGCCTGGTCAGGCCTGATGGGTTACGCCACCCACAAAATGCCCAACCTGGGGCTGCTGGAACCCGGCGTGTGGGCCTGCACCTCGTTTGGTGGCCATGGCCTGAACACCGGCTCCATCGGCGGGCGAGTGATCGCCGAAGCGGTGTGCGGCGAAAGCACCCGCCATGAGTTGTTCAAACCCTACCTGCTGGACTGGAACGGCGGGCCGTTCGGGCTGCTCGCGGCAAATGCCATCTACCGGTCGTTGAAGGTGATGGATTTTGTGCAGGAGAAGTTGCGCAATGCCTCGCAGCCGCTCAGCAAGGAATGATATTTGGCCTACGACGCAGACCCAGTGTGGGAGCTGTCGAGCTTTAGCGAGACAGCGCCTACATTTAATCCTCACCTATTTGTGCAAGGCGCTCGGCTTAAGTAAAAGCCCCTAGTACCGCGCATCCACCGGCTTGCCGCCGTTCGGCCAGTCTTTCACCTTGTCCGGGAAGTCCGGGCGCGGTTGGCCGGAGAAGTACGCCGCGACATCCACCGCTTCCTGATCCGACAAACCGCCCTGCCCCAACGGGAATTTCTCGTGAAAACCTATCGGCATGTTGCGTTTGACGAACGCCGCCGCGGTGTAAGTGCGGGCCATGCCGGCACCGATGTTGAAGGATTGATCACCCCACAATGGCGGGTACACCAAGGTGCCGTCGGCGCGGGCCAGGCCTTCGCCGTTATCGCCGTGGCACACCGCGCATTGCTTGGCGTAGACCTGCTTGCCATTGGCCAGGTCCGGCTTGATGGCCGGGTCGATCTTGCCCACGCCGCGCCCGGCGACTTTGTCTTCGGGGCGGGTGTTGTTTTTCATCCAGTCAAAGTAGGCAACCATCGCCTGCATATCCGCCGATTGCGGCGGCACGGGCTTGCCATTCATCGAGCGACGGAAGCAGCCATTGATGCGCTCTTCCAGGCTCACCACCTTACCGGCACGCGGCGCGTAGCCGGGGAAAAACGCCGAGACACCAACAAAGGGCGAACCGTCCGCCACGGTGCCGGCGTTGAGATGGCAACTGGTGCAGTTCAGCGAGTTACCGACGTTGTCCGGCAGCAGCTCCTTGGTTTGCAGGTGCAGGCGCATGCCGCGCACCACTTGGTCGGCGTTCGGCGCCACCAGCAGGTTGGCCAGGCGCGGGGTTTCAAAGATCGAGGAATCGGTACTGACCGGGTTGAGTTGGTCGCGCATTGTCTTGACCTGGGCGGCGCTGATCAGCGAGCCCTCGTTACCCCAGCGGGTGCGCACGAAGCTGAGGATTTCAGCGATTTCCTCGTCGGCCAGACGGGCAAAGCCCGGCATGGTATAGACCCGTGGATGGGTCGCGGTTTCGGCCGTTTCCCAACCGGTAAGAGTGATGTGCAACAGCGAGGTCGGGTTGCTGGAGGCCACGCTTGGGTTGCCGGCCAGGGGCGGGAACAGACCCTTCACGCCGCCGCCGTCACTGCGGTGGCAATCACTGCAAAACTGCATGTAGCCCAGGCCGCCACGACTGGTGAACAGGTCTTTGGGCGGTACGGCGGGCGCCTGCGCCACGGTAGGCATCGGCAGGTCGTCTTTGCCCGGCGGCAGGGATTTGAGGTAGGTAGCAATTGCTGTCAGGTCAGCGTCGCTGAAATGCTGGGTGCTGTGGTGAATCACATCGGCCATGTTGCCGGAGACGGTAGCAAAGCGGTTCTGCCCGGTCTTGAGCAGTTGCACAGTGTCTTCCACGGTCCACAGGTTGCGCAGGCTCAGGGCCCGCCAATGCTCGACGGTTTCCCCGGCCAGGTAATGCAGGCCGCTGCGGCCGGCATCGCTCATGGCTTTTTCCTGGAAGGCGATGCCGCGTGGGGTGTGGCACGAGCCGCAATGCCCCAGGCCCTGGACCAGGTAGGCGCCACGGTTAAGCACTTCATCCTGGGCCGGATTGGCCTCAAACGGCTGGCTGTCGAGAAAGACCAAATTCCACAACGCCAGGCCCCAGCGCTGGTTGAACGGGAAACCCATCTCGGCGTCCAGGTTGGCCTGGCGCACCGGTTTCACGTCCTGCATCAGGTAGGCGAATAAGGCGCGCATGTCGCCTTCGCTCATCTTCGCGTAGGACGGGTATGGCATTGCCGGGTACAGGTTCATGCCGGCCGGGGTCACGCCTTCGCGCATGACCCGGTCAAATTGTTCGAAAGAATACTGACCGATCCCGGTCTCGCGGTCCGGGGTGATATTGCTGGAGTAAATCGTGCCCATCGGCGTGCTCAGCTCCAGCCCGCCGGCCATCACCGCGCCTTGTTTGGCGGTGTGGCAGGCGATGCAGTCGCCCAATTGCGCGACGTATTTGCCGTGTTCGATCAGAGCGGTATCAGGTTCGTTGGCGTATAGGGGAAGAGCCAGACAAAACGTCGCCCCCATCAGGGCCAGACGTGACAGGGAAAAGGCCATCGCATTATTCCTTTAATAACCTGGCCCGGGGGTTGGCCCCTGGGTACAGGTCTGCAATCGTTTTTATGAGGTCATCAGGCCGACAACCGGGGCATGGTCAGCCCCAGCTTAGTTGTAGCGGATTTTTCGAGGAGGCCCTTTGATGTGGATCAGGGCCGAGAGAAAAGATAAAAATCCTGATGTGCCGCTTTTTCCCTTCAGTATCCTGCCTTGACCTGATCCCCCTCCCCCCTGAAAATGCCCGACGTTTTTCCCGTCTCCCCGTTTACTGAAGTAGTGAAATTTCAATGTCTGATTCCCGTACCGAAGAATCCGTAGTCACCTTGCAGTCCAAAGCTGAATACGAAAACGCCATCAATCTTTCACAGCACCTGCCGGCAGCCAAGAGCATCAGTGAAATGGTGCTGGACGCGTTCCACACCTCCAAGGAAAGCGACCAGATCCGCGAGTTGCGCATTGCCATCCGTCAGGCTCACGATGCCTTCGACGATGACAAGGCTTACGACCTGATGGGTGAACTCAAGCAGCTCAAGGATGCCGAGGCCGCCGACAACGCCGCCCTGGAAGACCTGAACAGCAAGTTTTCCATCAGCCGCATCCTGTCCAGCTTCAAGGACGACCCCGAGTTTCAGGAGCTGGTCTACGGCCTGGCCCTCAAGGTGCTGAACCAGACCCACCAGGCCATCAGCAACCCGAGCGCCGGCAAAGGCAAGGCCGCACGGGCGAAGAAGGACGTCGAAGTGTTCACCATCAGCAAGGACGGCATTAGCGTCACCTTGCCACTGCGCGCGCCGCGCTCCAAGCCGAGTGTCGACCGCGAGGCGTTTGAGTTCCTGGGGTTCACCTTTGTCGGTGAAGGCGATGAAGCGGAGCTGGACGTTGAGACCTTTGTGGATAACGCCGGTGCCGAGCAGCCGTTGACCCGTAAAAATATCATCAGCGCGCTGCAGCAGCAGACGGCGTTTGATGGGTATAGCATCGCCCAGCAGTAACTCCGGGCCTGCTCCCCTTGGAGTAAACTTGCTCGCGAAAACCGTCAACGATAACGCAGCGTGCCTGGTTTAACGCGGCGTTCTCAGGTTTTTCGCGAGCAAGCTCGCGCCTACAAAAAGCTCACCTGCGCCGCAAACGCTTCACGAAATCGCTGCATCTCCCCGGCGTTGCCCACGGTCACCCGCACCCAATTCGGCCAGGAGCTAAAGACCCGGCCAATCATGACGTTTTGCGCGGCAAGCCGCTCGATGACCTGCTCAGCTGGGCGGCCCACGTCGATCATGAAGCAATTGCTGTGGGACGCCGTGCACGTGAATCCTCGAGCCTTCAGCCAGGCCACGGTCTCATCGCGCACCAGGGTGTTGAGCGCCTTGCGTTCGGGCACCAACGAGGGTTCTTCGAGGCTGGCACGGCCGCCCAGCAGGCTGGAGGCCGCCGGGACGTTGTGGCCGCCGAAAGCTTCCAACTGCTCCAGCAGCACCGGCTGCCCGATCGCCAGGCCCAAGCGCGCACCGGCCATGCCGTAGATTTTCGAGAAGGTGCGCAGCACCAGCAGATCGTCGTGGTCCTTGACCCAGGACACACAGCTGGGCGCGTCGCAGAAATCGATGTAAGCCTCGTCCACCACCAGGATGCTGCCCTTGGGTTTGCTCGCCAACGCGTGCTCGATGGCCTTGGTCGGCGTCAGCGTGCCGGTGGGATTGTTGGGGTTGCAGAGGTAGATCACGCCGGGCTTCGGGTCGGCGGCGAGCATGGCGGAAATGTCATGGGCATGGTCGGCCGTCAGCGGCACTTCGTAGACCGGTGCCTTGCGCGTTTCGGCAGCCTGGCGCGGTACTTCATAGGAAGGCGTCGCCATCACCACGCCGCGGGTTTCGCTGGTAAACGCCAGTACCGCGTAGCGCAAAGCGGCCATGGACCCGGCACAGACCATCACGTGCTCGTCTAAAATACCGTGCTGATTGGCAAACACTTCGGCCAACGCGTACATATCCTTGTAGGGATAACGACCCGACCCGCCAACCCCAAGCTGCATCGCCGCGCGCGCGGCTGGCGATGGACCATAGGGACTTTCATTGTAGTTGAGCAGCACCTTGTCGGACGTCGGGACCGCTGGGCTCGCCACCGCCCAATCCAGCCGCCCCAGCAACGGCAGAGCCGCGCCCAGCGCGATCAGGGAACGACGACTCACGTTGACCATGGTGACTACTCCTTGCCAGCTCGCGGGTTCAGGTGAGGGATTCACAACAGCTTATACAGTTGGGTATGACGAGAAAAAAGCCGGGGGATTTACCCAGCCAACAAAAAGCCCCGCACTTCACACAGAAGGCGGGGCTTTTTCACAGCAGTACCACTCAGTGCGCGTAAGTCAGCAACAACTCTTTAGGCACCTGGAAATCCAGGGACATCATCACGCTCAACGCAGTGATGGTAAAGATCGAGAAGACGAACAGCTTGCGCGCCCAGACGGTGTCGTCCACCGCCTTGTAGCCGGTCCAGGCCATGTACAACCAGTACATGCCCATGGCGGCAGCGACGGCGAGGTAGCTCATGCCGGCGTAGCCACTGAAGGTCAACATCAAGGTCGCCACGAGGAAGGCCAGGATGTAGAGCAGGATGTGTTTCTTCGCTACGCGGATGCCACGCTTGACCGGCAATACCGGAATCGAGGCCGCCCGGTAGTCGTTGAAGCGAAAGATCGCAATGGCATAAGAGTGCGGCATCTGCCACAGGCTGAACATCACCAGCAGCACCAGCGCGGCCATGTCGAAGCTATTGGTCACAGCCACATAACCAATCACTGGCGGCATCGCCCCCGACAGACTGCCCACCAACGTGCCGTGAACCGACTTGCGCTTGAAGTACAGGCTGTAGAAGCCGACGTAGATGACAAAGCCGATCACGGCAAACAGCGCCGCCAGCGGATTGGCCACCGTGTACAACAGCACCACACCGGCAATGCCCAGGACGGTCGCGAAGATCAGTGCCAGTTTCAGGGAGATAAGGCCCTGGACCAGCGCGCGATTCTTGGTGCGTTCCATCTTCAGGTCGATGTCGCGGTCGATGCAGTTGTTGAACACGCAACCGGATGCAACCACCAGGGAAGTGCCGATCATTGCCGCCAGGAAAATGGCTAGATCGACATGCCCCTTGGAGGCCAGGAAGAAGCCGCCTGCCACAGAAAGCACGTTACCGAAAATGATCCCCGGTTTGGTGATTTGGATAAAGTGCTTAAGCGACATCGGGTCTTACCTCACTTCGCCATCATGTAGGTGTGGATGCTGAACATGATCCACAACGACAGGCCAACCAGCAGGACGATCACCATGGCTGCGAAGACAAACGCAATCACGTTGTCACGCTGGGCCTCGGAACGGTCCAGGTGCAGGAAGTACACCAGGTGAACCACAACCTGAATCACCGCAAATGCCAGGACGATCATCAGGGTTATGGATTTCGGCAGGGTTGGGTACATCACCAGGCCGAACGGGATGATCGTCAGGATCACCGACAGGATGAAACCAATGGCGTACGACTTTACGCTGCCGTGGCCAGCATCATGGCTGTTCTGGGCATCATGAGAGTGAGCATTAGCCATTACAGAGTCCCCATCAGGTAGACAACGGTGAAGACGCAGATCCAGACCACGTCCAGGAAGTGCCAGAACAGGCTCAGGCAGGTCAGGCGGGTCTTGTTGGTGGTGGTCAGGCCGTTTTTCTGCACCTGGTACATCATGATCGCCATCCAGATCAGACCGCTGGTCACGTGCAGACCGTGGGTACCGACCAGGGTGAAGAACGCGGACAGGAAGCCTGAGCGGCTAGGCCCGTAGCCTTCGGAGATCAGCAGGTGGAACTCGTTGATCTCCATGCCGATGAAGCCCAGGCCGAGCAGGAAGGTCAGGCCCAGCCAGACCAGGACCTGCTTCTTGTTGCCCCGGAAGAACGCCAGCATAGCGAAGCCGTAGGTGATCGAACTGAACAACAGCAAGGCGGTTTCGCCCAGCACGTAAGGCAGTTCGAAGATGTCGTGGCCCGACGGGCCACCCGCTACGTTGTTTACCAGTACCGCGTACACCGCGAAGATCGACGCAAACAAAATGCAGTCGGTCATCAGGTAGAGCCAGAAACCAAAGACGGTTGTCTCGCTCGAATCGTGGTGGTGGTCATCGTGCCCATGGTCATCGACATGGGCGTGTCCAGCATTGGTCACTAAGTTCGACATGGTTTAAGCCTGTTCCAGCGAGGTTTCAACACGGTTGGCCGGGATCTTCTTCTCGGCTACCAGGCGAGCGTGCTGCTCGGCTTCGATGCGTTCGATCACCTCGACCGGCACCATGTAGCCTTGATCATCACGGGCAGCATGGATCACGAAATAGCCAATGGTTGCGACCAGGCTAATGATCGCCAGCCACCAGATGTGCCAGATCATCGCGAAACCAAACACCGTCAACAGTGCGCCCATGACCACACCGGTCGCGGTGTTGTTAGGCATGTGGATCGGCTCGTAGCGAGCAGGTTTCTGGTACGCGGTACCGTCTTCCTTGGCTTCGGTGAACGGGTCGATGCATTCAGCTTTCGGCAGCACGGCAAAGTTGTAGAACGGCGGTGGCGACGAGGTCGACCATTCCAGGGTGTGGCCGTTCCATGGATCGCCGGAGTCGCAGGCGTTCTGCTTGCGGTCACGGATGCTGACATACAGCTGGATCAACTGGCAGGCGATACCAAAAGCGATCATCACCGCACCGAACATGGCGACGTACAGGTACGGCACCCAATCAGGGTTGGTGGTGGCGTTCAGACGACGAGTCATGCCCATGAAGCCCAGTGCATAGAGCGGCATGAATGCGACGAAGAAGCCGGTGATCCAGAACCAGAATGCAGCCTTGCCCCAACCTTCGTGCAGCTTGAAGCCGAACGCTTTCGGGAAGTAGTAGCTGAAACCAGCGATGTAACCGAATACAGCACCGCCGATGATCACGTTGTGGAAGTGAGCGATCACGAACAGGCTGTTGTGCAGCACGAAGTCAGCACCCGGGATGGCCAGCAGTACGCCGGTCATGCCGCCGATGGCGAAGGTCACCATAAAGCCCAGGGTCCACAGAACCTGGCTGGTGATACGCAGACGGCCGTGATAGATGGTGAATAGCCAGTTAAATAGCTTCACCCCCGTCGGGATCGAAATCAGCATCGTCGCCAGGCCGAAGAAGGCGTTGACGCTGGCCCCCGAACCCATGGTGAAGAAGTGGTGCAGCCAAACCATGAAGCCCAGTACCGAGATCGCGCCAGAGGCGTAGATCATCGAGTGGTGGCCGAACAGACGCTTGCCGGAGAAGGTCGAGATGACTTCGGAGAAGATCCCGAACGCCGGCAGAATCAGGATGTACACCTCGGGGTGACCCCAGGCCCAGAACAGGTTGACGTACATCATTGGATTGCCACCAAGTTCATTGGTGAAAATGTGGAAATCCATGTAACGGTCAAGCGTCAGCAGTGCCAGGGTAGCGGTGAGGATCGGGAACGAGGCCACGATCAACACGTTGGCCCAGGTGCAGGTCCAGGTGAAGATCGGCATGTCCATCAGCTTCATGCCAGGGGTACGCATTTTCAAGACGGTGGCCAGGAAGTTGACCCCCGTCAGTGTCGTCCCAAGTCCTGATAGCTGTAGCGCCCAGATGTAGTAGTCCATCCCCACGCCCGGACTGTATTGCAGCCCCGACAACGGCGGATAAGCAACCCAACCGGTCTTGGCGAATTCGCCGACGCCCAGGGACAGGTTGATCAGTATCACGCCGGATACCAGCAGCCAGAAGCTCAGGGAGTTCAGGAACGGGTAGGCAACGTCACGGGCACCAATCTGCAGCGGCACTGCCAGGTTCATCAGGCCGGTGAAGAATGGCATCGCCATGAAGATGATCATGATCACACCGTGGGCGGTGAAGATCTGGTCATAGTGTTCAGGCGGCAGGTAGCCAGGCGAACCCTCGGTGGCCATGGCCAGCTGGGTACGCATCATGATGGCGTCGGCAAAACCGCGCAGCAGCATGACCATGGCGACGATGATGTACATCACGCCGATTTTCTTGTGGTCGACCGATGTCAGCCACTCGGTCCACAAATAGGTCCATTTCTTGAAGTAGGTGAGTGCCGCAAACAGCGCCAGACCACCCAGCGCGATCATGGCAATGGTCACCATCACAATCGGCTCGTGGAACGGGACCGCTTCCCAACTTAATTTACCAAACATTGTTTACTCCTCTGCCCCGGCGGCTGAATGCGAGCTCGTGTCCATCACTTCTGTAGCAGCCACTTCTTTCTTCTCATGCTTGACCGGTTTGCCTGGTTTCATCCCTTCATACTTATTGATGATGTTCTGGAACAGGTCCGGCGTGAACGAGGAGTACAGCTCTACAGGGTTGTTCTGGCTTTGTTTGGCAAGAGCTTCGTACTCAGCTTTTTCAAGCTGTTTAGGTGAGCTTTTGACTTCAGCGACCCAGGCGTTGAAATCAGCCTCGGACGTTGCAATCGCTTTGAATTTCATGCCGGTAAAGCCCGCGCCACTGTAGTTGGCGGAGATACCTTCAAGCTCGGTGTTCTCGTTGGCAATCAGGTGCAACTTGGTCTGCATGCCGGCCATCGCGTAGATCTGGCCACCCAGGCCCGGGATGAAGAACGAGTTCATCACCGAATCGGAGGTCACTTTGAAGTTGATTGGCGTATTGGCCGGGAAGACGATCTTGTTGACCGTGGCGATCCCTTGCTCTGGATAGATGAACAGCCACTTCCAATCCAGCGCGACCACTTCAATGGTGATTGGCTTGACGTCGGATTCCAGCGGACGGTACGGGTCCAGGGCGTGGGTCGACGTGTAGGTGATGTAACCCAGGGCAATGATGATGAGTACCGGAACAGCCCACACCGCGATTTCAATCTTGGTGGAGTGCGACCACTTCGGCGCGTAGGTGGCCTTGGTATTGGACGCGCGGTATTTCCAGGCAAACGCGAAGGTCATCACGATCACCGGTACCACGACCAACAACATCAGCAAGGTGGCGGTGATGATCAGGTTGCGTTGTTCCAGACCGACCTGGCCCTTGGGATCGAGCAAGGTCCACTTGCAGCCTCCCAGCAATAACATGCCGGCCAGCGGCAATAAGCCTAGTAATCGGGTGTACCTGTTTTTACTCATCTCACGACCTCTAAAGCAGCTTGCGCAATGCAGTTGGGTTTTGATCGCCAACACTTCACCCTGCCAAGGGTTGGCATTTCTCTTCGATTGAATAAGGGCCTGCCCGGCGCAGCTATGGGTTTGACACGTCCAGGACTAGCGGTGAGTTCTTATTCGAATTCGTGGTCAAAGGCCTTTGCAGACCAATTCCATTTGGTGCGGATAGTAGAAAGGTTGCCGGCACCCGGGGTCGCATGAAGCAAAAAACGCTCCTCGACCGCCCTTATGCGCTCAGGGATGAGCAGCACCGGACATTCAGTGCGGGCGATTGTAGTTAGCTAGCGATGTATAAACCATGTCTTATCCAGAAATAATTTTTATCATTTCCAGCAATAATCTTGCACCATTGTTGCCAAGATTCAGGATCGTATCGCGTTTAATTCTCAACAAAAACCACAAAAAGTGCCGTGTTATTGGCCATCCTGTCGCATCCCGCGCTCTTTGATGGGTGCGTAAAACCCATCCAAGCCCGCTAAAAACAAGGCATTCAGACATCGCGCAATCTCGTGGACGGCAGATGGAGCGCGGCGTTGCCCGAACGATGAACTGACAGGCCTATTTGTCAAATCGGCCGTCATTTAAGGCGCTGCCCAAGGGGTAGAAAAGGTCCTGCGGCAGCTTCAGTGTGACAACATGTCGCACATGATGGCCGCCTAACCTTGTCCGACGTCACGGCACTTTCACAAAAATCACCGCACACAAAAACGCCCCGACCTTCTCTGGAGAAGATCGGGGCGTTTTGGGTAACGACTTAGTTAGGCTTTGCTCTGGCGATTGCGGTAGATGCCCAGCGGCACCAGGATCGCCGTCAGCACAAAGGCCACCAGTGCCCATTGGGGCAGGGACAGGCCGAGAATCGGCGGGTATGGCGTGCTGCAGAAGCCGTCGACCTGGAAGCCCAGGGGGAAGATCGTCGCCAGGGGCAAGCTGTCGACAATCGGTTGCAGCACATCGATGCCGCAACTGATCGCCGGGTAGAACTGGGTGTACACATGATGCCCGGCTGCGGCGACGCCACCGAGGGCGCTGATGACCACCAGCACTTCAAACACCGTAACGCTGGAGGTGGTGCGCATGGCGGCACCGATAAAAGCAAAGATCGCAATCAACAGAAAGGCATAGCGCTGCAGGATACACAGCGGGCACGGCGCCTCGCCCAGCACCACCTGCATGTACAGCGCCCCGCCGATCAGCGCCAGGCAGATAATGCCCAGCAACACCAGAGCGCGCCGCTCACGCCCCAATCGCATTTCGTCACTCATCCCCGTTTCCCTTTGCCTAATGATGGTTATGCCAATGGCCGCAAGTTTACACGCAGGACGTGAAAGTTGAGCGGCTAGGCGTCAGGAGGTTAAACAGAAAGGAGTTAACGGCGGATTAATAAGGCCTCTGCAAGAGCGAGCAAGCTCGCTCCTGCAAGGAAGTGTGGATTACTCCAGCGCCGACGCCGGCCCGAAGAACTCATACCGGCTCTGTTTCTCTGGCACACCCAACGCCTTGAGGTGGCCCTTGATCGCCGCCATAAAGCCTTTTGGACCCAGGAAGTAAGCATCCACATCCCGCTGCTCAGGCAACCATGCTGCCAGTTGTTCCTGGCTGAGCATCCCAACCTTGTCCGCCGCCGGGCTCACGCCGTCGTCCTCGGCGTAGCAATAGAAGCGTTTGAGTTGCGGATGACGCGCGGCGAGCGCATCAACCCAGTCACGAAATGCATGCACGCCGCCATTGCGCGCGCAGTGGATAAAGTGCACTGGGCGCTCGGTTGCCAGCGCGGCTTCCAGCATCGGCAAGGTTGGCGTAATACCAACGCCGCCGCTGATCAGCACCAGCGGTTTGTCACTGTCCACCAGGGTGAACTCACCCGCTGGCACAAACAGCTCGATCGCGGCACCGACCTGAAACTGGTCGTGCAAGTAGTTGGAGACTCGGCCACCCGCTTCGCGCTTGACGCTGATGCGGTACTGACCCGAGTCGGTGCCGGCCGACAGCGAGTAGTTACGTCGAACTTCCTCACCCTCCAGCGCCAGCTTCATGCCGATATATTGCCCAGGCTCGGCGGCTAGAATCGGACCTTTATCCATAGGTGCGAAATAGAAGGAGGTGATTTCACTGCTCTCCTCCACGCGGTTTACCAGGGTAAACGAGCGCGCACCGCGCCAGCCGCCGGGGGCCAGGGCCTTCTCTTCGTAGATGGCGGCTTCGGCACCGATCAGGATGTCTGCCAGTTGGCCGTAAGCGGCGCCCCAGGCACTCATCACTTCAGGCGTGGCAATCTCGTCACCCAACACTTCAGAAATCGCCCGCAGCAGGCAACTGCCGACAATCGGGTAATGTTCCGGGAGGATTTGCAGGGCCACGTGCTTGTTGATGATCTTCGCCACCAGGTCGCCCAATTGGTCCAACTGGTCGATATGCCGGGCGTACATCAGCACACCGTTAGCCAGGGCGCGAGGCTGGTCGCCGCTGACCTGGTGGGCCTGGTTGAACAACGGACGAACTTCGGGATACTCCGACAACATCATCCGGTAGAAATGGGTGATCAGGGCTTCGCCACCACTCTCCAGCAGCGGTACAGTGGATTTGACGATGGCGCGGTCTTGAACGCTAAGCATGAGAAACTCCTGAGCTTTTTCGGCTTCTGACTGATTACCCTGTACTACTCAGTATTCGTGCCAACTAATAAATCGTTAAATATCAAGTAGTTAAATTATTTGTGGTCAGTATGACTCCCAACACTTTATAGTCATTAGGACTACAAGGAGTCATTATGACTGCGAAATCTCTGCTCACCACTCTGTTGCCTCTGGTCGCCGATCTGTCCCGCGAACTGCCCGAAGGTGAACGCTATCGCCGCCTGCTGCAAGCCATGCGCGCCCTGCTGCCGTGCGACGCCGCCGCCCTGCTGCGCCTGGACGGTGAATCGCTGGTGCCGCTGGCGGTGGACGGCTTGAGCGCCGACACCTTGGGGCGACGATTCAAGGTCAGCGAACACCCGCGCTTTGAAGTGCTGTTGAGCAGCCCAGGCCCGACCCGCTTCGACAGCGACAGCGAGCTGCCCGACCCCTACGACGGTCTGGTGGAGGGCCTGCACGGGCACTTGGAAGTCCACGATTGCATGGGCTGCCCGCTGTTTATCGATGACCAGCCCTGGGGCCTATTGACCCTCGACGCCTTGGACATGTCGCGTTTCGAGCGGGTCGACCTCGACGCCCTGCAAGCCTTCGCCAGCCTCGCCGCTGCTACGGTCAACGCCGCCGAACGCATCGAACGCCTGGCCTTGCGCGCCGAAGACGAGCACCAGCGCGCCGAGATCTACCGCCAGGCCAGCGGCCAGCAGCACAAGGAAATGATCGGCCAGAGCAAGACCCACAAGCGCCTGGTAGAGGAAATCAAACTGGTGGGCGGTAGTGACCTGACGGTGCTGATCACCGGTGAAACCGGCGTCGGCAAGGAGCTGGTGGCCCAGGCCATCCACGCCGCGTCCTCGCGATCCGAGAAGCCACTGATCAGCCTCAACTGCGCGGCATTGCCGGAGACACTGGTGGAAAGCGAGCTGTTTGGCCACGTACGCGGCGCCTTTACCGGCGCGCTGAACGAACGCCGGGGCAAGTTCGAACTGGCCAATGGCGGCACGCTGTTTCTCGATGAAGTGGGCGAATTATCGCTGACGGTCCAGGCCAAGCTGCTGCGGGTGCTGCAAAGCGGCCAGTTGCAACGCCTGGGCTCGGACAAGGAGCATCAGGTGGATGTGCGCCTGATCGCCGCCACCAACCGCGACCTTGCCGAAGAGGTGCGCAACGGTCGTTACCGTGCCGATTTCTACCACCGTTTGAGCGTGTACCCGCTGCAAGTCCCGGCCCTGCGCGAGCGTGGTCGTGATGTGCTGCTGCTGGCCGGTTTTTTCCTTGAGCAGAACCGCTCACGCATGGGCCTGGGCAGCCTGCGCCTGACCAGCGATGCCCAGGCGGCGCTGGTCGCCTATGCCTGGCCGGGCAATGTGCGCGAACTGGAACACCTGATCGGCCGCAGCGCCTTGAAGGCCTTGGGCAACTGCCGGGAACGGCCGAAAATTCTCAGCCTGAGCGCGGCGGATCTGGACTTGCCGAACGTGTCTGCGCCGCTGATCGACGAACAACCAGAGGTGCCGAACGTCACCGGTGACCTGCGCCTGGCCACCGAAAACTACCAACGCCAGGTCATCAGCGCCTGCCTGGAACGCCACCAGCACAACTGGGCCAGCGCCGCCCGTGAACTGGGGTTGGACCGGGCGAACCTGGGACGGATGGCCAAGCGCTTGGGGATGAAATAAAACGCGTATTGCCGATGCTGCCTTTGTGGCAAGGGAGCTGGCCGGATCGTCACAACAAGTCCGATCTATGCTGCCGCCCTGGCGACAATCACCGCCGGTTTTGGCTTACGAAACACCAACACATTCCCCAACATCACCAGCACCAACCCGCCCAGCGCCGGGGCCGTCCACTGGTAGCCTTCAACAAAGGCCGAGACGTTCAGCGCCACCACCGGGAACAGCACCGTGCAATAGGCCGCGCGCTCAGGCCCCATGCGGCCGACCAGGGTCAGGTAGGCGGTGAAGCCGATCACCGAGCCCGGAATCACCAGATACAGCAGCGAACCGACATAACGGGTGTTCCATTCCATATCAAAGGGAATGCCCTGGACCACGCAATACATCGCCAGCATTGAAGCGCCATAAGCCATGCCCCAGGCGTTGGTGGTCAGCGGCTTGAGCCCGGCCTTCTGTTGCAGGCTCGACAACATATTGCCCGCCGAGAAACACATCGTCCCCAACAACGCCAACCCCAAGCCAAGCAAGGTTTGCGGGCTGGCGGTGTGCCCCACCAGTTCCGGCCAGAACAGCAACCCCAGCCCCAGCAAACCAAGACCACCCCCCATCAACACATTGCGGGCGACTTTCTGGCCGAAAAACACCCGGGAGTTCAGCGCGTTCCACAGGGTCGCCGTGGAAAACACCACCGCCACCAGGCCGCTGGGAATCCATTGGCTGGCCGTCAGGAAGCACATGAAGTTGACGCAAAACAGGCACAAGCCCTGGGCCAGGCAAATCAAGTGCCCACGTCGGTTCATGACTTGCAGTTTGCGACTGAGCAGCAACATCACAAACAACACCAGCGCCGCCAGGCCGAAGCGATAGACGATGGACACGGGAATGGCCACCACGCCCAGTTGCAGCTTGAGGGCGATCCAGGTCGTACCCCAGATCAGCACGGTGAGTAAATACAGGGAAAGGTTCATGGCGGGCTCCGGTGGTTGAGCCACAGTGTCGCCCTGCGCGCACCTGCAGCTCTTGCACATTCTTGCGCTTTTGTCGGCTGACGGGATCACAGCGCCAACTGCCCGGAGTAGGATGCGAGTCGTCAGAGAGTACGAATATGCCGCCACTGGAAACCCTGCAAGTCTTTCAAGCCCTGAACCGCTCGCCCAATGCTCGCCTTGAGCTGAGCGCCGAGCTCGGTGACGGCTTGTCTGCGGCTTTGTGGAGCAACCAACACGACTCCCAGAACTATGAAGCCCCTAGCCATCACACCTTGTCCTGCTACGTGGGCGGTGGCACCGGGACCTTTCGCCGTGACCAGCCTGGTACCAAGGGCGGCCCCGACAAGCTGTGCATTCTGCCCGCCGAACACCAGTCGGCCTGGGTGATCAACGGCGAGATTCGCCTGGCCCATGTGTATTTCAGCACCGAGCAATTTGCCTTGGGCTGCGTCACCCTGCTGGACCGCGACCCCCGCGAACTGCAACTGCGCGAAAGCACCTTTCTTGAAGATGCCCGCCAGGCTCAGCGCTTTCACCAGTTGATCAGCCTGAACTGGCAGGAACCCGCCGAACGCCTGCTGACCAGCAGCCTGGCCCATGAAATGCTCAGCCACACCTTGCTCAGCCAGGTAGGCCTGCGGGATGGGTTGCGCTTAAAAGGCGGGCTGGCCGCCCATCAGCGTCGGCAGTTGGTCGAGTACATCGAGCATCAACTGGCAGAGCCCATCAGCCTGGGGCAATTGGCGAGGTTGTGCGCGTTGTCGGAGTACCACTTTGCACGGATGTTTCGCGCAAGCTTTGGCTTACCGCCCCATCAGTACCTGCTGGCCCGTCGCGTGAGCCGTGCCCGCGAGCTACTGCGCAGCAGTTCACTGGCGTTGGGTGAAATTGCCCTGGCCTGCGGGTTCTCCAGTGCCAGTCACTTTACCAATCGGTTTCGCCAGGCCATGGCGGCGACGCCGGGGGAATATCGCCAGGCGTTCAATCCGACCACTGCGCCAGCGCGACGGCCAGTCGATCTTCCAACGCTTTGATGCGCGCACCATCGACCACATAATTGTTGGTCACCATTGAAAACACCAACCGCCGCCCTTCTACATCAGTGATGTAGCCGGTCAACGACGACACTGCGCCCATCGAGCCGGTCTTGGCGTGCAGGTTGTTGTCCGCCGCAGTGCCCCGCAAGCGATAACGCAGACTGCCGCCGGTCATACGATCCTGGCTGCCGGCGATGGGCAGCGCGTTGTACCAGGCGTCGAACCACGGCTGTTTGCCCATGGCCAGCAACAGGTCGGTAAGGCTCTGCGACGACACCAGATTACGCCGGGACAGGCCCGAACCGTCGACCTGATTCAACGTCGTCGGGTCCAGCCCCTGACGTTTCAGGAAGTCCGCCACCGCCACCACACCCGCAGCCGCCGAGCCAATATTGGCAGTCTTGCGGCCCATGGACTTGAGCAGTGCTTCGGACATGCTGTTGTTGGAAAGTTTGAGCAATGGCCTGATCAATTCCTGCAACGGCGCCGAGTCATGCACCGCCAAAACGGTAGCTGTCGTCGGGCTGCCAGCGCCTATCACGCGCTTGCCCTGGACCGTGATCCCCTGCTCCGCCAACGCCCGTTCAAACAGATTGGCCACCAACTGCGTCGGCTCCCAGACGCTGACCCATTGCCGACGTTGTTTCCCTGGCGCCAGTGCGCCACCAAGACGTAGCAAGTTGGTGCCGTGCTGGCGATTGAGGCCATAGCTGTTACCCGATCCGCTGACCGCAAGGTTGTTGATCTGTACGTAATCGGTAGACGGGCTGATAGCGACGGTCACTGGTTGGCCGAGCGCTATCGGCGCCTTGGCCGTGATGATCAAGGTACCCGCATCAAAATCAGCATTGGGCGACACTGTCAGCGCCGAAATCTGCGCGCCGTAGTACTTGCCTTCATCGTCACTGGCCCAATCGGTGCCCAGGCGCTCGGCGTCGAACCAGGTGTCGTCGAACACCAGATCACCCTGGATCTGCTTGATACCCTGCCCGGCCAGGCTGGCGGCCAAGGCCTGGTAATCGGCCCACTGGATGGTTGGGTCGCCGAGGCCGCGCAGGTAGAGATTGCCGTTCAAGCGATCGCCCTGTTGGCGGCCGTTACTTAATAGCTGTGTGGAAAACCGATACTGCGGACCGAGGACATCCATCGCCGCGGCCGTAGTCAGCAGTTTGAGGCTGGAGGCCGGGGTCAGCCGGCTGCGAGGGTTGTGCTGATACAGCGTGTTGCCGCTGCGGGCATCGCGCACCATCAACGAGACAGTGGCGCCGTTGAGCGCTGGATCGGCCAGCAACTGCTCAAGCGCCTCCTCAGTGAAAGGTTTCGACACTGTGGCGCAACCGCCCAGCAGCAAGCTCAATCCCACCAGCATGCTGCTGGCGTGCATCCATCGTCCCAACTGCATTGGTGTTTCCCGACCATCATCAAAAACGGCCACGCTAGCAGCTCAACAACCTTGTGGCGAGCCCGCTCGCCACAGGTTGTCACTTGTCTTAGAACTCCAGGGTGCTGGACACCGATACCTGCCGCGCATCGCCCATGGACACGAACAAGCGGCTGACCGCCGAGGTGTAGTAAGTGCGGTCGAAGATGTTCTTCACGTTGAGCTGGAACTTGACCTTCTGCCCTTCGACCTTGGTGTCGTAGGTGGCGAAGGCATCGGCCACGGTGTAGCCCGGCAGGTCGAAACTGTTGAGGGCATCGCCGGCTCGCTCGCCGACATAGCGGGCACCGGCGCCGACCCGCAGCTGGTCGCCGCCGACGAGGGTGCCAAAGTCATACACCGCTGATACAGAGCCGGTATTTTTCGCCACGTTCTGCAGGCGTTTGCCTTGGTAGGTCGGGTCTTCGGTCACCTCGGCATCCGTGTAGGCGTAGCTGCCGATCAGGCTCCACTGATCGGTCAACTGGCCGCTCAGGTCCATTTCCAAGCCACGGGAACGCACCTTGCCGGCGACGCTGTAGATTGAGGTCGCGCCTTCGCCGACGGACACCAGCACGTTGCGCTTGTCGATATCAAACAATGCCGCGCTGGCGGTGATGCGACCCGGCATATCGAGCTTGGCGCCCAGCTCCCAGGACTTGGATTCCTCCGGGGCGATGCTGCCGTCGATCACGCTCTTGTTGCCCAGCGGGGCGATGGTCGAGTTGGGTTTGAACGACTCGGTGTAGCTGCCGTAGAACGACAATTCGTCGGTGTAGCGGTACACCAGCCCGGCGCGAGGCACCCATTTCTGGCCGTTGCTGTCGGTGTTGGCGGTGAATGGGCGACCTTTGCCGGCGTATTGGTCGTACTCCTGGAAGCGCGCCCCGCCCACCAGAATCCACTGTTCGGTGAGGTGGATGGCGTCCTGGAAGAATACCGAGTCACTGCGCAACAGATCGGTCTGGTTGCTGTCCGGCGCACTGACGGTGCTGCCAGCGACTTCACGACCATAGACCGGGTCGGTGTAGCTGAAGGTGCTGCGGCTGGCCTGGCGAATCAGGTCGGCACGGTAGATCTTGCGGTACTCGTCGTCCAGCCCGAACACCACGTCATGGCGCATGCCCAACACGTCGACCTTGCCTTCGAGGCTGGCGGTGGTGAAGCGGTCAGTGGTCAGCGCACCCTGGGTGCCGTCCATGCTGCGGGTCAGGGTGCCGTTGGCGTTGACCTTGCTCACGCGCACTTGGCTGGCGTCGTAGGTTTCGCGGTTCCAGCTGTAGCCGAAGTGGGCTTTCCAGTCGTCGTTCAAATCGTGATCAGCTTCGAAGCGGTACAGGTCGGAGCGGCCTTCCATGTTGTTGAACGGCTCATCCAGGCGGCGAGTCGCCGGGATGTCCAACGGGTGGTTGGTGTTGGGGTCAATGGCAGTGCCACGGTCGAACGGCGAGAGAAATTCGCGGTGCTCGTAGGCCAGCAGCAGCTTGGTGCTGTCGCCGTACCAGGCCAGGGACGGCGCGACCAGGCTTTCGCGGTGGGTGCCGTAGTTGCGCCAGTAGTCTTCGTCTTCATGGTCGACGATCAAACGGTAGGCCAGGCCAGTGTCGCCGATAGGGCCGGTGGTATCGAGGTTGCCACCGCTGCCATTCTTGCCGTCACCGAAGGTCGAGCCGCGCACGGTCAGGGCCGTGGATTGAGTGAGTTCAGGCTTCTTGCTGACAATATTGACCACGCCGCCGGGGTCTTGGATGCCGTACAACAACGAGGCCGGCCCCTTGAGCACTTCCACGCGTTCGGCGGTTTCATTCAGGGCACGCCCCTGCACCACGGGCATGCCGTCGCGCATGATCGAGCCGTTACGGTTGTCGCCAAAGCCGCGCAACATCACCGCGTCCTGGGTACTGCCCAAGGTGTTGGATTGGGTGATGCCGCTGATGTTGGCCAAGGCATCGTCGAGGTTGCGCGGCAGTTGGTCGCGCATCACCTGGGCCGGTACCACGTTGACGGTTTGCGGGGTTTCCAGCAGCAGGCCATGGGAACGCATCACCGAACTGGTGGGCGGCGGCTGATAACTGGTGGTGGCTTGCTGCTGGCTGTCACCGCTGATGGTGGTGGCACCCAGGTTTACTGCGCCTTCGGTGGGCAGCGGTTCGAGGGCCAGGGTGCGGGCGTCGATCTGGCGGAAGGTAAACCCCGAGTTGCCCAGCAAACGCTGCATGGCCTGGGTTGCGCTCATCCGGCCACTGACTGCCGGGGCTTTGAGGCCGTAGGGTGCTTCGTCGGTATAGACCACGCTGATGCCGGTGACGCGACTGAAATCGCTCAAGGCCTGGGGCAACGGCTTGGCCGCCAAAGCAAAGCTGAACAGCGCACTCTGCTGCTCAGCGTCCGCCGCCCGCGCCACGCTCAAGGGCAACAACGCCAACCCCGAAACCGCCAATATCGAGGCTCCCAGCCATTGTTTAACCGAACCGCGTGTCGTCGACTTTGCCCTGGACTTCATGGTGAGAACCCGTGTGTAAAAACGCTGTTAATGCGAATTAATCGCAGTTTCAAGCACTACACGGATGGGCGGAGGGTTTACCTCACAGGAATTTGAAAATAATTTCAAAACCCTCAGCGCAGCACAACTACCCGCCCCAACACATTGTGCTGCTCAAACCCAAGCACCGCTTGCAACGCATTGAGCACCGCCTGGGGGTCTTTGCTCGGGAAGCTGCCGCTGACCCGTCGGGCGCCGAGCTCGTCATTGAGCAACAGGATTCGGCCTGGGTAATAGCGCGCCAGATCCTTCACCACATCGGCCATGGGCGTCTTGTAATAGTTGAGCCAGCCGTCGCGCCAGGCCAGGCGGGACTCGCTGTCAACGGCATGCAGCTCATCGGCGATACCGTCGGCGTAGGCCACTTGCTGGCCTGCGGTGAGCATTTGTTGGGTGCCTGTCTTGGATGGCGCAACACCAACGCGACCGGACAACACCGTCACCTCGGCGCCCGCCGGTTGCAGGCGCACTTCAAATTGCGTACCCAAGACCCGCGTTTCGCCGCTGCCCGCTTCGACCACGAAGGGTTTCCCGGTGTGGGTCACGTTGAAAAAACCGGCGCCACGGCGCAGCTGAATATGACGCTCACCGTGACTGAAATCCACGGTAATGGCGCTGTCGGCATCGAGGGTGACTTGGGTTTGATCCGCCAGGGTGACGGTTTTGACTTCGCCGGTACCCGTGACGTAATCGGCGCCAAAGTCATCGACCCAGCGCCCAGGCTGCCAACCGGCACCGACAGATACCATCAACAACAGGCACGCGGCCATGGCCAACGCCCCAGACCAACGGCGCACGCTTGAGCGCTTCGCACGGTTCATAGTATTCAGATAACCCTGCAACGCCAGGGCCTCTTCATCCGCCAGTTTGCTGGCCGGCACTTCACTCAATTCCCACAGCACCTGGGCCTGGGAGTAGGCCTCGACGTGGGCCGGGTCGGCACGCAGCCAGCGGCTAAACGTAGCTTGGTCGCCACTGCTGGGCTGGTCATGCAGCAGGCTCAGCCAAGCGAGTGCGGCCTGTTCCTGGTCAGGCGTCGGGGTGACGCGGACAGTGCTGATCACGGTGCTTTCCCTGGCAAGCGCGGAGGCGACGATTCCCGCAGGCTGGCTTTGCAGGCGTCGAGGGCACGCATCATATGTTTTTCCACTGCACTTTGGGACAGGCCCATGGCCTTGGCAATTTCGGCGTACTTGCGACCGTGGATGCGGTTAAGCAAAAAGATCTGTCGCGTGCGCTCCGGCAAACTGCGCAAGGCGGCTTCGACCTGACGCAAATCGTTGCCAGCTTCGAGGGCAGCCTGGGGCTCGCAACCGTGATGGTCTGGTTGTTCCGGCAACCAGCCTTCATTGCCGCGCACCCGCGCGCCTTCGCTGCGTAAATGGTCGATGGCGATGTTGCCGGCGCAGCGCAGCAGGTAGGTGCTGAGTTCTTCGACCTGCACCAGCGGCCGGCGCCAGAAGCGCAGGAACAAATCCTGCACCAGGTCCGCTGCCGTCGCCCGGCATCCGACGCGACGGCTGACCAGCGCTTCCATTTGCGAGCGCTGGGACAGGAACACCTGCAGAAAATGCGCGCGCCCGCCGGTCGATTCAGCGTGCTGACGATCCTGGGATTCGGGCGGCGTGGTGATCATCATAAGTTGCTCAGAACGCCGCGAAGGCTGCGACGGGACTGGCCAGCAGACCAACGCCCGCGAGGATCAAGGCCAGCCTTGGCCGATACGGCAACAGCAACACCAGCAGCAACGCACTGAGCATCAGCACTGCGCACCACTCCACCAGACCCTGGCCCCAGCCAGCCACCTGCACCGCTGGCCAGATTGACACGATCAATAGCAACCAGCCGCCGCCCCGTAGACACAAGCGCCGACGGGGCGAGGGTTTACTGTGCAGCAACTCGCCGTGGTGGCGATCCGTGGACAAACACAACGCGCTAAACCCGGCGTAACACAGCAACAGTGCCAGCAGCATCAAGTCACCTCGCCCTTGAGGGTCAACGGGCGGGTGCGCAGGGTTTTGTGAGCGACCGTGCGCCGCTGCATTTTCCAGGCAGCCCAGGCGAGGAACACGCCACTGCCCAGGCACGTCAAGTCAAAGCCGGCCATGGCCCAATCGCCCTTGGCCAGAGACACGCCCAGGTGCTCGGTGGTAGTCAGCGCGTTGAGCAACGGCACGGCGATAAACAGCAAGGCGGCCAAGCCCAATTGCTCGACCCAGGCCCGGCGACCGCGACGCACGATTGCGTGCAACAGCGTCAGGCCCCAGGCGATAAAGAAACTCTGCACTTCCCAGTCCGAACGCTCGGCGAAGCTTACCGGCAGCAAGCGGTTGGCCCAGAAAAAGGCGGCGATGGCGATCATCAGCCCAGACATGCTGGCAATGTTCAGCACTTCAACCAGGCGTAATTCAAACGGCATCACACCGGCATTGGCGTGCTTGAGTTGGCGCTTGCCCAGCCAGAGCACCAGCCCGGTGCCGATCATCGCCGTGCCCGCCAGGCCAAAAATAAAGTACAACCAGCGCAACACCGGGCCGGCGAAATGGCCCATGTGCAGGCCATAGAAACTACCGCCGATGGCCATGGGCAGGGATTGTTCTGCGCTGACCTTGAGCATCTCGCCAGTCACGCCATTGAAGGACACAGTGCTGCCGAAGTCATGCACCACCCGGTCGGAACCGGCGCGAAACACATTGACCGAAGCATTCACATCACTCGGATTGTTCACCCCCAGCCGCCCAACATGTCCACCCGCCCACTGCGCCCGCGCCTGCTCCACCATCGGCCCCAAGGGCAGCAGTTGAGCCGGTTGGCCGAGGGTCGGGGCGTTGTTGGTGGCCGGGAATACATCATTGAAAAATGCCCGGGTGTCGTCGCCGTAGGAAGCAACGATGCTCGCTGGCATAACCATGCTCATGAAAATCACCAGGCTGCTGTAGGTGATCATCAGGTGGAACGGCAGCACCAACACGCCCACCGCGTTATGCCCGTCGAGCCAGGAGCGCTGGCCCTTGCGCGGGCGGAAGGTGAAGAAGTCCTTGAAGATTTTCTTGTGGGTGATGATCCCGCTGATCAGCGCGATAAACATCACCATCGCGGCAATCGTCGACAGCCAGCGGCCCCAGGGATGTGGCATCTGCAACTGGAAGTGGAAGCGGTAGAAGAACTCGCCGCCCATGCTTTCCCGTGCCTGGATTTGATTGCCTGTAACCGGATCGAGGAGTTTTTCGATGAAGTTGCCGCGCCTGCCGGGGTCGACCTTGTCTTGCCACCTCACCGACAGGCCTGGCTCGCGGCTAGTGGGCAAGTTGATAAACCAACGGGCGGCGGTGGGCGCCTGTTGTTGCAGATAGTTTTGCGCCAAGGCCAGGCTGCGCGCGTCATCAATGGCGTGCGCCTGCACTTCCGGTTGCATCCAGTGGGTAATTTCATCCTTGAAATAGGCCAGGGTGCCGGTCAGGAAAATTGCAAACAGCAGCCAGCCGAAAATCAATCCGCTCCAGGTGTGCAACCAGGCCATGGCCTGACGAAATCCCTCTTTCATGGTCGGGCCATCCAGTACGCCAGGCCCGCCAGGGTGGCCAACACCGCACTGGGCACCAACACGCCAAACCAGGCGTGGGCGGCTCTGCGGCAGGCAAAACACCAGATCACCGCCAGCAGGTAGAACACGAACGAACTCAGCATCCCGCTGACCACCGCATCGGCCCGGGACAGCGGCAGCCACAAGGTCATGCAGACGCTGGCCAGGGATGCCAGCAGGTAACCACCCACGACAGCCGCCAGCAACCGCGACGTCACGCCGAGACGGTAGGAAAGAGGGAGTGATGCTTTGCTTTTCATGCCTGGAGCGCCTGATTCGTCAGGGCGCGAGTCTAATGATAAATATTCTCATAAGCAAAAGAGAACGGATGAAGCGCCGGTATACGTGCAGACGTCGGTGGCGTTCTAAAAGCCAGAACGAAAACGGGCCTGCATTGGCAGGCCCGTTTTCATTGGGGTTGAAAAAAGTGTCAGCTATCAGCTGTTAAGCGTAGCTTGTTCGTTTTCCAGGAATTCCTCTTCAAGCGCGGTCTCATTGACCGCTTTATCCGGCGCGCTCTTGGCACGCGGTTTACCCTGCAGCTTGCCGAACAGATGATCCAGTGCACGTTCCAGCTTGACGGCTGCCCCATCGATCGCCTGTTCCAGCGTATCGGCTTTATGGGAGACCGAAAGCGGTTGATGGCCCTTTGGTCGTGCTTCCAGTTGGCAACTCAAATCGTGTGGACCGGGCTTGTCGCCGTTCTCATCGCGCAGGTAAACCTCGACGCGGGTCAGGTCCTCTTCATAACGTTCGAGCGTGCTCTCAATGGTAGTACGTACCCACTCCTCCAGTCGGATGCTGCTTTCAATATGGTTATCGCTATTGACTAGGATTTGCATAGTTTTTCCCTTATTTCAGCTAGCTCGCGAGAGATCACAAATTGCAACACCGGGGCGGTGAAACCATGACCTCTTGATTACACAATTGAGCAGACCGAGGAACAATTCAAGCCCTTGGCAAAGATAAATTCCACATTACAAATTAAGTCTGACAACAACCAAAAGCACTGTTAGGGTGGGGAGTTGCTTACATCTTCTTACGTTCCCATTTCCTTACAGTTGCCCCTCGCTCAAGGGGTTCAATGCACAAAAAATCCCCGCCTCCTCCACCAGCCAATCATGCATCTCACGTACGCCTGGATGGCTCAGCGCGCCCGGCGCATATAGCAGCATGTAACGTTTGTGATTAGGCACGGCGATGCCGAACGGTACGATCAAGGTGCCGCGCTCCAGCTCATCATTGAGCAAGGTTCGCCGGGCAATGGCCACGCCCATGCCCGCGATGGCGGCTTCGATGGTCAGGTGGTTGCGGTTGAAGGTATGCCCGCGCCGGGCATCAGCCGCGTCATGACCAATAGCATTCAGGTAAAACTCCCACTCCGCATATTCATAACTCCCACGCCAGGCAGTGATGTCGTGCAGCAGCGGGAAATGCACCAGGTCTGCCGGGCCGTGCAGCGGCGGCCGACCGCGCAACAGGCTCGGCGCACACACCGGAAAAATCTGCTCATCCAGCAGGGGTGTGGATAACAAACCGGGATAGCTGCCGTCATTGAGATCGATGGCCAGGTCAAAGTCGCCCTCGTGCAGGGCAATGCTGCTGTCTTCGGCCACCATGCGCAGTTGAATATCCGGGAAGCGCTGCTGCAAACGCGGCAACCTTGGAGTCAGCCACTTGCCAAGAAACGACGGGATCGAGCGCAGGCGCAAGGTGCCGCTGATCATCCCGGCGTCCAGGCGCTGCAGCTCGGCATCGATGTTGCCGTAAGCCTCGCCCACGGTAATCGCCAGTCGCTGCCCTTCGGTCGTTAATTCAACACCGCGTGCCCGTCGATGAAACAGACGAAAGCCCAGGCGCTCCTCCAGCTGGCGGATCTGCTGGCTGACCGCACCCGGCGTGATGTGCAGTTCTTCGGCACAGCGGGTGAACGACAAATGCCGGGCTGCGCAGGAAAACACATGCAACCAAACGTAAGTCTGGGCATGCAGGGGACGGATCATAGGGTTTAGTCCTGCTAAAGGGTGTCTTAGGATAAGTCGTTGGTCAGTGCAGGGCTAGAGGGACACTATCGCGCCAATGCCGCTGGTCCTACAAAACATGGCAGCGATTCCTACTCCATTGATTGTAAGGCTTTAGCATGGCTATCAGCGTTTTCGACCTGTTCAAGGTGGGTATCGGCCCGTCCAGCTCTCATACTGTCGGTCCGATGCGGGCAGCGGCGTCCTTCGCCCAGGCCCTGGTTGACCAACAATTGCTGGATGAAACCCGACGGGTGGAGATCCGCTTATATGGCTCGCTCTCCGCCACCGGCGTTGGCCACGCCACCGACCGCGCGTGCGTGATGGGACTGATGGGCGAATGGCCCGACAGCATCGATCCCACCTCGATTAGTCCACGCATCCAGCAGTTGCGCGAGTCTGGTCAATTGCAGCTCGCCGGCAAAACGTCGATTGCCTTCAACTGGCAACACGACCTCCTGCTGCTGGATGAAACCCTGCCCTACCACCCCAACGCCATGTCCCTGCACGCCTATGGGAAAAACGGCTTGTTGAGCGAGCAGACGTACTACTCGATAGGCGGCGGTTTCATTATCGAGGCGCAGGAAGCTGAATCAGGCATTGCGCCTACCAGCGATGTGGAATTGCCCTACGATTTCTCCAGCGCCGTCGAACTGCTGGCCTTGTGCAAAAAGCACGGCCTGCGGGTTTCCGAACTGATGATGGCCAACGAACGGGCCTGGCGCAGTGATGCCGATATTCGCAGCGGCCTATTGCATATCTGGTCGGTGATGCGCGAGTGCGTCGAGCAGGGATTGCGTCACGAAGGCATCTTGCCTGGCGGCCTGGACGTGCCACGGCGCGCGGCGAAACTGCACCGCAGTCTGCTGGAAATCGGCAAACCCAATGTCATCACGTCGACGTTGTCGGCGATGGAGTGGGTCAACCTATTCGCCCTCGCCGTCAACGAAGAAAACGCCGCCGGCGGGCGCATGGTCACCGCGCCCACCAATGGCGCGGCCGGGATCATTCCGGCGGTGCTGCATTACTACATGAAATTCAACGCCGAAGCCTCTGACGACGACGTGGTCAATTTCTTCCTGGCAGCGGCGGCCGTCGGCATTCTCTGCAAGAAAAACGCCTCGATCTCCGGCGCCGAAGTCGGCTGCCAGGGCGAAGTCGGCTCGGCCTGCGCCATGGCCGCCGCCGGCCTGGCAGACATACTCGGCGCATCCCCCGAACAACTGGAAAACGCCGCCGAAATCGGCCTGGAACACAACCTCGGCCTGACCTGCGACCCGGTTGGCGGCCTTGTCCAGGTGCCATGCATCGAGCGCAACGCCATCGCGGCCGTCAAAGCCATCAACGCCACCCAAATGGCCCTGCGCGGCGACGGCAAACACTTCATTTCCCTGGACCGAGTGATCCGCACCATGCGCGACACCGGCGCCGACATGCACGACAAATACAAAGAAACTTCACGGGGCGGCTTGGCCGTGAGCTGGGTGGAGTGCTGAGGAGCATTCCCTAACCGCCCCACGTGAGCCCGCGTAAAAACAATAACGAGGCAATAACGATGACCGATGGACGTACACCTGCTGCCGAAAATTCCGCTGTAGACCTGACGCCAACCACCGTTACAACAGGCTGGAACAAACACGACACTACCTGGATGCTCGGCCTGTACGGCACCGCCATCGGTGCCGGCACCTTGTTCCTGCCCATCAATGCCGGAGTCGGCGGCTTCTGGCCGTTGATGGTGCTGGCATTGCTGGCCTTTCCGATGACCTTCTTCGCCCACCGTGGGCTGACGCGCTTTGTATTGTCGGGCAAATCCGGCGACATCACCGAAGTGGTGGAAGAGCACTTCGGCATCGGCGCCGGCAAGCTGATCACCCTGCTGTACTTCTTCGCGATCTTCCCGATCCTGCTGGTATACAGCGTGGCGCTGACCAACACCCTCAGCAGTTTCATGGAACACCAACTGCACATGACGCCGCCGCCCCGGGCGATCCTGTCGCTGGTGTTGATCCTTGGCCTGATGGCCATCGTGCGTTGCGGCCAGGGTGTGATCGTCAAGGCCATGAGCGTGTTGGTCTACCCATTCGTCGCCGCCTTGCTGTTACTCGGCCTGAGCCTGATCCCCAACTGGAACGGCGCATTTTTTGCCTCCGCCAGCGAAGGCATGCCATTGCCGCTGTTCTTCAAGACCCTGTGGCTGGCGATCCCGGTGATGGTGTTTTCCTTCAACCACTCGCCGATCATCTCCGCCTTCGCCGTCGACCAGAAGCGCGTCTACGGCCCTCAAGCCGAGCGCAAAAGCAGCGGCATCCTGGCCATCGCCCACTGCATGATGGTGCTGACGGTGATGTTCTTCTGCTTCAGTTGCGTACTGGCGCTGTCACCGGCCGACCTGGCAGCGGCGAAAGCCCAGAACATTTCGATCCTGTCCTACCTGGCGAACCACTTCCAGACCCCCCTCATTGCCTACGCCGCGCCGTTGATCGCACTGGTGGCGATCACCAAATCCTTCCTGGGCCACTACATCGGCGCCAGCGAAGGCTTCCAGGGCCTGATCGTCAAATCCCTGCGCAGCCGTAATAAGACCCTGTCTGCCCGTTGGCTGGAACGCTGCACAGCGCTGTTCATGATCCTGACCTGCTGGGCTGTGGCGACCTTCAACCCGAGCATCCTGGGCATGATCGAAACCCTGGGCGGGCCGATCATCGCCTGCCTGCTGTTCCTGATGCCGATGTACGCGATCCGTCGAGTGCCATCTTTGCGCCAGTATTCAGGCCAGGTATCTAACGTGTTCGTGGTGGTGATCGGGCTGATTGCGCTGTCTGCGATCGTTTTCTCGTTTATGCCCTGAAACGGATCACCCCCGAAAAGGCGGGCCTCAGGGCTCTCCTTTTTTATACCGTAATGTCGAGGCGGCGCCTTATACGGCACGCCCCTTGCTGTACAGCTACTGAGGAAAACGGACGTTGTGAAAACCTCAGCGAGTGAATGGCCAGTGGTCCGGTAGCACGAACTAATCCCGACACCGGTCGTCAATGACTGCACGTTCTTATCAGGCGGTAACGCACAATGGACAATCCTTTTCAGGTCATCACTGACACGTTCACGCCCAAATACCGGGTCAACCTGAGCATCCAGCGCCTGGACGGCAGCATTATGCTGACCCTCTCCGACGATGACGGCGTGGTCGCCAAACGCATGATCAGCGCCGCACAACGCAACGACCCGCAACGACTCAAGCGGCTGGTGCAAAGTGTGCAGTTCGGTATTGCCATCGAACAGGGGCATAGCGCCATGGAGATTCTGGCGGTGATGACGGATGGGGATAATCACAAGGTGTTGCAACAACCGCCCAACCGCCAGCCGCCGCTGGCCGCCGGGATTTAGCTCACTGCTCTGACTTATCCTTTACAGACGGGTATCGGGACGATGCAAAACGCACCACCAGGATCGCAAAAGCCAACAGCAGAATACCGCCACACAGGTAGATAATCCCCAAGTCCGGGGCGTTATGGTGCGAAACATCGCCGATCAACAGCCTCGTCAATGCGGTAATGGCCACGTAAAGCAGAAACCTGATGGGCATATGGTTGGTCTTGAAATAGATACCGACCATTGCCCCCAATTCCAGATAGATAAACAGCAGCAAAATGTCATCAACCTTGATGCTGCCCTTGGACAGCATCTCGATAAAGGTCAGAACCGCTGCATAGGCAGTGATCGCGCCAATACCGAAAAGCGCCAGATAGTGAAACGCCTCCACCGCCAGATTGCCCAGCGAATCCGCGTTCGCATGCAAGCTTTTGCGCAGTTTTTCAGCCCATTTCAATTCTGTCATTGCTCACCACCGCCGTACAAAAATTAACCAACCGCAAGCCGATGCCCACGCCACGCGTCCTGCAAATCGCCCCGACCAGATAATGGCGGGGGGATATGACGATTTCTCTGCATGCAGAAAAAAGGCCAGAGACCGCAGAGTGAGAGGGTGGCGGGATGATATGAGGCATTTATCGTGCTGTCACGGTGCATCGATGCGGCAATCAGGCAGCTGACAAATGTCATTTCCCGGCTACATTAAAAAGCTGCTATCCAAACCCCGTGGATTGGCTTATCCTTTTCGCTGTATATAAATACAGTAGTCGCAATAGACAACTATCGTGAAGGCATGTGAGGTGGTGAATGGCCGTCGAAGTGGTATACCGCAGCAGCCGAGATCTGGAGCGTTTGTATATCGTTTTGCGGACTAGCGGACTGCCTAGATAGGCCATTGGTCGGGGTAGCTGCATCTAAAACTGCCGTAGTATCAGCAGCCTACGTATCCAGATGGAGAAATATTGTCCTTCGAAACCAATTATCCTGCCTAGTTTTCGCTTTTGCCACCCTGCCTAGTTAGCTCGTAGGGCTTTAGCGCAACAGTTCGCAAGATTCATCGGCCAGCATTTGATTTGAACAAATGCTTCCTCATACACGCTGGACAGACAGACGACGAGGCCAAAATGGCAGTTGAGACTCTTTATCGCAGTACCCGAGACCTGGAGACTACTTTTGTGGACCGCAAACTCGCTGATGCGCATGATCAAATGCTTGAGCTGGCGGAGCTGCTGACGGACACACTGATGAAGCATGTACCGGGGCTATCTGAGAAACACGCAGAGGATGTGAGCATCTACATGGCTAAAAATCGCTCAGTGTTTGCAGCAGCTTTCAAAAACAATGTGGGCGCTTTGAGCGAGCTTTCTGAAGCCACTGGTACTGAAGGATGAAATAGGTCAGAGCCTTCGAACGTGATTGACCGTTTAGTAAGCGTTTGGAGCTTATGCAAACTAAGCTCCAGCATAATGGGAATGTTTGGAATATTTTTAAAATTACAACCCCCTCGGGAGTGTTTGGTCGCTCATCGCTTCAGCCAATAACGGTCGACTGTGGCGCGACTGACACCCAGTCTACGAACGATCTCCATTTTTGCTAATCCTTCGGTTTGCAAAGTCTGGATGGCCAAACGATTATCTTCTGCCCGCTTTCCACGTACCCCGCGGCTCGCACCATGATTGATAACACTACTCAGCAGGCCAGCTCCGACAAGTCGGTTTAAATCACGTTCTTGCTGATGCCGATAGGCTTCAAGGTCGATACCAACCATGCGCGCCTCCACAGCCATAAGCACAAGGCTGAGGGAGATGCCTAGGCATTCGCATAAAGAATAGAGTTTGAGAACAGAAATGGCCAGGCGTCCTTGTTCGACCTTGGCAAGATGATCTCGATTTAGGACTTGTGCACAGCCCTCTCGACTGAGCCCAGCAGCAACCCGGACTTCCCTTATGACCTGCCCCAAAGCCTCCAAATAATCCATCTCTCTTCCGTGTACTCACAAAAGAGAGAATAAAGCCACGCTTTGACGCATCACATCGTGGGGGTATAAAATGCATATATAGCGCGTAAGCTTGGAATCCTCATCCTTCCAGGAACGTTCTACAAATCCTCAAACACTCACAACGCAGTCGAGATGAGTCCTGCGATACCGAATATTTTTCCACTGTGAGTGTACGAGCGGCACGGACTGAATCGGGAATGGGTTGGCAATTGATATACATACTTGACCCTGCAGAACGTAAAGTTTTCACTAGGACACACTGTGAACTAGAGGGGGTGGGATTTCTTATCACCATTACCTCAGCCCAGACAGGGATGAGTGATCGCGCTGCGATGGTCAGCTGTGCGTATGAACTTCAGTACTATATGAATGCTGCTCCTGACGTTGTCATCAGTCACGTGCAGATGCTGTGCCCACCAGCCCTGACCCGTTCCGGCAGATGGAGTTTGGAGGACCTGGACCAAATTATTTGCTTCCAAGGCATAGCAACTCAAGAAAGTGCTGTTGTATATCGCACCTCTCGCGGTGTTTACAAAATGGGAGAGCTGGACCTTCGCAAAAAAAAGACATCACAGGTGTGGTTCTCGAAAAAGCGCTTGGAAAATCACCGCCCTAGGATATCAGTGCCGGCTCCCAAATCAGCCAGTCACCAGATGTACGCTCCCCTCTACCTGAGGCGCAAGTCGACGATCAGTCCCAAGTTCGCTTAAGTCTCCTGGCTCCTTACCGAGGAGCTTTCTGATGTCAGATTTCAAACGTGCCGCCGAAGCTCTGTCGGATGCCCGCGAAATTGTCGTATGTTGGCGCCGATTGAAAACTGACCCAATGGGTCAGTTTTCGGTCAGCGGCAACAGATTAGGTTGGATTTTACTTTCCTGGACGCGCCTATTGTCTAGTCGCGGACTCGACAGTGGTTGTTATGGTGGCCTCCTCCCGTCAGTCAAAGTTTGTTGTTAGAAGAGGATTTTCTCCTACTTTGGTTAACGCTTTATGTGGTATCCACGATAGCAAAAGGGTCAAAATAAGGCCCAAGGATGGGCTGATGTTAGACACTTTTTTGTTTGAAAAAGGATTGGTTATCTGGTTCGCACCGCACGCCACTGGTCTTCCTCTAGATGATTCGCAGTTGCAGTGACATCGAGTATGCGGAAGAAGGCCCCGATAGGTAGAGCACCTAATTATAAAACTCAGCAGCTTAGCGTATGTTTAGGATGTCAATTTTTTATTATTAACAGAAGCCATTTATCATTCTGGAAATATCGATATTCAGAATATTCGAATTTCTTGACTTCGGATATGCCTAAGAGTGAATCTTCATTCGCTGTTATCCGTAAACAGGCTGAACAGGCGAAAAACTATAAGGATTTTGTCTTTGGGTAATTAGTCGGAATAGGCGGCAATTTAATATCAATGACTAATTTTCGAAAACGCTCTATTGACGAGCTTGATATTATAAGCGATGCTTTTGAGAGGCTGGTAAACAACGTGCCCCGTAATCATAAAAATTTAGAAATGCAGCGCAAAGCCAAGGTAGAATTCACGTTGTCCGCCGTAGACGACGAGACTGGTAGGTCTCGATCCCTCATAGCTTGATCAAATACTAAATATTATTAAGTGAGGGATATAGTTTTAAAAAATGGAAAAAGAAAATTGCCTCAACGTGGTGAGGCTGCCAAAAAAAATTGAAGAGATAAAACAAGAAAACATTGATCTTAAGAAGCGCTTTGAGTTAGCACTTGAGTCTCAGACCCAGATGCTGTTCGAGAGAACAAGAGCTGAGCGGGAGGCCGGGAAGTGGCTGAAGGCTTACAGATCTTTACAAGACCAACAACAAGGCGGCAGTAAGATTTTCTCTGCAGTATTCGACAAGTAATTGCCCTATGGCGGCGCCATTTCGATGATGTCAATCTCAAAGTAGTGAATCTGCGGAGCGCCACTTGGGAGCATGAATTTGGCGACATATTAAAATTTAAGGCTTTCCTGACTGCTCTGCTAAAAACACCCTCCTGAACGAACACTTTTAATAGTCTGAATTTGAGCGCTTTATATTGCTACCAAGGATTTTGAACGGGGCATTATTTGAAAGCATCAAATATTATTCGCACGTTCATTATTTTTAATAATGTAAATCTAGCGTTTTTCTAGAACATATCCCACGCCTCTAAGTGTGTGAATTAACTTACTCTCAAAAGGGTCGTCCATCTTGGCTCTAAGTCTTCTTATGGAAACCTCAACGACATTAGTGTCGCAGTCAAAATTCATATCCCACACTTGAGATATGATTTGTGTGCGGCTCAGAACAATGCCCGTATTCCGCATTAGATAGTGCAGCAGAGCAAACTCCTTTGTTGTCAAGTCTATACGCTGACCATCTCTGAACGCTCTGTGGCGGCTTTGATCCAACTCAAGGTCAGCTACGCGAATAATTTCTACAGATGCAGCACTATCCGACCTACGCATCAATGCGCGAACTCGAGCAAGCAATTCGGGGAATTCGAAGGGTTTAATTAGGTAGTCATCAGCTCCATTCTCCAAACCTCTGACTTTATCGATTAGTCGGCTGCGGGCAGTGAGCATCATAATACGCGAAGAGCAATCTTTCCGTCGTAATAGTTCTAGAACTTGCCAACCATCCATCTCTGGAAGATTGATATCTAGAATAATGAGTTCGTACATGTGCTGCTTGGCCAGAAATAGCCCGTCAGAGCCGGTATGTACGCAATCCACTACATATCCGCACTCAGTGAGGCCCTGGCGTACATATTCAGCAGTTTTTACTTCATCCTCAATTACCAGAATTCGCATTGGATTTTGTCTCGATATTACTCAGCAGTTTTAACCACGCAAGTGCGCAGTCATCATTGGGGGGAATGGTAAATCAAAACTAACTGTCCGTGGCTTAAATAACAGACTTGTAATTGTTAAGCAATACGCTTGATAACCTCGCAGGTTAATGTGTCGCCATCTGGGTTTGTCAATTGCGGACCCTCCCCCATTAGGTGAATTTACCTTATGAAATATTGGGTTGTTCTATTTGTCGTGGGCGCTCTGTTCCGTTCAGATGATGGGGTCGACTCTCACGTTGAGGACGTGGGCCACTGGTGCAGCCATGAACTCCATCGGGATGCCATGCACATCCTTGAACAGGTATTGGAATTTTAGTAAAAAAAAAACGCCCCGAAGGGCGTAAAATATTCACCTTTTACCAAAGGAGCATTTAAGCAACTCAAGGTGAATTCGTTGAACTAGCGATTTGCTTTTCAGAAGTTCCGGCTGGAGGAGTAGCAGAGCAACGCAATGGCTTATAGTACCGAAAGTGGGTATTCAACGATCAGGCGCACTTCATCCAAATCCGATTCGAAAGCAGTTGCTCGTGTATTTGCTTGGCGCAATCTCAAAGAAAGGTCTTTGGCAGCTCCTGTTTGCACTACGTATTTAACCTCAATGTCACGCTCCCAACGTTTCTGATTGGTGAGCGGATTGCCATTGTCATCGGTACGCATGTAAAACTGATTGGCATTAGAGTAGTCCGCGCCAGAGCCTTTGGCATAGCGAGTCATGAACGAAAGGCCTGGAATACCGTAGTCGGTCATGTTTAGGTCGTAGCGCAGCATCCAAGAGCGTTCTTTTGGCGAGTTGAAATCGCTGTACTGAATTGAGTTGTCGACGAATATCGAGTCTGATTGACGTAAATAGTCGAAATCGTCATCGCCATTGTTACGCTGATGCGACAGTGCGAGGGTGTGTGCACCATACCTGACGCCGAGCTTGGCGCTCCAGATATTATTATCGAACTCACCCAAACGTTTCTTGCCTTCGTCAACAGCTTTATAGTAATTAAAGCCGCTGATCAGGGTCAAATCATTGCTAAGCGGGTAGGAGACGCTTGTCCCGGCGTAGTATTGATTCCATACATCTTTTAGCTGGCTGGCATAGAGACTTACAGTAACACTGTCGTTGACCTTGTAATCGCCGCCACCGTAACCGATCCAAGGCGAGTTGACTGGGCCGCCATAGAAGGTCACGAAGTTATCGTTCAGGTCGCTGGATACTGGTTGGCTCATCGCGTGTAGTCTACCACCCTGCAGGGTGAGGCCTTGCATGCTGGTGTTTTCAACCGTTACACCGCGGAAGCTTTCTGGCAGTAGACGTGCGTCTCCTGATGCAACGACTGGTGTCGCTGGGAAGACATCACCCAATTTCACTACGGTATCGAACAGGCGGACTTTGGCAGCCCCCCCAACCTTCGTGTATTCATCACGGGCCTGGCCCTTTCCATCAACTGGCAACACATCGAAGGAGCTTCGGCCGCCGTTACGGCCATCGCCTGTATCGAGCTTGAGGCCGATCATAGCGAAGGCATCTAAACCAAAGCCGACGGTGCCTTGGGTGAAGCCCGAGTTGAATTTAGAAATTATCGCATGCGCCCAAGCTTCAGAATATCCGTTGGTGTTTCCCTTGCCGCTATTGAACGTTGGCGCAGAAGAGCTGCGATTATCACGATTGAAATAGAAGTTTCGGTTTAAAACAGTGAGGCTGCTACCGTCAATAAAACCTTCTGATGACTTATCTTCCGCGTTTGCTATAGCTGTATAGCTTATGGAAAAAGCAGAAGCTGCCAACACACACAACGGTACTTTAATTTTCATTTGATGCCCCTTTGATTACGGCAGCTTTTATTTTGATTTACCGACACGGCTATATTTTTTTTGTGGCCCGGCCGGGCACCTGCGTAGGACCTGACATGATAGTTGCAGATCAAAGATAACGGATTGGTGATAGAAAAATTACAATTTGGCAATCTAATTGTTATCTGTCGTATTTAAGGACGTTTTGTAGCTGCGGACTGATTTACTCAATAGCTTGTCCCGTGCGCAACTGGGCGGGAAATTTTAATGTCGAACGTACTTTCTAACGAAATTGTAATTTTACAGCCACCCCACTGATAGCGATCGCTGATTAGAGTGCCATCACCTGATCCAGTGGAGCTTGGCGGCTGTAAATACGTTCTCGCCAAGCTTTATCAAAGTTTGTGCACGAGGACCATAAAGTGCCCTGGTATAATCACAACGTTTTATCTAAAACCTCTGTCTTTGTCTTTCCCTTGAGAGCCATTGCATTCTGTACGCTCCTTTCAGGAGCGATCGTGCCAGCCGCATTTGCTCAGAGTATTAGCCTGGCCGAAGCGCTTTCCACTGCAATGGATGCTAACCCCGATCTTGCAGCTGCGCGTCAGGAAATCGGCATCTCGGAAGGAGTTCGCAAGCAAGCGGGACTCATCCCTAATCCTGAAATTTCGTATGACGTGGAAGACACCCGTCGTAATACAAGCACGACCACAGTCACCCTTAGTCAGCCTTTAGAGTTGGGTGGCAAACGAAGTGCTCGTATCGAAGTTGCCACCTACGGTCAAACCGTCGCGCAGCTAGAGCTGGACCGACGAGTCAATGGTCTTCGTGCGGATGTTGTCCAGTTTTTCTACGCCGCCTTAAGGGCTCAGACAGGCTTGAACCTGGCAAAACAATCTTTGGAGCTCACCGAACGCGGTCTGCGCATAGTCGATGGTCGGGTGCGCGCCGGTAAGTCCTCACCGGTGGAGGCTACGCGCGCCCAGGTGCAGTTGGCTGAAGCCAAGTTACAGGTAAGGCGCGCTGAAACAGCGAAGTCAACGGCTTACCAGCAATTGGCCCAGGTAATAGGCAGCTCGGCTACTGCATTTGATCGTCTGGACTCGCCAAACCTATCTCCCGGCATTCCGCCGCAGGCCGCAGAATTATTGGCGAAGCTTGATCAAACTGCAGAGATGCGACAGGCGCTTGCTCAAATAGACAAGAGCGATGCCTCACTCGGGTCGGAAAAGGCCCAACGTATCCCGAATCTCACTGTGAGTGTGGGTAGCCAATATGACCGGTCTGTTCGCGAGCGGGTCAACCTCGTGGGGCTGTCGATGCCTTTGCCGCTCTTTGATCGTAATCAGGGCAACATTCTTTCCGCTTCTCGCCGCGCAGATCAGGCCCGAGACCAACGAAACGCTGTAGAGCTAAGGCTACGCTCCGAAACCCAAACCGCAGTTAACCAGTGGGCTACCGCCATGCAAGAGGTCGAGTCTTACGACAAGACGATTCTGCCTTCAGCTCAACTGGCCGTGGATACCGCAACGCGTGGATTTGAGATGGGCAAATTCGGCTTCATCGAAGTGCTGGATGCGCAGCGCACCTTGATAGTCGCTCGTGGCCAGTACCTCGACTCGTTGGCGGCTGCAACCAATGCGCGTGCGCAGGTGGAAAGGGTTTATGGCGACGTCGGATCGAATGCCAGTTTTCGCTGAACGCCTAGACATTTTCCTCGGTACGCGTCTTTGAATAAGCCGCTACCTACGATCAGCAGGAGTAACAATGGACAACAAACGTAAGATCGCACTGGCGGTAGTCGCTGTGGCAGCCCTTGGATTTGGCAGCTTCGCCTGGAACTCTAGTTCTGAGCAGCCGCCAGCCAGTAATGCCGAACACGGCGCTGAGGACGGCCATGAGCATAAGAAGATTGCCGCAGCACCCGCTGAAGAGGGGGGGGATGATGGCCACGGTGAGGAGGGCCACAGCGACAGCGAAAAGGGAGAGGAGGAAGAAGGCAAGATGACGCTTAGCGCTGAGCAGATCAAGGCTGCCGGTGTCGTCCTCGAAGCTGCGGCTCCCCGTGAACTTAGCACCGTCGTGACTTTTCCTGGCGAGATACGGTTTGACGAGGACCATACAGCGCATGTCGTGCCTCGCGTACCTGGCGTTGTAGAAAGCGTTCAGGCCAACCTCGGAGAGTCGGTTAAGAAGGGGCAAGTCCTTGCGGTGATTGCGAGTCAACAGATCTCCGATCTACGCAGTGAGCAACAAGCCGCTCAACGACGTGTAGAACTGGCACGTTTGACCTTCGACCGCGAGAAACAGTTGTGGCAGGACAAAATCTCCGCCGAACAGGATTACCTCCAGGCTCGTCAAGGGTTGCAAGAGGCAGATATATCCTTGGCCAATGCTAAGCAAAAGGTCGGAGCTATCGGGGCATCGGTCAATTCTGCCGGCGGTAACCGCTACGAGCTTCGCGCGCCCTTCGACGCAGTTGTCGTGGAGAAGCACCTGACCGTCGGTGAGGTTGTCAGCGAGGCAACCAACGCTTTCATTCTTTCAGACCTCAATCAGGTGTGGGCAACCTTCGCAGTTCCTCCGAGCGATTTGGGGAAGGTTGTGACAGGCCGTGCGGTAAAGGTTTCTTCGCCTGACATGAAGGCTGAGGTGGACGGCAAGGTTGGTTATGTAGGCAGCCTCCTGGGTGAGCAGAACCGTGCAGCGACCGTTCGCGTCACGCTGACCAATCCAAATGGAGCCTGGCGACCAGGCCTTTTCGTAAGCATCGCGGTCACTTCACAGACTGATCGGGTGGCCGTAGCCGTTCCAGAATCCGCAGTGCAGACCGTTGAGGAAAAGCCTGCGGTATTCGTCAGGACCACTGAGGGATTTGACACTCGCACGGTAACGCTTGGTCGCCGTGCAGGTGGCTATGTGGAAATAACCGAAGGCCTCCAATCCGGCGCCCAAGTGGCAGCCAGTGGCAGCTTCACGCTCAAGTCCGAGCTCGGCAAGGCTAGTGCCGAGCACAGTCACTGATGCGAACTGACAGGATCATTCCACATGTTTGAACGTCTCATAAGATTCGCCATTGAGCAGCGCATCGTTGTAATGATAGCCGTGCTGATCATGGCCGGTATCGGTGTCTACAGCTATCAAAAGCTGCCTATTGATGCAGTACCAGATATTACCAACGTACAGGTTCAGGTCAACACTGCTGCTCCTGGTTACTCTCCGTTGGAAACCGAACAGCGAATTACCTTTCCAGTTGAAACGGCAATGGCTGGCTTGCCGGGCCTTCAGCAGACTCGTTCCCTTTCTCGCTCTGGACTATCTCAGGTCACCGTCATTTTTGAAGACGGCACCGACATCTTCTTCGCTAGGCAACAGGTCAACGAGCGACTGCAGGTAGCGAAGGAGCAGTTGCCGGATGGCGTAGACGCAGTGATGGGGCCTGTATCAACGGGTCTCGGCGAGATCTTCCTGTGGACTGTCGAGACTGAGAAAGGCGCTGTCAAAGAGGATGGTACGGCCTATACACCAACTGATTTGCGCGTGATCCAGGATTGGATAATCAAGCCACAATTGCGCAACGTCCGGGGTGTGGCCGAGATCAACACCATTGGTGGCTATGCCAAGCAGTACCTGATTGCTCCGGATCCGAAACGTCTGGCCACTTACAAGCTGACTCTTAATGATCTGGTCGCTGCCTTGGAAAGCAACAACGCCAACGTTGGCGCCGGTTACGTCGAGCGCAGCGGTGAGCAGTTGCTCATCCGCGCACCCGGCCAGGTAGGCAGTATCGAAGATATCGCCAATATTGTGATTACCAGTGTCGATGGCGTGCCGATTCGAGTCAGCAATGTCGCTGAAGTCAGCATCGGGAAAGAGCTCCGCTCTGGAGCTGCTACTGAGAACGGTCGAGAGGTTGTATTGGGTACGGTGTTCATGCTGATCGGCGAAAACAGCCGGACAGTATCTCAAGCTGTTGCAGCCAAACTGGCTGACATTAACCGTACCCTACCCAAGGGCGTTGTTGCCGTTACCGTCTACGACCGTACCAATTTGGTTGAAAAAGCCATATCGACAGTGAAGAAGAACCTGATTGAAGGGGCGATTCTTGTAATCGTTATCTTGTTCCTGTTCCTCGGTAACATCCGTGCGGCACTGATCACTGCCATGGTGATCCCGTTGTCCATGTTGTTCACGTTTACAGGCATGTTCAACAACAAGGTCAGTGCCAACTTGATGAGCCTTGGCGCACTCGACTTTGGCATCATTGTTGATGGGGCGGTAGTGATTGTCGAGAACGCAATCAGGCGCCTGGCTCATGCACAAAACAAGCATGGGCGGATGCTCACCAAAGCCGAGCGCTTTCACGAGGTTTTTGCAGCTGCACGGGAAGCTCGCCGCCCCTTGATCTTCGGTCAGCTGATTATCATGGTTGTGTATTTGCCGATCTTTGCACTCACCGGTGTCGAAGGAAAAATGTTCCACCCCATGGCATTTACCGTGGTGATGGCACTTGTCGGCGCGATGATTCTCTCCGTAACCTTTGTTCCTGCGGCAATTGCCATGTTCGTCACAGGCAAGGTCAAGGAAGAAGAGGGGATGGTGATGCGTATTGCACGGCAGCGTTACGCTCCCGTTCTGCAGTGGGTGCTTAAGCATAGAAGCATCGCATTTTCCGCCGCCATAGCCTTGGTCGTTCTAAGTGGTGTGCTCGCGAGCCGAATGGGCAGTGAGTTCATTCCGAGTCTGAGTGAAGGGGATTTTGCGCTGCAGGCTTTACGAGTACCGGGGACTAGCTTGACTCAGTCCGTAGACATGCAGCAGCGCTTGGAAAAAGCCGTCATTGAGCAGGTGCCTGAGGTCGAGCGAATGTTTGCCCGTACCGGCACAGCGGAAATTGCTTCCGATCCAATGCCGCCGAATATCTCAGACGCTTACGTGATGCTGAAGCCGAAAGACCAGTGGCCAGATCCCAATCGATCGCGTGAAGAGCTAATTGCTGAAGTTCAGAAAGCTGCAGCAAGTGTGCCTGGCAGCAACTATGAGTTGTCCCAACCTATTCAACTGCGCTTCAACGAACTCATTTCGGGTGTCCGCAGTGACGTGGCCGTCAAGGTGTTCGGCGATGACATGGACGTTCTAAATCGAACAGCAGCGAAGATAGCCACTGCATTAAAGGGTGTCCAGGGGTCTTCGGAGGTGAAGGTAGAGCAGACTACAGGCCTGCCTGTACTTACCATCAATATTGATCGGGAGAAGGCAGCACGTTACAGCCTGAACATCGGCGCAGTGCAAGATGCGATTGCAATCGCAGTAGGTGGTCGTCAGGCCGGCACGCTTTATGAGGGCGATCGCCGCTTCGATATGGTGGTACGTCTATCTGAAACACTGCGTACAGATGTAGCGGGGTTGTCCGGCTTGCTGATTCCCGTGCCGCCGAATGCGGCACAAGGGGCGAATCAAATCGGCTTCATTCCGCTGTCCCAAGTGGCTAGCCTGGATCTGCAGCTAGGTCCGAACCAGATAAGCCGAGAGAACGGTAAGCGTGTTGTTGTGGTCAGCGCAAACGTTCGGGGGCGTGACCTTGGTTCGTTTGTTGAAGAAGCGAGCAGTGCTCTGGCAACCGGCGTGGAGATTCCCGCTGGCTACTGGACCACGTGGGGTGGTCAGTTCGAGCAACTGCAGTCAGCAGCCAAACGTCTGCAGGTAGTTGTTCCGGTAGCTTTGCTGTTGGTCATGACGTTGTTGTTCTTGATGTTCAACAACCTCAAGGATGGCATGCTGGTCTTCACCGGGATCCCATTCGCACTCACGGGTGGCGTAGTCGCGCTTTGGCTGCGGGATATCCCGCTGTCGATCTCGGCAGGGGTCGGATTCATTGCGCTTTCCGGTGTAGCTGTGTTGAACGGTTTGGTAATGATTTCCTTTATCCGCGGACTACGTGAGGAAGGGCGTACCCTACGTCACGCAGTTGATGAAGGCGCATTGACTCGATTACGGCCAGTGCTGATGACTGCCCTTGTTGCATCCCTGGGATTCATACCTATGGCACTGGCAACCGGTACCGGTGCAGAGGTTCAGCGGCCGCTGGCTACAGTCGTGATCGGCGGTATCTTGTCCTCCACCGCACTTACCTTGCTGGTGTTGCCTGCTCTGTATCAATGGGCACATCGCAAGGATGATGACGGCGATGAAGCAGAAAGCTGATAGCCGATAAACAAAAGCCCACAACAACAGTTGTGGGCTTTTTCGTTTTTATAGGGTCGATATTTCACCTTTCAAAATTGTAAGTTTTCCGTCATGCCGGTGATGCCTATGAATTGATAAGGTTGCATCCAGTGACATTGATATCGAGAGAAACTTATGAAAAAGCTTATTGTTGCAGCTGCACTTGTTTTTTGCTCTATGACTTCGCAAGCCACTACTTTTTCGGAGAAGAAGCAGATGGAATACATCCAGGAGCACCAAAGTGCCGTGGCTGCCTACGCGAAAAAAAATAACAAGCCTATGCCAGAGATTGTCGACTATAAATACGGCATGAAGATTGATGTAGAGAAATTCGTACGTCAATCCCAGGACCCTCGTACTTGCCAGATTTATTCACGATTGATGAGCTACGAAGACCCCCAGGGTGAACTCAAGACGATTCGCTATTCTGTATTCTCGCAATGCCCGAATAACAAAAGCTGAATTTTTTGAATGGCTAGGCATTTAATAAGCGCCAGGCAATGCCTGGCGTTTTTTAAGGCGCCTGGAGTGGTACTAGGCAAAAATTGTTGCACCGACGGTGCTACTCGCCCTCAAGCCTTAATACGTTATAGCTAATATACTTGGTTGGAACACCTGCATTCAGAACGATCGAGTTCATAACATCTGGTTGACCCTCCTGATGGCTAAGCAATAGTAACTTTCCCTAGATTAACCTGATCGCAGCTTGCTCAGAGTGAGCTTTTGGTACTTAACCTTTTGAATATTTTGATATTAAGACGGCTAAAATTGGCGAGGCCGAATGATTGGGGCAGTGTATTTCTAAGACTTCGACCTGTGGAGTAAATTGGAAGCTTGTGGTATGTGGGAAATCCTAGAAGCGTACAATTGTGATTCCAGTCTCTCTGCACTAACTAATCTCTGCGATAGACAAACTTACTATGTGGTCACCCATTCAACTCGCAGCAGGGTAATGTGGGGTATCTATACTTGTGATATGGATTATCTGTTTTTTTCAAAATTGTAATTTTCGAGTCATGTTGAAGTTATTCAGCTCTGAAATCACATGTAATTTTCACTTTTTTTTCACTTTGAACTCCTTAAGCTTCGCAGATGGAAAATAAAAACTTGCCTATTGTAGCGTTATTTATTCGTTATCTAGGGGTCGGATCTATTGCAACGGGAATGCATTACTCTGTTTTCCTTGCACTGGTCGCGAGCGGGTTTGCTGATCCAGTGTTGGCCAGCGTTAGCGGAGGCGTCTTAGGCGCGTTTGTTAGCTATGTTGGTAATAAAAGGCTCTGCTTTATAGCGAAGGGAGATTGTAAGCTTCAACCCATTAGGTTTTTGCTGATTTCGTTGGCGACAAACCTCGGTAATGGAATGGGCATGTGGGTCTTAATTAAAATTGACCTGTCACCGTTTATATCCCAGATATTGGTGACGTTAATCCTAACTGCGCTCGGATTCATCGCACACCGTTTCTGGACATTCAATCATGCAGACATTACATCGGCTTTCCGAACGCCCTGATCCTTTGTTAACCATTGTGGTGCCCTGCTTTCAAGAAGAGCAAACCATTCCCGAATTTCACAAGCGCATCACCCGCGTCGTAAGGTGTTTGCCTGTCTCGTGCGAGATTCTTTATATCGACGACGGAAGCAATGACCGTACTGCAGACTTACTTCGCCACTATCAGGATGGATCTGATGTACGCTGCCTGTTCCTGAGCCGAAACTTCGGCAAAGAGGCTGCGTTAAGTGCAGGCATCGACCACGCGCGCGGTAGCGCATTGATCTTTATTGACGTGGACCTGCAGGACCCGCCTGAACTCATTACGAGCATGGTGCACCACTGGCAGATGGGTTACGACGTTGTGAACATGCAACGCGACTTGCGAACCGGCGATTCCTTGCTAAAGCGCATGAGTGCGCGCAGTTACTACTGGATCATGCAGCGACTGGTGGAGAAAGTTGATCTCCCGGCGGATGTCAGTGACTTCCGTCTGATTGGCCCTGCGCCATTGGCTGCATTGAGAGCGCTAGACGAACGCTCCAGAATTCTTAAGAGCCTGATCGGCTGGGTGGGTTTTCGTACCATAGAGCTACCCTACAATCGCACTTTTCGTCATGCGGGTAATACCAAATGGAACGCCGCTGGGCTGTTCAATCTAGCCATTGAAAGTGTTCTCAGTTTCTCTCGAAAGCCGCTGCGTATATTCAGCCTCATTAGCTTCGGCTTCTTCGTCTCCAGTATCTGTTTCCTGCTCGCTGCGCTCGTGGCAGGCTCCTTCGACATCCATCACTTGCTGCTCGGAATGGCTTCATTTATGTGCTTGGGGGTTGCCATGGTGGGCGAGTACTTGGGTGTGACGCTCGCGGAAGTCAAACGCCGACCGCTTTATTTTTTGAAGAGCAATAACAAAGCAACCCCCGTGACTATTCACCCTCCGGTTTCCTCGATCGAGAGTAAGAAATGCTGAACTTGAAAAACGAGCGGACACTGCTGTGGATCCTAATCTCGATTCTGCTTTTACGTCTTCTGGGGCTGGGAGCATATCCCCTGATGGATACGTCCGAAGCACGCTATGCCGAAATGGCACGCAAGATGGTCGAACTGAATGACTGGATTACCCCAATGTTCGATTATGGAGTACCGTTTTGGGGTAAGCCGCCACTGTCTTTCTGGACTCAGGCAGCGAGCATGAAGTTATTCGGTATCAACGAATTCGCTGCCCGATTTCCAGCTTGGCTACTTCACCTAGCAAGCTGCTTTATCATCATTAAGCTCGCGACCCAGGAGATGTCGCGCAGGGCTGGCATCTGGGGAGCCATCATCTTCTCAAGCACGACACTGGGCCTGGTATCCAGTGGTGTTGTACTGACTGACCCTGTTCTGTCGTTCTCGATACTGCTTGCTAGCTATGGTTTTTGGCGTTGGATGAAGTGTGCAGGCAAAGCGGATGCCTATCTGATGTTCTTAGGTCTTGGCTTGGGCTTACTCGCTAAGGGACCACTGACACTGGTGTTGATGGGCATGCCGGCGTTCGCCTGGATCGTCATCCACAAAGAATGGAATCGGATGATGATGCTTCCGTGGGTAACCGGGATTATTCTCATGCTCGGTATTTCTGTGCCTTGGTATGTCGCGGCCGAAATAAAGACGCCTGGGTTCATGGAATATTTTTTTGTTGGTGAACACTGGAGCCGATATGTAATTAGTGATTGGGCTGGGGACCTATATGGCAGTGCACATGCCAAGCCATATGGCACCATCTGGATCCAGCTCGGTCTGTCGCTGTTGCCTTGGGCATTTTTCCTGCCTCTAATGATTCGCAGAAGAGCATCGATGCGGCGTTTCGAGGCTTATATGTGGCTCTGGGCATTGGCCACGCCTCTCTTCTTCACGTTCTCTGGCAACATTCTCTGGACCTATCTGCTCCCGGCTCTACCCGCCTGGGCGCTGCTTCTTGCAGGGCGAATCAGTGAAGTCGGCCTTTATACCAGCCGGGCTGCTGCAGCGAGCGCTTTCCTGCTGCCAATTGTGGGCGCAGGTATCATTTACGCTGGAGTACTAGACGAACGCCCTCAAAACCAGCGAGATGTGGTTGACGCCTGGTTCAAAGCACAGTCGGCTCAATCGGGTGCCCTGATCTATCCTGGCCGTCGTTCGTATTCTTCTGAGTTTTATAGTAGGGGAATGTCCGAAAACATCAAAGATCCTGATGAGTGGCCTCGCAACAGCTTTTTCTATCTTTCCAGGCGTTTGCGCGACAGCAATGCTGATCTGCCTACAGGCCTAGGTTGCGTAAGAGTTACCGAAACGAACGCAAGCCTACTGCTTCTTTGTCGTTGGGAGAATACTGGGCCAAGATAGTGAAGATTTTGCAGCAGATGGCGTAGCGGGCTCTAATCGAAAATGATCATCCGATGAAGGACATACTCAAAGCGTGACGTTATTTCAGATTTAAAAGAACAATAAGTCTTAGAGATAATCTCTGTATCTGAGTAGTTCCGTCTATCACCGCTGGAATAGCTAACACTAAATGTAAGAAAAAGCCAGATATTAATCTGGCTTTTCGTCGATACGAATCGTCATTTTACATCTAACCGCCTATTAGTTGTCGGCTTGCTCCTGACGATCCTGACGCTCTTCCTGCTTTTCTTGAGCAACTTTCTGTTTACCTTGCTCCGAGGAGTCAGGGCCCCACAAGCGAGCCTGTTCGGCTCGGAAGTTTTCCTTGAACTGCTTAGTTCGCTCGAAACCATCTTCAGCAAACGCGAAACCTGTAAGCCCAATTAGCAGGCTGCCAATAGAGAAGTATTTTACGAATTTCATTGAAGCCTCGATATTCACTAGGTCTGCCTTGATAGCATCCTTTGTTGGTTACTAGTCTAGGATTACGAAGCTAACGGCAAGGTGAGTTAATAATTACAATTTCGTAATTTTACGCTTGGCGAGAAGGTTTAAGTCTTCCAGGCGATAACAAAAGACGATGAAGAGCTGGGGCTTTTATTAATTTTCAATTTTGATATCCGGTGCATTAACACTGTAGGCTTTTCTTGCTTGCCAAGGAGCTAATCATGTTCGTTTTAGAGCCCTGAGTGGCAGAAGTCTTTGATTTTCGCCCATGCATCAAGACTCAATTTACAGCTAAGTGAGCTTTCATTTCACATTAGGGCGCGCGACGCGGTCGGGGGGAGATCAATTGATTTTTTTCCATGAATTTACGATCTCCGCCGCATATTCCGGGGGAAGGTGCAAGAGAGAAGGTGCGGCCTCATGCCGTCGAGATCGACTTACAGTTCGAAGCATTTCAAATTCTGCAGAGTATAGCGGGGTCTCTGATCGTTGAGCGCTAGGCAAAAGCAACGGTTGCGAATTATTCGGTCTGAAGTTCAGAGACCGTCGGTTTTCTACGCGCCATGTGAGGATTCTGGCGATAGAGTTTTTTTCTCGCATAACGTCAGTGAGTCCTTGAGCACCCACGCGTCGGCTACGTCTCAGGCATTCGCACCTGCACCTAGAGCGAAGGGGGCCCATCTATAACCGGGCCTTCTTCGTTACACGGAGCTAAGCTGGCTTCATTTCTTGTTGTTTCATTTGAACTTCGGGGAAGTTAAGGTGAAACCAAGTGAAATTCTGATCCGTAACTTCCACGCTTGCCGAACCCTGATGCAAAATCATGATTGACTGAACGATAGCTAAGCCAAGACCGGTGCCACCCTCGCTTCGTGCTCGACTTTTGTCCACCCGGTAAAATCGCTCGAACAAATGCGCGTGGTGTTCCTTGGCGATCCCACGTCCCGGATTGCCAACACTCAATGTGGCGCCGTCAGCACCACGTTGAACCTTCACGTAAACCGTCCGACCACGAGGGCAGTAGCGGATCGCGTTCGAGACCAGGTTCGAGACGGCTCGCTGAATCATTATCTGATTACCATGCACCACGTCTCCACTTCCTGCGATCTGGAGCTGTATCTCACCTTCTTCGGCCGAAATGCTGAACAGATCGCAGACCCGCTGAGTTTCGTCGATTAGAGATACGCTTCCGAACTCTACCATTGACGCTGGGTGGCTGACTTGGGCTAGGAATAGCATGTCGGAAACCATCCGGCTCATGCGATGTAGCTCTTCTGTGCACGACTCTAGGACCTCTCTATACTCAGGGAGGGATCGTTCCCGGGTTAACGCGACCTGAGCTTTACCCATCAGGTTAGACAGTGGTGCCCGCAGTTCGTGAGCAAGGTCGTCAGAGAACTGCGAAAGCTGCTGAACTCCGTCGTCTAAACGCATCAGCATGATGTTAATTCCATCGGCGAGATTCTTAAGTTCTGCCGGCATCCCCTTTGTTGGAAGGCGATGCTCAAGGCTCTCGGTGGAAATCCTTGAGGCGACCTTCAGGAACTTGGTGAGGGGGAGCAGTCCTCTGCGTACAGTCCACCACCCAATTGCCAAGATCAGCATGAGAATAAGAGGCGACACCATTAATGCCCAGGTGAGCAACGCATCAAGAAGGGCATGGTTAGATGACTGGTCCATGGTCATGAATACACTAACTTCGGTTCCATCGCCTAAGCGCATGACTCGTGAGGCGCTCATTAGCGGGCGGCCCGTCGAGTCGCGCCACTCTCGCTGCTCCGCCTGTTCGGTAGGCTGGAATTTGTGCACTTCCATGTTGACTTGCTTCGAGCCTATCGAGAGCAATGGAGTTAGAGTTTGTGTCGATTCGAAGATGCTGACGTAAAGATTGTTATGCCCCATGACCAAGTCAACAAGCTGGTGGGCGTCTGCATTTACACCAGAAATAGCAGTGATTGCGGAAAGGTTGTGAGCCATGCCTGCCATTTTCACTTCGAGGTCGGTTCGGGCGTTTCTCTCAAGAGCTTGGCTCACCATCAGATAACCGAAGGTGGCGAAAAGAAGCAGCAACGCCGCACTCATCATTCCAACTTTGAATCCCACCTTCACAGCGAGGCTGAAAGGCCTCATGTACGCTCCTCCAACACGTATCCGACGCCTCGAAGTGTGTGTATGAGCTTGGTCTCAAATGGATCATCAATTTTTGAGCGCAATCTCCGGATGGCGACATCAATGACGTTAGTATCGCAGTCAAAATTTACGTCCCAGACCAACGAGATTATTTGCGAACGGGCAAGCGCTTCGCCTGTTCTGCTCATTAGTAGGTGCAGGAGAGCAAATTCCTTTGTGGTGAGATCAATGCGTGTCGCTCCTCGGCATACTCTGTGGCGCAAGGAATCCAATTCCAAATCCGCAACTATAAGTGTGCTCTTCTCGACAAGCTCATCGCCACGCCTTTGCAGTGACCGGATGCGAGCAAGCAATTCGGGGAACTCAAAGGGCTTGACGAGATAATCATCTGCACCACCATCCAAGCCCCTAAGCTTGTCATTAATGCGTCCGCGGGCAGTCAGCATGATGATGCGAACCCGGCTAGTTTTTCTGATAGTTTCCAAGAGGTCCCAACCATCGATGCCAGGGAGGTTCACATCTAGGAGTACGAGCGAATAAACAATCGTATTGAACAAGTGAAGAGCATCAACACCATTGTGTACAATGTCTACGACGTACCCGCTTTCGGATAGACCCTGCTGAATATATTCCGCGGTTTTAATCTCGTCTTCCACAACTAGTACGCGCATAACTTATCTCAAGGTGTGAGTAAGGAGTGGGCCGAGCTCTCCCTGATCGTGATTTAAGGCCAGTTTAAAGTTTCTCTGCGTGCTTGGCATGTGGTGATTTCTACCTATATCAATACGCCGTGATCAACTCAGGATGCTCAAATATTAACGCGAAATAGTGGGTTTTGGCGAAAAATTACAAATTTTTAATTTGATCGCAAGGCCACTGAAAGTTGTGGCGATTTAAATTATTGGTGCAGCATAGCTTTGATCAATCAGGTAGTTGAGCACTGCCACGACTGGCGGATGCACCAGACTATTCTGCTCGAGAGCCGCTGGATATTTTTTTGGTCAGTTCCATTGTGATTTGGCATCAATCGATCCGAGTAAAAATTATATTCCTGCTTAACGTGCCAATATTTTAGTTTTGTAACCTTCAGCTGGTGGCATTGTTGCTAACGCAACGTGACAATAAAATAATTTTTAATTGACCTGTCTCTCGACGCTAAGTAATGAGCCAAAATTAATCTAAATTTTTGGTGCTGACGCCTTCAATATTAATCCTACGATTTAATTTTTCTAGGTTGACTAGTGTGGAGGAATTGGAGTGTCCTTATGGAAGTCCGTATTCTCCATTTGAATTGTGCAATGGTGAATGTCGAACGCATGACTTACCGCATTGATTACATCTGCTAGCGCAGCATCTCGATCTACTGAGTCGCGAACTACAACGTGCGACGTCAGTACGTTGCGACCGCTACTTACAGCCCAAACATGTAGATCATGAACGTCTGTGACACCATCGACACGTAGAATCGTCGACTCGATCTCCTTAATGTTGAGGCCGCCAGGAACCCCTTCCATAAGGATTCCCAAACTCTCGCGCATTAGCTGCCAAGTGCGCGGCAGCACCCATACTCCGATCGCTACGGCGACGACCGTATCGATCCAACTCCAACCCGTAAACCGGATTATAAGTGCGGCAATTATCACGCCCAATGACCCAAGCATGTCGCTCCAAACTTCGAGATAGGCTCCCTTGACATTCAGACTTTCATTACTCGCTGAGGAGAGCAAGCGCATCGATATCAGATTTACAACAAGGCCCCCAATAGCGATCCACATCATCGCGCCGGTTGCGATCTCAGAAGGTATTAGGAAGCGTTGATAAGCTTCGTACAAAATGTAAATAGCCACCATGAAGAGCAATAGGGCGTTGAATGTGGATGCTAAAATTTCCAGGCGAGCATAGCCAAAAGTTCGTTTCTGATCTGCTGGCCGCTTGGCTATTTGAAGCGCAATCAACGAAATCATCAGGGCGGCAGTATCTGTAAGCATATGCGACGCGTCGGACAGCAATGCTAAGCTGCCAGTAATCCATGCTCCGATCACTTCAGCAATCATGAAGCTGCCTGTCAAGGCCAGTGCCATGACTAGCTTTTTCTGGTGACCTTCACTTAGCGCTGCAGCGCCATGAGAGTGATTAGATGCCACATACTTCTCCTTCCGTAACGTAGAGGACGCACACTTGCCCTGCTATGGAGCTACGTGTTTCCTAAATATAGCTTAATTAAGTATTCTGTTCGCCGACTTTTAGAAAAAATCATATTTTGGTCAGGTATAGGATAAAATAACGACTTTACGAATGCTGAGTTTTAAGCGCCATGCTAAACGGTGGCTACGTTTCAAGTGGTAGATTGCTACTGATTTTGATCATAAGGCGACTCAGGCGAAATCAAAAGGTCTAGGCGGGATTCTGTCGGGATTGTAATTACGCGGTCATCGTGTCGTTATGAGTGAGTGGCTACACTAAAATTGTCGGAAAACTTTAGGCTCTCACAGAATATTCCTGACTCCCATACGCTACCAGCCAGGATTAGGTATAAATCGCTACGTGCTTTAAATAAAGACTGGGCGTTACGCTGCTATTAAATTCTCAGAGTAAGCGATGGGCACAGTACCGCCCGCGCTATCTAGTTTTTGAAACTGTAATCCAGGGCCTTGGCGATGGCCGAACCCTCAGGCACAAGCTATCTTTGGGAGGTCATCCAGGTATGAAGTGCGTCGGTGATTGGCGTTGCTTTTCCTGCCGTATTCGCTGTCGATCACCCGGTTTCAGCTCACAGACTTCTCGTTCAACTTCGTATAAGGCCGCGATGTAGGGCAGTGCTTTTTCGGCGATCTAGCTCTTGTTGGTCGCATGCAAGTCGAAGAACTTTGCGGGCATAGGCCATGCAGCCGATCTGCGTAACGCCCAGCTCAAAGCCTGCCTTGTAGCCGGCAAAGTCATCGCAGACCAGCTTGCCGTTCCATCCGCCCAAGCAGGCTCGTGCGTGGTAAGCGGTTGGTAACCCACCCAAAGCGAAAACTCTGACGGCAACAATCTAGGCAGGCAGGAGTTCTGACTACTGAGATGCCTGACGGAATGGTAACCGTCCGGCCAAGTCACCTACCGAACTCCAGCATTAAGGGCGATGGTGCCCGCGTATTTTTAAGCGAACGCGATCACCCTTATAGCTAGGATGCCCATGTGCCAACGTAGCTCTTATGCCAACCGTTCAAAGTCCAGGTCGTCCAGAAAGCACAGTGCGGCAAGGTGTGATTGCGGGACGCTTACCGCCGATAAGCGGAAAACCCGAAAATAGTGGTTACGCGGCCATTTTCGGTTAATATTTTCTGAGTGTTTGGCGCACATTTTAAGAAATTCTTGGCGCGGTTAAGAAAATCTAGCCAACGACAGGGAAAAAAATGGGAAATCCAGTGGGTGACACCCATTAGATCAATCCGATGGAGCTACCCACTGGTGCGCCAACAACTGTCCAATTTCACTGGCCCTCTGCGTCGACAACCGCGATAGCCATACGGGTCATGTGCCGTTCATGCGCGCAGACTGAATCAGGCTCATGATTGCCGCAGCCCTTTTTCCGCTACGCAACGACCCTGCGAAGAGCCAGTTTTGCGTCCAAGCGCCATGGCCTAATTTGGTTTTCCGCCCAATTGTTATCTATGGGAACGCTCCCGTCATTGAGTTAGTGCGATAGCGCTGCCCAGCGTTTCAGGCTGTAATCGAGTGCTCTGCTGATGGCCGTAAGCGTTCGGCCAAGTCATCTTCCGAACCTCCACGGCGCTCTCGCATTCAAGCTAATCAAGTGATAAACACCATAAATATCCAATGCCACGGCAAGCAATAGGCGATCAGATGGCGCGATTTTCGATTTATAGCGGATTGATTTTGGTTGGCAACTCGTCGCTGGAGAGTGGAGATCCTCCCATGGGCGTTGCTTTCGGCCAATTCGAGCCAACCACTGGGTATCCTGCTATTCAAAACGAGTGCCGCACAAATCACTTCAACCAGTCCGGTTTGGCCCTTTCAGTAAAAACCGAAGCAGGCTTGGTTATTCCATCTATGGGAGTCGCCATTCTGGATTACGCTGAAGAGCTTCTGCCCGATTGCATCGAGATAAGTATCCTCGGCATTCCCACTGCTTTTTATGAAGAATTTTTTCCTGCCCATGTGATCAAGTACGCGCACCAATTGGCTAGGTGAGCCGCTCCATGGCGAGCAAGATGCGCCGTCTTTAGCAGGAAGGTGTGTTGGCGCTGATTGAAAACTGACCCACCCTGCCGATTGAAAATTGACCCAGGACGGATTGCTGATTTCTGTCCCAGCAATTGTGGATAAGCTTAGCAGCAGTGGGCCGATTCAAGACGCATCAACCCCCACCGCATGTAGGCATGCAGCAGGGTATTTATGGTGCGGATCAAAATGGCTCATCGTCCTCGACATCATCTCCGTCCTTGCGCTTTCGTTCCCGTGACTTGATCTTTGTCTGGGCGGCCAAGGTGCTGTGTTGTAGGCGGTAGGACTCGTTGCCCGTTTCGACGATGTGGCAGTGATGTGTCAGCCGATCCAACAACGCGGTGGTCATCTTGGCGTCGCCAAACACACTCGACCATTCCGAGAAGCTGAGGTTGGTGGTGATGACCACGCTGGTGTGTTCGTACAGTTTGGACAGCAGGTGAAATAACAGGGCACCGCCGCTTTGGCTAAAGGGCAAATATCCCAGCTCATCCAGTATCACCAGGTCTGTGCGAAGCAGTCCCTGGGCGATTCGCCCTGCCTTGCCATCGTACTTCTCACGCTCCAGCAGATTCACCAGATCCACCGTGGAAAAGAAGCGCACGCGTTTGTTGTGGGCCGTGATTCCGGATACAGCCAAGGCACTGGCCAGGTGTGTTTTCCCGGTTCCAGGGCCGCCGATGAACACGACATTCTGCGCCGTTTCAGTGAACGCTAAGCTGGATAGATCGCTGACCAGCCGGGCATCAGCGCTGGAAGCGCTGAAGTCAAAGCCAGCTAAGTCACGGTGCATGGGGAGTTTTGCCATGTTCATCTGATGATTCACCGAGCGCACCGCGCGATCCGCATGTTCCTGCTGAAGCAGATGTTCCAGCAGCCATTTCGATGAAGCCGTCGACGCTGTTCCTTGAGAGACCAGTTCTTCCCAAGCACTGGCCATGCCGTGCAGGCGAAGTTCTTTGAGTTCAGTCATTAGGTCACGCATTGCGATTCTCCTCATCGGTCGCACGGAGCCGGTCGTAGCGTGCTGTATTGGCAACAGGCGCGACCTTGAGTTGCAGGCTGGTTTCTACACTGGGAGGTAGTGCGGTGGAGGTCAGGCGGGCAAGGACATTGAGGATGTGATCGGCGCTCAGACTTCCCGATTCAAGTACCAGCTCCACCGCCACCAGCACAGGTTCGAGCCCCGCAATTGGCACAGCAGCCAGTACCTGCATCATGATTCGATCACCGTTGGTGTGACGCCTCAGTCCTCGTTTGAGAAGCCGTAACGGTTTTGGCAGATCAGCAAATGGCGCACCGTTGCGCAATGCACCAGGCTTGCGTTCGATGAGTGGGATGTAGTGCTGCCAGTCAAAACTGACCTGATCTCGATCAAAGAGGCGCTCGTGACTGGCGATCACCGTTTCGTCGGCAATGACCACGATCCGCGAAGGGTACAAACGGCTACTGACCCACTGGCCGACGCGCTCACATGGCACTGAATAGCGATTTCGCGCCACGCTGATCAGGCAGGTGCTGGAGACCCGCACGGTACGCTCGACGTAGCCATCAAATGCCGTCGGCATTGGCATCATTTCGACCTGCTCCAGCTCTAAGACCTCGGCCACCGTCAGCCCGTTGTACTGCGGATGCACCAGTTCGCTCCAGAGCGACCGGCAACGTTGGCCGAGCCAGACATTCAGTTCCTCGAAGGTGTGAAACATGCAGTTTTGAGCATCGAGCCAGATTCGCCTCCGGCTGTCCTGAACGTTCTTTTCGACGATGCCTTTTTCCCAGCCAGAGGCCACGTTGCAGAAGTCCGGATCGAACAGATAGTGCGCGCACATCACGGAAAACCGGGCGTTGACCGTGCGCCCTTTGCCTTTGTTGACCTTGTCGACAGCCGTTTTCATGTTGTCGTAGATGCCGCGACGCGGCACACCACCCAACGCTCCAAACGAACGGGTGTGGGCATCAAACAGCATCTCGTGGCCTTGGCTGGGGTACGCAACCAACCAGAATGCGCGGCTGGCACACAGCTTCATGTGGGAGACCTGGATACGTCGAAAAAGACCACCGATCAGCAGGCCTTCTTCGCTCCAGTCAAATTGAAAGGCCTCACCGAGCGCAAACGTCAGCGGTACAAAAGCGCGTAAAGACTTGCCTTGCTCGCCTCGCCAAGAGCGCACAAACGCCGTGAGCTGGCTGTAACCGCCGTCATAACCCTCGGCTTTGATCTGCTCAAAAAGTGCTTTGGCGCTCCTGCGGTTGTGTTTTGGCCGGAACGAATCGGCCTTGAGCGCCTGCTCCAGGGTCTCGTGAAAAGGGCTGAGCTTATTGAAGGTTGCGCACCGTTGGTACGCTGGCTGAATGGCTTCGGGCGCTCTGACCCATTTTCGGATGGTGTTTCTCGACAGCCCGGTACGCTTGGCTATCTGATGCAGCGAGAGCTTGTCGCGGAAGTACATCCGCCGGATTTTTCCCAACATTTCCATGCTGATCACCCTGTGTTCTCCTGCTCGAAAAGTGAGCAGAAGCAGTTGAACACCTGGGTCAGTTTTCAGTCGGCAGAAGAGCCTCTACTGGGTCAGTTTTCGGTCAGCGGCAACAGATATGGGCCTCAGCGAGCAACGGATTGTCAGAAGCCGAGAGGATTTTTTCCAGTTGGGAGTAGCGGTCGTTGATTTTTTCGTACTGCGCTTCCGACAGCGAGATTTCCCGCGCGGCGCGAAGCAGAAAATATTCCCAACTGCTGCGCTTGGTCTGTTCGTTGCTCAAAAGCATTTACATAGCCTCCTGGGCCACCGAGCCCAATTGCAGTGTTTGCGTAAACCGATCTTGGTTTTCTTTGTCCCGATCGAAGATCAGGTACGTATGTTGATGCTGCGTTGTGAGCAACGCGCCAAACTCGATGGCCAGTGCCGCAGGAATGGCAGCGAAGACGTGGATAGGATCGGGAGTCAGAGCCTCAAGCTGACTCAGTCGTATTTGGAGTGCGTCGCGAAAGGCATGAATCACCCGACGGTTCTGTACCATCGCGTAGCTTGGTTCAGGGATCGACAGCTCTGCAATACGTGCACCGGGTAGAGCGTCGGTCACGTCGCGAACTGGAACTTGTGCAGAAATGGAGAGCACCAACGCCAGTGGACCATCGCCGTTGGGTGGAGGCGTGAACAGAAAACTGGGCGGCTCAGCACACTGATCGGGCCAGCGCAAAAGATGCTCGCGGTGAAAAGAGAAGATTAAGCGTTTGGAACGATCGCCGATGCTCTGGCCCAACATCATCAAAGCTGGGATATCGGCCAAGCCTACTACTGCTAGCGCGGGCGAGTCGCCATAGGTGCCGCCCCGACGCTTGAGTTGCTGCTCCAGCTCATACTGGATGCTGTCTTTGACGTTCTGCCAATAGGCAGCGTCCCTGCCGCGCGGTCCGGGCGCAGGGAAGGCAATTTTGATGCCTTGATCGAAGGCGGTTAATCCCTCCGCAGACATCGCAGTCAATAGATCGCGAACGGGAATATCGTTGATCGTCTGGAAATGCTGACTCTGAACAATGAGAGGAATCGCTCTGCCACCATCAGGGGTCGTTGCGGCGATTCGGATGCGCTCTAGGTATGCTTGGTGTAAACCACTCAAATCATTTTCAGGATAACCGTCTGCGTCACGATCAATTTTGTCATGACAGCCTGGGCACAGGAGCATCAGGTTAGCAGTATCGTTCGTGTGCGCCTCAGCATCATGATCCGCGCGTCCCCGAGGCCCCTTGGGACTGGCGGGTAGGATATGCGCCACCTCGCCCCATTTCATTGGCTTGCCGGCACGATAGTCGAACGTTAGATCTGTGCCGCACAGTTCGCAATGACCAGCGGTCTGTGTCCATACGATCCGCTTCGTCTCATCATTCGTGTTAAAGCGCCCAATCGCGGGCTTAGCGTCTTCTGGTTCTGCCATTTCGACCTACCCCCGAGAAACATCCATGATTGAAAACGATGATGGCAAGATAAGATCATATTAAGGTCATTTGCCTCAAATTCAAGAGAGATCTGAGTGGTGACCAATGCTGAGCCAACTTCGAGCAGGACGCTTGTTTTGACTCATCGAAACGGAGTGATGGCAGCTTTCGCTTTCTGGAAAATGCTGATGGGTAATGGCGCTGACCAAAGCGTATGTTGCAGCACTTCGGGAGAGGCAGAAAATCGGCCAAAAGCAGACGGCAGTGATTATCACGCTTCAACCGGCTTAGGCATCGCGAGCATAATGAATCGTTCCTACCAAGACCAACTCGTGGAGAATATTATGATCGAAGCTCAGCGCTGGAACGTGAAATGCCAAAATCCTACAGATGGAAGTGGAGACGTCATCGTTGACTTACCTGCCGACCTACTCGTGAGCATGGGACTCAGTATCGGCGATGAATTGACCATTGAAGTGGTCGACGGAGCAATTGTTTTAACTCCTAAGTCGAAGGATCAAACTATCCCCTGAACCATTTCAGGGCTCGAGTTAAATCTCAGGTTAGCACACAGAAATTGGGGCAATCGACGGCGAAGAAAACTCTATTGGGTTAGACAAGAAACTGCGGTGCTACGCTGCAACTGGTCGATTTTTACCTGTCGCCACCCTTAGATACCTGGCTTGGGTTGGCGACCACTTAAACATTGAGAGTTGGATCGATTGATGGTGTTAAATCGTAAGCGCTCCATGAACCCCACATTCAAAGTCACCACCTGATCCCAGACGCGGTGCCCCATATTTCTCTACCTGTGGAACATAAATAGCTCACCTACCATTTTGCTGGCATAAGAATGCCAATGTTTGGCTATTTCAGTGGCACAAAAATGCCAAAATTTGGTTATTTCAATGGCACAAAAATGCCACGGAAATGCAGAAGTAAGCCCTATCTATGCTCATGTGAGCCAGTTTTGACCTGTACCGGGGGTAGGACTATTTTTGTACCGGGGGTAGAATTTTCTGTTTTTACAGGACTTTGGAGGCCCAAAAAACGTACCGAATCTATTACGTGCATGGTGGATTTGGCGGTACAGCAAAGCATATCGAAAGGTCTCGATAGCGTGCGATCCAACCAACCACGATAGGGTCAGGCTTAACGTCGTATCTCTGGCGAACAGTTCCACGGCAGCAGTGCTTCATAGTCCGTCACCGACTGCGCATGTGGTAACTGCTCCAGTACGTGGCGTAGCCACGTATAAGGCTCTTGGCCGTTGACCTTGGCGGTCTCCACCAGACTGTATATCTGAGCACTGGCGGTAGCGCCTTTGGGCGTGTCGCTGAACAGCCACGCCTTACGACCGATAACGAACGGTTTTATCGCCCTTTCGGCCGCATTGTTGTCGATAGGTAAAAAACCGGCTTGTACATAACGCTCCAGCCGGCTCCAGTTGCTGGCCAGATAATTAATGGCCTTACCCAGCACACTTTGTGGCGTGACTTGCGGCTGCGTTTTTTCCAACCAGCCTTTCAACTGAGCCAGGATCGGAACGCTCTTTTGCTGACGGCCGATTAAACGCTGTTCATCATCGCTGTCCTTGAGCTCGCGCTCGATGCCATACAGCTTGTTGATCATTGTTAGGGCGATATCGGCACGTCCCGTCTTGCCCTTCGGCTGCACTTTCTGAGCCTCGACAAACTTGCGGCGCGCATGGGCCATGCAGGCCAGCCGTTCAACCCCCGGTTGCAACGCCAAGGCGTTATAGCCCGCGTAATCATCGGTCATCACATAGCCGCGATAACTTTCCAGCAGACGCAACGGAACCTCCCGCGCACGGCTGGACGTGTACTCGAACAACACGACTTTGCGATCTGGCGGGCCGCTGGCTTGTACCCACATCCAGGATTGGCTGGTCGGGTCTCGACCTGGCTCTTTCAATACTTGAACACGAGTTTCATCGCAGTGGATCACCGGGCTTTCCAGTAATCGGTCGCGCATTAAGTTCAGCAGTGGCTGAAAGTGTTCGCCGCACTGCATCACCCAGCGCGCCAGTGTTTGCCTTGGTATATCGATACCGTGTCGACTTAACACCGTCTCGAAACGATGCAGCGGCAAGCCATCGACGTACTTGGTGGTCAGCAACATGGCCAGAACGCTTGGGCTGGCCATGCTCTTTTCGATTAGTTGAGCCGGTTTGTCGGCGGTGACCGGTGCCGTTTCGCACCCACGGCAACCGTAAACCTTACGGATATGTTTGATGACACGGATCTGCATCGGCACGATATCCAGCTGTTCGCTGATTTCTTCGCTGATCACGTGCTTGCGGCAACCGCAGGCACAGGTCAGTTCATGCTCGGGCAGTTCGTGGATGACCTCGACACGCGGCAGCTCAGCCGACAATACCTTACGTTTTCCTCGGCGCGGCACCGGGGAAACGACTTCCTCTTCAGCATCGCCGATCAATGGCATCGGCTCACTTTCAGGCTCATTGAACAGTGCAAGTTGCGGCGTATTGGGCTGCGCTGTCTGCTCGGACTTACGCCCGAACAAGTGGTCGCGCAACAGCTTGATCTGTCCTTTCAGGTCGACGATGTGAGCCTGATAAGCCTGGGCAACTTCTTCCTGGCGATTGAGTGCCTCAAGCAGCATGTGCTTGAGCAAAACGGGGTCATCAGGAAGATCGTCGGGCAGAGAAATCATGGCCCGGATTATACCGGGTCAGGCTACGTAGCGCGGAGTTAAAACCTGGTGAGGACGGTTGCGCCACAGGTCAAAACCGTCGAGCAGCCAGTTCAGTTCCTGGACGCTCAGAACGATCACTTCATCGCTGAGATCAGGCGATGTTTTGAATCGCTCGAACTCCAAGCGCTTAAGCCAAAGGCAGAAGCCGTTGCGCTCCCAGTACAAAATCTTCACGCGGTTACGGGGCTTGTTGAGAAAAACGAAGAGCACGGGATCGAACACCGCCACTTTTATGTCCAGCTCGACCAGCGCAGCGAGCCCATTAATGGACTTTCTGAAGTCCACGGGCTTGGGGTAGAGATAAACTTTTTCAACTTTGGCGTCGGGTCGCATCATGACGAGCTGGCCTCCTGAGAGAATCGGGAGCACAGCATCCGGCATCAGCTAAGCGCTATGAATGTGGGGTTCATGGAGCGCTTACGTTAAATCCAGTCCGGGATATGACTGACGCCCCTAATATTTTAAGCTTCAATCGACACGAACCTGTTAGATGACCCCGCGGTAAGTGAAGGCGGCTTAATACCCCGCGGGCGAAAAGTGAGAGTACCCACTTACATCGATGTGACCGACACTACTTTCACAAACCTAAATTTTTTTGGCCGTCTTTGTAGCTTCTCGTTCTGCAACTAGTAAGCTCAGCGTATCGGCCTCATGCACCATCTGGTGCGTCTCACCCTCGAATTCGCTCCCCACACGGAGCGTAACTTTCAACCTAGATGTGAAGCCTTTTGAAACCGCCTTTTTCCTCGCTGCCTTCCCCGGTTGCACGATCACGACATCCGTGACTGTGTCCTGAACGTCTGAGTTAATTGCGGGCGTAGAGGGCTCAGAATCACCGAATAGCGCCCCACGCATCTCATCTTCCATCAATTCCGTATTCATACTATTTCTCAGAAGAGTGACTGACAACTGTCGATCAGTAGCGGTCAATCTATCTCCTTAAAAGCCCCCGGCAATCAACTATCGGTGGGGTTTCTACAACGTTAGGAGGCGAGTTTTGAGAATATAATCACTCACAGCAATTTACCCGTTAGCAAACCTACCGGTTCATGCTCGACTCCAAATATAGCTGCAGCATCAAGGAAATGGTTCGAAGCATCACGGGATCGTCTCCGCAGTATTAGCCTCGCCTCCCTCTCGAATTGACCTTTCATGAGCCACTTGGATGTTTCGGCCTTACGTTTGCCTTTCATGGTCAATCTCATTAGGTCTAATCGTTTTTTTAGGGGGGTCTTGGGGTAAAGGTATCACCAAACGCTGGAGCATGGTGATTCACAACGCAAACCGTTCTGCCACTTGAATAAACATCACCTCAACCATTCTAGTTTCGGCAATGACCGCAAGAGTAGCGCTGCCGTACTGATGCATAGCTGCCGGCGGAAAATATCCGAATATATCCTGCTGACTATAATCTATAGTCACCAGGATATATTCAGATAGGTGTGGGAGCACTTAGCATTCAGCGGTAACAGTCAGTCATAAGAAAATTATCAATTAAGACAACTTCGGTCCAGCCACATCAACAGAGTGAAGACCTGAAAAGTTCTGCGGCTGAAACGGTATACCAAAAGGTGTTCCCAAAGCGCAGAAAACATTTAAACCAGTAAAACAAACACAATATTTATTGAAAGTAAGAAGCATATCCACATTATCAAAATTTTGTGAACACGAATAACGCTTTTCTGCATAAAGTCTGGCACAGCACCAATTATCTCTCTAAATATTCCGAGGGTGCGCTTTACGCACGTAAGGATTTCTGATCATATTTACAAGTTTTAGTGCATACAGTCTGAGCAATTCGTGGTCAAGACTCTGGCTTTGAGGAATCAAGCTTCTGAAGAAGAGTTTTCGTTAACCCGGAATTTTCATTGTCATACTTTCTGAATGTATCTTCAAGATGATAATGCCGTCCGTTTCCCAGTACTTTAACGTATTTAAATCCAACCTGGTCAGGTTATCTTAAATTTTTACACCTATTGTAGGCCCGCCTTCAACTTAGAGGATTCACGACACAAAATATTAAAATTAAAAATCCGCTGATTCTTCTTATTTACCAACTTCAACAAAGCTCGTCTAGTTGAAATGCCAATCACCAAAATTAGCAAACTGAATTTAATAATGACTGAAGCCGCCTACATATTAAAAGCCATATAAAATTATGCACGGCCATTTTTATTCAATGAGCGCGCCTTAGCTTCGAGGGTAAGTAAATCATTTGATCATATCCCTTATCTATGGGTATCGCTGAGGTTGGAATAGATTTAATAATTCGCGCCTACACTTCGAATCAAGTATAAAAAATTGATTTCTACCGAATTGCAGCTAAGGGTCCATAGCATGTAGACGCACCTCCGGCATTCGATTGCAAATAGGGCATTCGACCACACCTGCCATATCACGCCTAATAAACTTAGAAATATCTAACGACTCTTTTACGATAACGCTGATCACGTGCAAATATTGCACGCGCAACGCCTCATAACTCATGATTGTACGAGTCAAGTCATTCTCTAGCTTTGAAATTTTCACTTTTAAATTGGCAGCGTGCGAGTCCTTGTCCAGACTATATTTTTTAAGAGAAAGTGTAGATATGGCTTCATCAAGCTCCCCCTGATGCTTCCTGATAGTTTCTCTAGAAACGCTCGCAAAAACGGCTAATTCCTTTTGGCTATATACATATTGTTCCCCACGACTTAGATATTCAGTATTCAATGCATTCAACGACTTATTAAGATACTCACTCAACCGCTTTCCTCTACGCTGCATTTTGAGTCTCCGGCGCTACTTAAGTTGGCGAACCTCCAACAGGCGAGCGGTACTTCTTGCCACGCGGCTGAAATGGACATCTTGATGACCACCTTCCCCACCGTTCGCTTGAATATATTCCCTAATAGTATTAGCATCATCATTGATTTTTTTCAGCTCAATAAATTGACCTTCATTCTCTACATCCACCACCAAACTTTCACAGCAGTCTCCTCGCTCATTGACTGACAAGCAAGAGAGACTATGCCTGCACGTTTTCAGAGCTAAATCTAATGTACATCCCCCATGTGGCATTGGATTGACAATCCGTACTGCGGCTTTGAGGTATTGTTCGGCAGTTTGGCGATCGGTCATGCCCAAAATGTTATAAGTCTCTTGTATTTGCCCAATGGCTTTATCTTGCCGGATGCTTGTCAGCAAATCCTGAACAACTTTGCTTCTATCGATCGCTAACGTCTGATCATATACTCGCGCCTGCGCTAAGCTTTTTCTAGACAAGAGCGCATTAACTTGCAAATCAGTCAGCCCCCCTTGCTTGTAAACAGTATTCAACCAGTGTCGTATATCATGCCATGTGAAAGTGGCAACATTACCAGTTCTAGGATCAATAACATTGTATTTAGAAAAAACTGAATCTAGGCCTTTCGCGGCATCGGCCAGCCAATAACAAAATTGTGCTCGAGATACCATCGTATAATTAGCCAAATCCGTATTGAACGAAGTATGAAAAAAGAAACGGGGTAGAACCATCAGCGCATCCTCAACCTCAAGCACTGCACCAGTACCATCTCGAATAACTGGCTCAATTTGTTTATGAAATTCTCCCTCAAAATTGGAGTCATATGTAAATGGGAACGATTTTTTCAACAACTGATCCGAAAGACACACATCAAAAATCTTCCTCACAATACTAGTCGCTGTTTTGTGATGCCTAAAGCGCATCTGATAAAACTGCTCGAAGCGATTGAATGAAACCGAATGAGGATGCACCAACAATACTTCCCTCCAATTAGGAGTATCAAGCGTCACAGGAAACGAGCGCCAATTCGAATCAAAAGAATAATAGACACCTTCTTTAAGTGCCATTTGCCTGTTAACCTGTCTTTTAAAATGCCTTGCACTAACACCTACATACTTAGCTCCTCCAGTGATACCCAGGCGCCGCTGGACTCCAACAAAATCTATAAATTGATTACGTTTACTAACCCAAACTGCATCAGGCGTAAAGATACTAAAGCTGGTGGTCCACTCGTGACAAAATCTCCTCGCATAGTACTCTGTAGCTTCCGGCGATTTCCAAACCTTATACCAATCGACAGCCGATGATTCTTTTCTTTTGCGCGCTATACGTCTGCCCTCCACTGTTAGGTTCTTCAAGAACTCGACTGCACTTTTAACTGCCGGCAGCAAATCCTGTGGAAACAATCTCAACGTCTGACCTTCGACCTTTTCGGGAAACAGTCTGAGCACCCACGCGCCCTCATGAAATACTAAACAATCAACTGGCAAACTTGCCAGCTCGCCAACACGCCCCCCCATTGCTGAATTCAGTACAATTGCATTTATAAAAAAGCGATCTTTCGGAGCAAGACTTTCGTTCGACGCTAGCCCGAAAAAATCTCTCATCACCTCAATAGGTATGAGTTTATTACGTCTCCCTTCCTCAGTTCCATCCCGACCATGCTCTATAGTGCTGGTTGCGAGCGCCTTATAACTTATTCTAAGACCTAGATTTATTCTCAGCCAAGAACCAAAATTAAATAACTTTTTTTGAAGATTGACGTTGTTCCCCACGGCAATTTCAAAATCACCATTATTCACCTGCATAATACTTTTTGACCCTAAGATTTCGTCCAGTTTTTTGATAGCCCTCATATCTCCAACGGCGGTAGCATCACAGATATTAGATTTCCAGCGCTTATTTAATATGTATGCTTTAGCTACAGCTCTGAGACCAAGATTACTAATGGACGAAAAAAGAACATTTGAATATCGCGCATTACCGGGACGTCTTTTCCAACGCAAAACATTCCATTTGTCAGAAAAAAAATCGATATCATCTTCCAAAATCTGCATCCACCGCGTGCACTTATCGATTAGTTGACTTGGCATACCGATTGCTTTTAATTTCTTTAATAATTCCAATTTAGTCACCTGCTTCGATTTTAACAATCACATCTGTGATGGATTGATAAACACGCTCCAACTCTTTAAGCACTTTACTACGTTCGGATCCGTTGATTGCCGCATTCCACTTATTCAACATAGCTTCTATGTAATTCAAAGACCGGTAGTGATCGGCATCTTTCCAAGCGATAAAAAATGGACATCCGTTATAACAGCTAAAAAATGGGTGTTTAGTACAAGCAACTTGACTTCCACAGGACCCCACTACTGCGGGGGCAGCTATAACTGGGATCAGTATTGGATTACCTGGCGAAATCGGCGCTATCTTCCCTGCAAAAAATGCAGCTGTGAGCTCGGAAAAGATACCGCCTAACTTTCTTCCGACACGATCCAAGAGTGGACAAAAATCAGATACTAGGCAGTCAATATATGCGTTTACTGCGAAAAGGCTCTTATGCTCCAACACATACCTTATCTCTTCGCTAGTACATCCCTGCATGGCCATTTGTGTTGCGCCGCTATGACGAATACGATAAGGCGTCAAAATCAAGATTTCGTTGGTTCTAGGGCTAATGATTTTCTTTTTTCTGGACCAGTTTTTTATCATAGCGTCGAAATTCGATTTTGTGCCAGGTTTAGATGTTACAATTAGCCGCCCCTTAGCCTTTTGACACTCACTTACGCCTTCACGCTTTCCATACTCTAAAATTTCATTAGCTAGTTCAGCTGTAATAGGCCACAAATCACTGGGCTGTCCCGCGTTATACTTAATTTTCGGAATTCTCAAGAAGAATTCTTTTTCACCTAAAATACCTGGCGGCGACCAGAGAGCCTCAATATCCATACTTGAAATCTGCATTGGTCGCTTGAGCGTTTCAAAGGAAATCCAAACAAAAAGTCTTGCAACATTTTCATCCCATGACTCGTTCCCACTCTCAAGCATCGCTCGGCGCACCAACTCCAGCTCTGCGTTAGTCAAAGCCCCACGTTTTTTATCCCAATCCGATATAACTCTTGTCGATGGCGAGCCCACTGCAATTTGATTAAGTTCAGCAGCGTAAATTTCGTCCGCCTGGGCCAAACCATTATCAGCACAATATGTATAAAATTTTCTAAAACAAAGCCTTATAGACTTCGACGCGGTAGCGAACATCTCAAAAAGTTCATGCCATGACAACGACGAAAAATTTTTCCACTCATCCTTCCATACAACAGCCATCATCTTTAATGCTGACTTCACTTCATTTACAATTGCCGGCGTATGGTCTTGAAGTTTATCACACACATATTCGTATGCTGCATCAACTACCTGAGAGCAAAACAGGTACATGGAAAAGTCAATCCAATACCTTCTGCCCCTCCAGATACTTTCTATCCTCGGCCCAGTCACATCAATCAACAAACAGGAAGAAGGATCAGCGTAACACTTTATGAAGATATTCCCGTCGCTGTTTACATACTTCCCCTGTTCATTGACTTCCATTCTGAACCCTCCTCTTATTATTTTCAGTAACTTTTCTACGTGTAGAATCTCTCACTGCCCGGTTTGCATAAAGAAGCAAAGACGTTTCACTTCGCCATCCCCCCATATATACGATGCTATCGATTGCAGCGCTTCGGTCAGGAGATTCCTGAGCTGCAATATATAATCGGTTAAACTTTGAATGGCGAAGCAAATGCCATCTAAACGTTACTCCAGATTTCCGCTGAATGACATTTGCGATGCGGCTCGCGGCAGAACAAGACAAAGGTTTTCCTGCGCCAAAACTTCCATGCGCAACAAACAGATAATCATGATCTAAAAAATTAGTCACTCTCATCTTGCCCCTGATAAATTTCTTCATGACCCTATATTTCTTTACATACAGCTCAAGCAATCCAACTAGATCATCATCCTCAGGCTGCATATACAAATATCGACCTAGCGTTTTAACTTTTGGATTATAAGGAACTCTGGAGTCTAGATTGCTATTTCTTCTATCCAGATGAACTATTTCAACATACGGATCACTACCCGACAAATTCAAATCTTCCAACCTAAGCGATAGTGCCTCACCAATTCTTAATCCAAACGCTTTTACGAGTCGCCATAATAAATAATTTCTATGACAAATACCCTTGTCAAATTTTGCCTCTTCAAATTCATGTAGCAAGAGATTCTCGATTGAATTAATTTCACTATCGCTCAAGTCCAAAGCGAGTTTTCCTCCCTCCCCTCCAATGGTCGCCTTACTCCAAAAAAAACGCTGCGTATTAACGAGGGCAATTAACTCCACATCCGCCTTAATCAGCTCACTCGAGCTTACATAGTTGAAAACAAACCACACGACAAAAGTTTTACAGCTTTGCATTACCTGCCTATTGTAGGAGCTGATAGTGTTTGAGTCTTTGTCAACCACCTCACTGAGCCAATCCGAGAAACTTTTTATTTGTTTATAGCGAAGCCCAAATCCACTCAATAGATAGAATTCTAAATCGACTTTTCCTTCGCTAGCCCAAGTAAATAAAAATGCTACGTGATGAAACAGGGTAAATATGCTACCTTTGTTTTTTCTTTCCCCTCGGGCGTACGCTGCCTCGAAAAGCGATGCAGCCAAAGACGGAACCAGTGTTCTAGAATTGACAAATAAGCATCTACCGATCCCTTCGGCTTGAAACTTGACTAGTTTATACCGTAGATTTTTTCGACCCTTCGATATGCGAAGATTAACTTTCACAGTTCACGCCCCCATTTAGATTCGCAGGCGTCCGTCCATATGCAGCCAAACAATGCACATCGATATAGATTTTTCTTACCTATAGCGAACAATAACGAGCGGAAGATCACAGACACATAGAATTTCTTGCCCATGGGCTTAGCATCCCACCAAGCAACGCCCGGTAGACCAATTAGAGATTCGGCTCGAAATTGATATTGAAGGTGTGATCTTTTAATACACATGCGCACAACCCCGACGTCTTAGTAAACGTTCGTGGGTACAGATGCGCGTCAGCGGACTCCGACAGGCGGTCGCTATCTATGGTCCCGAGGCGTTGCGATGACGCCCCTAATTGACGATAGCGCGCTATCAGCAGGTTCGCCACTCCGCAATTTAATATATTCCTAAAATTAAGTAGGCACCTTTCGATCCACTAAATCATGGATAAAGCCGAAGCTGACCGTCATGACAAAATGCTTGAACTCGCCGAGTTGCTGGCAGAAGTGTTGCAAAAAGCCGTGCCGTCCCTGAGCGAGCAGCAGGTGGAGGAAGCCGGGATCTACATGGCGAAGAATCGCGATGTGTTTGCCAAGGCGTTCAAGAGCCAACCGGACGCGCTGTCCGAGTTGCTGAACCCGCCGGCGGAATAAAGCCAGAATTGAACAGGCCCTGAATCATTGGTTCAGGGCCTTTTTAATGCCTGGCTTTTGTACAAACAGCTCAGCGGTACAACAAGCGCTCCGCCAACTCATCCGCCACCCGCGCGGGCGAGCGTTTTTCGGCCTGGGCATGGGCGAAGACTTCGGTCAGGCGGGTGCCGATGTTCGACAGGTGGGCAGTGATGGTCGAAAGCTCTGCACCGCCGTGCTTTAGGGCGACGTAGATCAGCCCGCCGGAGTTGATCACATAGTCCGGGGCGTAAAGGATGCCGCGACCTTCCAGTTGGTCGGCCACTTGCAGGTTGGTCAACTGGGCGCTGGCGGAGCCGGCCACCGCCGCGCAACGCAACTGGGCGACGCTTAGGCGGTTGAGTACCGCACCCAGGCCGCAGGGTGCGAGGATGTCGCACGGGGTGCTGAGCAAGGCGTCGTTGGCAATCGGGTGGGCGCCCAGTTGTTCCATGGCCAGTTGTACCTTGCCGTGGTCGATATCGCTGACCAGCAATTCAGCGCCAGCAGCATGCAGTTGCTCAGCCAGGGCGAAACCCACATTGCCCAGGCCCTGGATTGCCACCCGCAAGCCTTCCAGGTTATCGCTGCCCAGGCGCGCCATGGCAGTGGTACGGATGCCGGCAAATACTCCCATGGCGGCATGGGGTGATGGGTCGCCAGCGGCAGTGGTGCTGGTGACGTAGCGAGTTTGTTGGGCGATGCAATCCATATCGGCCACGGAGGTACCGCTGTCGATGGCGGTGATGTAGCGGCCGTCGAGTTGTTCAATGCAGCGACCGAAGGCTTCGAACAGCGCCGAACGGCTTTCCACATGGGCGGGGCGAATGATCACCGCGTTGCCACCGCCCACAGGCAAGCCGGCCAGGGCGGCCTTGTAGCTCATGCCCTGGGCCAGGCGCGCAGCATCCGCCACGGCACTTTCATCGTCCGGATAGGCAAGGTAGCGACAACCCCCCAGGGCGGGCCCCAGGCGGCTGCTATGAATGGCAATGACCGCCTTCAACCCGGTCACCGGGTCAACACTCAGATGCAGCGATTCAAGGCGAGTGCCGTGCATGAGAGCAAACATCGTCTAGCTCCCGAATCACTTCTTGTAGTCGCTAAGTATAGGCTGTCGGTGAAAGCTTGCCGAAGTACGCCGGAATAAGCCGGCCGGTTTTACGGGCTTTACGACATAACCAGATAGGACGCTTCTCAAGAGACTGGACGAAACTTCACAGCAAGGCTAAAACGGGACATCCGTCGGAGAAAGTGATGAATCCCCGCCAAGCCTTTTTTGCCTGTCTGGACCGGTCACCGCCCGCGCTGTTTGAAGCAGCGCTGTGGATTGCTGCCGAGCATGACCCGACCGTGGAACCACTGACCATCCTGCACGATTTCAAGCTGCTGCAGCAGCGGATCAGCCTCAGCATGCCGATGCTGCCAGCCGATGAGCTTGGCCAGCCATTGTTGCGACGAATGAACGACCTGGGGTTCGCCCAGGATGACTACACCCCACTGCGCCCCGCTGCCGCCCTATTGGACAAAGTCTTGCAACGCCTGCGCGGGCAGCCATTGGCCCTTGGGTTGATCGCCCTGGAACTGGCGCGGCGCCTGGACATTCCCATGGTCGGGGTGAACTTTCCGGGGCACTTCCTGCTGCGAGTATCTGGCGCTGATCATCTACTGGACCCTTGCGGTGGCAGACGCTTGTACCCCAGCGATTGCCGCGAACTGCTGCAACGCCAATATGGGCCGAACCTCAAGCTGCAAGCCGATCACCTGCACACCGCCGAACCTCGGCAGATCCTGCAACGGCTGTCGCGTAACCTGCGCCAACTGCACCTGTCCAACGACAATCACCTGGCCGCCCTGGTGGACGCTGAGCGAGTGCTCGAACTGGGCAATGCCAGCGCTGCCGATTACCTGGCCAGGGCCAGCTTGTATCAGCGCCTGGACTGCCCGAACGCCGAGCGCTTTGACTTGGAGCATGCACTGATGCTCAGTGAAGACCCGATCCAACGGCTGCGCCTGACTGAGCGGCTGGGGCATTTGCCGCCCAACTCGGTGGTGCATTAAGAGGCGGATGACATGGCCTGAATGTTAAACCGCGTCGCGCCCATCGCAGCCTCGCCAAGGCTCGACAGCTCCTACAATTGATCGGTGACCGACTCAGGATTTAGCCAGGGTTTTAAGAATGTCGAGTACCGCGCGAAAGCTGGCAATCTGTATAGCTATCGCAGGCAAGCCACACTGCTCTATGGCGTGTCCGGGGTATCAGGTTGGTTGGCAGGGTGTGCCTGAACAAACGCCGGATGCTGCGCAGCCAGCGCCGCCACTCGCCGAATCCGTGGGTACGCCGCCAACGACACCTTGAACCGCTCGGCTGCATACACCTGCGGAATCAGAAATGCATCTGCCATCCCCGGCTGCTCGCCAAAGCAATAGCCCTGATCCCCAATCAACTGCTCCACAGCCCCAAGCCCTTGGCGGATCCAATGGCCGATCCATTCCAGCACTTGCGCCTCGTCATGCCCCCACTGGCGCAGCAGGTTCTGCGTGCTGGAGTTGTGCAACGGGTGGATATCGCAACCGATGATCGAGGCCACCGCCCGCTCGTGGGCACGGGTCGCCAGGTCGCGGGAGAGCAATGGCGCCTGTGGATAACGCTCCTCCAGGTATTCGATGATCGCTGGCGACTGAATCAACAGTTCGCCATCCTCGGTACGCAAGGCCGGCACGCGACCTTGCGGGTTGATCCTCAGGTACTCCGGCTGACGATTGGCGCCGCCCTTGGGCACCAGCAGGTTGACCGGTACCGCCTGAAAATCCAGGCCCTTGAGCGCCAACGCGATACGCACCCGATACGACGAAGTGGAACGGTAGTAGGTATAGAGTTCCATCGCCCAGCCCTCTCAGCGCGCCGCGACCACAGTGCCCCGGCATTCGCCAAAGCCGATGGAGGCAAAACCATCACGGGTACAGCGGGCCCGCAGGATGACTTCATCGCCATCTTCAAGGAATTTACGGACTTCACCGGACGCCAATTCAATCGACTTTTTCCCGCCTTCGGTGATTTCCAGCAGGCTACCAAACTGCCCCGCCTCAGGCCCGGACAAGGTGCCCGAACCAAACAGGTCACCGGCCTGCAATTGGCAGCCGTTGACACTGTGGTGCGCAACCATCTGCGCCACGGTCCAGTACATATGCCGGGTGTTGCTCAGGGTCAGACGATGGGCCGGCAGGTTTTGCTCGCGCATCGTTTGGGTGGTCAGCAGCACTTCCAGCTCGATATCAAAGGCACCGGCCGCTTGGTCACGCTTGTCCAACAGGTATGGCAGCGGCTGCGGATCGCCCTCAGGACGCGTCGGTTGAGCCTTGCGGAACGGCTCCAGAGCTTCGGCCGTCACCACCCACGGCGAGACGCTGGTGATAAAGCTCTTCGACAGGAACGGCCCCAGCGGCTGGTATTCCCAGGCCTGGATATCCCGCGCCGACCAGTCGTTGAGCAGGCAGAAACCGGCAATGTGCTCGGCAGCGTCGCCAATGGCAATCGAGTCGCCCATGGCATTGCCCTGACCGATCCAGATACCCAGTTCCAGTTCGTAGTCCAACCGGGCGCAAGGGCCGAAGGTCGGCTCGGTCTGGCCGGCGGGCAGGGTCTGGCCTTTGGGGCGGCGAACATCCGCGCCCGACGGGCGAATGGTCGACGCACGGCCGTGATAACCAATTGGCACATACTTGTAGTTGGGCAGCAATGGGTTGTCGGGACGGAACAGTTTGCCGACATTTTGTGCGTGTTCGATGCCGACGTAGAAGTCGGTGTAGTCATTGATCTTCGCCGGCAGGTGCATCTGGCAATCGGCGGCCAGGGGCAGCACTTTCGCCCCAAGGGCTTCCAGTTTGCCCCGCAGGGTGCTGCCTTCGCTGAGCAGTTCCAAAAGGCGCTCGCGCAGGGCAACGCGAGGGCCACGGCCCAGGTCGAAGAAGGCGTTCAATTGACCGCCAGCGGTAGCTTCTACAGCACTGCGGGCTTGGCCTTCAAAGAAATCCAGCGCGGCATGCAGGTCGAAAATATGCTCACCGATGGCCACGCCACTGCGCGGCGCCGAACCGTTAAGGCTGAACACACCCAGCGGCAGGTTTTGCAAAGAGAAATCGCGGTGACCGTTGGCGGAGGTCACCCAACTGCGAGTGATGGCGGACTGAGTCATGGGTTATCTCCGGTTCGGGTTGAAGGTTGCCGGCAGCGAGGCCCAGCAAGCGTCGTAATTGTTTTGCAGCTGTGTGCATTCCAGTGCGAACTGAGTGGGACGCAGCACCTGGCTGGTCTCGAACATGAACGCCATGGTGTTATCGATCTTGTTGGGCGCCAGGTCCACAGCGATGGCCTTGGTGCAGGTCTCACCATCCGGCCCGTGGGCGCTCATGCAACTGTGCAGGGACGCGCCGCCCGGCAGGAAGCCTTCGGCCTTGGCGTCGTAGGCGCCCTGGATCAGGCCCATGTATTCGTTCATCAGGTTGCGGTGGAACCATGGCGGCCGGAAGGTTTTTTCCGCCACCATCCAGCGAGGCGGGAAGATCACGAAGTCGAGATTGGCCAGGCCGTGGACACTGGTGGGCGAGGTCAATACGGTGAAAATCGACGGGTCCGGGTGATCGAAACTCACGGTACCGATGGTGTTGAAGCGGCGCAGGTCGTATTTGTACGGCACGTTGTTGCCGTGCCAGGCCACTACGTTTAGTGGCGAATGATCCAGCTCGCAGCACCACAGCTCGCCGAGAAATTTTTGCGTCAGCGTCGTGGGTTGCTTGAGGTCTTCGTAATGGGCCACGGGGGTGAGGAAGTCCCGTGGATTGGCCAGGCCGTTACTGCCAATTGGGCCGAGGTCCGGCAGGCGCAGCGGTGCGCCATGGTTTTCGGCAACGTAGCCGCGGGCCTGGGCGTCCAGCAGTTCAATACGAAATTTCAGGCCACGAGGCAGTACGACGATTTCCAGCGGCTCGACATCCAGCACACCCAGTTCGGTGGCGATGCGCAAGCGGCCTTGCTCGGGAACGATCAACAGTTCGCCGTCGGCGTTGAAGAACACCCGGTCCATCGAGCGATTGGCGCAGTAGTTGTAAATGCTGATGCCGGACGGTTTTTGCGCCGCCGAATTGGCGACCATGCCCACCAGGCCGTCGATGAAATCGGTCGGTTCGCTCGGAATATCCAGCGGGTTCCAGCGCAGCCGATTGGGGGTCACAGCACCCAGCGGGCCACCGGCCAATTGCCGCTGCAGCTTGACGAACGCCGGGTGATTGGCCGACGGCTGGATGCGGTACAGCCAGGTGCGCCGGGCTTCGCTGCGGACCATGGTGAAGGCGGTGCCGGAGAATAGTTCGGTGTACAGCCCGTAGGGCGCTTTTTGCGGGGAGTTCTGGCCGACGGGCAATGCGCCTGGCAGGGCTTCGCTGGCAAATTCATTGCCAAAGCCCGATTGATAATCGAGGGTCATGGATCTTCCTCTACGCTGAAGTTATTTTTATCGTAATCCAATTACGCATAACGTAATTTGATTGGTATTGACCGTCAAGCTATAAAGACGCCCATTCGTCTTTCGGATTCACGCCTTCCATGGAAAAGCCGCGCGCTACCCGCGACACCGGTAAACAGAAAGTCCGCTCGGCCGAGGTCGGCACCGACATCCTCAAGGCCCTGGCCGAACTGTCACCGGCCACCTCGTTGTCGCGCCTGGCCGAACATGTGCAGATGCCGGCGAGCAAGGTCCACCGCTATTTGCAGGCGCTGATTGCCTCGGGCTTTGCCGAACAGAACACCGCCACCAACCATTACGGCCTGGGTCGCGAAGCCTTGCGCGTCGGGTTGGCCGCCCTGGGCAGCATGGATGTACTGAAAGTCGCCGCCCTGCCCCTGGCGGAACTGCGCGACGAATTGAACGAAACCTGCTTTCTCGCGGTGTGGGGCAACCAGGGCGCAACCGTGGTGCATATCGAGCCGGCGGTGCGCGCCGTGACGGTGGTGACGCAATTGGGCTCGGTGCTGCCGCTGCTCAGTTCCTCCACAGGATTGGTGTTCAGTGCCTTTCTGCCGTCGCGGGAAACCGTGGACTTGCGCCAGCGGGAGATAGAGGCCGGGATCGCCCATACATTGGCGGACGATCAGGCATACGCCACGGCCTGTGAACAGATTCGCCAGCGCGGCCTGCACTTTGTCCACGGCTTGCTGATGCCGGGGGTCGATGCGCTATCGGCACCGGTGTTTAACGCCGTCGGGCAAGTGGCAGCAGTGTTGACCGTCGTGGGGCCGACTTCGCTGTTTCACGCCGATGAGGACGGGCCGGCAGCCAAGCGCTTGCTGGCAGCAACCCAGGCGGTGAGTTGGCGGATGGGGTATCAGCCTTAAGCCATCAACCCCAGTGTCTTGGCCTTCGCCACCGCTTGCGTGCGGCGCTCCACGCCAAGCTTGCTGTGAATCCGCCGCGCATGGGTTTTCACCGTGTGCAGCGAAATGAACAATTGATCAGCGATTTCCAGGTTGGAGCTGCCCAGCGCGATCAGCTGCAGCACTTCCAGCTCACGATGGCTAAGGGGATTTTCGCCCGCGGCCGTCAATGTTTCCTGAGGTTCGAGCCCCAATTCACTCAACAACCCCGGCTGACGTAACCGCAACTCGCGAATCGCCTGTTGCACCCGGCAACGCCCCGCCAGTTCCAGCCCAGCTTGCAGTGAGCGCACGGCCAACGGCCGATCACCCACTTGCCAGGCCACTTCCCCCAATACCAGGTGCAATTCCGCTTCCAGACAGAGCATGCCGCGTTGCCGGGCGGTGTCCAGCAAGGCGTTGAGCCGGGCCAGCGGTTCGTCGGCTCGGCGCAATTTCACTTCGGCAAGCACCTGCAAATATGCCAGGCGCGGGATCAGCTCCAGGGTGGCCGGCGGTGCCTGTTTCGCCTTCGGCCCGCGATAGTGACGCAGCACGCGGCTGACCGCCTCCAGGGTCAGTTCGGCGCGCCCCTGTTGCAACCAGAAATGCCCGCTGAGCAACAACAGAACCGCCCGGTACACCGTGTCGGGCACCTGCCGTGTTTGCATCAGGCGCTCGGCGTCCCGCAGTTGAATAAAGGCTTGGCCGTAATCGCCCTTGTTGGCCGCCAACAAGGCGAGCCCGAGAAACCCATACAGCACACGTTTGTCCTGGCTGTGCAGGCACATGCCCAGGCCCGATTCAAAGCACTCGGCGGCCACGGTGTCTTGCCCTTGGCGCAAGGCGAGATGCCCTCGCCGCAGGGCGATTCGCCCCACCAATGGCCCTGCCTTGAGCCGCTGCCGGACCAGCATCGCCTGGACATTTTCCAGCAGGCTCTGAGCCCGATACGGCGCGCCGCGCTGCTCCAGCAACTGCGCATGATCCAGCTCCAGCAAAGCCTCCAGCAACAGCGAACCGTGGGATCGCGCCAGGCACAGCGCCTCACGGTTCAGTGTCTGGGCCACGTCCAGCTCACCCCGCAGCAAGGCTTGTTGAGTCAGGCCCGACAGGCACATCAGCCGCGACGTCCAGGCGCTGTCAGGCAAATCTTGCAGGGCCTCAAGAAAATGCTCACGGGCCCGCACCGCCTCCCCTCCCAGGTGCAGCAACCAACCCCATTGCGCCTGCCAGCGTGCCAGCAACTGGCGCTGCAATGGCGCCGAGGGTTGCGGGGTGAAACGCGCCAACTGATCGATACATTGCGCGGCCTGGTCGAAGCGTCCGGCAAACAGCAACGCTGCCGTCACCAGTCCCACCAACTGCGCAGATCCCAGCATCAGTTCATCGCCATGCTGCTCATGCAGGCGCAACAGCAGCACCGCGTTTTGCTGGCGGAACAGGTCTTCAAAACTGAAATGCTGCAACAGGCTGACGGCGACTTCGTACTCCTCGGCCAACAGCGCCTGTTCGAACGCCGCTTGCCAGTCCTCAGCGAGGGTAAACCACTGACAGGCCCGTCGGTGCCAGGAGCGTTTGGCCGGCCAGGCTTCGTCCCGCAACAGTTGCGCCAGGGGCGGAAAAACCTGCAGCCAGTCCGACGAATCCTCCCAGGGTTCGATAAAGGCGCCGAGGGTCTGCAAATCGCGCAAATATTCTGCGCCCTCACCAAAACCGAACAGGTGCTCACACAACCCCGGATTGAACCGTGGCAGGTGTGCCAGCACGCGCCAGGCTTCGGCCAGTTCCGCCGGCAAGGTGCTGAACAGCTCGTGTTGCAGGTAGTCGAGCAAAGTTTGCGCACGGCCATGCCAAGCGCCTCTGTCCGCGTGACCATCACCCTCAAGCAGGGCGATACGCACCCCGGCGCACCAGCCGGCGCTGAATTGCAGCACCTTGTCGGCAGTCTGCCCGGCATGGGAGTGATGGCTGATCAGTTGCTGGACGTCCTCGTGATTGAAGGCCAGTTCCGCACCGCCGCACTCCCACAGGTCATCATCAAGCAGCAGTCGCGGCCAGTTGCAAGACGGCCGCCGCCGTGCGCCCAGCCACCAGGTCAGGGCCGGGCTGCTGGCCGCCAGAGCGCGGTCGAGCAAGGCATCCAACTCAGGCGCCGGCACCCGGCAAAAGTCATCGAGAAACAGCCAGGCCGGGGTTTGCCAACGGCCCAGGTCCAGCAGCAGCGTGGCTTCATCGGTAAAGGCCAAGCCAAGGCTTTGCGCCAGGCGCTGGCAAAAGTCGAGGGTGCCGAGGGCAGCGCCATTGAGGGGCAGCCAATACACTTGGCAGCTCAAAGGCGCCTGTAGCGCGCATTCGGCGAGCAGCGCGCTCTTGCCGCTGCCGGCCGGTGCACAGAGCAATTTCACCCGCGCCGCTGCCGTGAGCAAAGGCTCGGCCAGGCGTGGGCGCAACAGGTGATGGGCAGACAAGCGTGGCATGAATCCAGGACGATCCAGGCACCGGGTCATGGCAGTCATTACGGCATCCCTGTTTTTATTATTAGGCGGCGTGCCCCTACCCTAGTCCTGTGGTCGGCGGTTGTTGAAGGAGTATTCAGCGGGCTGATTGCCGGGCATAAAAAAACCGGGATTCAAAGAAGTCCCGGCACGACGTCTAAAGGTGGGACCCGACAAGCCCGGCTCCCACACTTCGATTGCATTTCAACTAGAGATTAGCGAACCCCTGAGGCGCGCAACGCCGCCGGGGTGTAGTCCGCCGCCTTAGCCGCAAAGCCGAACACGAAGCTGCTTTTCTCCTCATTCTTCATCCCCAAGGCGATGTAGCGGCCGGCGATGATGTCGTACAGGGTCTCGACGGTGTAGGCCGGCACCTGGTGGTCGTAGTAGAACTGCGCATGGCCTTCGGCTACGCGCCACAGTTGGCCACGACCGTCATAGTGATCCACCAGCGCGACCTGCCAGCTGTCTTCGTCGATGTACATGTGGCGCTTGGCGTAGACGTGACGCTCGCTCGGCTTGACCGTGCCGACCACTTCCCAGACCCGGTGCAGCTCGTAGCGGGTCAGGTCCTGGTTGATGTGCCCGGCCTGGATGATGTCGTCGTACTTGAGGGACGGCGAGTCGAGCTTGTAGCTGTTGTAGGGGATGTACACCTCCTTCTTGCCCACCAGCTTCCAGTCATAGCGGTCTGGCGCGCCGGAGAACATATCGAAGTTGTCGGTGGTGCGCAGGCCATCGGAAGCAGTACCCGGTCCGTCGTAGGACACTTGCGGCGCACGACGCACCCGACGCTGGCCGGCGTTGTAGATCCAGGCCAGACGCGGCTCCTTCACCTGGTCGAGGGTTTCATGCACCAGCAGCACGTTGCCCGCCAGGCGCGCGGGTGCAGTGACCGATTGCTTGAAGAAACTCAACACGTTGGCGCCCTTGACCGGGTCCATGTCCGGGATCAACTGCGGCACCGCCACTTCTTCTTCGAAGCGGATCGCCGTGTAGCTGCCGTTAGTCTGCGGCGTGGCCTGGGTGATGATGCGTTTGAGGTTGCCGCCGTGGTAACGGGTGATGTGGTTCCACAGCACCTCAACGCCGGTCTTGGGAATCGGGAAGGCGTAGTAGCGATTGCCGGTAAAGTTCTCCAGGCCATTGCCGTCGTTGATCGACTTGACGTTAAGCGCGCTGCGCTTGATCGACTCGTAGATGTCCGCTGGCAGGTTGACCGTACGGTGGGTCGGGTAGACCGGGATTTTGTAGGTTTGCGGGTAGCGCTTGAACATCGCTACCTGGCCCTCGGACAGCTTGTCCTTGTACTTGTCGACGGTGGCCGCGGTAATCACGAACAGGGGTTTCTCACTGGCGAACGGGTCGGCCAGGAAGCCTTTGCTGTCCACCGCGCCGGCGTTTTTCGGGATACCGCCGGTCCAGGCCGGAATCGAGCCATCGGCGTTACCAGCCTTCTCGGCACCCACCGGGGTCAGGGTAGTGCCCAACTTGGCCGCTTCTTCCGGCGACACTGCCGCCATCACGTTGGCCGCCAACAGGCTCAGCGCCAACACGCCGCACTGCAAAATCGTCTTACGCATGGTTGTTGTCCTTCTTATTGCGAATCAGAAGTTCACGCCGAAGCTCAGCGCGAGGAAGTCGCGGTCAGTCAGGGTGTTGTAGTCACCGCCAAAAAAGTCGGTGTAGCTGAGGTTCGCGGTGTAGGTGTTGCGGTAGTCCGCATCGACACCGACGCTGATAGCCTTGGAGCCCTCGTTGAACAGCCCGTTGGGGCCGTAACCCTTGACGTCGTGGGACCAGGACAGGTTGGGCTTGAAGTTGATCCCGGCGATCACGTTGTTGTACTCAAGGATTGCCCGGGCGCGATACCCCCAGGAGGTGGAGGTGACAAAACCGTCGGTATCACCGCCAAAACCGTATTGGCCATACACCGAGTCGCGGCCATAACGCAGTTTGGTTTTCGACTCCAGCCCGCCGACCCGCACGATGGCCGCTTCGCCGACCAAAGTCAGGCGTTCAGCGCCCAGTATCTGGTCGAAGAACTGGGTCATGGAGGTCTGGAACTGGGTGACCTCCTTGCGCCGGTAGCCGGTATTGTCCGAGCCAAATGAGCTCTGGATCGGTGACGCGGCGCCACCGACAATCGGATTGACCAGGGCCAGGGTCAGGTCCGTGGTGTTGAGTTGCACCGGTGCATTGGGCCGGTAGCTGATTTCCCCGGTCCAGGCCGTACCGGTGGGCAAGGTGGTGGCGAAACTCGCGCCGTACAGGCGGATGTCTTCCGGGTAATCCAGATAATACTGGCCACGCCCAAGCATGGTGCTTTGGGCCAGGCCGAAGCCGGTACCAGGGGCGATAGCGTTGGCGGTGTCGCGGATACGATTGATCGTCGCCAGGTTGGTGTTGGCGGTAAGGGTGCCTACGGTCGGCGTGCGGCTGTGGTAATTCATGAAGTACAGGCCGTACTCGGTGTCGTCCCCCAGCCAGCGCAAGGCTGCGCCGAACTGCCCGGAATCCCGCGCATCACGGTCGCCGGCACGATGGACAACCACACCCTCGTTGGTCACATCAAAGCCCTGACCGAACGCGGCGGCCACCGGTTGCAGCGGCCGGATCGCCGGGCTGCCGACGGTGTAGTTGTTGGTGCAGCCGTCGGCCGCCACGTCACCACCGAAGAAGGTCCCGCAGTTATCCAGCACCGTCTGGTCCCACTCCAACTGGTAGAAACCTTCCACCGTCAGTTGGTTGGTCAGGCCCTGGGAGGCGAACAGCATGTTCACCGGAATCAGCCCTTCCTTGATCTCGGCGCCAGGCCGGCGGAAGGCCGAGACGTCGATCGGGTTGATGCTGTTGATGGAGTTGCCGATGAAGGTACTTTCACCCCAACTGACCACCTGCTTGCCGGCGCGCACGGTGCCCGGCAGATCGCCCAGGGAATAGTTGTGGTAAACGAAGGCATCGAGGATCTGCGCACCGCTGGATTTGGCGCCTTCCTTGCGATTGTGGTCACTGATCTGCTTGAACTCGCGGTCTTCGTCCTTGAGCTCGAAGTCGTACCAGTACTTGCCACGCACGAACACGCCGGTGTCGCCGTACTTGAGCTCCAGGTCGTGCAGGCCCTTGAAGATCTTGGAGAAGGTTTCGCCCTTCTTGAAGTTCTGGCGACCGTCATCCCCGGTCGACGCCTGGCCACTGCCGCCATTGGGAATACCGATCAGTTTGCTGTCGGCATCGCGCATGCCCCAACTGGCGCCTACCGAGAGTGAGGAATCGAATTGCCCTTCGATTTCCCCGATGTTGAACGAAACAGCCTGCGCCTGCGCGCAGCATCCCAAAGCAACAGCAGCGGCCAGCGCCTGTGGCCTGAAGATGGCGCGCATTGTTGTTCTTGTCATGCGTCTTCCCCGGTGGTGTGACAGAAGGCCCCACCCTACTGCCCAACATCAGGAGCGATAAGCGCACCAAGGAGGTATTCGCGTTGTCGCTCGAAAGGATGAATGGGCGCTCTGGGTTGGGTCTTCGCGGGGAGATCGACGAGATGGATGAAGGGATATCAAGAGAATGGATAAGCATCAAGGCGACTGTTGCGATATTGGTAACAGTCCTTGTCCTGAATCAGTGTTTTTCATTCTGTTACAAGAGACTATTCTTGCTTGGCTTTCAGGGCAAACAGCCCGCTTCCCAAACGGGAAGAGAAGCCAGAATCCAACAGATTGACCTCTACTTTCAGTCTGTTACCTGTGTTTACTGACGTTGATTTGTCGCTCCTTGATCCAACGTCTTACTTCGGCCGCTGCCTTTGCAGCGGCCTTTTTTATGCCCGAAATAAAACGGGGCGCTGTAGGCGCCCCGCTGGATTAAATGTTTTTCATGTAACGATCACAGGGCGTATTTCTGCAGGTTCGCCATCATTTCCTTCAACGCCTCTATAGTGTCCCTGGGATGGGCCGCGCCTTCGAAGTCGCAAATTTGCTGCCAATGGGCCGCCACATCGTCCGGGGAAAAACCGGCCTCGGGATCGAATCCCATGCCCAGGCTGCGCTCCCAACGGGTTTTGCCAATCCAGCCGCCCCCTACTTCAAACAGCCCAGAGGTTTCCTGACAGGCCTCGCTGCCCAGGTACACCACCAACGGGCTGACCAGCTCCGGCTTGAGACGCTCGAAGACTTGCGGCGGGATCAGGCCTTCGGTCATGCGCGTGCCGCCAGTGGGCGCGATGGCGTTGACCAGAATGTTGTTCTTGCGCCCTTCCAGGGCCAGGGTGCGGGTCAGGCCGTACAAGCCGAGCTTGGCCATGCCGTAGTTGGATTGGCCAAAGTTGCCGTAGATCCCCGAGGTCGACGAGGTGAAGATCACCCGACCATAACCTTGCTCGCGCATATGGGGCCAGGCAGCGCGGGTGACTTTGTAGGCACCTTCGACATGCACCCGGTAAACCAGGTCCCAGTCGCTGTCGTCCATTTTATGGAAGGTCTTGTCTCGCAAGATCCCGGCGTTGTTCACCACCACATCGACACGACCAAAAACGTCGAGAGCGTTCTGCACGATCTTGTCGCCATCGGTGACCGAGTCGTGGTTGGCTTCGGCAATCCCGCCAGCCTCGCGAATCTCGGCCACCACACGGTCTGCCGCCGAAGCATTGGCGCCTTCGCCCTGGGCCGAGCCGCCCAGATCGTTGACCAGAACCCTGGCCCCGTGCTTGGCGAATAACAGCGCATGGGCCCGGCCCAACCCGCCGCCGGCACCGGTGACGATCACAACCTTATCTTGCAAATTCACAGGCTCACTCATACAGAACTCCAGCGGCAATAGGGGACGATGGGTGGAGTGTCAGGCACCGGGCTTCTGGTCACAATAAATACGGCCAGGGCTGAATGGTGCGCGATAAGGCTGGGGGATGATTGTCAGGAATAGGCCACCCGAGGCGGCGCTTGCGCAATACGCTCGCGAAACGACAGGTAATGCTTGAGCACCTGAACCGGCGCCTCGATCTGCGGGTAGTGACCGATGTTGGCCAGTAACACTGCATCGGCCTGCGGCACCAGCTCACAGTAACGCTCGACCATGTGGGCGCCGGAAATAGGGTCCACTTCACCATCAATGACCCGCAACGGCACCTCGCAACGCTGCATGGCCGCCACCCAGCGTTCGCGCTGCTGGCGTCGCTGGGGGATATAGGCGATCAGTTTGTGCAAGATGCGCGGGCCGTCGTGGCTTTCGATCAGACTCCAGAAATCGTCCAGGGCACTTTCGCTGGGACGGGTGTCGGGGCCGAATATCTGCATGAAACTATTGGCCAGGGCGTTGCGGCCAAAGGCACGACCGATCATCCAGCCCAAGGGGCTGAGCAGCAGTTTCTGCACCAAGGCCGGGCGATGGGTCTCAGGGAACAACCCTCCGTTAAGAAACACACAGCTGGCCATCTGCAAGCGCCCCTCGTAATGCCGGGCAAGCAGCTCCTGAGCGACGCTATCGCCGTAGTCATGGGCCATTACGTGGACAGGCTGCGGCACCCGCAGATGTTCCAGCAGCGCCTGCTGCAAATCGGCCTGTTCCAAAAGGCAATAGGTGTGCTCCAGGGGCTTGGCCGAATCGCCGAAGCCCAGCATGTCGCAGGCGATCACCAGATTGCGCTGGGCCAGGGGCTGCCAGAGGTAGTGCCAATCCCAACTGGCCGTGGGGAAGCCATGGATCAGCAGCAACGGCTCGCCCTGCCCGGCCACCCAGTAACGAATGGTCTGGCCGCGAAAGACAAAGCTCTGCCCGCGCTTGCGCCAGGCACTCAGAGGAATCTCGGTCAGTGCCATCAGAGTTTGTATCCAGGGTCTTGTTTGTCCAGTTTGCGCAGCAGCGCCGGCCAGGCCAGCGCGCCACCCATACCTTGGGCGCTCTTGGTGACCCCGGCGATCATCGCCTTGGCGCCGGCAAGAACCTGCGGCTCGATGGCGATCAACTCGGCGCCTCCGTTCTGCGCCAGCACCTGGATGTCGCAGGCACGCTGGAAGGTGAACATCATCAGGAACGTATCAGCGATGGTACCGCCGCAGGTCAGCAGGCCATGATTGTGCAGCATCAGGAAGTTGTTCTCTGCGAGGTCGGCCTGCAAGCGAGCCTTTTCCTCGTGGTTCAGCGCCACGCCTTCATAAGCGTGATAGGCCAGGCTGGACAGTACGAACAACGACTGTTGGCTGATGGGCAGCACGCCTTGCTTTTGCGCGGACACGGCAACACCGGCAGCGGTATGGGTGTGCAGCACACAGACCACGTCATGCCGCACTTCGTGTACCGCACTGTGAATGGTGTAGCCCGCCGGATTGATCTCGTAGGGGCTGTCCATCAGCTTGTTGCCGGCCTGATCGACCTTGACCAGGCTCGATGCGGTGATCTCGTGAAACATCAGCCCGAACGGGTTGATGAGGAAATCTTCGGTGCCCGGCACCTTGGCCGAGATATGGGTAAAAATCAGGTCATCCCAGCCATACATGGCCACCAGGCGATAACAGGCTGCCAGGTCTATACGGGTCTGCCATTCGGCGGCGCTGACCTGATCTTTTACACTCTGTGTCGATTGAACGGGGGCTAGGCTCACGGCAATGACCTCGGTGGTGTGGTTTTCTTATTGTTTTCTAGGCGAAGGGCTTTCGGGTGAAAGGCCAGTCTAGTCAGAGGTCACGGTTGCGGTAGTTGCATTGGCAGCCAGCTTGATGACCGAGCGAGTCAGCCATCAGGATAGTTCGATTTTGTTCAATGCGTGTCAGAGAAGCGACACCAATAAAGGTGCGGCGAACAGGTTGAGCAAACCCGTCAAAACCATGACCAGGCCCGCCACCGAACCTTCCTCACTGCCCACTTCATGGGCACGACTGACGCCCGCCCCATGCGCCCCGACGCCAAACAAGGCGCCCCGAGCCAGGGCACTGCGCAACGGCAGCCACTTGAGCAGCACCCCGCCGAGCATGGCACCAAATACGCCGGTGAACATCACGAATACCGCTGTCAGTTCTGGCACACCGCCCAGGTCATGGGCCATGGGCATGGCAAACGGCGTGGTGATCGAGCGCGGCACCAGCGATAGGGTCACCGAACTGTCCAATGCCAACGCCTTGGCCAGCCCGAATGAGGTGCCGATGGAGGCCACACTGCCCGCCAGCATCCCCAGCAACAACGCCGGCCAATGGCGCATCAGCAACTGGCGTTGTTGCCAGATCGGAATGGCAAAAGCCACGGTGACCGGGCCCAGCACCAGCATCAGCCAGTGGGTGTCGGTGGAGTATTCGGCATAAGCGGTGTTCAGCGGCACAGCCACCGCCAGCAACAGCGCCGGCACCAGAATCAGCGGCGACAACAAGTAGCGCCCGGTGCGCCGATAGATCCATCGGCTGAACACATAAGCGGCCAACGTCAGGGCCAACCAGAACATCGGCATCATCTCAAGCTTCATGGCGCAGTTTCCAGCGGCACACCATCTCTACGGTGAAGGCCGTTACCAGCATGACCATCAAGGTACTGAAGCCGATCACCAGCATGATCCGCCAACCGTCATGGCGCAGCAGGCCACCGTAGTCGAGCAGGCTCATCAGGGCCGGAATAAAGAACAGCAGCATTTCCGCAATCAACACGCCAGCGCCCAATTGCAGGGCCGCCGGCTTGATCAGGCCGCTGGCGAATACCAGTAACAACAGGCCCAGGCCGATCACGCCGCCGGGAATTGGCCACGCCAGCCACACTGCCAGTTGGCAGCCCAGCAGGTAAATCGCCAGCAGTACCACCAGTTCAACCAGCAACCGGCCAAGGTGTTTGAAGGTGAAACTTTTCATGAGCTTTGGGTCCTCGCAGGCACTCATTTTAAAGAGTCGCCTGACATCCCTAAAGCGAATTGTTAGACTGCAAACTATTCCAAACTGGAATCATGGCAATGGAATTCAAACAGCTGCGCAGCTTTGTCGAAGTGGTTCATCGAGGTGGTTTTACCCAGGCGGGGAAAACCCTGCACATCAGCCAATCTGCCGTCAGCAAGCAGGTGGCGCAGTTGGAGCAGAGCCTCGGCACGCCGCTGCTCGATCGCATGGGCTCGCAGGTACGCCTGACCGCCGCCGGCCAAGTGGTGCTGCAACGGGCCGAAGCGATGTTGCGCCTGCAAAACGAATTGCTCAGTGAACTGGACGATTTGAATCAGATGACCCGCGGCGAATTGCGCATGGGCTTGCCGCAACTGGGCGGTGACATTCTGTTCGCCCGCCTGTTTGCCGAATACCGACGGCGCTATCCCAATGTGACCATCCAGTTGCTTGAAGGCGGCAGCCGCAACATTGAGCAGGCGATTCTCAATGGTGAACTGGAAGTAGGCGGCAGTTTGATGCCCACCAACCCGGCCTTTGCCTGGCAAGCGTTCTGCGATGAGCCGCTGGATGCTTTGTTGCCGATGGACCATCCCCTGGCGGATAACGCGCAGATCCGCCTGGAGGAATTGGCGGACACGCCGTTCCTGATGTACCAGCGCAGCTTTGTCTTGAACGACCGATTGCTGCAAGCCTGTCAGCAGGTGGGTTTTACACCGAAGGAAAGCGGACGCAGCGGCCAGGCGGATTTTCTCGCGGCGCTGGTGGCCGCCGGCCAGGGCGTGGTGTTGCTGCCCAGCGTGGTAGCCCGCGGCCTGGTGCGCCCCGGCGTGGTACGCCTGACGCTCAAGGCCCCGGAGTACCTGCGCTGGGACATCGCCTTTATCTGGCGTGAGGGCGCTTATCTGTCGAAAGCTGCCCAGGCCTGGCTGGCATTGCTGCGCGAGTACCCGATCAGCCGCGCAGTGCAGTAACCAGCTCGGCCAGCCACGGTTCGGCGTCAGTTTCCGGGGTCACACTTTCGCTGGCGTCCAGACGCAACATCGGCAGCACTTCGCGCACGCCCAACTCGCCAAACAGCTCGCGCATTTGCTCACCTCCGCCGCAAAAGGTATCGCCGTAGCTGGAATCGCCCAGGCCGATCACCGCGCCAGGCAAACCACGCCAGGCTGCCGGTAATTGGTCGCGGATGGTCGAATACAGCGGCTGCAGGTTGTCCGGCAACTCGCCCATGCCGGTGGTGGAGGTAACGGCCAAAAAAGCCTCAGGGGCAAAGCCCTGGATGTCCGCCAGGGTCGCCCGAGGGTTGTGCCAGGCGTCGAAACCGGCTGCATTGAGGAGTGTTGCAGCGTGGCGGGCGACTTCTTCAGCCGTGCCGTACACCGAGCCGGAAAGGATGGCGACTTTCATCAAACTGATCCTGTAGCTGAGTAAAAGCCTGGGATATTAACAGCTGGCGCGAAGGTTTCAGTGAATGCCATCCACTATTCAATGATGACAAGTGGACAGGCCGCTGACGTGCCTTAAACTGCACACTCCATAAACAAGCCATGGGCCGCTCAATGATTAACGCCCAATTGATGCAAATGGTCATCAACGCCTCCAACGACGGCATCGTCATCGCCGAAAAGGAAGGCAAAGACAAACCATTGATTTATGTAAACCCCGCCTTCGAACGCTTGACCGGCTACACCCGCGAAGAAGTCCTCTACCAGGACTGCCGCTTCCTGCAATCGGGCGATCGTGACCAGCCCTCGCTGATGGCCATTCGCGAAGCACTGGATACCGAAGGCGCCTGCCGGGAAATCCTGCGTAATTACCGCAAGGACGGCACGCATTTCTGGAATGAGCTGTCGTTATCAACGGTTTACAACCAGGCCGATAAACAGACTTACTTCGTTGGTGTACAAAAAGACATCACGGTTCAAGTCAAGGCCCAGCAGCGTGTCGCGCAACTGGAAAGCCAACTGGCCGCCGTTACAGCCGAACTTTGCGCACTCAAAGCGACGAGCGGATCTAACAAAACTTAGAAAATGCGGTCAGTAGAGCGATAATCGATTTTTCCACGCATTCCCTTGAGCCAGATCAATGCAACGCGACGCGCTATTGACGCAGGACGAGCTGGATTTTATCCAGACCATGCACCATAACCCGCAATTGAATGTGCGGGACGCGTCGTCGAGCCTGATGGTCAATGGCGGTGCGCAGATTCGTGATCTGCTCACCCGCCTGGCGGCCCATGAACACGTCACCATCCAGGCGCAATTCGATAACCAGCAAATGACCTTTCCGCTGCAACTGGTGGAAGACGAGTTTAATGCCGTACACCTGCGCTTGGGCGTGCCGAGCATTTTCGAAGACGGGCCGATGATTCGGCCGTGGCGGTTGCTGCTTGAGGAGCCGGTGGCCCTGGAGAACATCAAGGGCCAGCCCGGCGTGCTGCTTGTTCATGAGGTGTCGTTCAAAGGGGTGCTGGTGGAAGCCCGAGGCCGGAGCAAACCGCCGAAAACCTTTTCTTTGTGGTTCAGCCCTTCGGGCTACGAGCGTATTGCCCTGCGTGGCACCTTTGAGCGAGAAAACGCCCAAGGTTTGTTCGCCTACCGCTTAAGCCAGGGGGACGCAGACGAAACCGAACGCCTGCGCCAGTTCATCCTGCAGCAACACCGCCTCGCCCACCCTGAAGTTCACGCCTGATCTCAGGTGTCCAGGGTACCGCCGAGAAACTGCTGCAAGCGCCGCTGCATCAATCGCCCTTCATTGCCCAGGCAGCCGATGGACGAACCGGCCAAGTAGTGCTCAGCCAGGTCCGAGGCATCGCCAGCCAACAGCAACGGGCAATTGAGGGTCAATGCCAGCCGACTCAAGCGTCGCGGCAACTCGCTGGTCGGCGAATGGTTGGAAAACACTACCAAGGCTTGCGGCCGGGTCTTTTCACAGATCAGCGTCAACTCATCAAATGGCTGGCCCATGCTCAGTACGCGAACCGCCAACTCGTCACCGCCCATCAATACACCGGCTACGAGCAACTCCAGTTCACGGCATTCACCAGCAATGACTGCCAGCAATATCCGCGGCGCTTGGGAGGCACATGCCAGTTGCAGGCGCTGCCAGGTCCGGGCACGCAAGAAACTGTCGAAAAACAGCCACTCGCTGGCCTGGCCAAAACGGCCCTGATGGCGCAACAGCTGGTGCCAGAGAGGCATCAGGATGTCCTGAAACACCACTGGCGCGGGGTAAGCGGCAAAAATCTGCCCGTACAGGCGGTCCAACTGCCGATCATCAAAAGAGCCGATGGCCTGCTGCAGTTGCAGTTGCCACTGAGTCCACTCGTGATATTCGGCGTCTTCCCGGACGTTGCGCGGTGACAGGTCTGGCCCATCGCCGCTAGCGAGAATCTTGCCCACCTTACTGACCGCGACGCCGCGCTCAATCCAATCGAGAATACGATGGACGGTCTCAATATCGTCCCGGGAATACAATCGATGCCCGCTTTCGGTGCGCACCGGCTGAATCAGGCCGTAGCGTCGCTCCCACGCCCGCAGCGTGACCGGGTTGATTCCTGTCAATCTCGCTACTTCACGAATCGGGAACAGCTCATCGCCATTGGATGTGCCGCCATGCGCAGTTTCAGGTTGAAGAGCAGTGATTACGGGCATCAGTGAACACGAACACCAGGGGAAAAGTTGGATCCCATTTAACGCCTTACACCTGTCGGTTTCAAGGTCCTAGCCCAACCGACCAATGCCGCTGGTGTATTTCGTCAATTCAGGAATAATCCTTGCTAGGTTTTTAAAACCAGAATTTTAGCGCAGCCGCTCTACCCCGCAGCTGCGTCTGGTGCGCCACCTACCCGGTACCGTGCGCCCATACATATGGAGATACACAATGTCTACCCTACCCGTTACCTTGATGGTCGCGCGCCGCGTGGCCAAAGGTCGCTATCAAGACTTGATGGCCTGGTTGCGCGAAGGCGAGCAATTGGCCACTGACTTCCCCGGCTATCTGGGCTCCGGCGTGCTTGCACCGCCTCCCGATGACGACGAATTCCAGATCATCTTCCGTTTTGCCAATGAGCAGACCCTGCATGCCTGGGAGTTCTCCGCCTCGCGCGGCGCCTGGCTTGGCCGTGGCAGCGAGTTGTTCGCCGACCCGTCGGAGCATCGAGTCCGCGGCATGGACGGCTGGTTTGGCGCGATCGGCCAACGCCCCCCGCGCTGGAAGCAGGCAGTTGCCATCTGGCTGGCATTTTTCCCGGTGTCGCTGTTGTTCAATTTCGGGCTTGAGCCGTTGCTCGCCGAACTGGGGCTGTTGAGTCGCGTACTGGTCAGCACCCTGGCGCTGACGCCGTTGATGGTCTACCTCTTTATCCCGCTGTCGACTCATCTGTTGGCGAGTTGGTTACATCCCGCGCCATTGCGGGTAAAACCCACTGAAGCAGTGGTTTGAGCTAGTCCGCAACTGGCCGGTCGCTGGTATAGTTTTAGCCTGCCAGCGACCCGAGCCTCCCATGACCTCATCTCCCGCCCCGATCCTGATCACCGGTGCCGGCCAGCGTGTCGGCCTACATTGCGCTTTACGCCTGCTGGACGAGGGGCAGCCGGTGATTTTCAGCTATCGCAGCGAACGTCCCGGCGTACAGACCCTGCGCGATCGCGGCGCGATTGCCTTGTTTGCCGACTTCTCCTGCGAGGCCGGCATCCTTGCCTTCATCGATGAACTGAACGCTCATACCAGCAGCCTGCGCGCGATCATTCATAATGCCTCGGCCTGGGAAGCAGAAACGCCCGGCGAGGAAAGCCGGGCCTTTGCTGACATGTTCAGCGTGCACATGCTTGCGCCGTACCTGATCAACCTTCATTGTGCGCACTTGCTGCAACGTTCCATACCGGCCGACATCCTGCATATCAGCGACGACGTGACCCGCAAGGGTAGCCGCCAGCACATCGCCTATTGCGCCACCAAGGCCGGGCTCGACAGCCTGACCTTATCCTTTGCCGCCAAGTACGCGCCGCAGATCAAGGTCAACGGCATCGCGCCGGCAATGGTGATGTTCAACGAAGACGACGACGCGGCCTACCGCGCCAAGGTCCTGGGCAAGTCGGCACTGGGCATCGAGCCCGGTCCCGAAGTGATTTACCAGAGCGTGCGTTACCTGCTGGATAACCCTTATGTCACCGGAACGACCCTGACCGTCAACGGCGGGCGACACATCAAATAAGCCGCTTGCGAGGATGCTGTATGACTTTATCCCTGCCTCAGCACTACCGTGAGATTCTCAAGGGCCTGGGTGAAGACCCGGAACGCGAAGGCTTGCTCGACACGCCAAAACGCGCGGCCAAGGCCATGCAGTACCTGTGTAATGGCTACACCCAGTGCATTGATGAGATCGTCAACGGTGCGTTGTTCGCTTCCGACAGTGACGAAATGGTGATCGTCGCCAATATCGAGTTGTATTCCCTGTGCGAACATCACCTGCTGCCCTTTATCGGCAAGGCCCATGTGGCCTATATTCCGACGGGCAAGGTGCTGGGGCTGTCGAAGATTGCGCGCCTCGTGGACATGTTCGCCCGACGCCTGCAGATTCAGGAAAACCTCACACGGGAAATCGCCGACGCTATCCAGGACGTTACCCAGGCCGCTGGCGTGGCGGTGGTGATTGAAGCCCAGCACATGTGCATGATGATGCGCGGCGTGGAAAAACAGAATTCAACCATGAACACCTCGGTGATGCTCGGCGCCTTCCGCGAGTCGAACACCACCCGCATGGAGTTCCTGCAACTGATTGGACGGAGCAAGTAGTAATGCCACAACTTCAGCCAGGCATGGCGCGCATCCGGGTCAAGGACCTGTGCCTGCGTACCTTTATCGGAATCAACGAGGATGAAATCCTCAACAAGCAGGATGTGTTGATCAACCTGACCATCCTGTACGCCGCCCAGGAAGCCGTACGCGACAACGATATCGACCACGCGTTGAACTACCGCACCATCACCAAGGCCATCATTGCCCACGTGGAAGGCAATCGCTTTGCCCTGCTGGAGCGCCTGACCCAGGAACTGCTGGACCTGGTGATGAGCAACGAGTCGGTGCTGTATGCCGAAGTCGAAGTCGACAAGCCCCATGCGTTACGTTTTGCCGAGTCGGTGTCGATCACCCTCGCGGCGAGTCGCTAAGCCCTTACATTCGCAGTGAGCATTATGAACGATCAACAACGCCTTGAACTTGAAGCCGCCGCCTTTCGCCGCCTGGTCGCACACCTGGACAGCCGCAAGGATGTACAGAACATCGACCTGATGAACCTCGCCGGTTTCTGCCGCAACTGCCTGTCCAAGTGGTACAAGGCCGAGGCCGATGAGCGCCAGATCGAGGTCAGCCTCGATGACGCCCGTGAAGTGGTGTACGGCATGCCGTACGCCGAATGGAAAGCCCAATACCAGCAAGAAGCCAGCGCCGAACAGCACGCGGCGTTCGCCAAGGGAAAAACCCATGACTGACCTGAACGCCCTGCGCGCCAGCCTCAATAGCGGCGAACACGTCTTGGCCGACACCTTGGCCTTTGTCGCCGCCGGCTACGATTACCAGCCACAGGCCTTCACCAACGCCAGTGTGGAAAACGCTGCTGGGCAGAACGAAGGTTCTTGCAAGGCCCTGGGCCTGGCCTTGTTGGAAGGCTTGAGCGATCAGGAAACATTGCTGGCGTTTGGCGAGCATTACCGGTCGGTGCTGGCCACGCCTGAGGGCAGTGACCATGGCAATATTCGTGCATTGATTGAGCATGGGTTGGCGGGCGTGAAGTTTGCCACGCAGCCTCTGACTCGCCGCTGAATGATCGCTCCCACGCGGAGTGATCAAAGCATCAGATCGTGCGCATAAAAAAACCGGCCTCGCAGCCGGTTTTTTTATTTCAACGATTTAGAGCGCAGCGTCCTTCAACCCGTCGAGGTAACGCTCGGCATCCAGTGCCGCCATGCAACCGGCGCCGGCGGACGTAATGGCCTGGCGGTAAATATGGTCAGCCACATCACCGGCGGCAAAGATGCCTTCGATGTTGGTCGCAGTGGCATTGCCTTCACGGCCGCCCTGCACCACCAGGTAACCGTCTTTGGCGGTCAGCATACCTTCGAACAACGAGGTGTTCGGGGTGTGGCCGATGGCGATGAACACGCCGTCGACGGTCAGCTCGTCGAAACTGCCATCGTTGTTTTTCAGGCGAGCACCGGTCACGCCCATGTTGTCGCCCAGGACTTCATCCAGGGTGGCGTTGAGCTTGAGGATGATCTTGCCTTCAGCAACCCGTGCATGCAGCTTGTCGATCAGGATCTTCTCGGCGCGGAAGGTCTCGCGACGGTGAACCAGGGTCACGGTGCTGGCGATATTGGCCAGGTACAACGCCTCTTCCACGGCAGTGTTGCCGCCACCGACTACGGCAACCGGTTTGTTGCGATAGAAGAAACCGTCGCAGGTGGCGCAGGCGGAAACGCCCTTGCCCATGAACGCTTCTTCTGACGGCAGGCCCAGGTAGCGGGCACTGGCGCCAGTGGCGATGATCAGCGCGTCACAGGTATAGACGCCGTTGTCGCCGGTCAGGCTGTAAGGCTTTTTCGAGAAGTCGACCGCGTTAATGTGGTCAAAGACGATCTCGGTCTCAAAGCGTTCGGCGTGTTCTTTCATGCGCTCCATCAGCACCGGACCGGTCAGGCCATGGACGTCGCCCGGCCAGTTGTCGACTTCGGTGGTGGTGGTCAACTGACCGCCCGCTTGCATGCCGGTGATCAACAGTGGCTTGAGGTTGGCACGGGCAGCGTAGACGGCAGCGCTGTAACCGGCAGGGCCGGAACCGAGAATAATCACTCGCGAATGACGGACTTCAGACATGACTCACTCCTATCGACCGCCCCGAGATACTTGAGCGGAACGCCGGCAGACCGGCTGGAATAAAAAAGGACTGCGAAGCACTTGGGGAAGGCTTGAACTCGCAGGCCCTGAAAAATAATGGGTGCAGCGTATCGAGGGGGGCAAGATTAAGGAAATACGGAATAACAATCCAGCTCATAGGTGGTCTCTATGCTGCCACGTCTATTAATCAACCGGTTTGTTACCGTTAATGTCGACGTACCGGCCGTGCTTTCGCCTTGAATGCAAAGCCGGTAAGGTCAGCGCGTTCGTCACCTTGCCCGGAGTCATCCATGCCCGCCCCCGTCCTCTCAGGCCCACAATACCTGCGCGAAGGTCTCAAACTGATCCTCAGCCCAGGCCTGCGCCTATTCGTCCTGCTGCCCCTGGCAATCAACCTGATACTGTTCGTCGGATTGATCTATTTTGCCGGCCATCAGTTCAGCCTGTGGGTCGATACGCTGATGCCGACCCTGCCAAGTTGGCTGAGCTTCCTGAATTATCTCCTATGGCCGCTATTCGTGGTGCTGGTGGTGCTGATGGTGTTCTTCACCTTCACCATGCTTGCCAACATCATTGCCGCACCGTTCAACGGCTTTCTCGCGGAGAAGGTCGAAGTGGTGGTGCGTGGCACCGATGACTTCCCGGCCTTCAGCTGGGCCGAGCTGTTCGCCATGGTCCCGCGCACCCTGGCCCGGGAAATGCGCAAGCTGGGCTACTTCCTGCCGCGGGCCATCGGCCTGTTTATCCTGTCGTTCATTCCGGTGGTCAACTTGGTGGCCGCACCGCTGTGGCTGCTGTTTGGGGTGTGGATGATGGCAATTCAATACATCGACTACCCGGCGGATAACCACAAACTGGGCTGGAACGAAATGCTCGCCTGGCTGCGTGAAAAACGTTGGCAGAGCATGAGTTTTGGCGGGATCGTCTATCTGGTGTTGCTGATCCCGGTGGTCAACCTGCTGATGATGCCGGCGGCGGTGGCCGGGGCGACCTTGTTCTGGGTGCGTGAGCGCGGCGCCGAGGCGATGACGGTGGAAAAGCGCTGACCTGCTTGATTGATCTGGATCATGGTGACAATCCCACATCTGGCACCAATGCTGTTCACTTAAGAAAATCTTGAGGTGAGCAAGAAACCTGTGGGAAGCGCACCCTGTACAGACCGTTGATGCTGATGCTCGGATTGATGTTGGGAGGCGAGGCCAGGGGAGCCGTAGCCGCCAGCGAACCTATCTTGCCGGTGCAACCGGCGAAGACACCGCTTAACTGATCCAGTTGCCGGGCCACGCCGTCATAAATCCATCATCTTAATGACACAATGACGACATGGCCCGCGCCGACACTGGTGTCATGACGACAGCTTCCCTGCACATCACCCTCATTACTGAAACCTTCCCGCCGGAGATCAATGGGGTGGCCAATACCCTTGGCCGCCTGTGTGACGGCTTGCGCGCGCGCGGGCATCAGGTGGAGCTGGTCCGGCCGCGCCAGGGCAGCGACCAAAGCCGTGCCAGTGACGAAGGCCTGTTGCTGTGTCGCGGCTGGCCGCTGCCTGGGTATCCAGGCCTGCAATGGGGGCAATCATCGATGCACAAGCTGCTGCGCCGCTGGAAACGCCAACGCCCGGATGTGTTGTACATCGCCACCGAAGGCCCGTTGGGCTTGTCGGCCCTGCGCGCGGCACGGCGTTTGGGAATCAGCGTGGTCAGCGGTTTTCACACCAACTTCCAGCAGTACACCCGCCAATATGGCCTGGGCATGTTGAGCCGGGTGTTGACCCACTACTTGCGCTGGTTTCACAACCGCTCGACCCTGACCCTGGTTCCCAGCGTCAGTCAGCGCCTGGAACTGGAGCGTCGTCACTTCGAGCGCCTGGAACTGTTGTCACGGGGTGTCGACAGTCAGTTGTTTCATCCGGCCAAGCGCGACAATGCCTTGCGCGAACGCTGGGGCCTGGGGAACGAGGACATTGCGGTGCTGCATGTCGGACGCCTCGCGCCAGAGAAAAACCTGGGGCTGCTCAAACGCTGCTTCGATTCGCTGCAGGCCACTTATCCACAGCGGCAGCTTAAGCTGATCATCGTCGGTGACGGGCCCCAACGAGAAATGCTGAGAAAAGCGCTGCCCGAGGCAATTTTTTGCGGGACTCAACGCGGCGAGGAACTGGCTCGGCACTATGCCTCGGGGGATCTGTTTCTGTTTCCCAGCCTGACCGAAACCTTCGGCAATGTGGTGCTGGAAGGCATGGCCTCAGGGCTCGGTGTGGTGGCTTACGACCAGGCGGCCGCCACCCAGCATATTCGCCATGGCTACAGTGGCGTGCTGGCGATGCCAGGGGATGAGGAAGCGTTTTGCGACGCAGCCAACTGGCTGCTGGAAGAACACGAGAGTTTGCGGCGGGTGCGGCTCAATGCAAGGCAGCATGCCAGCCGGCAGGGTTGGCCAGCGATTATCGAGCAGTTTGAACGACAGTTGCGCGGGGTGTGTGAGGACGGGCAGCAACTGCCCGTCCTACCGCCACTTACACCAAAGTAGTCAACGCTTCACGGCTGAACGGCAAAATATCGCCCTCACGCCCCTCGCGCACCTTCACCGCCCAGTCCGGGTCCACCAGCAGCGCACGGCCGACGGCTACCAGATCGAACTCATCATTGTTCAGGCGTTCCAGGAGCTTTTCCAGGCTCGCCGGCTGCGCGATCTTGTCGGTGCTGACCATAAATTGCAGGAACTCGCCGTCCAGGCCGACGCTACCCACGGTGATGGTTGGCTTGCCGGTGAGCTTGCGGGTCCAGCCGGCCAGGTTCAGTTCGGAGCCTTCGAACTCTGGCTCCCAGAAACGGCGGGTGGAACAGTGGAAAATATCCACGCCCGCGTCGGACAGCGGCTTGAGGAACTCACCCAGCGCTTCAGGGGTTTGCACCAGCCGCGCGGTGTAATCCTGCTGCTTCCACTGGGAGAAACGCAAAATGATCGGGAAATCCGGTCCCACTGCGGCGCGGGTCGCTTGAATCAACTCAATGGCAAACCGCGAGCGATTTGCCAGGCTGCCACCGTATTCGTCGGTGCGCTGGTTGCTGCCTTCCCAGAAGAACTGGTCCACCAGGTAACCGTGGGCACCGTGGATTTCCACGCCGTCCATACCGATGCTCTGCGCATCCTTGGCGGCCTGGGCGAAGGCGGCGATGACTTCCTTGATGTCCTGGACCGTCATGCCATGGACCACAACGTTGCCGTCCTTGAGTTTTTCGGTCGGACCATAAGCTGGCACGCTGGCATCAGGCTCAGTGCCGATGCGGCGTACGCTCCCCACATGCCACAGTTGCGGGACGATTTTGCCGCCTTCGGCGTGCACGGCATCGACCACTTTTTTCCAGCCGGCCAGCGCTGCCTCGCCGTAAAAGTGCGGGACGTTCGGGTAACCGTTGGAGGCTTGATGCCCGACCACGGTGCCTTCGGTGATGATCAGGCCCACACCCGCGGCAGCGCGACGACGGTAGTACTCGATCACCTTGGAATTAGGGACGCCGCCCGGTGAAAACGAGCGGGTCATCGGCGCCATGACCACGCGAGTCGATAGTTGCAGTGCACCGAGCTGGAAGGGTTTGAACAAAGCTTGGACAGGCATGGGAGCACTCCACGGGAGAGGGATTTTATGACATGGATAATATGGAGTGTGCGCAGTGCTGAACAGCACTATTGATTGCAGTGATTAAGGGGTAAAAGCAGGGCAATTATTGTAGGCGCGAGCTTGCGTCGGGCGGCGTTCCGACGATGAACTCAGGGACGCCGCGTTCATTCAGGTACCACGCGTTATCGTTAACGTCCATCGCGAGCAAGCTCGCTCCTACAGTGAGGTTGTGTTCAGTTCAGGGCTTTCTCGATGGCCTGGACCACGGTCGGATCATCAGGTGCAGTACGCGGTGAAAAGCGCGCCAATACCCGGCCATCTTTACCCAGCAGGAATTTTTCGAAGTTCCAGGTGATATCCCCAGGAAACTCGGCACCCTCGCCCGCCAGCAGCCGGTACAACTGGTGACGCTCAGGGCCATTGACCTCAAGCTTGCTGCCCAACGGAAAAGTCACGCCGTAGTTGAGGCTGCAGAACGCCTGGATTTCTTCCTCGGTGCCTGGCTCCTGACCGGCAAATTGATTGCACGGCAGACCCAGCACGGTAAAACCCTGGTCTTTGTATTGCTGATAGAGGTTTTCCAGCGCCGCATATTGCGGTGTCAAACCACACTTGGAGGCCACGTTGACCACCAGCACGACTTGCCCCTTGAAGGGCGCCAGAGGCAGCTCCTGACCATCCAGGGCTTTGAGTTTAAGGTCGTGGAAAGCACTCATGACGAACTCCGATTTCCCATGTTCTTCGCAAAACGGCAGTTCGAGATTACAACCGCCAAGTCGGCAATAATAGCCGCCGATTAAAAAAGGCGCCCGAAGGCGCCTTTATCCAACTGACAGAGCGTAGCCCATCAATCAGTGGTGGTGACCGCCTTCGCCGTGAACGTGGCCGTGGGCCACTTCTTCCTGAGAAGCATCACGCACATCAACGATCTTGACCTGGAAGGTCAAGCGCTGGCCTGCCAGCGGGTGGTTGCCATCGACGGTAACGTCATCGCCGTCCAGGTCGCGGATGGTGACGATCTGCATCTGGCCGTCCGGAGCGGATGCGTGGAACTGCATGCCCACTTCCATCTCGTCGACGCCTTCGAACATGCTGCGGCTCAGGGTGCTGACCAGTTCGGCAGCGTATTCGCCATAGGCATCTTCAGGTTCTACGGCAACGGTCAGTTCATCACCGACCTTCTTGCCTTCCAGGGCCTTTTCCAGGCCTGGGATGATGTTACCTGCACCTTGCAGGTAGACCAGCGGCGCGCCGCCGGCGGAGCTGTCGATGACCTCACCAGCGTCGTTGGTCAGGGTATAGTCGATGGAGACAGCCTTATTGGCGGCGATCAGCATGGGGCGAGACCTTTTGCATAAGAATGAAGAACGGACAAGTCTAAACAAGGATTTGCCCGAAAGCGAACAGAACCCGGACGGACGGAGTCGATCAATAGACTCGACGGTCATCGGTTTTCATCAGGATGAAGACCAACATTGGGTCGCCGAGCTTTCCTGTGGCCACACCCAGCACCTGCGCCACCAGCCACCCTGGCAATCCCGGGCCTGGGTACAAGATCGCGCACAACGCCTGGAAAAAATAGGCCAGCGCTTTGACTGTGGCTGGTGCGCGCAGGGCTCAGTTAGGGATAACCTTAGGGATTGAAGTTCGGTTACAGGCCAGACATAGGCTTGAACCCATCAGAGAATTCGCATGCAGACTTTTTTTATCGCGCCCACCGATTTCGGTGTGGGTCTGACCTCCATCAGCCTTGGGCTGGTGCGTACCCTTGAACGGGCCGGGCTGAAAGTCGGCTTTTTCAAACCGATTGCCCAACCGCACCCCGGCGACACCGGGCCGGAGCGCTCCACCGAACTGGTGGCCCGCACCCACGGCCTGAAGCCGCCCCAGCCCCTGGGCCTGGCCCATATCGAGCGGATGCTCGGCGACGGCCAGCTCGATGAGCTGCTGGAAGAAATCATCACCCTTTACCAACAGGCCGCCGTGGGCAAGGACGTGCTGATCGTCGAAGGCATGGTGCCGACCCGCAGCGCCAGCTATGCGGCTCGGGTCAACCAGCACCTGGCCAAAAGCCTGGATGCCGACGTGATCCTGGTCTCGGCCCCGGAAAACGACGTGCTCACCGAGCTATCGGGCCGCGTGGAACTGCAGGCCCAACTGTTCGGCGGGCCGAAGGACCCGAAAGTCCTCGGTGTGATCCTCAACAAGGTGCGTACCGACGAAAGCATGGAAGCCTTCGCCGCGCGCCTCAAAGAGCATTCGCCATTGCTTCGCAGTGGCGACTTCCGTCTGCTGGGTTGCATTCCCTTCCAACCGGAACTCAACGCCCCGCGCACCCGTGACGTCGCCGACCTGATGGGCGCGCAGATACTCAACGCCGGGGATTACGAAACCCGGCGCATGACCAAGATCATCATTTGCGCGCGCACCATGCGCAATACCGTGGAACTGCTCAAGCCCGGCGTATTGGTGGTGACGCCGGGGGATCGCGACGACATCATCCTCGCCGTCAGCCTCGCCGCCATCAACGGCGTGCCATTGGCCGGCCTGCTGCTGACCAGCGACACCCTGCCCGACCCTCGGATCATGGACCTGTGCCGTGGCGCGTTCCAGGCCGGGCTGCCAGTGTTGTCGGTGAGCACCGGCTCGTACGAGACCGCCAACCAGCTCAACAGCCTGAACAAGGAAATCCCGATTGATGACCGCGAGCGCGCGGAGATCATCACCGACTTTGTCGCCAGCCAGCTGGACGCCCGCTGGCTGCACCAGCGCTGCGGTACGCCACGGGAAATGCGCCTGTCGCCGGCGGTGTTCCGCTATCAGTTGATCCAGCGCGCCCAGGCGGCCAACAAGCGCATCGTTTTGCCGGAAGGCAGCGAACCGCTGACCGTGCAGGCTGCAGCGATCTGCCAGGCGCGGGGCATTGCCCGATGCGTTCTGCTGGCCAAACCGGCAGACGTGGAAGCGGTGGCTCGCGCCCAGGGCATCGAACTGCCCGAAGGGCTGGAGATTCTTGACCCTGACCTGATTCGCCAGCGTTATGTCGAGCCAATGGTAGCCTTGCGCAAGAGCAAAAGCCTCAACGCGCCGATGGCCGAGCAGCAGCTTGAAGACACCGTGGTCATCGCCACGATGATGCTGGCGCTGGATGAAGTCGACGGCCTGGTCTCGGGCGTCATCCACTCCACCGCCAACACCATCCGCCCAGCCCTGCAGCTGATTAAAACGGCGCCGGGCTGCACCCTGGTGTCGTCAGTATTCTTCATGCTGTTCCCCGAGCAGGTGCTGGTCTACGGCGACTGCGTGATGAACCCGCACCCAAGCGCGGCGGAACTGGCGGAGATCGCCCTGCAAAGCGCCGACTCGGCCGCCGCCTTCGGCATCACCCCGCGCGTAGCGATGATCAGCTATTCCAGCGGTGACTCGGCCAGCGGCGAAGAGGTGGAGAAAGTCCGCGAAGCCACCTTGCTCGCCCATGAAGCGCAAGGCTCGCTGCTGATCGACGGCCCGTTGCAGTACGACGCCGCAGCCAACGAAACCGTCGCCCGCCAACTGGCGCCCAACAGTCTGGTGGCGGGCAAGGCCACGGTGTTCGTGTTCCCGGACCTGAACACCGGCAACACCACCCACAAGGCGGTGCAGCGCAGCGCCGATTGCGTGAGCCTTGGCCCGATGTTGCAAGGCCTACGCAAGCCGGTCAATGATCTGCCCCGTGGGGCCCAGGTGGACGACATTGTCTACACCATCGCCCTGACCGCAATTCAAGCCGCCAACCGACCTATGGATGTCTAAATGCTGGATTTTCTACCTCCCGCCGTGCGCGGGGTGATCGCCTCGCTGTTACTGGCGTTGAACACGATCCTGCTGTGCTCGTTCCTGTTTATCGTAGCGCTGTTCAAGGTGCTGCCGTTCGCCCAGCGCTTCAGCGAGTGGCTGATGAATCACACTCACGAAGCATGGATCAGTAATAACAAGGCCTGGATGAATCTGGTGCAGCGCACGCGCTGGCAATTGACCGGGCTTGAAGGGCTGGATTATCAGCATTCTTATCTGGTGACCAGCAACCACCAGAGCTGGGTTGACATCATGGTGCTGCAGTACGTGCTCAACCGCCGTATTCGCCCGCTGAAGTTTTTCCTCAAGCAGCAATTGATCTGGGTCCCCGTGATCGGCCTGGCTTGGTGGGCGTTGGGCTTCCCGTTCATGAAGCGCTATACCAAGGCCTACCTGGAAAAATATCCGGAGAAGAAAGGCAAAGACCTGGAAACCACCCGCAAGACCTGCGCGAAGTTTCGCCACAACCCGGTGGGCATTTTCAACTTCGCCGAGGGCACGCGGTTTACTGAGGGCAAGCATGCCCAGCAGAAGTCACCATTTCGCTACCTGCTCAAGCCCAAGGCCGGCGGCATTGCGTTTGTGCTGGATGCCATGGGTGAACAACTGAAGTCGCTGGTGAACGTGACCATTCACTACCCTGGCGGGCGGCCCGGCTACTGGGATTTGCTGTGTGGCAATGTGCAGGATGTGGTGGTGCAGTTCGAAGAGGTGCAGATCCCGGCCGAGTTCATTGGCAAGAATTATGAGCAGGATGGGGAGTATCGGTTGCAGTTCCAGGGGTGGATCAATGGGTTGTGGGAAGAGAAGGATGCACTTCTGGAGAAGCTGCACCACGAATTCCCCGCGCGCCCTTTGTAGGAGCAAGCTTGCTCGCGATGGTCGTTAACGATAACGCTGTTAGCCTGACACCCAACGGCGCTTTCGGGTTTTTCGCGAGCAAGCTCGCACCTACAAATGATCTAGGCTGAATACATGAAAAAGCCCGCCACCGAGTGATCGGTGGCGGGCTTTTTTGTAGCGACGATGCTTAGATCGCGCCGCGCTGACGCAGCAGCTCCAGCACTTGCTTGACGCTTTCTTCCAGCGACAACGCCTGGGTGTCGATCACCAGATCGGCGTTCAACGGCACGTCGTACGGGAAAGACTCGCCAGGGATGTTATCCCCGCCCGCCGCATACAAGCCTTGCGGATCACGCTCGGCGCATACCAGCGGCGACGCCTGCACATACACCGTCAGCAGACGATCAGCACCAATCAGCGCCTTGGCCTGTTCGCGGCCTTCGGAATCCGGGGCGACAAAGGCGGCGAGGGTCAGCAAGCCGGCTTCATTGAACTGACGCGCCACATGAGCGGCACGACGCCAATTCTCGGTACGCCCGGCGCGATCCTGTGGCAGACCTTTATTCAGGTCATGGCGCAGGTTCTGGCCATCGAGCACAAACACCGCACGGCCCAAGTCGAACAGCTTGCGCTCAACCGCATAGGCCAAGGTGCTTTTGCCAGCGCCGGACAGGCCGCTGAACAACACGGTGGCAGGTTCCTGGCCGAAACGCTGGGCACGCTCTTCGGTGGCTACATGGGCCAACTTGCCGTGCTGCGCCGCGCTGCCGTGAGTCACCGGCTGGGCGATGATCATGCCTGCCGCGACGGTGCCGTTGGTCAAACGGTCAATGACGATGAACGAACCAGTTGTGCGGTTGCTGGCATAGCCATCGAGGGCGATGGCGGCATCGAGGCTGACCTTGACCCGGCCGATCTCGTTCAACTGCAAGGCACTGGCCGGGCCTTCGGCCAGGGTGTTCACATCGACACGGTGGACGATACTGGTAATGGAACCTGGCACGTAACTGGTGGCGCGCTTGATGTCGTATTTCTTGCCCGGCAGCATCGGTTCTTCAGCCATCCACACCAGCATGGCGTCGAAGGCGTCGGTCACTTGCGGCACGTTGTCGGCATGCACCAGCAGGTCACCACGGGAGATGTCGATCTCGTCTTCCATGGTCAGGGTCACGGCCTGGCCGGGACCTGCGTGTTCCAGTTCACCTTCGAAGGTGACGATGGATTTGACGCGGCTGCTCTTGCCCGACGGCAGTACCACGACTTCGTCACCCTTGTGCACGATACCGCTGGCCAGGGTGCCGGCAAAACCACGGAAGTTCAGGTTCGGACGGTTGACGTACTGCACCGGGAAACGCAGGTCGGTGTAGTTGCGGTCGTTGGCGATCTCGACGGTTTCAAGGATCTCCATCAGCGACTGGCCGGTGTACCAGGGCGAGCGTTCGCTCTTGTTCACCACGTTGTCGCCCTTGAGCGCCGACATCGGCACAAAGGCCATGGTGCTCGGCTTGAAGGCGATGCCATCGGCAAACTTCAGGTAGTCGGCCTTGATCGACTCGAACACGCTTTCATCAAAGCCGTTGAGGTCCATTTTGTTGATCGCGACGACGATGTGCTTGATGCCCAGCAACGAGGCGATAAAGCTGTGGCGACGGGTCTGGGTTTGCACGCCGTAGCGGGCATCCACCAGGATGATTGCCAGGTCACAGGTGGAAGCACCAGTGGCCATATTGCGGGTGTACTGCTCATGGCCAGGGGTGTCGGCGATGATAAATTTACGCTTGGCGGTGGAGAAATAGCGGTAAGCCACATCAATGGTGATGCCCTGCTCACGCTCGGCCTGCAGGCCGTCGACCAGCAACGCCAGGTCGATATCGTCACCGGTGGTACCGACTTTCTTCGAATCGCGGGTGATGGCTTCCAGATGGTCTTCGTAGATCATCTTGGAGTCGTGCAGCAGGCGCCCGATAAGGGTGCTCTTGCCGTCGTCGACGTTGCCACAGGTCAGAAAGCGCAGCATTTCCTTGCGTTCGTGCTGGCTCAGGTAGGCGAGGATGTCCTCGCTGATCAAATCAGATACGTGCGACATGACAACCCCTTAGAAATAACCCTGACGTTTTTTGTCTTCCATGGAGCCGGCGCCATCGTGGTCGATGACACGGCCCTGGCGCTCGGAAGTTCGCGTCAGGAGCATTTCCTGGATGATATCTGTCAGCGTCTCGGCTTCAGACTCCACCGCGCCCGTCAACGGGTAGCAGCCAAGGGTACGGAAACGTACTTTCTTTTTGACGATACGGGCTTTGTCTTCGTCGGACAGATGCTCGAGGATGCGCTCGTCGTCGATCATGATCAGCGTGCCGTTCTTCTCGATCACATCGCGTTCGGCGGCGAAGTACAGCGGCACGATCGGGATGCCTTCAAGGTAGATGTACTGCCAGATGTCCAGCTCGGTCCAGTTGGACAGCGGGAACACGCGGATCGACTCGCCCTTGTTGACGTTGCCGTTGTAGACGTTCCACAACTCAGGGCGCTGGTTTTTCGGGTCCCAGCGGTGCTTGCTGTCGCGGAATGAGTACACGCGCTCTTTGGCACGGGATTTCTCTTCATCGCGACGGGCGCCGCCGAAAGCTGCGTCGAAACCATACTTGTCGAGGGCCTGCTTCAGGCCTTCAGTCTTCATGATGTCGGTGTGCTTGGCGCTGCCGTGGGTAAACGGGTTGATGCCTTGCGCCACACCGTCAGGGTTGACGTGGGTGATCAGTTCCAGGCCCAGCTCTTCGACCATACGGTCGCGGAACGTGTACATCTCCTGGAATTTCCACTGGGTGTCGACGTGCATCACCGGAAACGGCAGCTTGCCGGGGAAGAATGCCTTGCGCGCCAAGTGCAGCATCACGGCGGAGTCTTTACCGATCGAGTAGAGCATCACCGGATTATCGAACTCGGCGGCGACCTCGCGGATGATGTGGATGCTTTCCGCCTCCAGCTGTTTCAGATGCGTCAGTTTGTCGACCATGGCTACTCACGAAAACGATCTTATGGACGGCCAGCGGGCCGTGTTCGAGCGAGGCATGCTAGCACAGCACCTGCTTCTAATCAGGGAGCTGGCTAGATCGAAACGATATATGAATATGCCGCTGGGTTTGGCCCTCAAATCGGGTTGGGGCAGTCAATGAATATATGTTCCAGGGCAAAGCGCCTTGCCAGGTAATCCCCCAGCGCCTGCACCCCATAGCGCTCGGTGGCGTGATGCCCGGCTGCAATAAAGCTGATGCCGTTTTCCCGAGCACTATGGAACGTCTGCTCAGAGGCCTCACCGCTCAGGTACAGATCGACTCCCGCCAGCACGGCCTGATCGATGTAGCCCTGGCCACCGCCAGTGCACCAGCCAACGCGGCGGATCATTTCGCTGCCTTCGATCAACAACGGCTCGCGGCCCATGGCTTCCTGAACGCGGCGAGCGAAGTCACGGGGCGACACGGGCTCTGCCAGGGAACCAACCAGGCCGACGACCTTGAGGTTGTCCGGGTCCAGTGGGCCTTCGACGGTGATATCCAACTGCCTGGCAAGCTGCACGTTGTTGCCAACCTCCGGGTGCAGATCCAAAGGCAGGTGATACGCCAGCAAGCTGATGTCGTGCTTGAGCAAGGTCTTGAGGCGGCGCTGTTTCATGCCAGTGATGCACGGGTTTTCGCCTTTCCAGAAATAACCGTGGTGCACCAGCACCAGATCGGCCTGGGCTTCAACCGCTGCGTCCAGCAATGCCTGGCTGGCGGTCACGCCGCTGACGATGCGCAGCACTTGCGGCCGGCCCTCAACTTGCAGGCCATTGGGGCAGTAATCGGCAATTTTTGCGCTGCCTAGGTAGCGATCTGCTTCTTCTACGAGGGTGCTCAGGGCGACGGCCATAAAAGACTCCTAAATATCCCGTTCAGAGGCGCTCGCGGCCTCGTATAATGCGCCACATTATGGGCGCTCCCGCGCCCCCTGCAACCTGTCAGGATTTGCTTAATGCTCAAGGCACTGCGTTTTTTTGGATGGCCATTGCTGGCCGGCGTGCTGATTGCCACGCTGATTATTCAGCGTTATCCCCAATGGGTCGGCCTGCCGAGCCTGGACGTCAACCTGCAACAGGCACCGCAAACCAGCGCGGTGCAACAGGGCCCGGTGACCTATGCCGATGCGGTGACCGTCGCAGCGCCAGCCGTGGTCAACCTGTACACCACCAAAGTCATCAACAAACCGCCGCACCCTCTGTTTGAAGACCCGCAGTTCCGGCGTTTCTTCGGTGACAACTCGCCCAAGCAGCGGCGCATGGAATCGAGCCTCGGCTCCGGGGTGATCATGAGCCCGGAAGGCTACATCCTCACCAACAACCACGTGACCACCGGCGCCGACCAGATCGTCGTCGCCCTGCGTGATGGCCGGGAAACCCTGGCCCGCGTGGTCGGCAGCGACCCGGAAACCGATCTCGCAGTACTGAAAATCGATTTGAAGAACCTGCCGTCGATCACCATCGGCCGCTCCGAAGGCTTGCGGGTCGGTGACGTCGCATTGGCCATCGGCAACCCGTTTGGTGTCGGCCAGACGGTGACCATGGGCATCATCAGCGCCACCGGGCGCAATCAACTGGGCCTCAACAGCTACGAAGACTTTATCCAGACCGACGCCGCAATCAACCCCGGCAACTCCGGCGGCGCGCTGGTGGATGCCAGCGGCAACCTGACCGGGATCAACACCGCAATTTTCTCCAAATCCGGTGGTTCCCAAGGCATCGGTTTCGCGATCCCGGTAAAACTGGCCACCGAAGTGATGAAGTCAATCATTGAGCACGGCCAAGTGATTCGTGGCTGGCTGGGGATTGAAGTGCAGCCGCTGACCAAGGAGTTGTCAGAATCCTTTGGTTTGACAGGGCGGCCAGGAATCGTCATCGCGGGGATCCTGCGGGGTGGCCCGGCCGAGAAAGCCGGCATGCAGGTCGGCGATGTGATCCTCAGTATCGACGGCGAACCGGCTGGCGATGGCCGCAAGTCGATGAACCAGGTGGCGCGGATAAAACCCACCGAGAAAGTTGCCATCCTGGTGATGCGCAACGGCAAAGAGATCAGGCTGTCGGCAGAAGTCGGGTTGCGGCCGCCGCCCGCGCCGGTAAAAGAACAGGAGTAAGGGTAAAACTCCAAAGAGATACACTCTCATTAGTCATGTTATATTGTTTCAATATTGATATTGGAACGCTCTACCATGACGTCTCGTAAATTTGCTCCACTGGCGGGCATCGCCCTGGGCCTGCTGGTGGACCCGGTGTTCGCCGAAGACACCAACACCGTTGAACTGGACGCCATCAGCGTCACCGCCGACGCTTACGAATCGGCCACCGAGCCGGTCAAGGGCTATCGCGCCACCCGCTCCGCCAGTGCGACCAAGACCGACACCGCCCTGCGAGATATCCCCCAATCGATCAGCGTGATTCCCGCCACGGTGCTCAAGGACCTGGGCAGTACCAATGTCGAGCGTGCCCTGGAGTTTGCCGGCGGCGTGTCCAAGCAGAACAACTTCGGCGGCCTGACCCTCTACGAATACAGCGTGCGCGGCTTCACCACCTCGGAGTTCTACCAGGACGGTTTCAGCGCCAACCGTGGCTACCCGAGCACCCCGGACGCGGCCAATATCGAACGGATCGAAGTGCTCAAGGGCCCCGCCGCCAGCCTTTATGGTCGCGGCGACCCCGGCGGCACCGTCAATATCGTCACCAAAAAACCGCAGCCCGAAGCCTTTACCACCGTGCAGACCAGCGCCGGCAGCTGGGATCGCTACCGCACCGCGGTTGACATCAACACCCCGCTGGACAGCGAAGGCAACGTGTTGTCGCGGGTCAACCTGGCGGTGGAAGACAACCACAGCTTTCGCGATCACGTGCAGAGCAAGCGCGTGTTCGTCGCACCATCGTTCAGTTGGCAACTGGACCCGGACACCCACCTGTTGGTGGAAAGTGAATTCGTGCGTCACAGCTCAACCTTCGACCGCGGCATCGTCGCCCCCAATAACCGCTGGAGCGGCGTCTCCCGCTCGACCTTCCTCGGCGAGCCCAACGACGGCGCTATCGACAACCACAACAACCGCCTGCAAGCGACCCTTGAGCATCATCTGAACGATGCCTGGAAACTACGCCTGGCCAGCCATTACAAACAAGGCAGCCTGAGGGGCGACGCCTCTGAGAACCGCGCAGTGAACGCCGATGGCCACACCATCAACCGCCGTTATCGCGAACGTTCCACCGGTTGGCACGACAGCATCACCCAGCTGGAACTGCGCGGCCTGTTCGACATTGGCAGTTGGCAGCATGAACTGCTGATCGGTACCGAATACGAGGACTACCGCAAGAAAGAACGGGTGACCGCCATTGCTGGCAGTTACCCCATCGACATCTATAAGCCGATCTACGGCCAGCCCAAACCCAACGGGGCCCGCTCCGGCACCAACTTCTTCGAACAGGTCAAAAGCCAGGCACTGAACCTGCAGGACCAGATCGTCTTCACTGACCGTCTGCGGGGCATGGTCGGCGCGCGCTTCGAACACTTCGAACAAAGCACTGACGACTTCACCCGTAACCACGCCAAAAGCCAGCAGGCCCACGACGCCCTGACCCAGCGCGCCGGCCTGCTGTATCAACTGACGCCTCAAGTCGGTCTGTTTGCTAACGCCTCCACCTCATTCAAGCCCAACAATGGCCTGGACGCTGGCGGCAAATCCTTCAAACCTGAAGAAGGCGTGGGCTACGAAGTGGGTATCAAGAGTGAGCTGTTCGACGACCGCCTGAGCACCACCCTCGCCGCGTTCCATATCGAAAAGGAAAACGTTCTGGCCCTGGACCCGGACACCAACACCAGCCGCGCCATGGGCAAGGCTCGCAGCCAGGGATTTGACCTGCAACTGACCGGGCAATTAACCGACGCTGTGCGGGTCATTGGCGCCTTTGCCTACATTGATGCCGAAGTCACCAAGGGCAACAAGGCCATCCCTGCCGGCAGCCGCATTCTCGGCGTGGCCAAGCGCAGTGGCAGCCTGTTGGGGGTGTATGAGTTTCAGGATGGCCTGCTGCGTGGCTCTGATCTGGGCGCCGCCTTCACCTACGTCGGCGATCGCTCGGGCGAGGCCGGTGGCAGTTTTCAATTGCCGGCCTATCACACCGTCGACCTGCTGGCCCATTACAAAGCCAGCGACAACGTCACGGTGGGCCTGAACCTCAATAACCTGTTCGATGAAAAGTACTACGAGCGCTCCTACAGCAACTACTGGGTCAACCCCGGTGAGCCGCGCAATTTCACCGTCAGCCTGACCCTCAACCTGTAACCACGGCGCCTACAATTGCAGCGGCGCTCTTTCACACAGCGTATTGAGCGCCGCCGCCCACTGCTCATTATCATTAAGGCACGGCACCAGCACCAACTCCTCGCCCCCCGCCTCACGGAACTGCTCCAACCCGCGATCACCAATTTCTTCCAGGGTCTCGATGCAGTCTGCGACAAACGCCGGGCACATCACCAACAACTTCTTAACCCCTTGCTTGGCCAGCGCTTCCAACCGGGCCTCGGTATAGGGTTCGATCCACTTCGCCCGACCCAGGCGCGACTGGAATGCCACAGACCACTTGCCATCCGGCAAGCCCATGCGCTCGGCAAAAGCCTGAGCGACGCTGAAGCATTGCCCGCGATAGCAAGTGGCCCGGACTTCTGGCGAGGCATTTGCGCAGCAGTCAGAGGCGCCATCGAATTCATGACCAGGATTGAGCTTTTTCAGGTGCCGCTCCGGCAGGCCGTGGAAGCTGAACAACAGGTGATCAAAGTTTTGCTGCAAATGCGGCCTGGCACTGGCCACTAGGGCATCAAGGTACTCCGGCTGATCGTAGAACGGCTGCAGGATCGAGAACTGCACCTTGAGCTTCTTCTCGCGCACTACCCGCTGGGCTTCTTCAATCACCGTGGTCACGGTGCTGTCGGCAAATTGCGGATACAACGGCGCCAGGGTGACTTTCTGGATGCCCTGGGCGGCCAGGCGGGTCAGCACGCTTTCAATCGACGGTTCGCCGTAGCGCATCGCCAGTTCCACCGGGCCCTGGGTCCACTGGGCAGTCATCTGCTGTTGCAGGCGGCGACTAAGGACTACCAGCGGCGAACCCTCCTCCCACCAGATCGAGGCGTAGGCATGGGCCGACTGCTCGGGACGCTTGATCAGGATCAACGACACCAGCAAACGCCGTACCGGCCACGGCAGGTCGATTACATAAGGGTCCATCAAAAACTGATTGAGGTAGCTGCGCACATCGGCCACCGAAGTGGACGCCGGTGAACCCAGGTTGACCAGTAACAACGCGTGATCCGTCATGCAACATCCTATCTCTAGAGGCGGCTGGACAAGTCATCCAGGGCCGCGTGCAACTCAGTGAACTGAAATGTGAAACCGGCGGCCAACAGCCGTTCCGGGACCGCCTTCTGACCGCCCAGCAACAAGCCGGACAACTCACCCAACCCCACCCGCAGGGCGAAGGCCGGCATGGGTATGAACGCCGGACGGTGCAGCACCTTGCCCAGGGTTTTGGCAAACTCGCGGTTGCGCACCGGATGAGGTGCACAGGCATTATAAGGACCCCTGGCGTTGCTCTTGTGCAGAAGAAAATCAATCAAGGCGATTTGATCCTTGATATGGATCCACGGCATCCATTGCCGACCATTACCGATGGGCCCGCCCAGCGCCAGTTTAAACGGCAGCAACAGGCGCGACAAAAAGCCGCCCTGCGCCGCCAGCACCAAGCCTGTACGCACCAATACCACGCGTATGCCGAGGGCTTCGGCACGCTGGGCGGTTTCTTCCCAGGCGATACACAGTTGGCTGGGGAAATCGTCCTGCACCGGGCCGCTGTCTTCAGTCAGCTCGCGCTCACCGCCGTCGCCGTACCAACCGACCGCAGAACCGGAGATCAACACCGCAGGTTTGTGCTCAAGGCCGTCTAGCCAAGCCAGCAGGGTTTCGGTCAGGCTGATCCGACTGCTCCACAACAGGGCCTTGCGTTTATGGGTCCAGGGCCGGTCGGCAATAGGCGCTCCGGCCAGGTTGATCACCGCATCCACCGGCTCCGCCAGGTCTTGCAGACGGGCTATGCCGCGCACCGGATCACCACAGAGCTTGGCCACCTGCTCGGGGCGACGACTCCAGACGCTCAAGCGATGCCCCTGTGCCAGCCAATGTTGGCAGAGCTGGCGACCGATCAGACCCGTACCACCGGTCAGCAAAATATGCATGAGATCTTCCTCGTGTAACGTTCGCCGGCCATCACTGGTCTATTTTATAAGCAGGGATCTTTTTAATCCGGCGCACGTTGGTTTAACCCGCAGGTTTAACCATAGGTCACGCCAAACGTTCAGGTACGCCAAAACCTATACTAAAAAATAAAATTGTACAGCTATTGATGGCGATGTAGCCTGTACCCAACGGTAAAATGAGGCCCTCCATGACTGTTCCCATCGCGATCATTGGTACCGGCATCGCCGGACTTTCGGCCGCCCGAGCGTTAAAAGATGCCGGGCACGTTGTACAACTCTTCGATAAAAGCCGTGGCAGCGGCGGACGCATGTCCAGCAAGCGCAGTGATGCTGGCGCCCTGGACCTGGGCGCCCAGTATTTCACCGCCCGCGACCGGCGCTTCGTCAACGAAGTGCAGCGCTGGCAAGCCAATGGTTGGGTCGCCCAATGGAAGCCGCAGCTGTACAACTTCCAGTCCGGCCAGCTCAGCCCCTCCCCTGATGAACAGACCCGCTGGGTGGGCACGCCCCGCATGAGTGCCATCACCCGCGCCCTGCTTAACGACTTGCCTGTGGAGTTCGGCTGCCGCATCACCGAAGTGTTCCAAGGCAAACAGCACTGGAACCTGCTGGACGCCAACGGCGGCAACCACGGTCCCTTCAGCCATGTGATCATCGCCACCCCGGCGCCCCAGGCCACTGCGCTGCTGGCCGCCGTACCAAAATTGGCCAGTGCCGCCGCCGGGGTAAAAATGGACCCTACCTGGGCCATCGCCCTGGCGTTCGACACACCCTTGGATACACCCATGGAAGGCTGCTTCGTGCAGGACAGCCCGCTGGACTGGCTGGCCCGCAACCGCAGCAAACCGGGGCGCGATAACACCCTCGACACCTGGGTATTGCACGCCACCAGCACCTGGAGCAAGCAGCACCTGGACCTGCCCAAGGACGCGGTGATCGAACTGCTGCACGGCGCATTCGCCGAACTACTGCACTGCACCATGCCTGCCCCCTCCTTCAGCCTGGCTCACCGCTGGCTCTATGCCCGGCCGGCCAGCAGCCACGAATGGGGCGTGCTGGCCGACGCCGATCTGGGGCTGTACGTGTGCGGCGACTGGTGCCTGTCGGGCCGGGTCGAAGGTGCCTGGCTCAGCGGCCAGGAAGCGGCAAAGCGGCTGATCGAGCACCTGCAGTGAACCGCATCAATCCCGCCAAATTGCTGCTGTCGAAGTGGACAGCGGCCCGCCCCCGCAACAAAGAAAAACACTTCCTGGTCAGCGAATTGTTTCGCGACGAAGAAGGCACGGTGCTGGAAATCGAATTGCAAGCTGTACTCACCCACCGTGGCGAACGCCTGGCCTGGCACACCCTGCAAAATGCCGAAGACTGGAAAATGGGTTGGAAATAACCCGACGGCAAATACCTATACAAATAAATTGACTTGTACAGCATCAAACCTATGATGAGGTTTAGTTGTACACAAATAACATCCCGTACAAGAATCTTGCAGAGGTTTTGGCATGTCCAGTACCCCGTCCACTACTAGCAAACCCAAAATCGCCATCAGTGCCTGCCTGCTGGGCGAGAACGTGCGCTTCAACGGTGGACACAAGCAATCGCAACTGTGCAGCCAGACCCTGACGGATTATTTTGACTTCGTGCCCTTGTGCCCCGAAGTCGCCATCGGCCTGGGCATTCCCCGAGAACCGATCCGCCTGGTGGGCGATCCCCAGCACCCTCAAGCTGTCGGCACCGTTCACCGCGAACTGAACGTGACCCAGCCGCTGGACGACTACGGCCAGCAGATGGCCGCCGAACACACCGACCTCTGCGGCTACATCTTCATGCAGAAATCACCCTCCTGTGGCCTGGAACGAGTCAAGGTATATCAGGATAACGGCATGCCCATCGATGGCGGTGGACGCGGCATCTACGCCCAGGCGTTCTGTGCCCGCCACCCCAACCTGCCGGTGGAAGAAGACGGTCGGCTCAATGACCCGGTACTGCGGGAAAACTTCCTGACCCGCGTCTTCGTCTACGCCACCTGGCAACAGCTGCTGGCCGAGGGCCTGACCCGCCACCGCCTGCTGGCATTCCACTCGCGCTACAAATACCTGCTGATGGCCCACAGCCCGGCCCACTACAAAAGCCTCGGCCACCTGCTGGGCAACATGAGCAAGGACGTCGACCTCAACCAACTGGGTGTGGGCTATTTCAGCAAACTGATGACGGCACTGAAAAAATGCGCCACCCGCGGCACCCACACCAACGTGCTGCAACACATCAGCGGTTACCTCAAGCAAGCCATCAGCGCCGAAGACAAACAGGAAGTGCAGACCATCATCGACCAATACCGCCACGGCATCGTGCCGTTGGTGGTGCCGATGACCTTGCTCAAACACCACTTTCGCCAACATCCGGACCGCTACATAGAGCAGCAGGTTTACCTGCAACCGCACCCGGAAAACCTCAGCCTGCGTAATGCGATTTAACCCATGAATGTGCTTGTACAAGACGATATCGAACCCGGCGAAAACTTTGCCCAGGCCCTGGAACAAGGCTGGCTGCCGATTCGCGAAGTGGCGCGCCAGACCGGTGTCAACGCCGTAACCCTGCGCGCCTGGGAACGGCGTTACGGCCTGATCGTGCCGCAACGCACGCCCAAGGGGCATCGACTGTTCTCCGCCGATCACGTGCAACGCATCCACACCATCCTCACATGGCTTAATCGTGGCGTACCGGTCAGCCAGGTCAAACAACTGATCGACACCGCACAACCCGTCGACGACAGCGTAGAAAACGAATGGCATAGCCTGCGCCAACATCTGCTAATAGCCATCAGTCAACTGGCCGAGCGCCGGGTGGACGATGCCTTCAACCAGGCCATGGCGCTGTACCCGCCGCGCACCCTGTGCGAGCAACTGTTGCTGCCGCTGCTCAAGGAACTTGAACAACGCTGGCAAGGGCAGTTCGGTGCGCAAATGGAGCGGGTGTTTTTCCATTCCTGGCTGCGCAGCAAGTTCGGCGCCCGGATGTACCACAACAACCGTCAGCTCAATGGGCCGCCGTTATTGCTGATCAATCACTCGGATCTACCTCTGGAACCCCACTTGTGGTTGACCGCCTGGCTGGTCAGCAGCGCCGACTGCCCTGTGGAGGTCTTCGACTGGCCACTGCCCGCCGGCGAGCTGACCCTGGCCGTCGAGCATTTGCAGCCCCGTGCAGTGCTGCTTTATTCGAGCAAGGCCATCAATTTGGTGGCCTTTGCGAAGCTCCTGAGCGGCGTCAGTTGCCCAACACTAATGGCCGGACCAACGGTATGCATCCATCAAGCCGAGTTGTCCGTATTAACCCATGACATCCCTGAATTATTCCTGGCCGAAGACCCGTTGTCGGCCCATCAGGCATTGATCCAGCGTGGACTTCTCTAAATGCACTTGACCTGGCTGCGCACCGACCTGCGCCTGCATGACAACACCGCCCTCACTGCCGCAAGCCAGCGAGGCTCAACGGCAGCTGTCTACTTGATCACCCCCGATCAATGGCTTGCCCATGACGATGCACCGTGCAAGGTGGATTTCTGGCTGCGCAACCTGCAGGCCTTGAGCCAAGCCCTGGCTGAATTGAACATCCCGCTGCTGATCCGTTATGCCGCAACGTGGGATCAGGCGCCGCAGGTGCTCGCGCAATTGTGCCAGGAGCTATCGATCGAGTCGGTCCACGTCAACGAAGAATATGGCATCCATGAAAGCCGTCGCGACGCAGCCGTCGCCCAGACGCTGGAGGGCCAGGGCGTCACCTTCCACCGCTACTTGGACCAGTTGCTGTTCCAACCCGGCAGCGTGCTGACCAAGACCGGTACTTACTTCCAGGTGTTCAGCCAGTTTCGCAAAGTCTGTTACAACCGCCTGCACAGCGCCCTGCCCCGATTGGTGGCAACGCCCAGGACGCAAACTGTATTGGACCTGAAAAGCGATCCGGTCCCTGAGCACGTCAGCGGTTTCGCCACGCCCAGCGAAGGCCTGCGTGCCCTGTGGCCAGCGGGTGAAGACGAGGCGCGGCGTCGCCTGGAGCAATTCACCGACGGGCAGATCAGCGACTACAAGCACGAACGAGACTTCCCGGCCAAGCCCGGCACTAGCCAGTTGTCCGCCTACCTGGCCGCCGGCGTGGTCTCGCCGCGCCAGTGCCTGCACGCTGCGCTGCAAAGCAACCGGGGTGAATTTGAAAGCGGCGATATGGGCGCCATCACCTGGATCAACGAGCTGCTGTGGCGCGAGTTCTATAAACACATCCTGGTGGGCTATCCTCGGGTCTCCCGCCACCGCGCCTTTCGCCCCCAAACCGAAGCGGTGGCCTGGCGCCACGCCCCTGAAGACCTGGCCGCCTGGCAGCAAGCGCGCACTGGCCTGCCGATCATCGACGCAGCCATGCGCCAGTTGCTGGAAACAGGCTGGATGCACAACCGCCTGCGCATGGTGGTGGCGATGTTCCTCACCAAGAACCTGTTGATCGACTGGCGCGAAGGCGAGCGTTTCTTCATGCGCCACTTGATTGATGGCGACCTGGCGGCCAACAACGGTGGCTGGCAGTGGAGTTCATCCACCGGCACCGACTCGGCGCCTTATTTCCGAATTTTCAGCCCGCTGAGCCAGTCGGAAAAATTCGACGGTGAAGGACGTTTTATCAAGCACTGGCTGCCGCAGTTGGCCACTCTGAACAAAAAAGAAGTGCATAACCCCGATGCCGTCGGCGGCCTGTTTGGCGTGGCCGACTACCCGCGGCCGATTGTCGACTTGAAGAAGTCCCGGGAGCGCGCCCTGGCGGCCTTTCGCAGCCTGCCCTCGCACCAGTCGGCTGGGGGTGTGTATGAGTGATTTCCTGCGCCGGTTTGCCCATGCCTTCGCGACCCTGGACAAACACAACCTGCACCTGCTCGACAGCTTGTACAGCAAGGACATCACGTTCACCGACCCGCTGCACGAGGTCCAGGGGCTGACGGCACTGCATGCCTATTTCGCCGGGATGTACGACAACGTCAGTCAGCTGCGTTTTGATTTCCACGGCTTCGACCAAGTGGCCGAGGGCGAAGGTTATCTGCGCTGGAAAATGAGTTTTTGCCACCCGCGCCTGGCCAAGGGCCAACTGATTCGGGTGGAGGGCTGCTCGCACCTGCTGTGGCGCGACAAGGTTTACCGGCACCGAGATTACTTCGATGCGGGCGCGCTGCTTTATGAACACTTGCCGCTAATCGGTCGGGTTGTCAGTTGGCTGAAAAGGAGAATGGGATGAGCCCTACACCGCCTCGTCGTTATTGGTTGACCGGCGCCAGCAGTGGCATCGGTGCCGCCCTGGCCGAAGAGCTGCTCAACAGCGGCGCTCATGTGGCGATCAGTTCGCGCTCCAAAGCGCCGCTGGAGCAGCTTGATCAGAAATATCCGGGGCAAGTGCTGGTGGTGGCGGGCGACCTGACCAACAGCCAAACAGTGCGCGAGATCGGCGAGCATATCGCCGTGGTCTGGGGTTCCCTGGACACGGTGATCCTCAATGCGGGCACCTGCGAATACGTCGACGCCAGGCAGTTTGACTCCTCAATCATCGAGCACGTGGTTCGCACCAACCTGCTGGCCAGCAGTTACTGCATCGAGGCGGCCTTGCCGCTGTTGCGCGCCGGTCATACACCGCATCTGGTGGGCGTCGCCAGCGCCGTGACCTATTTGCCGATGTCACGGGCCGAGGCCTACGGCGCGTCCAAGGCCGGCCTGCGCTACCTGTTTGAATCCCTGCGTATCGACCTGTCGCCTGAAGGCATTGATGTCACCGTGATCAGCCCGGGCTTTGTCGACACACCTCTGACTGCCCGCAACGACTTCCCGATGCCCTTGAACTGGCCGGTAGACAAGGCCGCCCGGCATATTTTCGCCAAGCTGAACAATCGCCCACTGGAGATCGCCTTCCCCGCGCTGTTTATCGCCGCCTTGTGGCCGCTGTCGAAACTGCCAAACCGCGCGCAACTGATCATCGGCAAGCGCATGTTGCGCAGCCCGCCGCCTCATAAGGACAACCTGTGAAGATCGCCATTATCGGCAGTGGCATTTCTGGGCTGACCAGTGCCTACCTGCTCAGTCGTCGCCACGACATTGCGCTGTTCGAAGCGGGCGAGCGCATCGGCGGTCATACCCACACGGTGAACGTGACCGTAGAAGATGAACAGTACGCAGTGGACACCGGCTTTATCGTGTTCAACGACTGGACCTACCCCAACTTCATTCGCTTGCTCGGGCAGATTGGCGTGTCGTTCAAGCCCACCGAGATGAGCTTTTCGGTATGCGACCAGAACGAAGGCTTTGAGTACAACGGCAACAACCTCAACAGCCTGTTCGCCCAGCGCCGCAACATTCTCTCCCCCGGTTTCTGGGGCATGTTGCGCGATATCCTGCGCTTCAATCGCCAGGCACCGCTGGATCTGCAAGAGCAGCGCATCAGCGCCGAGATGACCCTGGGCGAGTACTTGCAGGCCGGCAACTACGGCCCGCGCTTTATCCGCCATTACATCGTGCCCATGGGCGCGGCGATCTGGTCGATGTCGCTGGCGGACATGCTCGGTTTTCCGCTGCAATTTTTCGTGCGGTTCTTCAAGAACCACGGCCTGCTGTCGGTCAACAACCGGCCGCAATGGTGCGTGATCAAGGGCGGTTCCAACTGCTATATCGAGCCGCTGAGCGTGTCCTTTCGCGAACAGATTCGCCTCAATTGCCCAGTGAGCCGCGTGGAGCGTACCGCTGAAGGCGTGATCCTCCACAGCGTCGCTGGCAGCGAACAGTTCGACAAAGTGGTCTTCGCCTGCCACAGCGACCAGGCCCTGCTCCTGCTGGGTGACCCTAGCCTGGCCGAGCAGCAGATCCTAGGCGCGATGCCCTACGCCGATAATGACGTGGTCCTGCACACCGACATTCGTTTGCTGCCGGATCGTAAATTGGCCTGGGCCAGTTGGAACTACCGGCTGGACGGTAACGCCCACAAGCAGGCGGCTGTCACTTACGACATGAACATCCTGCAAGGCATCGAGAGTTCGACCACCTTCTGCGTCAGCCTCAACCAGACGGCGATGATCAACCCCCTGAAAATCCTTGCCCGATACACCTACGCCCATCCGCAATACAGCCTGGCCGCCGTAGCCGCGCAAGCCCGCTGGGAAGAGTTGCATGGCACCCGGCACACCTATTATTGCGGCGCCTACTGGGCCAATGGTTTTCATGAAGACGGCGTAGTCAGCGCCCTGCGCGTGGCCCAGGCCTTTGGGGAAACCCTGTGAACAGCGCCCTGTACAGCGGCTGGATTGCCCACCGCCGGTTTACGCCCAAGGCCCATGCCTTTCGCTACCGGATCGGCCTGCTGTACCTGGACCTCAGCGAACAGGATCACGTGTTGCAGCTCTCGCCCCTGGCCGGCACCGGCCGCTTTGCGCCCTTTGCCTTTCGCCAGCAAGACTATCTGCGTGAATTCACGCGCCACGGCATGAGCTTGACCGCCGCGGTGCAGCAAGAAGTCGGCAAGGCGCTGGGGTATGTGCCCCAAGGCGGTATCTGCCTGCTAACCCAGGCTCGCAGTTGGGGCCTGGCGTTTAATCCGGTGAGTTTTTTCTACTGTTTCGAAGCCGATGGGCGGCTGGCGGCGATCCTCTGCGAAGTCACCAACACGCCCTGGCGCGAGCGCTACCACTACGTGCTGCCAGCTCAGGCGCTAGCGGCCGATGAGCATCAACACTTTGCCGTAGCCAAGGCGTTTCATGTCTCGCCGTTCCTGCCAAGGGACCTGGAATACCGCATGAGCTTCAGCCCGCCCACCACAAGACTCGGCGTGCACATGGCCGACTGGCAAGGCGAGGTCAAAGTGTTCGACGCCACCTTGAGCCTGCAACGCGAGGCCCTCGATCGATCCAGCCTGCACCGTTACCTGTGGCGCTTCCCCTGGATGACCGCCAAGACCTGCCTGGCAATTTACTGGCAAGCCCTGCGCTTGCTGTTTAAACGCACGCCGATTTTTCCCCACCAGGCCGCCGATGGCGCCTCACGAACTGCAGTTGGGTATACCAAGGATCACCGCCATGAAATCCCCTAGCTTATCGGTCAAATCCAGTCGTTTAAACGTTAACGGCATGACCGGCGCCTTGTTGCGCAAGGCTGTGCTGCGCCAATTCGGTAACCTTCGTCACGGCCAGTTGGTGGTGATCGAAGACGGCGAGCGACAAGTCTTCGGTGCTCGAGAAGCGCACCTGCTGGGGGAAGTCCAGATCCTTGACCCGGCCGTATGGGGCCTGGTGGCGGCCAACGGTTCCATCGGTGCCGGCGAGGCGTTTATTCATGGTTACTGGAGCAGCCCGGACCTGACCGCCGTAGTGCGCGTGATGGTCAGCAACCTCGATGTACTCGATGCTCTTGAAGGCGGCCTGGCGAAACTGGCGCGGCCCTTCACCCAAGGCCTGCACTGGCTCAACCGCAATACCCGCAAGGGCTCACAGAAGAACATCGCCGCACATTACGACCTGGGCAATGATTTATTCGAAGAGTTTCTCGACCCAACCATGATGTATTCGGCCGCACAGTTCCTTACTGACGACGACACCCTGGAACAGGCACAACTGAACAAGCTGGAACGTATCTGCCAGAAACTGGCGCTCAAGCCTTCGGATCACCTGCTGGAAATCGGCACTGGCTGGGGCAGCATGGCGCTGTACGCCGCGCAGCACTATGGCTGCAAGGTCACCACTACGACCTTGTCCAAGGAGCAGTTTGCCTACACCGAAAAGCGCATTGAAGCACTGGGTTTGCACAATCAGGTGACGCTGCTGTTGCAGGATTATCGCGACCTCACCGGGCAATACGACAAACTGGTGTCGATCGAGATGATCGAAGCCGTGGGCCATCGTTTCCTGGCGACTTACTTCAAGCAGTGCGCGCAGTTACTCAAGAGCGACGGCCTGATGCTGCTGCAAGCCATCACCATCCGCGAGCAACGCTACGAACAGGCCAAGGGCAGCGTGGACTTTATCCAGCGCTACATCTTCCCCGGCGGCGCCCTGCCCAGTGTGCAAAAAATGCTGGACATCGTCAGCCGCGACACCGACATGAACCTGCTGCACATGGAAGACTTCGGCCTGCACTACGCGCGAACCCTGCGGCTGTGGCATGAGAGCTTTCGCCGCGCCCATGGCCGCCTGATGGAACTGGGCTACGACGAATACTTTCTGCGCCTGTGGGAGTTTTACCTGTGCTACTGCGAAGGCGGTTTCATGGAGCGCACCATCGGCACGGCACAATTGCTGCTGGCCAAGCCCTCGGCGGTAACCCAACCCTTACTCGGCCGCTTTAATGCTTAAAAAGCTGGCGAATGCCGTGCTGTTTCAGTGCGGCTGGTTTGCCTGCGTCATTGGCGGTGACAGTCTGTGGTTGCTGGTGGGGTTGGCGGTATTGGCTATCCATCTGCTGTGGATAAGTTCATATGCCAAAGAAGGAGGACTTATTCTCGACGTCACTCTGGCTGGCACGGTGCTCGACACGCTATTACGCAGTTTGGGCGTGTTTCAGTTCAGCGAACCTGGCCCATTGATTCCTTTCTGGCTGATCCTGCTGTGGGCGCTGTTAGCCACCACTCTGCGTCATTGTCTGGCCTGGACAGCACGCCCCTGGTGGCGCGCCAGCCTGCTAGGGGCGCTGGGCGGGCCGCTGTCCTACTACGCCGGCAGCCAATTGGCTGGCGTAATTTTCCCTTACGGTACCGGGCCAACGCTTGTTGGGCTGGGGTTGCTCTGGGCGCTGGTTTTTAGAGGGCTACACCGGATAGCACAGTAACGTCCGTCAGAGCTTTCACACCGATGCAGCGCTGTTGCCTTACACTGCGCGCCTATGACCACCATTCCCCACACTCAAATTGCCGAACCCGCCGTCACCTGCTCCACCTGCGCCGCGTGCTGCTGCCAGTTGGAAGTCATGCTGATCACCGACACCGGTGTGCCTGAACGTTTTATCGACACTGACGATTGGGGCGGCGAAGTCATGCTGCGCCTGGACGATGGCTGGTGCGCGGCGCTGGATCGCAACACAATGATGTGCAGCATCTACGAGAAACGCCCGCTGATCTGCCGGGAGTTCGAGATGGGTGCGCCGGAGTGCATCGACGAGCGCCAGGGGATTGCGACGATGTATCGCTGATCTTCGATCAGATGTGGGAGCCTATCTGTGTTTGGCCGCAATCGCAGCCAAACCGAACAAGTGTTTCATAAGAAGCATTCCTTCCGAACGAAGTTCGTATGATTTTCTACAGGCTAACGTCCTATAGAAGTTCAGTGCAAAAAGAACGCGACCTTACAAACTTTTCACAAGACAAAGCTTCGTACAACACCTGAAGATTTCCATAGTGTTGGTAGGATTTTTCTCAGGTGTTCCGGATCGCCACTCGTCCAGAATTGCGCCGTCCGGGGATTGCCCTCGGCCAACAATCCGCGCTCACCCAAAAGCCGCTGCAACTGACGTGCAACCGCCGCCCCGGTGTCGATCAGGATGATCGTGGGCGGTAGCAGTTGCGCCAGCAGTGGCTTGAGAAAGGGATAGTGAGTGCAGCCCAGAATAATGGTGTCGCAACCGGCCTCGACCAGCGGTTCGACATAACCTTGCAACAGCAGGCGCAAGGCAGGGCTGCTCAGGTCGCCGGTTTCGATCAGCTCCACCAGCCCCGGACACGGCTGGGTAATCACCCGCACGTCGGTGGCAAAGCGGTCCAGCAACGCGGCGAACTTGGCGCTCTGCAGCGTGCCGGTGGTCGCCAGCACGCCGACCACGCCACTGCGGGTAGCCGCCGCAGCCGGTTTGACGGCGGGTTCCATGCCCACCAGCGGCCAATCGGGAAAATCCCGCCGCAGGTCAGCGACAGCAGCCACGGTCGCGGTGTTGCACGCGATCACAAAGGCCTTGGCACCCTGCTCGCGGAAAAACCCGGCGATCAGCCGAGAGCGTTCGCGAATAAATTCCGGAGTTTTCTCGCCATAGGGTATGTGCCCGCAATCGGCCACGTACAACAGCGACTCATGGGGCAATAGGCGCTGGATTTCGTCCAGCACCGACAGGCCGCCGACACCGGAGTCGAACACACCAATCGGCGCGTCCTTAACCATGTCGGGTACCGCAGACGCTGCAACCCGGATCTCGCTTGACCCGCAACTCACGAAAACGCGTGGTCAAGGCATCGATCAACAACAGCCGCCCTACCAGCGGCTCACCGAAACCGGCCAGCAGCTTCAGCGCTTCCAGGGCTTGCAGGCTGCCCACCAAACCCACCAGCGGGCCGATTACGCCGGCTTCGCTGCAAGTCAGTTCGGCTTCGCTGCCGTGCCCGTATAAACAGTGGTAACACGGACTTTCGGCACGCCGGGGATCGAACACCGAAAGCTGACCGTCCAGACGAATCGCCGCACCGCTGACCAGCGGTTTACCGGCAGCCACACAGGCGGCATTTACCGCTTCGCGGGTGGAGAAGTTGTCGGAGCAATCCAGCACCACGTCTACCGCAGCCACGGCGGCGGCCAGGGAGTCGGCGTCCAGCGCGGTGCGATGGGCGACCAATTGGATCTCAGGATTGATCGCGCCCAGGCGGCGGATGGCCGAATCGACTTTGGTAAGGCCCACACTGTCGGTGTCGTGGATGATCTGGCGTTGCAGGTTGGTCAGGTCGACGGTGTCGAAATCCGCCAAATGCAGTTCACCAACGCCGGCTGCCGCGAGGTACAAGGCAACCGGTGCGCCCAGGCCGCCGAGGCCGACAATCAGCGCACGGCTTTTTTTCAGGCGCAACTGGCCGTCGATGTCGACATGCTGCAACAGAATCTGCCGGCTATAGCGCAACAGTTCCTGATCGGTCAGCACGGCCGGCGTCCCAGGCTGATGCGTTCGTGGCCGCCGAGGTCGATGCGGCTGTGGACCTCTTCGAAGCCTTGCGCCAGCAACAGGTCGCGAACGGCCTGGGCCTGGTCATAACCATGCTCCAGCAGCAGCCAGCCGCCGGCATCCAGATGCGCGGGTGCCTGAGCGATGATCAGGCGCAGGTCGTCCAGGCCATCGTGGCCGGCCACCAAGGCGCTGGCCGGCTCGAAACGCACATCACCGGCTGCCAGGTGCGGGTCGGTGTCGGCGATATACGGCGGGTTACTGATGATCAGGTCGTAGGTGTGATCTTTCAGGGCGCTGAACCAATGGCTGTTCAGCACCGTGGCGTTGTTCAGGTGCAGGCGCTGGCGATTACGCTCGGCGAGGGCCACAGCTTCGAGCACGCGGTCGACCGCAGTGACTTTCCAATCCGGACGCTCGTTGGCCAGAGCCAGGGCAATCGCACCACTGCCGGTGCCCAAGTCCAGGACATTGGCCGGCGTGGCGGGCAGTAATTCCAGGGCGGCTTCCACCAACAACTCGGTTTCTGGACGCGGGATCAGCGTGTGCGGTGCCACTTCCAGGTCCAGCTTCCAGAACCCTTGCTGGCCGAGGATATAGGCCACGGGCTCGCCGCTACGGCGGCGTTGCAGGTAGCTGGCGAAGGTCAGCGCGGCTTCGCTGCTGACGATCTTTTCCGGCCAGGTGTGCAGGTAGCTGCGAGACTTGCCCAGGGCAGCGGCCAGTAGCAATTCCACATCAAGGCGCGCGGTGGGCGAGTCAGGCAACTCGGCGGCGCGTAACAAACTAGCAATAATGGTCATTTATTCACCTATCGCTGCCAGTTGGTCGGCCTGGTATTCGGCCAGCAACGGCTCGATCACCGCGTCCACGCCACCGGCAAGAATTTCATCCAAGGAGTACAGGGTCAGGTTGACCCGGTGATCGGTGACCCGGCCCTGGGCAAAGTTGTAGGTCCGGATGCGCTCGGAACGGTCACCGGAGCCCACCAGCAATTTGCGCTCGCTGGCAATCGCATTGGCGGCGGCGCTGGTCTGCTGGTCATTGAGCTTGGCCGACAGCCAGGACATCGCACGCGCTCGGTTTTTGTGCTGGGAACGCTCTTCCTGACACTCCACCACAATACCCGACGGCAAGTGGGTGATACGGATTGCCGAGTCGGTCTTGTTGACGTGCTGGCCGCCAGCACCCGATGAACGGTAGGTGTCGACCCGCAAGTCCGCCGAGTTGATCTCGATGGCTTCCTGCTCGTCCGGCTCAGGCAACACCGCCACGGTGCAAGCCGATGTGTGAATGCGGCCCTGGGATTCAGTGGCCGGAACCCGCTGTACGCGGTGAGCGCCAGATTCGAATTTCAGCTTGCCGTAGACGTTGTCGCCTTCAATCCGGGCGATGACCTCTTTATAGCCGCCATGTTCACCGATGTTCTCGGACAGGATCTCGACACGCCAGCCGCGGCGTTCGGCATAGCGCGAATACATGCGAAACAGGTCCCCGGAGAAGATCGCCGCTTCGTCACCGCCAGTGCCGGCACGGATTTCCAGGAATACGTTGCGCCCATCGTTGGGGTCCTTGGGCAGCAACATGCGTTGCAGGTCGCCTTCCAGTTCGATCAGCCTGTCCTTGGCTTCGCGCACTTCTTCAACAGCCATTTCGCGCATGTCCGGGTCGCTGTCCTTGAGCAACGCCTGGGCGCCTTCGAGGTCAGCCTGAACCTTGAGCAGCTGTGTATAGATGGCCACAATGGGTTCAACTTCCGCGTATTCCTTGGAATAGGTGCGGAACTTGTTTTGATCGGAGATGACTTCGCCATCGCCGAGCAAGGCGGTCAGTTCCTCGAAACGATCCTGGATCATGTCCAGCTTATTGAGCAGTGACGCTTTCATTGCGGTTTTTTATCCGAAGCCGACGTGCCCTCATTGAGGGCAAAGAGTTCCTGGGCCATGGCCAGCGCATCGAGGCGGCCTTCGGCAGTCAGTTTTTTAAGCTGTACGCTTGGGGCGTGCAGCAATTTGTTGGTGAGGCCACGGGCCAGGTGCATCAGCACGTCTTCGGCGCTGCTGCCGTTGGCCAGCATACGCTGGGCCTTGATCAATTCCTCATCCCGCAGGCGCTCGCCCTGCTGGCGGTAAGCCTTGAGCACATCGACGGCGGCCAGTTCACGCAGGCGCACCATGAAGTCATCGGCGCCGGCGCTGACCATTTCCTCGGCTGCCTGGGCTGCGCCCTGGCGGCTCTTGAGGTTTTCAGCGACCACTTCGTGGAGATCGTCGACGCTATAGAGGTAAACGTCGTCCAACTCGCCGACTTCAGGCTCGATATCCCGGGGAACGGCGATATCCACCATGAAGATCGGCTTGTGCTTGCGCAGCTTCAAGGCGCTTTCTACCGCGCCTTTACCGAGGATCGGCAACTGACTGGCGGTGGAACTAATCACGATGTCGCTGCGCACCAGTTCGGCGGGGATTTCCGAGAGCAACACCGCGTGGGCGCCAAACTGCTCGGCGAGGATGCTGGCACGTTCCAGGGTACGGTTGGCTACGACGATCCGCTTGACCCCCAGCTCATGCAGGTGGCGGGCGACCAGGGTGATGGTTTCGCCGGCACCGATCAGCAGCGCCTGGCTGCGTTGCAAGTCGCTGAAGATCTGCTTGGCCAGGCTGACAGCGGCAAATGCCACGGAGACCGGGTTTTCGCCGATGGCGGTATCGGTGCGCACCTGTTTGGCCGAGTTGAACGTGGCCTGAAACAAACGCCCCAGCAGCGGGCCGATGGTCCCGGCTTCACGGGCCACGGCGTAGGCCGATTTCATCTGGCCGAGAATTTGCGGTTCGCCCAATACCAGCGAATCGAGCCCGGAGGCGACCCGCATCATGTGACGAACTGCCGCATCTTCTTCGTGCACATAAGCGCTTGCGCGCAGCTCTTCAAGGCTCAAATGGTGGTAATCAGCCAGCCAGCGCAGCACCACATCCACCGAAAGATGTTCCTGCTCTATATAGAGCTCGCTGCGATTGCAGGTAGAAAGGATCGCAGCTTCGCGGCTGTCAGTGAGCCGGCAGAGCTGCTGCAAGGCCTCAACCAACTGCTCCGGGGTAAACGCTACGCGCTCGCGGACGTCTACAGAAGCAGTCTTGTGGTTAATACCCAGAGCAAGGAAGGCCATTCAATATCGCTGATGATGTCGAGAGGCCGACAATTGTCCTACTTCGCCTGATTCAGAACAACCATTGCCGTCTATTGCCCTAATAGCTTACGCCATAAAACGCGTTGCCCTCAGGTTCTTCGCGAGCACGCTCGCGCCTACACGGTTATGTTTGGCCGAAGGCTTGTGTCATGATGATCCGACCGCAGGTTAGTCGTCCTCTTCCTATATGAATAGATCTTCCGCGTTGCTCCTTGCTTTTGTCTTCCTCAGCGGCTGCCAGGCCATGGCCCCCGTATCGCCGGACGGTTCGCCACCGGTAGAAGACAGCACTCCCACCCCTGAAAAGCCCAAGGTTTACTCCTCGTTCAGTGAAGCGACGGTATTCAGTCTGCTGAGTGCGGAACTGGCCGGCCAGCGCAATCGTTTCGACATTGCCCTGGATAACTACGTGACCCAGGCCATCAATACCCAGGACCTTGGTATTTCCGAGCGAGCGTTTCGCATTGCCGAGTACCTGGGCGCCGACCAGGCCGCGTTGGATACTGCGCTGATCTGGGCGAAAAACGCCTCGGACGACCTTGAAGCCCAACGTGCAGCGGCGATCCAACTGGCTCGCGCCGGGCGCTATGACGACTCCATGATCTATATGGAGAAAGTGTTGCAGGGCAAGGGTGACACCCACTTCGACTTCCTCGCGCTGTCGGCTGCCGACACCGACCAGGACACTCGCACCGGTCTGATGAAGAGTTTCGACCGGCTGCTGCAAAAGCACCCGAAGAATGGCCAGCTGATTTTCGGCAAGGCCTTGTTGTTGCAACAGGATGACGAAGCCGAGGCCGCCTTGACGCTGCTGGAGCGCAACCCGCCGGAAGACGGTGAAGTCGCCCCACTGCTGCTGCGGGCGCGCCTGCTGCAAAACCTCAATCGCGGCAAGGAAGCCTTGCCGTTGCTGGAAAAAAGCATCAAGAAGTACCCGGACGACAAGCGCCTGCGCCTGACTTACGCCCGCATGTTGGTGGAGCAGGACCGCATGGAGGATGCCAAGGTAGAGTTCGCCAGCCTCGTCCAGCAATACCCGGATGATGACGAACTACGCTACTCCCTGGCGCTGGTCTGTCTGGAGGCCAAGGCCTGGGATGAGGCCAAGGGCTACCTGGAAGACTTGATCGCCCGGGAAAGCCATGTCGACTCGGCGCACCTGAACCTGGGGCGTATCGCTGAAGAGCGCAACGACCCGCAAGGCGCGTTGATCGAGTACGCCCAGGTCGGCCCCGGCAATGACTACCTGTCAGCCCAACTGCGTCAGGCCGATATCCTGATGAACAACGGTCGCACCGATGAAGCGGAAAAACGTCTGACGGCGGCACGGGATGCAGAGCCGGACTACGCCATCCAGCTCTACCTGATCCAGGCCGAGACCTTGTCGGCCAACAATCAGGGCGATCGCGCCTGGAAAGTACTGCAGCAAGCACTACTGCAATACCCCGACGACCTGAACCTGCTGTACACCCGCGCCATGCAGGCAGAAAAACGCAATGACCTGGCGCAGATGGAAAAAGACCTGCGCCTGATCATCAAGCGTGACCCGGACAACGCCATGGCACTGAACGCCCTGGGTTACACCTTGTCCGACCGTACAACGCGCTATGCCGAGGCCAAGGTCCTGATCGAGCAGGCTCACCAGCTCAACCCGGAAGATCCGGCCGTGCTCGACAGCCTGGGCTGGGTGAATTACCGCCTGGGCAACCTGGATGAAGCCGAACGCCTGCTGCGCCAAGCCCTTGAGCGATTCCCCGACCAGGAAGTCGCCGCTCACCTGGGCGAAGTGCTCTGGGCCAACGGCAAACAGCGCGAAGCCAGACAAATCTGGAAGAAGTTCCTCAAGGAACAACCCGAAAGCCCTATCCTGCGCAGCACCATCAAGCGCCTGACCGGATCCGAGACCCTTTAAGATTATGTTTTTGCGCCACGCCATCGTTTTCAGCTTTATCGCCCTGCTCGCCGGTTGCGCGGGCTTCGGCGCACGCGAGTCCGTCGAAGGCCAGGGCAACCTGGCACAGTGGCGACAGCACAAGGATCAACTGAACAGCCTCGACGGCTGGCAGATCAGCGGCAAGGTCGGGATTCGCGCACCGAAGGACTCGGGCAGCGGCACCCTGTTCTGGCTGCAACGCCAGGATTACTACGACATCCGACTTTCCGGCCCCCTGGGACGTGGCGCTGCACGCCTGACCGGCCGACCGGGGCAAGTGAGCCTCGAAGTCGCCAACCAGGGCCGCTATGAAGCGCCGAACCCCGAAGGTCTTCTGGAAGAACAACTGGGCTGGAAATTACCAGTGTCGCATCTGGTGTGGTGGGTTCGCGGGCTGCCCGCACCTGACAGCAAGAGCCGCTTGAGCCTCAATGGCGACAGCCGCCTGGCCACCCTGGAACAGGATGGCTGGCAGGTCGAGTACTTGAGCTATGTCGAACAGAACGGTTACTGGCTACCCGAGCGCATCAAACTGCATGGTACTGACCTTGACGTCACGCTGGTGATCAAGGACTGGCAACCACGCAAGCTGGGGCAATAACATGACGGCAAAGCGCCTGACCCTACCCGCTCCAGCCAAGCTCAACTTGATGCTGCACATTCTTGGTCGCCGTGAAGACGGTTACCACGAACTGCAGACGCTGTTTCAATTTCTCGACTACGGCGATGAACTGACCTTCGTTGTACGCGATGATGGCGTGATTCAACTGCACACCGAGTTCGAGGGAGTACCCCACGACAGCAACCTGATCGTGAAGGCAGCAAAAAAACTTCAGGAACAATCTGGATGCGCGCTGGGCATTGATATCTGGATCGACAAGATCCTACCCATGGGCGGTGGAATCGGCGGTGGCAGCTCCAACGCTGCCACCACCCTGCTCGGCCTGAACCACCTGTGGCAACTGGGCTGGGACGAGGATCGCCTGGCTGCGCTGGGCCTGACACTGGGTGCAGACGTCCCGGTTTTCGTCCGTGGACACGCCGCTTTTGCCGAGGGAGTGGGGGAAAAACTCACCCCTGTAGACCCCGAAGAACCTTGGTATGTCGTGCTTGTTCCGCAAGTATCTGTAAGTACAGCAGAAATTTTTTCAGATCCACTGTTGACACGTAACTCTACTCCCATTAAAGTGCGCCCCGTTCCCAAGGGAAACAGTCGAAATGACTGCTTACCGGTTGTAGCAAGGCGTTACCCAGATGTACGTAACGCTTTGAATTTGTTAGGTAAATTTACCGAAGCAAAATTAACCGGAACTGGAAGTTGTGTGTTTGGGGGCTTCCCAAACAAAGCTGAAGCTGATAAAGTCTCGGCCCTTCTTACAGAGACCCTTACAGGGTTTGTAGCAAAAGGAAGCAACGTTTCGATGTTGCATCGCAAGCTGCAAAGTCTGCTCTAAAAGGAACCGAGTGCTGGGCACTCGTTGCAACAAATACAGGGGCGTCGCCAAGCGGTAAGGCAGCAGGTTTTGATCCTGCCATGCGTTGGTTCGAATCCAGCCGCCCCTGCCATTTTCGTATACTCATCCAGGTTACCCTCAGCCTTCAGGTACTGCGCGTGTCCAAGATGATGGTCTTTACGGGGAACGCCAACCCCGATCTGGCTCGGCGTGTTGTACGTCAGCTGCATATCCCTCTCGGTGACATCTCTGTCGGTAAATTCTCCGACGGCGAAATTACAGCCGAGATCAATGAAAACGTCCGCGGTAAAGATGTCTTCATTATTCAGCCGACTTGCGCTCCGACCAACGATAACCTGATGGAACTCGTCGTGATGGCTGATGCCTTCCGCCGCTCCTCAGCGACTCGAATCACAGCTGTAATCCCTTATTTTGGTTATGCCCGTCAGGATCGCCGTCCGCGTTCCGCACGTGTGGCCATCAGCGCGAAAGTCGTTGCTGACATGCTGACCGTGGTAGGCATCGACCGTGTTCTCACGGTTGACCTGCACGCTGACCAAATCCAGGGGTTCTTCGATATTCCAGTAGATAACATCTACGGCTCCCCCGTCTTGGTGGATGACATCGAAGACCAGCGCTTTGAAAATCTGATGATCGTGTCCCCGGACATTGGCGGCGTCGTGCGTGCACGTGCTGTTGCCAAGTCCCTGGGCGTGGATCTCGGGATCATCGACAAACGCCGTGAGAAAGCCAATCACTCTGAAGTGATGCATATCATCGGTGATGTCGAAGGGCGCACCTGTATTCTGGTCGATGACATGGTCGACACCGCCGGCACTCTGTGCCACGCGGCGAAAGCCTTGAAAGAGCACGGTGCAGCCAAAGTCTTTGCCTACTGCACACACCCTGTGCTGTCAGGTCGGGCGATCGAGAACATCGAGAACTCAATGCTGGACGAACTGGTGGTGACCAACACCATCCCGTTGTCCGCTGCTGCTCAAGCCTGTTCGCGTATCCGTCAACTGGATATCGCACCGGTAGTTGCCGAGGCGGTTCGCCGCATCAGCAACGAAGAATCGATCAGTGCGATGTTCCGTTAAGGGTCAACCCTTGGCGACATCCCACTGACGAAAAGCGCCCCGCCCCAGCATATTGTTGGGGCGGGGCTTTTTTGCCCATATCGCCTTTAGCGCTGGTCGCAAACGCTGGGGCGAATGTGGTTATTTTGGAGATACAACATGAACGATTTTACTCTGAATGCTGAAGTGCGATCTGACCTGGGGAAAGGTGCGAGCCGCCGCCTGCGTCGTCTCGCAAGCCTGGTTCCAGCTGTAGTTTACGGTGGCGAAAAAGCCCCTGAATCCATCAGCATGCAAGCTAAAGAAGTTGCCAAACTGCTGGAAAACGAAGCCTCGTACAGCCACATCATCGAGCTGAACATCGGCGGCAAAAAGCAGAACGTCATCATCAAGGCACTGCAACGTCACCCAGCTAAAGGCCACGTGCTGCACGCTGACTTCGTACGCGTTGTAGCCGGTCAGAAACTGACCGCTATCGTGGCTGTACACTTCGTTGGCGAAGCTGCCCCGATCAAGAAAGGCGGCGAAATTTCGCACGTTACCGCTGAGATCGAAGTGACCTGCCTGCCGAAAGATTTGCCTGAGTTCATCGAAGTCGACCTGTCGAACGCTGAAATCGGTGACATCATTCACCTGTCCGACCTCAAAGCCCCTAAAGGCGTAGAGTTTGTTGCTCTGGTTCACGGCAATGACAAAGCCATTGCAAACGTTCACGCTCCACGCGTTGCTCCAGAAGCTGAAGAAGCCGCTGCAGAGTAATTCACTCTGTAACGTAGGAGCTTGAGGAAACATCGCGGACCGAAACGTAGCGAGAAAGCGGGCGAGAACGCGAAGTTTACTTTTGAGTAAATGAGCTCTTGTCGTCCACTTTCGCCGCACGTTGGTTGCGGCGGTGTTATCCACAACTCCAAAGGAAGGGCCCCTGTCGTGACTGCCATTAAACTGATCGTTGGCCTGGGAAATCCAGGCGCAGAATACGAACAGACCCGGCATAACGCGGGGGCCCTTTTTGTTGAGCGCATCGCCCACGCCCAAGGTGTAAACCTGGTGGCCGATCGCAAATATTTTGGCCTGACCGGACGCTTCTCGCATCAAGGTCAGGATGTTCGTCTGCTGATACCCACCACCTACATGAACCGCAGCGGCCAAGCCGTCGCGGCGCTTGCGGGTTTCTTCCGGATCAAACCCGAAGAAATCCTGGTGGCCCATGACGAATTGGACTTGCCACCCGGTGTTGCCAAGCTCAAGCAAGGCGGCGGGCATGGCGGTCATAACGGCCTGCGCGACATCATCGCGCAGTTGGGCAATCAGAATACCTTTTACCGTCTGCGGCTTGGCATTGGCCACCCAGGCGTCGCCAGTATGGTTTCAAACTTCGTCCTGGGTCGTGCGCCACGCGCCGAACAGGAAAAACTCGATGCCAGCATCGATTTTGCCCTCGGCGTGCTGCCGGATATCTTCGCCGGGGAATGGAACCGTGCGATGAAAAACCTGCACAGCCAGAAGGCCTGACTCTTATCCAAGGGGAAACACCATGGGATTCAATTGCGGCATCGTCGGCCTGCCCAACGTCGGCAAGTCCACCCTGTTCAACGCCCTGACCAAATCAGGTATTGCGGCGGAGAACTTCCCCTTCTGCACCATCGAACCCAACACCGGTATCGTGCCGATGCCCGATGCACGCCTGGAAGCACTGGCGGTCATCGTCAATCCCAAGCGCATCCTGCCGACCACCATGGAGTTCGTCGACATCGCAGGCCTGGTGGCCGGCGCGTCGAAAGGTGAAGGCCTGGGCAACAAGTTCCTCGCCAACATCCGCGAGACCGACGCCATCGCCCACGTGGTCCGCTGCTTCGAAGACGAGAACGTGATTCACGTCTCCAACAGCGTCGACCCGAAACGCGACATCGAGATCATCGACCTGGAACTGATCTTTGCCGACCTCGACAGCTGCGAGAAGCAACTGCAAAAGGTCACTCGCAATGCCAAGGGCGGCGACAAGGATGCTGTGGTTCAGAAGGCTCTGCTGGAGCAACTGATCGCTCACTTCACTGAAGGCAAACCAGCACGTAGCCTGATGAAAAGCATGAACACCGACGAAAAGGCGGTGATTCGTGGTTTTCACCTGCTGACCACCAAGCCTGTCATGTACATCGCCAACGTGGCTGAAGACGGCTTCGAGAACAACCCGTTGCTCGACGTGGTCATGGCCATTGCCAAAGAAGAAGGCGCCATTGTCGTACCGGTCTGCAACAAGATCGAAGCGGAAATCGCCGAGCTTGATGACGGCGAAGAAAAAGACATGTTCCTTGAGGCCCTGGGCCTGGAAGAGCCTGGCCTGAACCGTGTGATCCGCGCCGGCTACGAAATGCTGCACCTGCAGACTTACTTCACCGCTGGTGTTGAAGAAGTCCGCGCATGGACCGTCAAAGTCGGTGCCACCGCACCACAAGCCGCTGGCGTGATCCACACCGACTTCGAAAAAGGTTTTATCCGCGCCGAAGTCATCGCCTACAACGACTTCATCCAGTTCAAGGGTGAAGCCGGTGCCAAGGAAGCCGGTAAATGGCGCCTGGAAGGTAAGGAATACATCGTTAAGGATGGCGACGTGATGCACTTCCGTTTCAACGTCTAAACCCTGGCGCAGAACAAAAAGCCGATGCAATGCATCGGCTTTTTTGTGGGCGTCTGACCGATATCCTACATGCCAGAAAGAATCCAACTGGCACGCGCAATGACACAATAAAATGTAACAATTTGGCAACTCCACTAAATACATAAGACCACACCCACACAACGCTTCCTAAAAACCACTAATCCCCCACCATCTAAAAAAAACCAAAAACCCCAGACTACTCCTACCTCCAATAACGTTTTAAAACAGCCACCGCACTTGAATATTTATTATTTTTAGCTTCCACTCCGCTGCTCAGTCTATAAGTATTCAAACTCACCATTTATCACCAATGACAACGGTATAGACTTGCGTTCTACTGCCTTTAAGAAAATGACCAAGCGGCTCAAGTAGTTGAAATCGTAATCGGTCTGACGGAGGCAATAAATATGTTGCAGCAAGAGTGATGTCGGCATCCCACAAGATCAACGACGACAACCTCCCCCCTCTAATTGAATGTCCGGATCTGGAAGCCACGATCAGGAATACTGCGACACTAAATGTCGACATTTTGTTACTTGGGGAAACTGGAAGCGGCAAGGACACCCTGGCTGAAAGAGTTCATCGCTTATCCGGGCGCAGGGGCAACTTTGTTGCAATCAATTGTGCAGCGATCCCGGAAACACTCGCCGAAAGCCAATTGTTCGGCGTCACCAATGGTGCATTCACCGGCGCGGTGCAATCACGAGCTGGCTTTATCGAAGCGGCACATTTGGGAACCTTATACCTCGATGAAATAGACAGCATGCCCCTGGTTCTACAGGCCAAATTACTACGAGTATTGGAATCAAGAGGTGTCGAACGACTGGGGTCAACCAAGTTTATTGCCGTGGACATGCGGGTGATCGCCTCGGCACAACAATCTCTGCATGAGATGGTCGAGCAAGGCCTATTCAGGCGGGATTTGTATTTTCGTCTCAACGTCGTCGCCATTAACCTGCCAGCCTTGCGCGAGCGCCGGGAGCGTATCATCCCGTTATTCCTGAATATGATTGAGCGCGAAGCCAAGCATTTCCAATTTCCCGCCCCCATTCCCCCAAGCGTCCTGCTCCAGCAACTGCTCTGCCATTCGTGGCCAGGCAATGTCCGCGAACTGGGTTCGGCTGCCAAACGCTTTGTACTCGGCTTGCCTGCGATTCCAACCCAAGGGAATGAACATCAAGGGGTCACAATGAACCTCAAGGAACGATTACAACAAATAGAGAAGGTACTGATCGAAGACTCAATGCGTCGCCACCAGCGAAGCATTGATGCGGTCTCACTTGAATTGGGGATGGCCAGGCGGACGCTTTATCACCGGATGAAACAACTGGAAATACCCACTCATTGAGTTGATGGAACCAGAGAGCCGGAATCACCACTTATTGTGCAAGCCAGCTCCAATTGGCTTGACTGGACTTGTGAATCCATAGTCAACATGAAACTTCAGTTCTCTAGGAGATTAACGATATGACTAGCGGTATAACGCAACTTCCGATGCAGTTAATCCAGAGCGCTGCACCTATAGCAGGTACAGCCGCAGGAACGGCGTTGGGTGCAGCTGTAGGTGGCCCCCTCGGCGGTATGGTGGGCGGCGCTATCGGTGGCGTCGTGGGGCAAGCAGCGAGCAGCGTCCTTGAACAACAGAGACCTTTGAGTTATTGATGAAGTTTGAGTAGTCGTCAATGCAATAGAGTATTTTTTTGTACAGAAAATAATAATCGACGACCCACAATCAGAATCTTGACTTATTAGCCGAATGTTGCACACCAGAACTTACCGAAGGTTCTGTATCACGGATACATTCCATGCTCTTGATTTATGCATTGGCAGACAGACCCGTCGCAAACAATACGTGACCTACGGGGCACCGTCGAAGGCGTAGTGTATTCAAGCGCATTGAAATACTCACAACATACTCATCCTATAACAGATCAGAAACTGAATAGAGGTATACACCATGTCATATGGTTTAAATAGCAACCTAATGTCCAACTATGTCAACTATAACACCAACTTGGCGGGCTCCGGCTCGAGTGCAGCAGGTGCTGGCGGGGACGTCGGGGATCAGCAAGAGGCGGCTAGGAAGGCGCTTGCAGAAAAGCGCGGCTGGCAGCGTATTGCCGCCGAGGATTTTGCTGCAGGAATCGATGTTCCAAAATCCATAAGGATCAGCTAACGCTACTGCCTCCTCCCCCCGAATAGAGGGAAAGGAGGCAGTTCAAAAAATAACTCACTCCTATTTTAAATCAACTCGCCAGTTGATCACCCATCAATTTGGAGCAAGGAATTTATGCTCGAAAATATCAAGAGTTTTTCGTCGAGCGCCCCCCTCCATAACTCTACTGGCGGACCAGAACTATCCTCGTCAGCCACAGACATCAACTTTTTCAATGCGCGCTTAACCAGCGACAAACTGCCAGCCACGAGTATGAGCACAGCCGTGGCTCCCAACCTGCTGTCAGAACAGTCGAACCAGCTGATTGGGCTGAGATCACAGGTGACTCGCAGCCTTCGAGAGATCAGTCGAGGCTCCAACCCCTCGGCGCTACGCGATTACGGTAGCCAACTTTCCGACGCTCAACTACAGACCGTTCTAACGGTCAAGACTCTCAATAAAACCGTACAAGCTCTCGAAAAACTGACCAACCTGCAATAGGAAGAACATGGCCCGCCCTCTGATTGCCACTGTGCTTTTGTCATTGATGTTAATGCTGGGTGGATGCGGCGAAAGTGTGGAGCTTCATCGCCAGCTCTCAGAGCAGGAAGCCAACGAAGTCATTGCCGAGTTGGCGGACAAACAAATCCGCGCCCAGAAAGCCCCGGCCAAGGATGGGGTCGTTGTCCGTGTTGCAACTGATGACATCAGCCGCGCTGTCCGCACACTGGAAGCAGCCGGCCTGCCACGAACCGCACGCTCTACACTGGGTGATATTTTTCGTAAGGAAGGTGTCATCTCCACCCCACTGGAAGAGCGCGCCCGCTACATCTACGCCTTGTCCCAGGAGCTGGAAGCCACCTTGTCCAATATCGACGGGGTCATCGTCGCCCGCGTTCATGTGGTGCTGCCTGAACGGGTTGCACCGGGAGAACCGGTACAACCGGCATCCGCCTCGGTATTTATCAAACATGATCCGCGACTTGAGCCTGACAATATCCGTCCCCGCGTTCGCAGGATGGTGGCCAGCGGTATTCCCGGCATGTCGACCGCGGTGGATAACCCACAAAAACTCACCGTAGTGTTTGTCCCGGCGACTGTTTATCAGGAGCAAAGACGCTTGATCTATTTCGGCCCCTTCCTAGTGCCCAGTGAGGATCTGCGATTTTGGCAAAACAGCCTGACAGTATTATTGTTCAGCCTTTTGCTTGCCGGTATCGCCGCGTTTTTCTGGTTTAAACGCAACTCACGAGCGCGGGGTTATCTGGCCAGTGAGCCGGCGCATTCACCAACGCCTGCCCACACCTCGATGAACCCATCGTCTTATGAGTGACGCACAAATCTGGGCGCAATGGTGGGCCTATCCCTGGACAGTCTCATCACCCGAATGGGGAGTTCCAGGCGCCTTGAAACCCCTCTATCGCAGCCAGCATTGGCTGCTCGGCAAAAAACTCTCCATTGCCCCCTGCCTTCCCACGCCCCCCAACTTGGCACTGCTGCGGCTTATATATGGATCGTCAGGCCAACGAGAGTTGATGCTTGCGTTGATTGAAAGTATTTACCACCCCAAGGCCAGCAGCCAATTGAGCGAAGAACACCAACTCTGGTGCCATCGACTTGCAAAGGCATTGCCTCCCGGCTCGCCGCTTTCAGAAGCGCAAGATCCGCTGCGACTGTTACGGGAGTGGGTTCCGCTCGCCACCTGGCAGCGACTCCGCCTCAGTTTCCCCCGTCAACGAGTGATTGAATTGGAACAGATCCCGTGGCTATCCGACGCCCATAACAGGCTCGACACCCTCTGGCAAGCAGCCATCTGGCGCGCCACCTCAATGGAAAGCGCTGAGACCCATCAGTATCAATCAGGGGAGCATTCAATCAATGCTTTGTCATCGCAAGATTGAGCTGCATAACGGCACGCAGGGCCTGCCGCAAACCTTGATTACTCAAGAAACCCTCATCCATTGCGGCCAGGCCTCTCGGTTGCTGGCACGCGCGCAGACGCAAGTGCGCGAACTGCTGCAACAGGCCGAGCAGCATCGTGCAAAACTGCTGGAGCAGGCTCTGCAGGAGTTCAGGGCGAATGCCGAGACCCAGCTCAGTCAGCTGAAAATCGAACACCAAAAAATGTGCGATGGCCTGGAACAGAGCGCCACATTGCTCGTCAACCAGGCGCTACGCTGCCTACTGGAAGATACCCCGCCTGCGCAACGTCTCGCAGCCCTGCTCAAACAACTCCTGGCAACCCAACTGCCCCCGGTCAAGGCGACGCTGTTGTGCCACCCCCTGGACCGCGAACCTGTCGAGTCGTGGCTGAGCGGCCATGAAGAGCTCCCCTGGAGTCTTCGGATCGGCGACACGCCGAGTGCTCAAACATTAGTGCTGAAAACGGAGGAAGGGGACTTTTGCGTCGATTGGAACTCGATCCTTGAGACGCTCATGACTCCAGAGAAAGACGGATAGCTTGATGTGCCGCAGGTATTTTATTTTTTTGCAGCCAAGGTGCTCCATCGTGGAACTGACGCCAAGACAAGGACCACTGAGGAGGGAAATCCAAAAGGGGACAGTTGATGAGTTTCTATGACGGAATACAAAGCAGGCTTGACAGCCAAATGAAAAAAACCACGAAGCAACTTGACGAACTTCTTCGCAATCCGGACCCGTTCTTTTCGGGTGACGTCGATTTTTTCGAAACCAAAATGGAAATTGCCAAGGCTCATTTCGCGAGGTCAGAACATACCCGCATCAGGCATGAGCTGAGGAAATCCGTTCTTGATGGAATGCAATGAAATGAGCGATCTGCTTGCTCGCTGGCTGGAAGGCAGCGACCAACAGATTGCATTGTACGAAGGCGACGACTCGATCGACCTGCGGCGTTGCGAAAGCAATCTGCTGTTAAGCGTCCAGCTTACCCTTGCCCCTCCCGATAACCCCCAGCAGGAAGTCTGGATGCGTCAGGGGCAAGCCAGCCTGGAGTACTTTCAAGGTTCCCTGGCCCAATCACCTGAAAGCCGCCATCTCTGGCTACTTCAGAGATTGCCCGGTAACTGTTGCCGGGATCAGCTATTGGCAAGTCTCGAAACCCTGCTCAACCAACGCGATACCTGGCGCTCTATGGTCGAGTGCCGCCGGAGTGCCCCGAAGTGCATGTCCTCATCGCTGCGCTTGCTTTCGCACTAACCAGAGAATCTCTCCATGCCTGACAAGACCTACAAGCAAACCTGCTTGCGCCCCACCTCGCCCGTAGCAACAACGACACAGCCCTCCCATTGGCGCTGGCTGGCCGTATTACCCTGGCTACTGATACCGCTGGAAAGCACACTGGCAGCCATACCCACCGAATGGAAAACCACGGCTTACGCCTACGAGGCCGACAACAAGACCCTGCAGGAGGTACTCGAAGACTTCACGAAAACCTTCGGCACCCAACTGCAAATCGACGGTTTCCTGGAAGGCTACGTCAATGGCAAAATTCGCTCAAACACGCCCCAATCGCTGTTGGACCGACTCGCCGTCGAGCACCGCTTCCAGTGGTTCATGTACAACAACACTCTGTACATCAGTACCCTGGACCAGCAAGAGTCAGCACGACTTGAGGTTTCAGCCGAAACTGTTGCCGACCTGAAGCAGGCCTTGACCGACATCGGCCTGCTGGATAGCCGTTTTGGCTGGGGTGAACTGCCGGATGACGGCGTCGTATTGGTCTCTGGCCCCAAGCGCTATATAGAACAGATCAAACAATTCAGTAGCAAGCGCAAGACGCCTGATGAAAAACAGAGTGTGCTGACGTTTACCCTGCAGTTCGCCAATGCCGCGGATCGCCAGATCGACTATCGCGGCGAAAAACTGGTTATCCCGGGCGTCGCCAGCATGCTGCGTGGTCTGCTGGAGCCGCGAACATCCTCGACGCTCTCGAATGCGGCTCAAAACCCTGCGCCAGCGTCAATGCCATCCCCCATGGCCCAAAGCTTTCCACGGCTGAGCAATCCTCTGCTGGGGCAGATGCTCAGCCCCCCGGCCGCCCTCGGCCAGCCGGATGCCAACTACGCCATGACGCCCCGAGCTCCGACACCCACGAGCAAAATCCGCGTCGAAGCCGATGTGCGCAACAACGCCGTGCTGATCTACGACCTGCCGGAACGCCAGGCCATGTACCGCGAACTGATCGCCAAGCTCGACGTGGCGCGCAAGCTGGTGGAGATTGACGCGATCATCCTGGACATCGATCGCACTCAACTCAGGGAGTTCGGAGTGAACTGGGGCTTTCAAAACAGTCGCTTCAGGGCCGGGGTCAATAACGTTGCCCCGGGGACGGCATCGCAAGTGTCTATAGGTAACCGTGACCGCTTTGAAGCAGACCTGCGGGCACTGGAAGCCCGCGGCCTGGCGACCGTAGTGTCTAATCCCTCGATCCTGACCCTGGAAAACCAGCCGGCGGTGATCGACTTCAACCGCACGCAGTACATTACCGCAGGCACCGAAAACGCAACCATTTTGCCGGTCACAGTGGGCACCAGTTTCCAGGTTGTCCCACGGGTCATTACGTCCAAGGGCGCGCACCAGATCCACTTGGTAGTGGACATCGAAGACGGCAGTTTCGATGAAACCAACCCCAATCGAATCGGCCCGGATGTGCGTAAGGGTAAGGTCAGCACCCAGGCGGTGATGGCGGAAAAGCGCTCGCTGGTAGTGGGAGGGTTCCATGTCACAGAGAACGCCGACAGGCTGAACAAGGTGCCATTACTGGGGGATATCCCACTGCTGGGCAAGGCGCTGTTTTCCTCTACCGAACGCAAGAGCAACCGGCGAGAGCGTCTGTTTATCCTGACGCCCCGAGTCATCGGTGATCAGGCCGACCCCTCGCGCTATTTGCCAAAATCTGATCAGGTGGAATTGGAAGACGCCCTCAAACCGCTCGCGCGTCGCTACGCCGAACACCAGCCGGTGATCAAGCGTAGCGATGTCACCTCTACCCTGGCCCATCTGGTCACCGGGCAGGTACCCAAGGACTTCAAGGCCGCGCCCATGCCACTGGAGCTCGATACCCTGTGCCGAACCCGCGACCTCCTGACGCTCAACACCGCCAGCAGCCAGTGGTATGCCGGCCCGCAGTACAACGTGGCCGTCATCGTTCTGCGTAACCAGTTCAACCGCAATGTACGCATCGACGAGAGGGAATGCAGCAACTCGCAGACCCTGGCCGTCACTGTCTGGCCGCACGCCTGGCTCAAGCCGGGCGAGGAAGCGGAAGTGTTTATCGCCATGCGCCCTGTTGTGAAGGACGAACACATTGGTGTGTCTCGCCCTTCTCTGCTCACACCGACCCGGAAGACCAATCAATGAGAAAGATACTCTCGCCCCTCGCACTCCTTGCCCTGGCCTTGGTCATGTCGGGTTGCACGCCAACCTGCAAGGGTGACTCCTGCTCACGGCCGCAATCAAACGCCCAGCAAATGGTGATCTGGTGGCCTGAACAGATGCGAGTGGAGCCCGGCCCGTCCGGCGAACACTCGGACTATCAGACGGTCTCTCTGGAGCGATGAAGAACGCAGGGATTTCTGCCGACGAGCAACGTCGGCAGGCCTTCCTGGACGCCCTCATGGCTGGCAATGACGCTGAGTGGTCGTTGTGCGACGGCATCATTTTTTGTCGGTTGAGGGCGGGGTCCAAGGTGGGACTGGCCTTGCGAATACCACCTCACGCCATCAAGACGGGTCAGCTGCAGCGCGTGCTGGAACGACGCTTTGCGCAGGCACTGGCATTCGATGGACTGTTCGCCTATCTCGACGACGAGCGAGCGCTGGTGATCTGGCAAGCGCTGCCTGAACGCCACGAGAGGGCATTGCTTGACGGCATGCTGAGTCGAAGTCTGTCATTGGCGGAACTTGAACGACTGGACGCGTACTGCACGCGCTATTAAACCCCTTGGTACACGCCGCAGCGTGTATGCCAATCAAAGATCATCAAGCTCTGGCAGCTCAAGCGTCTCGCGCTTGGCCGCATCATCCAACTCCTGCAAGGTGCGATAGATAAGGGCCACAGCCTTCAGCGTTTCACGGGGGATATGACTGCCCAGTTCTCCCTTGTAAAGGGTGCGCGCCAGCCACACACACTGGATAACCGGTATCTCTGCCGCCTTGGCCCGATCAATCAACTTGCGTGCTTCGGCATCCGTACCTTTTTCCACCATCATCGGCAGAGGCGTTTCCCCGGAGCGGTAGTACAGGGCCACGGCAAAGTGCGTCGGGTTGACCACCAGCATGTCGGACTCTTCAAACTTGGGCAGCTTGACCTTCGGCTCTTCGTTGGCCAATTCATAGGCCAGTGAGCGGCGCTGGTTCTTGACGTGCGGGTCGCCCTCCATGTCCTTGTACTCCTTGATGACCTCCACCTGGGTCATGCGCATGCGCTTGGCGAAGAAGTACTTTTGCAACGCCAGGTCAATGAGCGCCAGGACCAGCAACAAGCCCAGGCAGGTGTTGAGCAGATGGCGAAACAGCACGATCAGGGCCGAGATGTAGCCTGGCAGATCTCCACTGGTCAACCCGATCAAGGGACCTAATGCCGGGCCAACCACCACATACAGGATCAGAGTAATAAACAGCGCCTTGGCCACACCCATGAACAGGTTCATCAACGATTGGCCGGAGAACATCTGCTTGGCCTGGTTGAGCGGGTTGAGGCGGTTGAAATCCGGCCTCAAGGTTTCAGGAGCGAACAGAAAACCGAACTGCATCCAACTGCTGATCAGTTTTGTCGCGATAGCGACGGAGGCCATCAACAAGGCGAAACTGAAAAACACCACCGCACCCGCCACCACAACCTCTTCCAGCGTGCGCACAAAGGGTTGCCCGATGCGCGACACTGGCAACATCAACAACTGCTGAAGACGTTGCATGCTGGTTTCGGCGGTGAACAAGGCGATCTGGCTCAGCACAGTCAACGCCAGTAGTTTGCCAATATCCTGGCTCTGGGCGACCTGACCCTTCTTGCGTTGGTCACGCAGTTTCTTTGCCGTCGCCGGGTGTTTTTTCTCCCCCGAATCACTCATGTTGCCGCCACCCGAAACAACAGGCCCAGCGAGTGCTTGAGCTCGCTCAGCAAGCTCATGCGGCCCACGATCAAATCTTGCAGCACGGGCAGGTAGCTGTCCCAAATCACCTGGGTCATCGCGCCAAGGCCCAAAGTGACGATCAACAGAAAGATGCTCAATTGCTTAAACATATGCCCGATGGGCGTGGCGTCCGGTCCGAGAGAGGGGTTGAGTTGCCCGCCGATCAGGGCCCCGCGCTGGTTATCCAGCAATGCCCCCACACCTTCGAACAGCCAGAACGGCATCGCCAGCAATATGCCCAACAACAAGCCCAGTGCGACCTCCTTGAACACCAGTGCGCTGATCAGCAGCAAGGTAAATTCCTGGTCCACCAACACCGCGTGAATACCGGGTGTCGGCAGCAACGCCATAACCAGGACAATGACATGGCGCGGCATCCCGCGCACATGCTGAAAACAAAACGCCGGCACCAGGAAGGCACAGGGATAAATGCGCGCCATGGCAATCGCCAGGCTGGGCAAGTATTCAAGATACGGGATCACCACGGGGCCAATTCCTCAGAGCGCTGAACGCGCAACCATGTCGAAGGTGAGATTGATCAGCTTGATCAACTCGACACCGATCCAGCGTCCCGTCACGACCAAAGTAATACCCACTGCCACCAGCTTGATCCCGAACGGCAGCGTCTGGTCCTGCACCTGCATCAGGGCCTGCACCAGGGACGTCAGCACCCCGACAATCACTGCCACAATCAGTGGCGGAGCCGACAGCACCACCACCAGCAACATGCCCTGTTTGAACAGCTGAATAGGGTCCATGTTTCACTCACAGGAAGGAAAGAAAGAGGCTGTCGAGCAGCCGCGACCACCCCGATACAAGAACGAACAGCAGCAGCTTGAGGGGCAGCGAGATGGTCATGGGCGAGACCATCTGCATGCCGAGTGCCAGCAGCAGGTTGGAGACAATCAGGTCGATGACGATGAACGGAATGTAGATCAGGAAGCCGACTTCAAACCCTGCCTGCACTTGTGACAGAACAAACGCCGGCATCAGCAGGATCAAGTCATCGCGTTCGGTGCTCTGCACCATTTCGGGAGGCCACAGGCGCGCGGCATTTTCATGAAGGTGGGTCAACAAATCCGGATCGGTGTTGCGAAACATGAAGGCCCGCAGTGGTTTTATCGCAACCAGCCCGGTTTCCTGAAACGCCTGCACACTGGTGGTGTCCAGCGGCGATACCTTGACGATCTGCCCGACTTCATAGCCCACGGGGGCCATGATAAAGAGAGTCGCTGCCAGCGCGATCCCGTTCAAGGCCATGCTCGGTGGAACCTGCTGCACGCCGATGGCGTTGCGGGTAATCATCAGCACGATAACGATTTTCAAAAATGCCGTGCAGATGATCAACAGCATCGGCATCAGCGTCAACGAACCGAGGAACAACGCCAGCAGAAGGGGATCAAGTCCTTGAACACTCATCGGGAAAAGATTACCCGTGACAGCTGCAACCCTAGGCGCCCATCCACCTCCACCAGTTGCCCATGACCAATGGGACGGTCTGCATAATAGAGCCCGGCCATCCCCGGCCCATAACCTGAAATGCCCAACACAGCGCCCGGCGCCAACTGCCGCAGTTCCCCCAGGGTCAGCTGCAGGGTGCCGCAGCGCACGGTCAGGGCAATCGACAACTCATCGAACGGCTCATGCCCGAAGACATCAACCAGCGGCTCGTCGCGTACCTGATCACCGGGTTCGCCCCATCCCTGTCCCTGGGAACTGTCCCCATAATCTTCGTCCACAGTCGCTTCCTCGATAGAAAATAGGGTCAGGCGCAGAGCGCCTGTTTCATCGTCAATGCGCCCTTGCAGGCGGTGGCGCCCCAGGCGCAATTGACCATCACCCTGGGCATTGAAGAATAGGGACTCCAGCAGCAGCACATCTCCCGGGCGCACGGTGCCCAACTGCGTGACAGGCAGTTGCAGGCGTCCGAGAGTCACCGGTACGCAGAGGGGAAACGAGTCTGGCAATGGGGCGCTCATCGGCCGCCATAACGCGGCATCGCACAGCGCCAGCAGGCTGGCCGGCGCCAGCATCAGACGCGCAACCACCCTAGATGCACCCAGCACCACGGTGAGTCGACAGCCAAAGGTCTTGCGCTGCAATTGCCCCAGCGGTCGCAGATATGGGCGGCAACATCATCGGCGAGGGCCCGACGCATCACTTGCAGCCCGGCACTGAACTGCTCGCCACCAAACAACCCCAATAGCGCCTGCATCATGGTCGCCAGGGATTGGCGCACCACCACGCTGGCGTAGTACAACTGGCGAACGGCCTGGCGTAACGCCGGATCATCGCTGGCCACCTGCAGCGACTGCGCAATATTGAGCCCCGCCTGAATCTGCGGAGCATAGAGCGCATGCATTTGCTGAAGAAAATCGCGGGCCAGATCGGCCTCATGAGTGCGGCCTTCGGCCTGGGCCTGGGCACTGACCTGATGCAACACCACATGGGTGCGAGCCGGATCATCCCCAGTCAACCCCAGCAGGTTCTCGGCACTGGGCCGCTGCAGCAACTGAATCCGCGCCTGGCGCACCAGATGCTCCAGGCTCGCTTGCCCAGGGTGCCCCAGCTGCTCATACAGCTGTGCCAACTGCTCGACTTTTTGAACCCTGTTCTCCGTACGGGCAAGCCTCAACTGACGCTGATCCAGACCTTTGCTGCTGCGCTCCATCTGCTGGCTGAACAGCATGCCAACTTCCTCGGCGGCATTGTGCTGTGCAACCTGTGCCGATTGCCCACGTGCCAAGGGGATTGCAATAGCAGGGTTGAGCTGCTGAAGCTTTTGCGCATCGCTGTGGGATGTATCAACTTTCATAAAGGCGCCGAGAGTTAGGTTTCGTGCTCCTGTGTGGCGAGCCACTCCTGAACAGTTCCAACCCCTGGCGCATTTTCTTGCACGTGTAATAACTGGCACGGCTTTAATCAGCCCTGTGCAAGCTTTGACATTCCACGTCTAAAAAACAAAAAAAATAACTATTTATATCAATGCATTAGACAATTAATGCGATTGGCACAGGCGGTGCTTAGGGAGTCCCCATCGAAACCATTTCGATAGCGATTACCCTAAGGAAAAAATAATGGATAACTCTTCCGATGTAGAACCTACTTCTCCTGTCTCACCTCAAGCCATGCTCGACCTACCGGGCGAGCATCAGAAAAAGCTGCGCAGTTTTATCCACAAGCGCGTCCTGAACCCCGAAGATGCCGATGACATCTTGCAGTTGACCTACCTTGAAGCCTGGCGCAACAAAGAGCGTTTCAGCGGCCAGGCCGCCCTGAGCACCTGGATGTGTGGCATTGCACAAAATCTGATCCGCAACCACTTTCGCCGTCTGTACGCCAAGCCTGTGCATTGCGAATTTGATGAGTCGCTCTGGCACAGCCAGGACGAAGGGCAGGATCTGGGGTGGCAATTCGAAATCAACCGCCGGCTGGAAAAGACCCTCAGCGCCATCAAAGGTCTGCCGGTGGAAATGCGCAACACCCTGTATGCCTCACTCGAAACCGACGGCAGCTACCAGGACACCGCCGATGTGCTGGCGATTCCAATCGGCACCGTACGCTCCCGGCTATCCCGCGCGCGCGAACAGCTCAAACGGGTGACACAGTCCCACGCTTCCCGATAGGAGAGGTATCGCCCAGGGACGGAGCGATACCCCCCTGGGTCAAGACTCAGGTATCACGCCTGTTTCGCGCGCGGCAATAGAATCGCCAACACCCCCAACAATGGCAAGAACGAGCACAACGTGTACACGTACTCAATGCCGTGAATGTCAGCCAGGTGCCCCAGCAGCGCCGCACCAATCCCGCCAAAACCGAACATCAAACCGAAGAACACTCCGGCGATCATCCCCACGTTCCCCGGCACCAGCTCCTGTGCGTAAACCACAATCGCCGAGAACGCCGACGCCAGAATAAAGCCGATCACCACACTGAGCACGCTGGTCCAGAACAGGTCGACATGGGGCAATAGCAAGGTGAATGGCGCAACGCCCAGGATCGAGAACCAGATCACCGCCTTGCGGCCGATCTTGTCGCCAATCGGCCCGCCGAAAAACGTCCCCGCCGCCACCGCACCGAGAAACAGGAACAGGTGCAACTGGGAACTGGCCACCGACAAGTCGAACTTCTCGATCAGGTAGAAGGTGAAGTAGCTGGTGATACTGGACATGTAGAAGTACTTGGAAAACACCAGCAGCCCCAACACCACCAGTGCGCTCAGTACGCGCCCCCTGGACAAGCCGTGGGTCGCCGCCTGGCCTTGCTTAAGCTTGAACAGGTTCAAATGGTTGCGGTACCAGCGACTGATGGCATACAGCACACCCAGCGCAAATACCGCGAACAAGCCAAACCAGGCCACATTGCCCTGGCCGAACGGAATGATGATCGCCGCCGCCAGCAACGGGCCAAAGGCGGAACCGGCATTACCACCGACCTGGAACGTCGACTGCGCCAGGCCATAGCGCCCGCCCGAAGCCAGGCGCGCCACACGGGAAGCTTCCGGGTGAAACGTAGAGGAGCCAACACCGATCATCGCCGCGGCAACGAGGATCATCGGGAAACTGCCGACCTGGGACATCATCAGAATCCCGATCAAGGTGCACACCATTCCGCATGGCAACAGGAACGGCTTGGGATGGCGATCGGTGTAATACCCCACCCACGGCTGCAACAGCGACGCGGTGAGCTGGAACGTCAGGGTAATCAGCCCGACCTGGGTGAACGTCAGGCCATAACTGGCCTTAAGCATTGGATAGATCGACGGCAACACCGCCTGGATCAAGTCATTGATCAAATGCGCCAGCGCCACCGCGCCGATGACACGCATGACCAATGGGCTGGATTGCCCGGCGGCAGGCGCCGTAGCCACTGTAGGCTGGGAATTGCTCAGAGCCATGAAGAAGGTTTCCGTACAACAGATGGATGCACAGGTGCAGGTGCGACAATGTGCCACTTTTCGCTGCAGGATTGCCATCCCCTTAGGGTGCTAACGAGTTGATGAGTTAGTACTGCCGCCACGGCTTGTAAAAAGCCAGCACGGAAAATCGCTGTATTTTGCGGGACGTTTCCTAGAGAAACTTTCGGCTTTATGCCGGGTGGGTTCGCTGGTTTGTCTTCGGAGTGCCTGCCCTTGCGCGCTGGCACAGGAACGACCAAGGCCCCGCCACTCGTCACCTTACCCGGCGATTTTCGATAAACAGTTGATAGCGTAGATAAATTTTCAACAAAAAGGCTTGACGCATTCCCGTTCTCCGCGAATAATGCGCGCCACTTGGCTACATAGCTCAGTTGGTTAGAGCATAGCATTCATAATGCTGGGGTCCGGGGTTCAAGTCCCTGTGTAGCCACCAAGTACCGATTTATAGATGTCTACAGCAGTCTATGAATCACCTCAAGAAGCCCGCCTCGTGCGGGCTTTCTTGTTTCTGGCTATCTCTCGCTGCCTCCCCCTATACCCTCCCTCCGTGTATCCCCCTGTGCATCCTCGATAAATAATTGAACCGAGGGGATACAAGCCCAAATGAAGCGATCCGAGATAAAACGCCGCCCCCTTTCCGATACCACATTGGCCGGCCTGGAGCCTGATGCCAAGGAGTATCGCGAGCTGGACGGAAGAGGAAAGGGATATCGCCGGCGAGACATTCGAGCCACTGGCGCGAGAGTGGCACGCCTCACGCCTCACCAACTGGGATGCGGGCACCGCGAAGCGAATCATCGGCGCCCTGGAGCGTCACGTCTTCCAGGTGTTCGGCAAACGTCAGTCACCCGTTATCAAAAACTATGGGGTGCCGGGCATTGGTTTCCACCAAAACAGGCTTTTTGACTGGAAACCTGGTCATTCGGAAAACAAACCCACGGAAGTGTTGCGTAAAGCGCTACACCAATTTGTGAAACGCCCCCTGTAATCACCCGCGCAATGCAATGCTAGCCAGCGTCAGCTTCAATCTATCCGTCTACCGGCTAACTGATTGGGCTGCGCTTTAGATCAGCCCTATAATCGAAAGCGCTTAACCAAAACGTCAAGCTCCTGGCCTAAGCGTGCCAACTCGATACTTGAGGCGGCTGTCTCATCACTAGCGCCAGCGGTTTGTTCAGAGATATCACGCACGTTCAGCACGCTACGGTTGATCTCTTCAGCCACTGCGCTCTGCTGTTCAGCGGCTGAGGCAATCTGCTGATTCATCAACTGGATTGTAGACACCGTGCGGGTGATATTTTCCAGAGATGTTCCGGCACGACGAGTTAATTCAACACTGTTCTCAGTCAATATACGACTGCTCTCCATAACGGCGGATACCTCTCGAGTGCCGCTTTGCAAGCTAGAGATCAGCTTTTCAATTTCTTCAGTGGATTGCTGGGTACGCTGCGCCAGGCTACGAACTTCATCGGCAACTACCGCAAAACCTCTTCCAGCTTCACCAGCACGCGCAGCCTCAATGGCGGCATTGAGAGCGAGTAGGTTGGTTTGTTGTGCGACCGCCTTAATAACATCGAGTACGCCGCCGATTTTGTTGCTTTCCTCTCTGAGATTACTCATAGCTACGGTGGAGTTTCCGACTTCGATAGCTAGACGTTCGATTTGAGCCACGGCCTCGCCAACAACTTTGTCACCTTCGCGAGCCTGCTGATCTGCGGCGGCCGCGGCGTCGGAGGCATCTTCAGCATTACGCGCTACCTCTTGCACGGTGGAGGTCATTTCGTTCATGGCAGTAGCAACTTGATCGGTTTCGACTCTTTGGCTGTTCACACCAGCACTGGTCTGCTCGGTGACGGCTGACAACTCTTCGGCAGCGCTAGAAATCTGGATGACACTAGCGCCAATACCGCCAATCAGTTCGCGCAGGCTGGTGGTCATCTGTTGCAGGCCTCTCTGCAATTGCCCTACCTCATCGCGGCGATTGACCTCCATATCCTGACTCAAATCGCCGGAGGCAATACGACCGACGTCCTTGAGGACATGCTGCAACGGTGTAACGATTTGCCGGGTAATGATCCAGGCCGCGACGGCACCGAGCAGCAACGCCAGCGCAGCGATGCTAGCAAGCAAGGTTTTAGCAAAAGACGAATCGGCATCGCGCTTGGCGGATTGCGACGCTATCAACTGCTGGGTGGTATTGAGCAGGATATCGCCTTGCGCACCTATTCGGGCGAACACCGGAGCCAGATCGGCTCCCGCCTGGCTTAAGGCGCCCTGGGCATCGCGATACACCCTGACTGCGGCTATCTGCTGGTCAATCAGCGCCGCATCGCTGGGCACGGTCAGTTGGACACGAGCAGTGTTCAAACGCCCAGCCAGTTCGTCGAGCGTCTGGAGGATCATCCGGGCACTGTCCCCCTTAGGATTGAGCTCCATCTGCAAGCGATGAATTCGCAGGTCCTTGGTCATTTCGCTGACACGAGCGATGTCCTGTACTTTGACGCCGCGCTCAGCAAGAACATTGATTGCTGTCCAGCCAGTTAGCGCAAGGAGAAAAGTCAGTCCTAATACCAAGCCGAATCCAAGCCCGAGTTTGGCGCTGACACGGATATTGCTGATCCAACCAAACATTTAATACTCCAGAGCTGCAGACTGCGTTTACCTAGGGGATAAACTACAGAGGTCTATCGACGGCTCTTTGTTATGCTTTAGCTACGTTGTCCACCCTTCGTCGGAATGTAAGACAGGCATGAGACGAAACCGGTGCCGGGTGGGCGTCTGAGGCTTACTTCATACGGGGGCCATCAAAGAGCCGGGCTTTGCCGTCTCACACCCAAGACAGACCCCTGACGGATTCTGGAAAGGCTCTGGGCGGATCACAATAAAGCTGAATCGCTCCGACGGCTCCGTCACCCAACATTGAAAGAGTTACATACCCAGTTCAAATGTCTGTGTACCACCAAGTACTAAAAACGGCTTACCGAAAGGTAGGCCGTTTTTTTATGCATGGAGAAAAGCCCTACCCCTGCATTACCGCAGCCTTACAAAACACTGCTCAATCACCAGCGCGCCCCACTGCTGCCCTTCCTGTTCCGATTCCAGAATAAAGCCAGCGTCTTCATAGAGCTTGCGCGCGACATCAAGCCCCTTGAACGTCCAAAGCCGCACGACGGGGAACCGCTGCTCATCGCAAAAGGTAAGTGCCTCGTTCAACAAGCGTTTACCCAATCCCTGGCCTTGAGCCGATGGGTCAAGAATAAAGCAGCGCAGTATCGCCTCGCCCTTTTCGCCCTCAGCGTCGATGGCAATCGAGCCGACAATCCGCTCAGCGTCCAATACGCTCCACACCTCGTTGCGAGGGTTGGACAAGCGCCCCATCAACTGCGCCATGTCCGATGCCACCAGGCTTTCAAAGGGCTGGCCGAATTCGGCGTGCCTGGAATAGTAATCGGCATGCATTTGCGTAATCCGCCCGATCACGCCTGGCCGGTAGCCTCGAACGATACTGAAACGCTGTTGTGCAGACGGCTCGGCACCCAATCGATGCACCCGCAAAGCGTGCGCATAGTGTTCGATGCCCTGACTCACGGCTTGCTGTTGTTCACTGGACAAAAGCCCCAGCGCATCACCCACCTGACGCCGGGCAAACGTCTCAATCTCCCGCAGGGTTTTCGTACCTTGGGCTGTGAGGCGCAGCAGTTTCGAGCGCGCATCGCCAGCGTTGGCAAACTCTTCGATTTCGCCCGCATCGATCAGCTTGCGCACCATCCGGCTCACTGAAGACTTTTCCAATCCCAGCAGTGCTACCAGCTCACCCGCGGTCAGTGATCCACGCTCGCCAATCTCTACAATCGTATGCACCGATGAAGGTGGGTAGTGAGTCTCTGCCAACCTGGGCTGCATGAAACCCAGCTCTCGAACCATGAGTCGGGATGCCGAACGGATTTGATCAATGAGATCCGGTTGGAAAGCATTCACAGGGGCCACCTCATCTGAACAGGGCATTTAGTTGTGCAAGGCAACTATATGAATTTAAGTTGCACAGAACAACTACCTCTCGGATTTTGACGCTCGCCCTCCCCCACTGCTAGTGTCCGACCTCCCCAAACAGACGGAGCGCCCCGGTGAAACTGGACATCTACCAAGTCGACGCCTTTAGCGACCACCCTTTTGGTGGCAACCCGGCTGCAGTCTGCCCGCTTACCGAATGGCTGCCCGACAACCAACTGCAGGACATCGCCGCTGAGAACAACCTGTCCGAAACCGCCTTTTTCGTGCCTCGGGGCGAGGTGTATGAGCTGCGCTGGTTTACCCCGGAGGTGGAAGTGGACCTGTGCGGCCACGCCACGTTGGCTACCGCCTGGGTGTTGATTCATGCGTTGGCGGGTGCGCCAAAGGTCCTGCGGTTTGCCACTCGCAGCGGTGAGCTTCGAGTGACCCGCACTGGCGATGAGCTGGCGATGGATTTTCCGGCCAAGACTCCGGCTGCCTGCGAACCGCCCACCGGAATGTTGAGCGCCCTGGGGATTGAGAGCGCCGAGGTGTACGCCACCGATGACTACATCGTGCTGGTGGAAGACGAGGCGCTGGTCGCCGCCCTCACCCCGGATTTCGCGCGGCTCAAGGGGCTGCCAAAACGCGGCATCGCGGTGACGGCCAAGAGCACACGCTTTGATTTCATTTCCCGCTGGTTCGGGCCCAATGTCGGCGTCAATGAAGACCCAGTCACCGGTTCCGCGCACACATCGTTGGCGCCGTTCTGGGCCGAGCGCCTGGGCAAGACGCGGCTGCACGCTGAGCAGGGCGGCAAGCGCCGCGGCCAGTTGAGCTGCGAATTGCAGGGCCATCGGGTGATTATTTCCGGCAAGGCCGTGCTGTATATGCAAGGCACGATTTACCTGTAGAGCGTTACCCCAGGGACAACAGATCATTCTCAAAATGAACGGAGTTCATCGCGTGTTTTCGATTTTTCATCATCGCCGGCTTACCACCCTCTCGTTGATAGCCGCCGCTCTCACCCTCGCCGCTTGCCAGAGCGCCACCACGCCTGAGTTGCCGCCTGCCCCCGAGTTGGGTTCGGGCTATCGCACCGACATGAGCGTGCGTCACGCCGAGCGCCATATGGCTGCAGCGGCTAACCCGTTGGCAGCCGAAGCCGGGCGGGGAATCCTGCGCAAGGGTGGCTCGGCCATTGATGCGGCGATTGCCATGCAAGCGGTGCTCACCCTGGTGGAACCGCAATCCTCCGGGATCGGCGGCGGCGCTTTTATCATGCTGTGGGACGGTAAACAGGTACGCGCCTACGACGGTCGCGAAACTGCGCCGGCCGGCACCACCGAGCGCTTGTTCCTGAAGGCCGACGGTACGCCGATGGCGTTTCCTCAGGCGCAGATTGGTGGCCGTTCAGTCGCCACACCCGGTGTGTTGCGCGCGCTGGAGATGGCGCACAAGAAGACCGGTCGCCTGCCGTGGGCCACGTTGTTTGAGCCGGCCATTAACTTGTCCGAAAAAGGCTTTCCGATTTCCCCGCGCCTGCACAGCCTGATTGCCGCCGACCGGTACATCAACCAATCACCGGACATGGCCGCCTACTTCCTCAACACCGACGGTACGCCAAAAGCCACTGGCACGCTGCTGAAAAACCCAGCCTTGGCCAACGTCTTCAAACGCATTGCCAAGGAAGGACCGGACGCTCTTTACCACGGCCCAATTGCCGAAGAAATCACCCGCAAGGTCCAGGGTAATAGCAACGCCGGCAGCCTGTCGCTGGACGATCTCAAAGGCTACAGCGCCAAGGAGCGCGCGCCGTTGTGCACCGATTACAAACGCTGGCAAGTCTGCGGCATGCCACCACCGTCTTCGGGCGGGATTGCCATTGCGCAAATCCTTGGCACCTTGCAGGCATTGGAAGCCCGCGATCCACGTTTGGCGCTGGCCCCCTTGAAACCGGTGAAGACGGCAACAGTGGCAGGCCTGGAGCCGGTCCCGGAAGCCGTCCACCTGATCGCCGAGGCCGATCGCCTGGCCTATGCCGACCGCGCCCTGTACGTAGCCGACAGCGACTTCGTTCCGGTACCGACCGCCGGGCTTCTGGCCCCCGACTATCTGGCCAGCCGCGCCGCCTTGATCAGTGATCGCAGCATGGGGATTGCCCAACCCGGCAAGCCTGCTGGAATTGAGGTGGCATACGCGCCGGATCGCTCGCCGCTGCGCATCTCCACGTCCCAGGTAGTGGCCGTGGACGATCAAGGCGGCGCCGTGTCGATGACCACCACCGTCGAGGCGGCCTTTGGCTCCCACGTCATGGTCCAGGGCTTTTTGCTCAACAACCAGATGACGGACTTTTCCTTTATTCCCGAGGAAAACGGCCAGCCGGTCGCCAACCGAATCGAGCCGGGCAAGCGCCCACGCTCCTCCATGGCACCGACCCTGGTATTCGACCGCCAAAGCGGCGAACTGCTGGCTACCGTCGGCTCCCCAGGCGGTTCGCAGATTATCGAATACGTCAGCAAATCCCTGGTAGCCATGCTCGACTGGAACCTGGACCCGCAAGCCGCCATCAGCCTGCCCAACTTTGGCAGCCGCAACGGCGCGACCGAGCTAGAGCAAGGACTGTTCAGCCCGCAGTTGAAACAGGCGCTCAAGGACAAGGGCCACGCCCTCAGCGAAATCGACATGACCAGCGGCACCCAGGCCATCGTTCGGGTGCTGGATGCCCAGGGCAAGGTGTCGTGGAGTGGTGGAGCCGATCCGCGGCGTGAGGGGGAGGCGCTGGGGGATTAAAAATTTTGGGGCTGCGATTGATCCCGTAGATCGCGGCCTTCTCTATACAGCATGCCCTGTCATTTTTTGCGATGAAAAGCCACTTGAGCGCCCGCTCTTCTCCTGACATTTTCTGGCCCGTCACTTCTTGTCAGAGGCTACGTCAAGGACGTAGCATTTGCGTGTTAACGATCATTGAATCTGCGCTATTCAGCAAACTCTGGCCCGATTACTGGACCGAGGAGGAACGGGGTATTTTCATGGGTTTTCTGGCCAGCCATCCTGATGCCGGGACAGTTGTTCCGGGCTCGGGTGGTTGTCGAAAAGTGCGCTGGAACCTGGAGGGCTGAGGCAAGAGCGGCTCAGTACGAATCATCTACACAACACAGTTAGCTTGTGGCGCGCTGGTTGTCTTACTGATCTATGGCAAAGGTGCCACTGAAAATATTCCAGCGCACATCCTGTACAAAATCGCGAAGGAAATGAACTATGCCGCTCACTGAGAAACAACTGAAGGAACGTGACGCCAAGCGTAATATCGGCGAGGAGTTACTCGCTGCCATTGTTGACGTCAAGGCAGGACGTCATGGTCAGGTTCATCACGTTGAAGTCACTCAAGCTGCTGAGGCGCGTAGCAAGACGGGGCTGTCGCAACCCCAATTCGCCGAACTGCTGGGTGTTTCCGTACGCACTCTTCAAGAGTGGGAACAAGGTCGCCGCTCACCGTCCGGCGCAGCGCGTTCGTTGCTGCACATTGCAGCCATCAGGCCGGACGTGTTCCGCGAGGTCCTCAGTAACGCCTGATGACGTTACTTTGCAACAGCGTTAACGACTGATCTTCAAGCCCTTGCGCCCTGCATGCCGCTCCAGCGCCAGCTCGATCAAGCGGCTGACCAGTTCGCTATAGCTCATGCCCGCGGCCTGCCACAGCTTGGGGTACATGCTGATGCGGGTGAAGCCGGGCAGTGAGTTGATTTCGTTGATCAGTACCTCACCGTCGTCCGTGAGAAATACGTCGACCCGCGCCAGCCCGGCGCAGCCCAAGGTTTGGAAGGCTTCGATGGCCAGGGCGCGAATACGCTCGCTGGCTTCAACGCTGATAGCCGCTGGCACCACCACTTGGGCGGCCTGGTCGTCGATGTATTTGCTGTCGTAGGAATAGAACCCGTCACGCACCACAATCTCGCCGCAGCCGCTGGCGATGGGGTTGTCATTGCCCAGCACGGCACATTCGATTTCCCGGCCTTTGACCGCCGATTCCACCAGCACTTTTTCATCAAACCCCAGGGCCAGTTCAACGCCGGCGTGGTACTCGGCTTCGTTGCCGACTTTGCTCACGCCCACCGAAGAGCCCTGGTTCGCCGGTTTGACGAACATCGGCAAACCGAGTTTGTGCTGCGCCTGCTGGAACGAGGTACGGGCGGCGTTGCCACGGTTGAGGGTGATAAACGGCGTCACCGCAATCCCGGCATCGCGCAGCAGGCGCTTGCTGATGTCCTTATCCATGCACACCGCCGAACCCAATACGTCAGAGCCGACAAACGGCAAGTCCGCCATGCGCAGCAGGCCTTGCAGGCAACCATCTTCGCCAAGGGTGCCGTGGACGATGGGGAAGATTACGTCGACGTGTTCCAGCAAGGCCTGGCTGGAGGTTTCCACCAATTGCTGGCTGGCCTTGCCTGGCACCACGGCCAACTCGCGGTTGGACTGGTTGAGGGCGATCAACGCAGGGTTTTCCTGGTTGATCAGAAAATCGGAGGTGTCATTGAGGTGCCAGTGGCCGGCCTTGTCGATGCCAATCAGGACCGGCTCGAAACGCGAACGGTCCAGGGCATCGACGATGTTACGTGCCGACTGCAACGACACCTCGTGCTCGGCCGAACGCCCACCAAAAATAATACCTACCCGCAACTTGCTCATGACTGGCCTCGCGTTGAACGTATTCTGAAAAGTCACGCTACTTAACACTAGGCTTGCATCAACTTAAAGGGGCTGTGGCACTTTTTCCCACGCGCTGATCTCAGCGAGTAGTCACCAGATGCGCGCCGAACAGCACATAACAACTGCCGGCAAAGCGGTCTAGCCACTTGCGCGAACGGCTGTAGACGTTGGCCATCCGCTCGCTGGAAAACACCAGCGCCACGCAGGAGTACCAACTGAATGACAGGCTCGCCATGGTGATCACCGCCAGCGTCAACAACATCGGCGAGGGCGACACAGGCATGGTGGAGGCGAAGATGGTGGCGACAAACAGCGCCGCCTTGGGGTTGGACAGATTGCCCAGCAATCCCAGGCGCCAGGCTGAAAACAGCGAGCGCTGAGACTCATCAGGCAACAGAGCCTGATCCATGGCGGGTGCTGCGCGTTTGAACAACTTCAATCCTAGGTAAATCAGGTAGCAACCGCCGATGATCTTGAACGCCAGGTACAGCATGGGCGCTGCGGTAAACAGCGACTTGATCCCCAACCCGCCGGCCAAACCCCACATCACCGTGCCGGTGGCCACGCCGCAAGACGCCACCACACCGTGTCGGCGCGAGCAACTGGCGGCCAACTGCGCGGTGTTGAAAAAATTCGGTCCCGGCGTCACCACGGCGACGGCCCAGAGCAGGGCCAGCGACACCAGCGGCGCGGCATAGGCAGGATTGAAAAATTCCATGTAAGGGTTCCGCCAGGTCAGTGCACGAACACGGATCATAGACCCGGTCAACGGAGCTGTCTGCCCACTGCGTGCACGATCGTTCAAGACCCCGGCAGACAGCTGACTCACACTGGGTTAACGTGTTTACATTCCTGTGTGACAAGTCACTCTGCCATGGCCCAATCCAACATCGACTGGCTGCACCGCGCCCCCCACGCCAGTGGGCTGGAGCGCATCGAGGCGTATTTTGCCGGATTTGGCTACGACCCCCATCGCCACGACACCTACGCCATCGGCCGCACCCTGTTTGGCGTGCAGAGCTTTCACTATCGCGGGGCCCAGAGTCACAGCCTGCCGGGCGGGACCATGGTCTTGCACCCCGATGAAGTCCACGACGGTTATGCCGGCAGCGCGCAAGGTTTCAAGTACCGGATGATCTATGTCCAGCCGGCGCTGATCCAGCAGATCCTCGGCGGCAAGCCGTTACCGTTTATCCACAATGGCCTGTCCAGCGACCCGTGGTTGTACCGGGCCAGCGAAGTGCTGCTGCAAAACCTGGATTGCCCGATTGATCCGTTGCAGGAACAGGACGCACTGTTCGACCTGGCCCATGCCCTGAATAACGCATCGGGCATCAGCACCCGTCGCAAGACCTTCGATTACTGCGCCGCCGAACGTGCCCGGGAATTTATCCACAGCGCCCTGGGCCGCACCATCACTTTGGATGAAATGGCCGAACACAGCGGCCGGGATCGCTGGGCATTGTCGCGCGATTTTCGCCTGCTGTTCGGCACCAGCCCCTATCGCTACCTGACCATGCGCCGCCTGGACCTGGTGCGCAGCCTGCTCGTGCAGGGCCAGTCGATGGTCGACGCCGCGCTGACCGCAGGTTTCACCGACCAAAGCCATATGACCCGGCAATTTCGCAGCACCTTCGGGTTGCCGCCGTCGCGCTGGGTGAAGATGCTCGGGCGCTGAGGCCGCGCGCGATGGTAGGTTTAAAGCTTCATGCCCAGCCACCTGAAACTTGAATCCACACGCTGGGTTGTGAGATGAAGATAACGTTCGTTACAGCGACCGCGAGGCTTTACAAGGATGAACCTGACATTGACGCCCCCGCAGTGGGATGACGTGAACGAAGTGCTGGCCTTCGAGCTGGGGAATCGGGCGTACTTCGAAAGCTGGGTCAACGCCAGACCCGACACTTACTACAGCGTCGACGGCGTAACCCGGGCAATCGAGACTGCCCTGCTGGAAGCCAATGAAGACCGTGCCTATCAGTATCTGGTGCGCGAGAACGGGGTTCTGGTGGGACGGATCAACTTTACCCAGGTCCGGCGCCGGTACTTCCATTCGGCGTCCCTGGGTTACCGCATGGGCGCCGACCACACCGGGCGCGGCCTCGCCCGGCAAGCCGTGGGGCTAGGCTTGAAAAAAGCCTTTGAGGAGCACGCCCTGCTACGCATCGAAGCCACGGTGCGCCCGGAAAACCCAGGTTCCCTGCGGGTGCTGGAGCGCAGCGGCTTCACTCAGTACGGCCACTCACACAAAAGTTTTTTGTTCCATGGTCAGTGGTTCGACATGCTGCACTTTGAAATCCACGCGCAACCCAACACTACGACAAGCACGCAGGTCAGCTACCGTTGTTACGGCACAGACCCATCACCTGATATTCGAGAGTATTGAGGGTGCCGTTGGAGTCTTCATAAGTCATGCGCGAGGGCACGGTCTTGCAAGCGCGAATCGGTGGCGTGACGCTAACCACCCTGGCAATGTCCAGCGTCATGCCATACCGATAGGCCTGCACCTGGGGCGCCAGCTTGCCCTTGCTGGCGGCATACACAGCCATGGCTTTCTGGTTCTGTTCCATCAGTTGACCAAAGGTGCGATCACCACCGCCTTCGGCCATTGCGCCCATCGACAGCGATAGAGCCAATACGCCCATGGCGAGTGTTAAACGGTTCATGACAGTGTCCTCGTCTGATTTCAGATAGTTGCAAGTTCAGAACCAAGGGTAACTAATCCACCCTGTCAGATTGTTCACCGAAAGATTACATATCCGTTATATCCCTCTGAACTGGCAGAATTGTAATCCTCACGCCACCTCTTCGTTATCTTGTGTTTGCAACTATGAGCCTGGCTCTCTTTATCAGAGAACAACTCCAACAAGAACGCCCCTGGCGACCCAAAAAGCTAATAGCTGCCAATACCGAGGAGCGCTACATGTGCACTAACCGCAAACTTACCCTTACAATAATCGCCGCATTGGCCGGATGTACGCCGCTGGCGAGCGTGGCCGTGGAAGACAAACCCGAAGGTTTTATCGATGGCAGTACCTTGAACGTGCTGGCTCGCAACTTTTACTTCAATCGTGATGACCGCAAAGGCCAGTCCAGCCCCACCGGCAATGGCTATTCAGAGGCCTGGGCGCAAGGGCTGATCGGCAAGTTCGAGTCGGGATTCACTCAGGGCAGCGTAGGTTTTGGCCTGGATGCCTTTGCGATGTACGGCTTGAAACTGGACTCGGGCACCGGGCGCAGCGGCGGCAAGGGGTCGTTCGGCGTGCTGCCGGTGGACAGCGACAACCGTCCCGAAGATGGCTACAGCAAACTCGGCGGCGCGGCGAAAATGCGCCTGCTGGATACCGTGGTCAAGGTCGGTGATGTGTTCCCGCAAACGCCGGTGGTGCACTACGGTGACTCGCGTTTGTTGCCGGAAAGCTTTCGCGGCGTCACCCTGGAAAACACCAGCCTGGAAGGCTTGAACCTGCAAGGCGGGCGCCTGCATGCCATGAGCCAACCGACCGCCAGCGGCATGCGCGACGGCTTCGCGACGTTTTATGCGGGCAATGTGGATTCGCCCTGGGTCGGTTATTTCGGCGGCGATTATCAGTTGAACAAGCATGTGAGCCTGAGCCTTTACAGCAGCCGCCTGAAGGATGCCTGGGATCAGTATTACTTCGGCACCGCCGCCAGCTACCCACTGACCGACGAGGTGTCGGTGTTTGGTGGTTTTAATTACTACAAGGCGGTGGACGAGGGCAAAAAACTGTTGGGCGAGTTCGATAACAACATCTGGAGCGCCCGGCTCGGCGTGAAGGTCGGCGCGCATCGCCTGGCCCTGTCGCACCAGCGCAACAACGGCGATGACGACTTCGATTACTTGCGCCAGTCGGACTCGATCTTCCTCGACAACTCGATCCAGTACAGCGACTTCAACTCACCCAAGGAACGCTCATGGATGGTGCGCTACGACCTGGACATGCAGACCTTCGGCATTCCCGGCCTGTCGTTCATGACCCGCTACGGCAAAGGCACCGGCGCTGACTACAGCAACGCCAACGCGGTGTACATGCGCCGCGATGGCGCGGGTGACCCACTCACCGACCAGCGCCGCTGGGAGCGCGATATCGAGGCCAAGTACGTGGTGCAAGGCGGCAATTTGAAAGATCTGTCGCTGCGGCTTCGCCAGGCGACAGTTCGCTCAAGTGCCTTTGAATCGGACCTGGAGGAATTTCGGCTGATTATTGAATACCCGTTGGCCATCCTCTAAACAACAGAAACGGCAAGTACTTACATTCACTTGCCGTTCACTAGCACTTCTTCACAAATTGAATGCTTTCAGAACTGTAATATCGCCCTCACCTTCTCGTTAAGTTGAGCTTCTTATACTGCCTGCATCGCCAAGCCGAGCGTTTATTTCAACTAATGGCACGGGCCTTATTGGGAGAGAGTTAATGAAACCGCTCTATTTTCTATTGCTCAGTTTGCTGAGCGCCACATCCACCGCTGCACTGGCCGATGACGGCAGCGACCGGGCCCGACAGTTTCTGACTGAGTTTCGTCAGCAACAGCAGCAGATCCACGGCTCGCAAGCCGTGGCCCAGCAATCTTCCGCGTCTGCAGAGACACCTTCCCAAGAGGACATCTGACCTGCGCACACCGAGCACATTCATCTCTGAAGCTTTTGTGTAGCTCCTTTGGAAAGAGATGAATTTTTAGCGCCCCCATGGGGCGTTTTTTTTGCGCGCGCAAAACTCGCGACAAATCGTCGCACTCCAGCAAAAACAGTGGGTTAGGAAGGATACGCACCTTGACCCTATAGCTACTTCAGCCTTCAGACTTTTCCTAGATTTTGGACTACGACCTTTATGAAACCGTAGCCCCTGCCGCCTATTCGTTCATCAGTAAAAGGTAAATTTTCATGCGTATCCTTGTGGTTGAGGACGAGCAAAAAACCGCCGACTACCTGCACCAGGGCCTGACCGAAAGTGGTTATGTCGTCGACTGTGCGTCCACCGGTGTTGATGGTCTTCATCTGGCAGGGCAACACGCCTATGAGCTAGTCATTCTCGACGTCAACCTGCCGGAAAAAGATGGCTGGGAAGTGCTTGAGCAATTGCGCCGCGACAACACCCTGCGGGTCATGATGCTCACCGCTCGCGGCCGGCTGACCGACAAGATCAAAGGCCTGGACATGGGCGCCGATGATTACTTGGTCAAGCCCTTTGAGTTTCCCGAATTGCTGGCCCGCGTGCGCTCCCTGTTGCGGCGTAGCGAGCCGATTGTACTGCCGGAAGTATTCCGGGTATCGGACCTTGAACTCGACCCGCGCCGCCATCGCGCCTACCGGGGCACGCGACGGATCGACCTGACCACCAAGGAGTTCGCGCTGCTGCAGGTACTGATGCGCCAGAGCGGTGAAGTGCTGACCCGCACACAGATCATTTCCCTGGTCTGGGACATGAACTTCGATTGCGACACCAATGTAGTGGAAGTGTCCATCAGTCGCCTGCGGGCCAAGGTCGATGACCAGAGCGAGGTCAAGCTGATCCATACCATTCGCGGTGTCGGCTACGTATTGGAGGCGCGCCAATGAGGACCGGCAGCCTGTCGATGCGCCTGGGGCTGACCGTCAGTCTGATGGGCGCGGGTCTGGTGTTGCTGCTGGCGACCCTGGCGTACCTGGCGCTCACCCATGAACAGGAAAAACTGGCGCGCAAAGGCCTGGAAAACAAGATGGAGCAAATCCAGCACAGCCTGGCCCAGGACCTCAACACCCGCGACATCAGCGACCGCCCCCATTCGCTGCTGGACCTGGTGATGGGCCACGATAATTTTTACCTGACCATCATCGGCCCCGACGCCGCCGTGCTTCTCAGCGTCGGCGCCAAGTCACAGGAACCCTTGCTGACCGACTTTGCCGCCAGTCAAACCCTGGGCTACCTGAACTGGACCGACAGCCGCGGCAATCAGATTCTCAGCGCCTCCAGCCTGATGCGTTTGCACACGGGCGAGAGCGTGCGGGTGCTCTTGTCCCTGGATCGTTCGGATGACCTGGCGTTGCTCAGCGCCTACCTGCGTTCCACGGTGATCGCCCTGCCGCTGCTGTTGATGCTGATCGGCATCGGCGCCTGGTGGCTGGTGCAACGGGGATTGGCACCGCTGCAGCAGTTCAGCCGCGTCGCCGCCAAGGTCACCACCCAGGACCTGACCCATCGGCTGGCGGTGGACAACCTGCCCAAGGAGCTGGGCGAACTGGCCCAGGGCATCAACTTCATGCTCCATCGCCTGGACGCCGGTGTGCAGCAGTTATCGCAATTCTCCGATGACCTGGCCCATGAGCTGCGCGCGCCCCTCACCAACCTGATGGGCAAGGCCCAGGTGACGTTGTCCCGTGTGCGTGCGCCCGAGGAGTACAAGTCGGTGCTGGAATCCAGCACCGAGGAGCTGGAGCGGCTGGCGCGGATTGTTTGCGACATGCTGTTTCTCGCCCAGGTCAGCCATCCTGCGGCACGCGCCTCGTTTGAAGCAGTGTCCCTGGGGGATGAAGCGCGTCGGGTCATGGAACTGTTTGCCTTGAGTGCCGAAGACAAGCAGTTGACCCTGAGCCTGTCCGGCAACGCCTGGGTTCATGGCGATCGCCTGATGATTCAGCGGGCCATTTCCAACCTGTTGTCCAATGCCATCCGCCACAGCCCGCTGACCGCCAGCGTTTCCCTGCAGGTGGAGTCCCACGACCAAGGTGTGTCGCTGTCGGTGAGCAACCCGGGCGCGGGGATTGCAGCGCAACATTTGCCGCACCTGTTCGAACGCTTTTACCGCGTCGACAGCAGCCGCGCCCGGGCCGAAGGCGGTACCGGCCTGGGTCTGGCCATCGTTCGCTCGATCATGAACCTGCATCAGGGGCAGGCCGAAGTCAGCAGCCTGCCGGGCAGCGCCACGCTGTTTCGGCTGGTGTTTCCCTGTGGCTAGCGGGCTTGTCGGATCACCACAAGTTATTTGCCAGGCATCAAGGGGATGTTCAGGTCTTCATACTCTTCACGCCGGTGCGCCCAGTGGTACAGCGCTGGCAATACCAGCAAGGTGAGGATGGTCGAGGAGATGATCCCGCCGATCACCACCGTCGCCAGCGGGCGCTGAACTTCGGCGCCGGTGCCGGTGGCCAGCGCCATGGGGATAAAGCCCAGCGAGGCTACCAGCGCCGTCATCAACACCGGACGCAATCGGGTCAAGGCACCTTCGTTGATCGCCACCGACAATGAGCGCCCCTCCTCCCGCAGATTACGGATGAAGGCGATCATCACCAGCCCGTTGAGCACCGCCACCCCCGACAACGCAATAAAACCCACCCCCGCCGAGATTGACAGCGGAATATCCCGCAGCCACAGCGCCATGATCCCACCGGTCAGCGCGAAGGGAATCCCGGTGAATACCAGCAACCCATCCTTGAGGTTGTTGAACATCATGAACAACAGCCCGAACACCAGCAGCAGCGCCACCGGCACCACGATTTTCAAGCGTTCGGAGGCTTCCTTGAGCTGTTCGAACTGGCCGCCCCAGGTGGTCCAGTAACCGGCCGGGACTTTTACCTGACTGGCGAGGGCGGCTTCGGCCTCCTCGACAAATGAGCCAATGTCACGCCCACGCACGTTGGCGCTGACGATCACCAGCCGCTTGCCGTTCTCGCGGCTGATCTGGTTCGGGCCAAGCACCAGGTCCAGGCTGGCAACTTGCGACAAGGCGATAAAGCCCAACTGACCTTGCGCATTACTGGCCAACGCAGGAATCGGGATCAACAGCCGCGACAACCCGTCGATATCGGTGCGCAAGGCGTCGGACAAGCGCACAACCATGTCAAAACGGCGGTCGCCTTCGTACAGCGTGCCGGCCTGGCGCCCACCCACAGCGACGGCAATGGTGTCCTGTACATCGCCGACATTCAGGCCAAATCGCGCCGCCTTGTCGCGGTCGATATTGATGGTCAGCACCGGTAAGCCGGAGGTTTGTTCCACCTTCACTTCCGAGGCGCCGTTGAGTTTCTGCAACGTCTCGGCGATGTCCCCGGCGGTCTTGTTCAGCACCGCCATGTCGTCACCAAACACCTTCACCGCCACATCACTGCGTACCCCGGAAATCAGCTCGTTGAAACGCAGCTGGATCGGTTGCGACAATTCGTACTGGCTGCCCGGCACAATCGCACTGGCGCGTTGGATATCAGCGATAAGGTCTTCGCGGGACTTCTTCGGATCGGGCCACAGGTTTTTCGGCTTGAGCATCACGTAGCTGTCGGAAATATTCGGCGGCATCGGGTCAGAAGCAATTTCCGCCGTGCCAGTGCGGGCAAACACTCGCTCGATCTCCGGTACCTGGGCCATCAGCGTTCGTTCAAGCTGCTGCTGCATTTGCACCGATTGCGTGAGGCTGGTGCCCGGCACGCGCAAGGCCTGTTGAGCGAAGTCGCCTTCGCTGAGGCTGGGGATAAATTCGCTGCCCATGCGGCTACCCACCACGCCGGTCACCGCAAGGGTCAAGAGCGCCAGGCCGAAAGCCAAGGGCCGGTGCGCCATCACCCAATCCAGCACCGGCGCATAACCCCGACGCGCGGTGCGCATCACCCAGTTTTCGTCTTCCTTGACCTTGCCGGTGACGAACAGCGCAATGGCCGCTGGCACGAAGGTCACCGAGAGAATCATCGCCCCCAACAGTGCGATCACTACCGTAAAGGCCATGGGATGGAACATCTTCCCAGCCACCCCGGTCAGGGCGAAGATCGGCAGGTACACCACCATGATGATCAGTTGCCCGAAGATCAGCGCACGCCGTGCTTCCTTGGCCGCCGCGAACACTTCATGCAGGCGCTCGCTGCGGGTCAACAATCGCCCGTGTCGCTGCTGAGCGTGGGCCAAGCGGCGGATAGCGTTCTCGACGATCACCACCGCGCCGTCGACAATAATCCCGAAATCCAATGCGCCGAGGCTCATCAGGTTGGCGCTGACCTTGTTGGTGAACATCCCGGTGAAGGTGAACAACATGGCCAGGGGAATCACCATCGCGGTGATCAGCGCGGCGCGGATATTGCCCAGGAACAGGAACAGAACCACGATCACCAGCAGCGCACCTTCGAAGAGGTTTTTCTTCACGGTGGCGATGGCTTTTTCCACCAGGTTGGTGCGGTCGTAGACAGTGACTGCGACCACGCCGTCGGGCAGCGAGCGGTTGATCTCTTCAAGTTTTTTCGCCACGGCCTGGGAAACGGTGCGGCTGTTTTCACCGATCAACATGAACACGGTGCCGAGCACTACTTCACGGCCGTTTTCCGTCGCGGCGCCGGTCCGCAACTCACGGCCAATTTCGACCTGGGCGACGTTGCGCACGCGAATCGGCGTGCCGTCGACGGTATTGATGACGATGTTGGCGATGTCGTCGATGGACGCCACTTGCCCCGGCGCGCGAATCAGCAACTGCTCGCCACTGCGCTCGATGTAACCGGCCCCGACGTTGGCGTTGTTGCGTTCAAGGGCTGTGACCAGGTCGCTCAAGGTCAAGTTGTAGGCCGCCAGGCGCTTGGGGTCTGGCGCTATCTGGTATTCCTTGGCGAAGCCGCCGATGGTGTTGATCTCGGCCACGCCCGGCACGTTGCGCAATTGCGGCTTGATGATCCAATCCTGAATCACCCGCAGATCCGTCGGCGTGTAGGCTGAGCCGTCCTCTTTGCGCGCGCCGTCTTGTGCCTCTACGGTCCACAGGAAAATTTCCCCAAGGCCGGTGGAAATCGGCCCCATCGCCGTTTCGATGCCATCCGGTAATTGTTCGCGGGCCACCTGCAAGCGTTCGTTGACCAGTTGCCTTGCGAAGAACAGGTCGGTGCCGTCCTTGAAGATCACTGTCACCTGGGACAAGCCGGAGCGGGACAGCGAGCGTGTCTGCTGCAACCCCGGCAAACCGGCCATGGCGGTTTCGATGGGAAAGGTAATGCGCTGTTCGGTTTCCAGCGGTGAAAATCCGGCCGCCGCCGAGTTGATCTGCACCTGGACGTTGGTGATATCCGGTACAGCGTCGATGGGTAGCTTCTGATAGCTGGCAATGCCGATACCGGCCATCAACAGCACCGCCAGCATCACCATGATGCGCTGCTCGATGGCAAATTGGATAAGACGCTCAAACATGAGAAATCACTCGCAGGATCAATGGGCGTGCTCGGCCGAGCCCTTACCCAGCTCGGACTTGAGGATGAAGCTGCCGACGGTGGCCACCTGCGCCCCGGCGTCGAGGCCCTGGCGGACTTCGACAAAGCCGTTTTCGCTGACCCCCAGTTCGATATGGTGGGTCATGAAACCATCGCTGGTGCGTACGAACACCGAGGGTTTGTCCTCGACGGTCTGGATGGCTTCCTGCGGGACAGTGACGTTGGCCTGGTAGGTGTCGGTTGCCACTTGCACGGCGACAAACAGCCCTGGACGCCAGGTGTCATCAGGGTTTGGCACGGTCACCCGAACCGTTGCGGTGCGGGTCTGTTCCCCCAGCAAATTGCCGACATAAGCCACCGTGCCCATCACTTCAGTGTCCAGTTCCGTGGAGCTGACCTTCACCGGCTTGCCGACCCGGACCTTATTCAGGTCTTTGGGGAATACGCCGAAGGTGACCCAGACCTGGGACAAGTCCGACAGGGTGAAGGCATTGCTGGTCTCGCTCACCACCTCGCCGACACCAAGGTGTTTTTCCACTACCACGCCGTCGAAAGGCGCACGCAATTCATAGCGATTACCGCCAGCCAAAACGGTGCTGCCGCTCAAGGCATTCATCTTTTGCCGGGCGTTGTTCAGGGCTATTTCGGCCTCTTGCAAAACTTGACGCGCCAGCAGGTAATCCTGTTCGGCGGAGATCTTGTCTTGCCACAACTGGCGCTCACGCTGGAAGGTGGTGCGGGCCAGTTCGACCCGGCGTTCGCTGGCCGCCAGCTCGCTGCGCTGATCGGAAATCTGCTGGCTGGCGATCACTGCCAGCAACTCGCCCTTCTTTACCGACTGGCCAAGGTTGACCTTGACTGACTCCACCACGCCCGCAGCACGAGGGACGATGTGGGAGGTGCGGTCTTCATCGAAACGCACTTCTCCCGGCAACGACAACAGGATGCTGATCTGCCGGGGCTGAGCCTGGGCGAGTTGAATGCCGGCGGCCTGGATTTGCTGGTCATTGAGTTCCAGCTTGCCCTCTTCCTCGGTTGCTTCAACGGCTGCAGTCGGTTCCTTGACCGCAACGCTGGCGGCAGGCCACACCATCTTCAGTCCTAGCGCGACGGCCACCGCAACGGCCAAAGCAATGCCTTGTTTCTTGTTCATGGGAGGCTCCTGAAATATCAAATCTGGGCAATGTCGCCGTAAATCCGCTCGATCCGCACCCAGGCTTCGGTGGCTTGGGCGACAGAAGCGAGGTATTGGGTGCGGGCGGCAATCAAGGTGCGCTGGGCGTCGAGCACGTCAAGGAAGTTGAACTTGCCCATTTCAAAGCCACGGGTGGCGCTGTCCACCGCGCTCTGGGCGGCTGGCAGGATCACTTGGTTGAACGACTGGACTTCACTGTTGGCGGTCGCCCACAGGTCCAGGGCCTGACGGGTTTCAGTGCGCAACCGCAACTCGGCGGCATTGCGCAAGTCGCGGGCTTGATCGGCGCGTCGGCTGGCGGCGAGCACGTTGCCCTGGTTGCGATTGAACAGCGGGATCGGCATCGAGACGCCGACCACATTGACCCGCTCGCGAGCGCCGGCGTCGTATTGGCTGCCGATCGAGACGTCAAGGTCGGGAATGCGCTGGGCTTTTTCCAGGCCCAGAGCCGATTCACGCAGCAGGATCTGCAGTTCGGCCAGGCGCAATTCAGCGGTTTGCTCCAGACGCGCCAGCAATTGCGTGGGGGGTGGGATTGTCGGTGCGGCCAGGGCTGGCGAGGCAACGGACTGGAAGTCCGTGCTGGCCGTGCCGGTAGTGGCGGCCAGGCGGCGATAGGCATCGGTGAGGCCCATTTCGGCGCGGCTGCGCTCCAGGCGAATTTCCGAGAGTTGCACCTGGGCGCGGGTGGCTTCCACCGGTGACGACTTACCCGCCGTGACCCGGCCATTGGCGACCACCAGGCCGCGCTCGGCAAGGGTCAGCGAGCGCTGCACCAGATCCAGACGCTCCTGGGCGCGGAGTGCGCCATAGAATCCTTCGATGACCTCGGCCCGCAACCCATTGCGTCTCTGCTCCAATTCCAGAGCCGCCGCGTCCTGACCACGGGAAGCAACATCGATTCGCGCGCCGCGCTTGCCGCCCAACTCCAGGGTTTGGGTCAGTTTGACGGTGGTGGTGCGCGAGTTACGGCGAGTGTCCTCGGCATCCCAGGATGCCACCGGGTTTGGGATCAACCCGGCCTGTTGCCGACCACCCTGGGCAATGTCGATTTCCCATTGAGCAGCGGCTAGGTCCGGATTGTTGTCGAAGGCGGTTTGCAGGGCCGAGTCAAGAGTCAAAGTTTGGGCCTTGGCTTCTTGAAGCGTCGCCGTCCCCAATAACAAAACAGCGAACAAGGCGCCCACTGTCCACAGTGTTTTTCTAATGCGAGTTGGCATAACGAAAGTTCCACACCCATGAAATAGCTAATCAATCCAAGCAGGGGCAATGTAACTTTCACTCCTTATCAGAGGGGTGGCCAGGACATTACAAATCCGTTATCAACCGCTCTGCCTCGGGCATTTGCTTTAAGCTCACAGCCATTCAAGTTCGTAACATAAACTTACTTATCCAACGCAACCTCCCTACAACTTCGCACTCATCCGCCCCTCTCACTTAATCCTCTCTATTGCTCCGAGGAACTCTGCCCATGCGCATTCTGGTTATCGAAGACGAACCCAAAACGTCTAATTATTTACATCAGGGCCTCAGTGAAAGTGGCTATATCGTCGATTGTGCGGCCACCGGTGCCGACGGTTTGCACCTGGCTCGGCAACATGCCTATGACCTGGTGATCCTGGATGTAAACCTGCCGCATATGGATGGTTGGGAGGTGTTGCAATGCATCCGCCAGACCAGCAACACGCGGATCATGATGCTCACCGCCCAGGGCCGCCTGGCCGACAAGGTCAAAGGCCTGGAACTGGGCGCCGACGACTACCTGATCAAGCCCTTCGAGTTTCCCGAACTACTGGCCAGGGTGCGCACCCTGATGCGACGCAGTGCCCAAACACCCATACCAGACGTGCTGCGGGTGGCTGACCTGGAGCTGGACCAGGGGCGCCACCGAGCGTTTCGCGGCACCCGGCGCATCGACCTGACCACCAAGGAATTCGCCTTGCTGCACTTGCTGATGCGTCAGACCGGCGTGGTGCTGTCGCGCACGCAGATCATCTCGTTCGTCTGGGACATGAATTTTGATTGTGATACCAACGTGGTGGAAGTGTCGATCCGCCGCCTGCGGGCAAAGATCGATGACCCGTTCGATCACAAGCTGATCCACACCCTACGCGGTGTGGGCTATGTATTGGAGGCGCGTGACTAGCCGCTGATTGCACCAAAACAGCATACGGACGCTCTGGTTCAGTGACCTGGGTGTGGCACTTTCTGACGTAACGATCATCCCGCCAAGATGTGGCGCTTGCCGAAGTGCGCCGCACTCACCGCCCCCACTGCCCCCATCACCACGCAATACCCTACGCATATCCACGGACGAGTGGGCATCAACGCGATCAACATCAGCGGTGTAGTACTGCCCCACAGGGCGTAGGCAATGTTGTAGGTGAAGGAGATCCCCGAGACGCGAATCGGCGCCGGAAACAGGCTGACCATCACCGACGGCACCGCGCCTACCACGCCGCAACTCAAGCCGGCGATAGCGTAAGCCGCGCCGAGCCAGACGCCACCCGCGATCAAACTGGCGTAGAGCACGGCAATCCCCATCGGCAGCAGCAGGCTGTAGACCAGCACTGCGCGCCAGGCGCCGATGCGGTCCACCAACAGGCCGGCAAGGACGCAGCCAATGTTCAGGAAGACGATGCCCAGACTGCTCAGGGCGAAGGTGTGGCTTGGGGTCATGCCGAAGGTTTTCTGCATCATGGTCGGGGTGATGACCACCAGCACGACCACCGCCGAGGTCAGCACGCAGGTGAGGATCATCGCCGGCAGCAGCGCGTGGCGGTGTTCACGCAAAACGGTGCGCAGGGGCATTTCCGTATCCGTCTTGCGACGGGCCTGCATCGCCAGGAACACGGGGGTTTCGCTAAGCCAGCGCCGTAGCCAGACGCCGATCACGCCAAACACACCGCCCAACAGAAACGGAAAACGCCAAGCGTAGTCAAGTATCTCGGCCGGGGTGAATACTTGCGCCAGCAATGTTGCCGTCAGTGCGCCGAGCAGGTAGCCGAAGGTCAGACCGGCCTGCAGGAACCCCAGGGCATAACCACGGTGATTGGCCGGTGCGTGCTCGGCGACGAACACCCAGGCGCTCGGTACTTCACCGCCCACCGCGGCACCTTGAAGCACCCGCAGCACCAGCAGTATCAACGGCGCGAAATAGCCGATTTGCGCGTAGGTGGGCATGATGCCGATCAGCAGGCACGGCAGCGCCATCATCAGGATGCTCAGGCTGAACACTCGCTTGCGTCCCAGGTGATCGGCGAAGTGCGCCATCAGGATTCCTCCCAGGGGCCGCGCCAGGTAGCCGGTGACGAAGATGCCGAAGCTTTGCAGCAGGCGCAGCCATTCGGGCATTTCCGGGGGAAAGAACAGTTGGCTCAGGGTCAGGGCGAAAAACACGAAAATGATAAAATCGTAGATTTCCAAAGCGCCACCCAGGGCAGCCAGGCCCAGGGTTTTGTAGTCGGAGCGGGAGAAACGCTGCGCCTGTGGATAAGAGATGGCAGTCATGACAAAACTCTGAATATTGAAGATGTGCCGAAATGTGAGGGCATGGTCTACGCAAACCACGGAGCGGGCAACTCGGTTATGCGCCAGTTAATACTTCACGACCATCGCGCTTTCGCCCTACAGGCTCCAGCGGCATAATCGGTTCCCCTCATGGATGAATGCAGGCCTCGCCCGATGACCAACCCACAACAGAGTCAACAAGCTGTCTTTGAAAGTGCGATCAAGACCCTGGAGGTCGAAGTCGCTAACGTCGGCATCCACTTGAATATTGATGCCAGTGCGCGCCAGGCCTATGCCCAGCAAATCAAGCTGATGGCCGATGACCTGCGTCAACAAGCCGCCAGCGGTCGTTTGACCTGGGCCCAGGCCGCGTCCCAGGCCCAGGAAACCCGCAACACCATCATGGAAGTGATTCGCGGGCGCAGCACGCCGGTAGGTCGGGCCATGGCCGAGCAGTTGAAGCGTGAGGGCAAAACCCTCAATGAATTGGTGGCGCGCAAGACTACGCAGTTGCACGGGCCGAATGCTCAGTTCAACCGTCTGTCGGCGCCGCAGCAGAATGCGGTGTATGCCGAAATCGTCAAGTCCGCGGGCAAATCCAACCCTCGGGTGACCGCCAATATGCGCAATCTTTCGCGCTTCGGGCGCGGCCTGATTGTGCTGTCGATCGCCATTTCGGTCTATAACGTGATGAGCGCCGAAGACAAGCCCAATGCTATCGGCCGAGAGGTTGCAGTCACCGGAGCGGGAATCGCCGGGGCCATGGCTTCGGGCGCCTTGGCCGGTTTGGCCTGCGGCCCTGGCGCGCCGGTGTGTGTGACCATCGGCGCATTTGCCGGCGGAGCATTGGCGGCCTTTGGTATGGACTTGTTCTGGTAAGGGGATTGGCGATGCGCTTGGCTTCTGAGATCAGCGTCCGGCATCAGCCCGATGCCGATGAAAATGTTGTCCCAACCTGCGCAGTGCTGTTGCAGGGAGCTGCGTGTAGCACCACCGTCAACGGTGCGGTACTGGAGGCTGCGGTGCGTTGGCGCAGCTTTTACCTGCTGTTTGTGACGGACGACGTGCCGTTCGAAGAAGGGCTCAATATTCATCTGCTCGACGACCACGGCAGGTTGCTCGACTCTGCAACCCTGGGTGGCGCCTACAGCACCGGGAATTTTCGCGACCTGAGCCTGAGTGAAGGCAATACCTTGAGCTTTCGCTTTATCGGTGACACCACCTGGCATCTGGAACTGCTGGAGCGCTCGCAATTTCGCCTGCCTCTGGTGTCCGAGCCGGCGGGCGTCAGTCGCCGAATGGGGTTCTCCCGGCACTTCATACTGCGAGGGGACCCCAAGCCCGAAGTCGGTTGAAACAGGCAGCCAACTCTCCACCGTTTGATTTAATGTGGACGTCTGAACCAAGGGCCTGCCCAGGCCCTGTGCCCCACCATAATCATAAAAAACCTGGAGTTGCTTAATGGCCGCTGATATCGAAGATAGCCGATATGCCCGTTTCGCCTTGCGCTGTTCAAACTTTGCCGAACGCTGGTTTCCCGATTCCTGGGTGTTTGCCGCCCTTGCCGTGATCATTGTCGCCGTAGCGACCTTGAGCATGGGCGCAGCACCGACCGAGGCTGCCAAAGCCTTCGGTGATGGTTTCTGGAGCCTGATCCCGTTCACCATGCAAATGGCCTTTGTGGTGATTGGCGGTTATGTGGTCGCCAGTTCGCCGCCGGCCGTAAAGTTGATTGATCGCCTGGCGCGCATTCCCAAAAACGGCCGCTCCGCCGTGGCTTGGGTAGCGTTGATTTCCATGGTCGCCTCGCTGCTCAACTGGGGCTTGTCCCTGGTCTTCGGCGGTTTGCTGGTGCGCGCTCTGGCCCGCCGTACTGACTTGCGCATGGACTACCGCGCCGCCGGTGCCGCCGCGTACCTGGGCCTCGGCGCAGTATGGGCCCTGGGGCTTTCGTCGTCGGCAGCGCAGTTGCAGGCCAACCCGGCCAGCCTGCCGCCGTCGATTCTGTCGATCACCGGGATGATCCCCTTCACCGAGACCATCTTTCTCTGGCAATCGGGCGTGCTGTTGCTGGCGTTGATTGTGGTGTCGCTGGTCATCGCTTACGTCACTGCGCCTGGACCCAATTCCGCCCGTGACGCCAAGGCCTGCGGGGTCGACCCGGCATTTAACCTGCCCAAGCCGCAACCACCGACCCGCCCCGGCGAATGGCTGGAGCACAGCCCATTGCTGACCATCCTGCTGGCCTTGCTGGCGGCCGGGTGGCTGTTCCATGAGTTCTCCACCAAGCCGGCGATCAGCGCTATTTCGGGGCTAAACACCTACAATTTTTTGTTCCTGATGGTGGGGGCATTGTTGCACTGGCGCCCGCGCAGTTTCCTCGACGCGGTGGCTCGCGCAGTGCCAACCACCACCGGGGTGCTGATCCAGTTCCCGTTGTATGGTTCCATCGCGGCGCTGATGACAGTGGTCAAGGGCGGCGACGGGCAGACGTTGGCCCACCATATCTCGACGTTTTTCACCTCCATCGCTTCCCACGACACTTACGCCCTGCTGATGGGCGTGTACTCGGCGGTACTGGGGTTCTTTATTCCGTCGGGTGGCGGCAAGTGGATCATCGAAGCCCCTTATGTGATGCAAGTGGCCAACGACCTGCAATATCACCTGGGCTGGGCGGTACAGATCTATAACGCTGCCGAGGCGCTGCCCAACCTGATCAACCCGTTCTACATGCTGCCGCTGCTGGGTGTGCTGGGGTTGAAGGCGCGGGATTTGATTGGTTTCTCGTTTGTGCAGTTGCTGGTGCATACGCCGCTGGTGCTGTTTCTGTTGTGGGCGCTGGGGACGACGTTGACGTATTTGCCGCCGGTGATGCCTTAATTTAGTTGAACCGCGCCTGTTATTGCGACAGGTGCGGTCAGGCTCATGATCACTCGAGGCCAGAAACCCATGGGCGACCTGAGCAATGCGTTGCACTTTACGGTGTAGCCGCTCTTGCCCAATAGCGACAAGAAAATAGATTTCCCACGCGCTTTTCCTGGTCAACCGCTACTGTGTGAGGGTGGGCACTCACCCCGCGCAGACGGGCTTTCGCTGACAAGGAAACACGCATGTTTAAACTGACCAGGTTGTCCTTCACCCTGGCCGCACTAACCTTGAGTGCGGTCGTACAGGCTGACGTCATCGTGCCGCTGGGCACCCCGCAACGGGTCACCCAACTGTTCGCCTATCCCAATAATTGCAGCGTTATCTGTTTTCGGCCGCTGACGCTGGAGCAGACCGTTGAGCATTACCTTAACCAGAGCCTTCAGCGCGATGGTTACAGTCGAGCGAAAGTCAGCGTAAAAAACGATCAGAGTCAAATGTTGGCCCACTTCAGCGGCGTGCCGGACGGCTACGGCCAGCCGTTGACCACACTGCTCAACACGGCAGACCTGGCCTATCAGGGCGCCAGCAAACTCAACAGCGACGGCAAGTGGCAGTTCAACTGGTACCTGTTCCTGCCGTTGGGCATGGCGCTGGAAAACCGCAAAAGTATCGAACTGCTGCACTTCCCGCCGGACTATTCCCTGACCCACTTCCAGGACTACCTTGAATCAGCCACTACTGACCGTTGGGCCACGCTGCTGACCGCCAACGGCCTCCCGGCGACCCAGACGCCGGAGTACCAGACCATCATCGATATCGCACCGATTGCCGCCCCCGCCACGGCAGGCAAGGATTTGGAGGGGGTCTACGGTTACTTCACCGAGTACCAGACGCGGATGGTCAAGGAACTCAGCCAGAACGCCAGCGGCTCGTTGCCGATGGTAGCGTTCGGCGCGCCAGTGCGCAGTTGGATCAAGCAGCAGTACGGACAGAGTGTGGCGGTACTGGGCCTCGCGCAGATCAGCCCAGCCGAAGGCGCCAACGTCGCGGTATTGGGCGCCAACCACCCCAGTTACATCTGGTACGCCGCCAACCCCGACACCTACGACGGCGACGAACAAAAAGCCGACGATGCCGGCTTGAAAATCATGGGCCAGGACTTGAGCGCTGCCTGCTGGCAGGCAGCAATGGGCCAAAAGCCCGCCAGCGATCCTAATGTGCAACTCAAAGGTTGTATGAACACCTGGCAAGTGACCCGCAAGGAGCAGACCTGCGAATTGTTCTATACCTCGATTCGCGAGTTTCCCCCCGAGCAAGCGAAGGCCAAGTGCGCCACGCCAGCGATCAAGGCTCAACTCAAGCAATTGAAGAGCGCAGCGCCTGCCCCGTCAGCGAGCATCCCGGCGCTTTAATGACAGGTAATCAGCAGGCATTTTCTTACGCAAAAAATGGGCAATATCTCCGGGCACACCCTGGGCGAGCGACGCCTGCATACGCTAAAGGTGTCTGCTCGCATCCACCTGTATGACCCCTGCTTCAGCGGCCTGCTATTGCACTCCTGCAACCCGAACACTTTTCTCGACATCAGCGAGCTGGAGCTGTGGTCGGTCCAGGCCATCCCCGCCGGAACCCTCCTGACCATGGATTACGCCAGCACTGAGGACGTGTTGTTTCAGCAGTTCCCTTGCCGTTGCAGCGCCGGCAACTGCCGGAGCTGGATCACCGGTATAAAGGAGCCGCTGAACGCTGAAGGCCAGCTGTTCATGGAACAGTGGCGCAAACGTAAAAGCCCTTAAACGGCGCCTACCGGACGCAAACGGTACTGCGGCGGCAACTGCTCAAAGCCGCTGATGGTGGCGTTCAGGCTTTTCCAGCGACCGTCCTTGATCCCGTAGATGCAGCCGTGGATCGACAGGCTCTGCCCACGGTGCCAGGCGTTTTGCACAATGCTGGTGTGGCCGACGTTGGCCACTTGCTGGATCACGTTCAGCTCACAGAGGCGGTCGACCCGCTCTTCTTCCGTAGGCAATTGGCCCAGTACTTCGCGGTTTTCGTAGTAAAGGTCGCGGATTGAGCGCAGCCAGCCGTCAATCAGACCGAGCTGGCGATCCTGCATCGAGGCGCGCACACCACCGCAGCCATAGTGGCCGGTGACCAGGATGTGCTTGACCTTGAGGACGTCAACGGCGTACTGAATCACCGAGAGGCAGTTAAGGTCGGTGTGCAGCACCACATTGGCCACGTTACGGTGTACAAACAGGTCGCCAGGCAACATGCCGACGATCTCGTTGGCAGGTACTCGGGCGTCCGAACAGCCAATCCACAGATATTCCGGGGTTTGCTGACGGGCGAGCTTGGCGAAGAATTCCGGATCTTCCTGTTTGATCGCATCCGCCCAGCGTTCATTGTTATCAATCAGGTCTTGTAGTTCGTTCATCAGGTCAGCCTCAGGAATCATGCGCAGCTTTGACAGACGACCACCCATCGGGGTCACGCCCAGGACGCAGATAGTCGAACGGAAAATACCTTGAATCTTAAAGGGCCGCGCCTGTCCACACACTATAAGCCCCACATTATGAGGAATAGCCATGACTGAATCACGACGTCCTTTCGGCGCCACTCAACCGGAGCCGATTGATGACAACGAAGACCGCATGGGCTCGATGCGGGAGCTGGACTTTGATGAGGAGGAGCCGACGGCGGAAATTGGCAATGAGATCCCGCAGGGTGAACGCGAACACTTGATGCCCGAGCAGCGGGTGCGAGAAGCCGGGATGACCGGAGCTTCGACCGCCGATCATGAGGCGACCGATGACGATATGAGCCCAGAAACGCTGATCCGTGAAGATGGTGCGCGCGATGCCCATGAAGCCGGGGAAGGTGAGCCGGCGGATTGGGACCTGAGCATCGTTGATGAGGATGATATTGGTGGCGGAAATGGTCTGGATGAGGCGGAGATGGCGGAGCGGGACCCGGTGGATGGCAATCGCTGAAGCAACGCGGTTCTAACTATGGGAGCGAGCAAGCTCGCTTCCACATGAGTTTTATACTCAGTCCACCAAGGTGCAGGCCATGACGACTGCATCCTCGCGTCCGCCTACAGCCGGATAGTAATCCCGACGCCGGCCGATTTCATTAAAGCCATAGCGCTCATACAGGCGAAACGCCCCGGTATTGCTGTCACGTACTTCCAGGAAGCACTCGCGCGCCTTGGCCTCGTAGGCGCGTGACATCAAATGCTCCAACAGGCTCAAGCCCAGGCCACGGCCCTGGTTTTCCGGCTTGACGGTGATGTTCAGCAGGTGCGCTTCATCGAGGATGAGCTGCACCACGCCATGCCCTACCTGTTGCTCACCCTCAAACATTAGCCAGATCTGGTACTTGCCCAGTCCGTCGAGAAAAATCCCGCGAGTCCAGGGGTGGCTGAAGGCTGCGTATTCGATCTTCAGCACAGCATCGAGGTCCGCCTCGGTCATCGGGCGGAAAGATAAAGCCTCACTCATCGGTACTTTTCCAGCGCGCCATCAGCCGGCGCATGGCTTGCCAGACATCAGCCTTACGCTGTGGCTCTTCCATTAATAATTCCAGGCCCGGCAGGGCCCAGACTGAACCGAGGCCTTCGACCTGCAGTTCGCGGTACCAGGACTCGGCATTGGCCTCGCCGGCAAAACGCACGGCTGGCAGGCCGATCAGCCACAGGCAGACGCAGGGTTCGTCTTCCAGGCGGGCCGAGACAAAGCCTTGGACAAAGTCCCGGGCCGCTTCCGGGCCTTGGTCCATAGTGCCTCGTACCAGCAGCGGCCAGCGCACCGGGTCGCCGACGATCTGCGGGCTGTCCGGCAGGCCGGCGGCGCGTAGCATGTCCTTGAGCAGCAGATACGCCGGATCGCGCGTCTGGAAGCGCTCGCCGGTGGGCAATTCCACCAGCACCAGGCAGCGTCCAGCTCTTAGCAACTGCAGGGAAAAACGCGGCGGTAGCACCACCGGGGCCTTGACCACGGGGGCTGCCTGCTCTGCAATCACCGGTTTGGCAACGGGCGACCGACGCGGTACTTCGACCTTGACCCGCTCTGTCGGCCGAACAACCGCTTCAACCGCAGGTTTGACCACCGCTACAGGCGCAGCCGCCTCCTCGCCAGACGACTCGAAAGGCTCGTAAGGTTCCAGCGCTTGCAACAGCTCGGGCCGCGAAGGCGCGGCAAAGGGCAATTCGGTGCGTGGCAGCCAGTTGACCACCTGCATGGCGGTCAAGTAAGCGCGACGTCGGGACTCGATAAGCAAAGGTCGGCCACTTGTGGATAACTAAAGAACGGTGATTCTACCGCCCTTCGACGAAGATCGCCCACCGTTGATGCGTTTAAAGCCCATCCAGGAGCACCCTGACCGGCTGTGGATAAATCCCACCTTGGATGCAGTACAATCGCTGCTTTTAATCGCCAACCAGCTGGCCATTCCGATGATCGAACCCAAGCGCGTCTTGCGCGCCCTCGCCGAACACTGGGCCCTGCTTGAGCCTCTGTGCGAACACTTCGACCAAGGCACCCTGAGCCTCGCCGAACTGCGCGCACAACTGGCCGCCCAACAACTGGACAGCACGCCCCAGGACATCACCAGCCTGCTGGACGTGTGGATTCGCCTGGATATCCTGGTGCCTGTCGCCAAGAGCCCGAACCGTTTCGAACTCAACGCGCAGATCCACGACTTCCTCGCCTATCTTCGCAAGGAGCACCGGCTAGGCCTGTGCCTGGAAATCGAAGCCTACCTGCGCCACCTTGAGCGCCTGGCCGGTTATATCCAGGACGCCTTCGATATCCGTGACGGCCACGACCTGGCCCGGCAGCTGCGGTTGCTGGACATGCGCGTGCGCGACGTGCTGAAAAAGCTCGCCAACGACGAACAGGCCCTCGCCGCCGTGGCCGATCGGGCCAAAACCAGCGACCGGCAGATCCCGTTGCGCCAGCGTTATGCCGAAGTGCTGGCGACCTGGGACGAATACGTAGAACCGATGATCCAACTGGTGAACGCCGACGGTGCCTTCGAACAAGGCGTGCGCAAGGTGGAAAACGTGCTGCTGCGCATGCTCACTGAGCAGCAGCGCCTCGGCCACCTGGTGGACGATGACATGCTGCTGCGCACCCACGCGCGCATCCTCGAGATGCAAACCAGCGCCCAACTGACCTTGCGTCATGCCCGCGAATTACTGCTGCCGCTGCGCGAAGAAGCCCGCCGGCACAACGCAGTAACCCGTGGCGCCGCGCTGGCCTTGTCGGCGATTCGCCGCAAGGGCCTGGACGCGGTGCCGCAAGCGGCGATGCCAATGTTTACCCGGCCGCAAAGCACCTTTCTCGGCAGTGCTAGCCAGGTCGAGGCTTATGTCTACGCTCTGGCGAACTTCGAACCCAAACCCGCGCGCTTCCCCAAGGCACACAAATCCCACAAGGGAGAAGCCCCTCGCGCACCGCGCACGGTCAAGGAAATGCTGGAGCGCTGCGAAGATGCCCTGCCTATGCCGGACCTGATGACCTGGCTGCTGGAGCAGGAACCGGACGGCGCGACCGACGAGTTGCTGTACTGGTTCTCACGCCTGTCGCGGGAGAAACGCTTCAAGCGCGAACGTCTGGAACGCCAGGATTACCACACTCACGAGCACCAGGTCAGCCTGCGCTCATTCGCCCTGCTCCCGGCCACGCCTGATGCGACCGAGAATTCTGCGAGCACCCCTTATGCAAGTACTCAGCATGCAACTTGATCTATCCGAACTGTCCCAGCTGGCGCCGATCTTTCGCGAGCTGTTCAAGGGGTACCACGTCAGCCGCCGCGACCCGGAGCTGTACGCGCAACTGTCGAACTTCCAGGACCAGTACCGCACGCTGTTCAAGGCCCTGGGCTTTGAGCTGGTATGCGATACCCGTGGTTTCTATTACTTCGTCCCGGACACCGCCGTCGCCGCCGCGCAGGTCAACAAGACCGCCCAGCGCCTGGCACTGTTCACCTTCATCATCGTCGAGCACCTGGCCGACCAGGGTCGCGACCCGATTGCGGTGCTCGACGGTGGCAGCCTGGGCCGTGATGAGCTGCCGTCGTTGCTGGAAAAGTACCGCGACCTGTTTATCCAGGCCGAAGTGCAGACCCAGGAAGAGCTGGAAGAAAAAATCATGCGCCGCATGACGCAGCTCGGTTTCGCCAGTGAGGAGAACGGTATCTACCGCTTCCTGCCGCCGATGCATCGATTCCTCGATGTGTGCCTGTCCGTGCAGCAGGACCGCGATTTGGCGGCCAGCTTGCATAGCGTGTTGCCGTTACCCGCTCCGGTGTTGATCGACGAGGACAGCGACGAAAAGTTGCTGAAGACCAATGATCCGCTGGACCTTAGTGACTTCGCCGACGACAGCGAAGAAGACGCCATGGCCCGCGCCATTGCCGAAGAACAGGAGACCGATGCATGAGCAAGGAACGCTACGGCATTCGCCGCTTCGCCCTCTTGAATACCGCCGGTTACAGCCTGGGCTTGTTCCCGCTGGAAGAGCCGCTGTCGGTGTACGGCGCGAACAACCTGGGTAAATCGGCTTCGATCAACGCCTTGCAGTTCCCGATCCTGGCGCGCATGTCGGACATGAGTTTCGGCAAGTACACCCTGGAGCAATCCCGGCGTTTCTACTTTGCTACCGACACCAGCTACATCCTGGTGGAAGTGTCGCTACCACACGGCCCACATGTGATCGGCGTGGTCGGTCGCGGCCCGGGGGGTGGTTTCGGTCACCAGTTCTTTGCCTACGCCGGCAAGCTGGACCTGGCCCACTACCAGAAAAACGATACTTGCCTGCGCCAGAAAGAGCTATTCACCAACCTTGAGCGTGAAGGCTTGAAAGCCTATGAACTCAAGCCCGATGAGCTGCGTCGTTTGCTGGTAGGTGGCCACACGTCTATTCCGCTGGACCTGACGCTGATCCCGTTGCGCTCTACCAGCGAGCAGAGCCTGAAGACCTTCCGGGCGTTGTTTATTAATCTGCTGCATATGCGCGAAATCACTGCGGCCAAGCTTAAGCAGCTGTTCCTCGATGCCTTCGAACACAGCCTGCGTTCCGGCAGTGTCGATTACATCGCGGCGTGCGAAGAGGCATTCCGTGATGTGAGACGCATGGAGCAGGACTACAACGCCCTGGTGGCGGCTGGTCCTCTGGTGGAAGCTCTGGCCAATGGCGTGAAGCACCGTGACATCTTGCGCGGCAAGCTGCACCGCCTGTCGCCACTGCTGGATTCGTTGCTGGGCACTTGGTCGGACTACGCCGGTGCTCGCAAGGAAGAACTGACGATCCAGGCCGAGCACTACCGCAACGAACAAGATTCGCTGCAGAACGACCAGCGTGGTGGCACCCAGGAACTGATGCGCCTGGAGCGGGAAATCAGCGGCCTTCAGCGTTGGCTGGGTGAGTTATCGGTGCTCAAGCATCGCTTTGCCCTGGTGGATGACGTCAAGGTATTGGAACAGCAACTGCTCGCGGCCAAGGATGCTCACGATGAGCTGGCAGGGGCCCTTGCGCAGTCGCGCCAGTTCAGCGCCGAGGACCTGGATGAGCGTCTGCGGGACCTGGAAAAACGCCTGAAGTCGGTCAAGCAACAACTCGATCACGCCGACAACAACAGCTACGCCAAACTGCGGGAAGAATTCTCCCAGCAGGATGTCGAGCGCCTGATGCGCCTGTTCAACTGCTCGTTGTTCAGCTTGCCATTGGGTGAGCATGGCATTGCCCTGGACGACGACGGTCAGTGGGTCAAATCCCTGGAGCTGATCCTCAATGGCTTCAAGGGCGAGCGCTTTGAAGTGCCGGGGCTGTCCATCGACATCTCACACATCGAGCCGCCGGCGTTGCAAGCCCTGGCTGACCGCGCGGCACTGCGCGACCAGAAAGAGCGCCTGGAAAAAGAACTCAAGCAACTGAAAACCCAGCAAGCCGTGACCTCCGACCGCGCGGCGAGCAAGACCCAGACCGAGGCACTGTACCAACAGGTGCTGGATGCGCAGAAAGCCTTGGAAGACTTCCGCCGCGCGCAAACCCTGAGCGCCGAGGAAGGCGAGAAGCTGGAAAACCTGGCGCAGATGGAAGCAGCGCAAGACGAACTGAAACGCTCCAGCGATGCCTTTACCGAACGCGTCCAGCAACTGTCGGCCAAGCTGCAACTGGTGGGTCGCCAGATCGGTGACATGGAAGCCAAGCAGCGCACGCTGGATGACGCCTTGCGTCGTCGCCAGCTGTTGCCAGCGGACTTGCCGTTTGGCACGCCGTTTATGGACCCGGTCGACGATTCAATGGATAACTTGCTGGCGCTGCTCAATGACTATCAGGACAGCTGGCAGGGTTTGCTGCGCGGCGATGGCCAGATCGAAGCGCTGTACGCCCAGGTGCGCCTCAAGGGCGTGGCCAAATTCGACAGTGAGGATGACGTTGAGCGTCGTCTGCATCTGCTGATCAACGCTTACGCACACCGTACCGACGAAGCCCTGACCCTGGGCAAGGCGCGACGTGCTGCGGTCACCGATATCGCGCGGACCCTGCGCAACATCCGCAGCGACTACGACAGCCTTGAGCACCAGTTGGCGCTGTTCAACCGCGAGATCAACAAGCGCCAGGTCTCCAACCTGCAAAGCTTCCGCATCGTGCTGGCGCCGAACAAGGAAGCCCTCAAGCATATCGACCAGATCATCCACAGTGCCGGTCAGTATGAAGAAGGCGAAACCCTGTCGGTGTTCGACTTGAGCCAGAGCGCCGAGCAGGACAACAAGAACGAAGAGGCCAAGGAGTACCTGGCACGTCTGGTAGCCGCCAACCATAACCAGTTGGGCCTCAAGGATCTGTTTGAGCTGGCGTTTGAGATCACCAAGGTCAACGGTCAGCCGGTGATTCACACCGACATCGATGGCGCCGCCTCCAACGGCACCACCATGACCATCAAGGCGCTAACCAACATGTACTTGTTGCTGCACTTGATGGATCGCGACCAGGCCGGGCGCGTGCGCTTGCCGTATTACCTCGATGAGGCAGCAGACATCGACGAGAAGAACCAGGCGGCGCTGCTGGAAACCAGCTTGCAGCTGGGCTTCGTGCCGATTCTGGCCAGTGTGAAGCCACAGGTTTCCGCCCAGGTGGCGATTGACCTGGAAGGCGGCAGCGGGCCGAACGGGATTTACATTGATGAGGCGGACTGGAAGTACATTCGCCGTCACGACGCAGTGAAGGCGACAGTGAGGGTGCAGGCGGACGAGCCGGAGTTGGATGAGGTCTGATCGGCTGCACTAAAAGCAAAAAAGGCCACGATCCAATGGATCGCGGCCTTTTTTATGGGCTTGGGTTTATTTACCCAGAGGAATCTTCGGTGCCCAGATTAGCCACTCGTCTTCGAACTTGTCGAACAACGGGAAGGTCTGCTCGGGACGTGCTGCATTGCCCATGCGTTCACCGTCTGGCGTGGCAAAGGCGATGCCGCCCTGGATCAGGGTCTCCAGGGACTCGGTGCGTACCGTCGCGCCCTTGAACAGGCCGAAGTCGACACCGAAGCCGCTGCTGTTCCAGAACCGACTGCCTGTGCGTACCAGTGGGGCGTACTTGGGTTCGATCAAGATATGGATCAGCACGCGGTCAGCGGTCTGGCCCAGCTCGTAACCGGTGACCTTGCCCACGGTGACTTCACGGTAGGTCACCGGCACACCGACTTTCAACGATCCACGGCGGGCAGCACTGAGCACCAGGCTCAAGCCGGCTTCCTGTTGGGTAGCCTCAGGCGGTTGGGCCAGGGCGACAAAGCTCTTTTGTGGGCCAGCGCTTTTCGCCGCAGGTTGCACCTCAATGTACTGGCCCGTCACCAGGGTTTCCAGATTGGACGTCTTCATCAAGCCCAGTTCAGGCTTGACCACCCAGAACTGGCTGCCAACGCGAGCAATACGTTCCGGCACTTCGGTGATACGTGCGCTGAGCATCACGGACTGCATATCGGCGCTCAGGTCGACGCTTTCAATCTTGCCCACGTCCAGACCCTTGAAGCGAACCGGCGTGCCACTGCGCAAACCATCGGCACGGTCAACCTTGATGGTCACCAGCGTGCCCTTTTGATTGGCAGCGTCGTGATCCGGGAACAGGCGGAAACGTGGGATGCGTTTTTTCAGTGGTACGTTCTGCTCTGGCGTCTCGAAGGCGATACCGCCGGCCATTAGACTCTGCAGGGATTCACTCTTGACTTGGATGCCGCCGGTCAGCCCGCCGGTGAGCGTGACGCCGCTGGCATTCCAGAATCGGGTAGAACCGTTGACCAGGCCTTCGTATTCCTTCTCGATATGGATACCGATCACCAGTTGCTTGCGCTTGCGGGAGAATTGATAGCTCTGTACCGAACCGACCTTGACCTGCTTGTAGAGAATCGGACTGCCGACCTCCAGGGAGCCGAGGCTGTCGGTGAACAGCACCATGTGCAAGCCTGGGGAACGCAGGTCCAACGGGGGAGGCTTGGGCCGGGCCTCGAACTCACGCTGGGGGGCAGTGCCTTTATCGCCGGGGCGGATGGCGATGTAGTTACCCTTTACAAGGGCTTCCAGACCAGTAATGCCAGCCAGGGAAATGGAGGGCTTGACCACCCAGAACTGAGTGCCCTGGACCAGATAGTCTTCGGCCAATGGATCGAGGGTCAGTTCGGCGCTGGCGCTGGACAGGTCTGGGTCGACCTTCAAGGTCTTCAAGCTGCCGACCTGGATGCCTTTGTACATCACCGGTGTACGGCCGGCCTGCAGGCCTTCGAAGTCGCTGAGTTTGACCTTGACCCGGATACCGGCGGCGGCCGCGTCAAAGTCTTCGTACAGCCGGAACGGCAGGCTTGGATCGGTGGGTGGGCTGTCCTTGCGATTCTCTGGCGTGGCGAAGGCGATACCGCCGGCGACGATGCTGGCCAGGGACTCGCTGCGCACTTTGACTCCGGACAGGTTGGCATCAATGCTGATGCCACTGGCGTTCCAGAAACGCGTATGTTTGCGCACCAGATTGGCGTAGGTCGGCTCGATGTAGACCTTAACCTCAACGGTACTCTGGTCTTCGGAGAGCAGGTAACTTTTGACCTGGCCCACCTGGATCTGTTTATAGAACACCGGGCTGCCCCGGTTAAGCGAACCGAGGCGTTCGGCCTTGATGGTCAGGTGCAGGCCGGGCTTGGCATCAGAGAGTGGAGGCTCTTCGGAAAGCGCCTTGAACTTGCGCGAGGACTCGCCATCGCCGGGGCTGGCAGCAATGTAATTACCCGAGACCAGTGTCTCCAGGCCGGTAATTCCGGCCAGGCTGACGCTGGGTTTGACCAGCCAGAAGCGGGTGTTGGTCTTGAGGTATTGCTCCACATCCTTGTTCATCTCGATGGTAGCAATCACCCCGCGGTTACTGCCTTCATCATCCAGGGCCAGGGTTTTGACCTTGCCCACAGGCATGCCTTTGTAGACCACTTCGGTCTTGTTGACCTGGATGCCTTCGCCGCTTTCAAAGCGAACCTGGATCTCGATGCCCGTCTGGTTATAAGCACGCCATCCCAGCCAGCCGCCGATCACCAGTGCAATCAGGGGCAGCACCCAAATGGCCGACCAGTTCGAAGCTGGGCGGGTTTTAGCCTTAGGCAAATCAGTCATGGTCGTCGTCCGACTCCGTGTTATCCCAAATCAGTCGGGGATCGAAAGTTACTGCGGCAAGCATCGTCAAAATCACCACACTGGCGAAAGCCACAGCGCCGAGATTAGCCTCGACACTGGCAAGTCGCCCAAAGTTTACGACCGCCACCAGGATGGCGATCACGAAGATATCCAGCATGGACCAACGGCCAATGAATTCGATAAAGCGGTACATGATAATGCGTTGTCGCGCAGAAAGCGGCTGATGGCGTTGCACCGAGAACAGCAGTAAAGCGATACCCACCAGTTTGAACGTTGGCACCAGGATACTGGCGATAAAGACTACGGCAGCGATAGGGAACATCCCGTGCTGCACCAGTTGGATCACCCCGGACATGATGGTGCTCGGATCGCCCTGCCCCAGGGAGCTGACGGTCATGATCGGCAGCAGGTTGGCGGGGATGTACAAAATGGCCGCAGTGATCAATAAGGCCCAAGTACGCATCAGGCTGTTCGGACGACGAGCATGGACCAATGCACCGCAACGGCTGCAGGTTTGCTCGTCAGTGTCCGGGGCTTGCTTGTTCAGCTCGTGACACTCGGTACAAATCAGAATGCCCGCATCAATCGCCCGCATGAGCATCCTCTCCTGACAACGCCTGCCAGATCTGGTGAGGTGACATCACCACCTCCAGCAGCACCTGGACCATTAACAGACCGACAAAACAGGCCAAACCCAAGCCTACGGCGATGGAAGCCATATCGGCCAGCTTTACGATTGCCACCAGCACACCCATCAGGTAGACCTCAAGCATTCCCCAGTCCCGCAAATGGTGATAAATGCGATAGAACAGCAAGCCGTAGCTGCGGCCGACGTTCCAACGAATGCTCAGCAATACCGCCAATTGGCAGATGAGTTTGAGCAATGGAATGCCCATGCTGCAGAGGAAAACCACCACGGCGACGCCTTGCATCCCGGTGTTGAACAGGGCGACAACGCCGCTCCACACCGTGTCCTGCGAGGACTGCCCGAGTAGATTGAGCTGCATGATGGGTAAAAAGTTCGCCGGGACGTACAACAGCAGAGCCGCGATCACCAAGGCGAGGCTACGCTCGACGACATTGTGCCGATGGGCGTACAGCTCATAACCACAACGCGGGCATAAGGCTTTCTCACCACGGGTAAGCTCTGGCTTGCGCATCAGCAAGTCACACTCATGGCATGCCACCAGGTCGTCCAGCGGTAAGTCTGACACCTTGAGGGTATCAACCGGATCCGGCATATAGGGCTCGAACTCTAAAAAAGGTTAGGTGCCTATTCTAGTGTTCTGCTTCAGAAATAACTGTGCAAATTTGTCGGGGCTTCAACTCTAGGATCGAGCTTGCTCCCGGCGCGCTCGCTCATACTTTTCGAGCGCCCAAAACAAAACCCCATCTGCTTTCGCAAATGGGGTTTCGGAATTTAATCTTGACGATGACCTACTCTCACATGGGGAAACCCCACACTACCATCGGCGATGCATCGTTTCACTACTGAGTTCGGGATGGGATCAGGTGGTTCCA